>NZ_LKBC01000014.1:0-88721 GCF_001400005.1 Pseudoalteromonas sp. P1-30
GCCAGGCTCCAAATACAAGAAAGCCCGACTCGAAAGAGCCGGGCTTTTTTACGTCTACAGAAAAGTAAAAATACATTCCAGATATTATTCTCACAATCTCCACCACCTCCGTAGCGTGGGTTGAGTATCACGAAACCCGCGGATAAGGCTCACCCCACCAATCACAACCCATTTTACATATAGCTAAGTAGCAGTTTGTTTCTGTATTTAAGCTTTAAGATAAACAATATTTATTCAACATAGCTAGATTACAAATATAATTTTGCTTTGTTACTGGCTTTGATTTAGGATCAAAATAGTTTAAAACCAAGAACTAATAGCCAGTGTATAGATTATTAATTAGTGCCATATCATTTATATTTTGTTTCTCTGTATCGGCAGTTGAAGTAACTGATCTGTATCAAGATATATTAAAAGTCGATGATAAAAGTAGAGACACGCGTTTAGCCGCTAGCCGCAAAGCATTACTCAATGTATTAGTAAAGGTAAGCGGGGATGAATCTGCTGATCAAAATAAGCTTGCTCAGCAACGCACCAAAAACATTTCTGATTACATGCTCAAGTTTGAATACGACGAAAAAGCAAATGGACAGCTTAATCTAGTTGTTAAATTTGAAGCGCGTAAAATAAATGAATTAATTAAAGAATTAAATTTACCTCTTTGGGGCGTCCAGCGCCCATTAGTTGCTATTTGGTTAGGTATTGAAGATAACTGGCGTAGAGAGCTTGTTACGCAAGAAAGCTATCCTCAGTTAGAGCAGCTTATATATGACAAAGCGGGTCGACGTGGTTTACCCGTTGTAGTGCCGCTATTAGATTTACAAGACAGACGTTTGGTTGGCATTCCTGAAGTATGGGGTAATTTTTCAGAGCCTGTTGAAGAGGCGTCGCGCCGTTATAGTGCAGAGCGAAGCATTACAGCAAGAATGTATCAAGAGCCCGACAGCGAAACCTGGATTTTAGACTGGCGTTTTACTAATGACGATTTATTTGATTCAAACCGACTTGAAGGTGATAAACAACAAATAGTAGGCCAGATGATAGACAGCTTAGCGATGGGATTAGCCAATGAATACGCTATCGACCCTAACGCGTATTATGAACAGGCAGCGGCTACGCTCACCTTAAAAGGCACTCAAAGCTTTGTCGATATTGAACTTGCAAAGCGTCGTCTACAAAGTTTGAGTGTAGTGACGCAAGCAACAATAATGCGCAAAACCCCAGAATTTGTTGAGTTTAAGCTTAACCACACCGGCAGTGTGGGCGATCTTAAAAAAGGCCTTGGCCTTGATAGTGCCTTTAGAGATTATGTTGACCCCCGCGCATTTTACCATGTTGTAGATAAAAACAGTCTTGAGTATCAGTGGGTCGGTGAGTAATGCTAAGTGCTGAGCCTATGCAAATGGCACTACCAGTCACCTTGCCTGATGATGAAACATTTGCTTCTTATTTTGGTGGGGAAGACTCTTTAGAGGTAAACCACCTTAAAGCGAGCTTTTCAAAGCTTGCCAACAAATTTCAGTACACTTATTTGTGCGGCTTAGGCGATTCTGGTAAATCCCACTTATTGTACGCAACCTGCATACAAGCCCAAGAGCGTGGGTTGTCAAACATGCTGTTGTCTATGCGTGAAGTTATCGACTTTGGCCCTATGGTTTTAGATGGTTTAGAAGCACTTGATGTATTATGTATTGATGATGTGCACTTAGTCGCTGGCAATGACGCATGGGAAAAAGCTCTTTTTAACTTTTTTAATCGCTTTAACGAGCCCGGGAAAATGTTAGTGGTTACGGCCGATTTGCTCCCTGACATGCTTAATATCACCTTGCCTGACTTAGAGTCTAGGCTAAAGTGGGGAACCACCTTTCAAATTCGATCAATGAGTGATGATGATAAAGCACAAGCACTGGTTAAGCGAGCGCATATGCGTGGGCTTGAACTAAGTGATGAATGCGCGCGCTTTTTATTGACTCGCTTGAGTCGTGATATGCGTGCTTTATTAGACGTATTAGACAAATTAGATCACGCATCAATGGCCGCACAACGAAAATTAACAATTCCCTTCATAAAATCAACGTTAAAGCTGTAGTAGGTCTAGAATCTAGACCCTGCTTTCAGTTATCATTAGTCAACAAAATTGTAATCACCTTCTGTGAAAGACCAGGTATCGAATGAACTTAGAAAATATTTTAGCGCAAGCACTTGAGGCAGTTGCCAGTGCCAGTGAAATCGCGCAACTAGAAGAGATCAGGGTTAATTACCTTGGTAAAAAAGGCGAAATCACAAGCTTACTTAAAACACTGGGTAAAATTGCTCCTGAAGAACGCAAAGAAGCAGGCCAAGTAATTAACCAAGCTAAGCAAGATGTACAAGCAGCAATTAACGAAAAGCGTGAGCTTTTAGCAAGTAAAGCGCTTGAAGAAAAGCTAGCAGCTGAAACAATTGATGTAACTTTACCAGGGCGCGTAATGCCTACAGGTGGCCTTCATCCGGTAACACGCACAATCGAGCGTATAGAAAGCTTTTTTGGCGAGCTAGGTTTTGCTGTTAAATCAGGCCCAGAAGTAGAAGATGATTTTCATAACTTTGATGCGCTAAATATTCCTGAGCATCACCCAGCGCGTGCTGATCACGATACCTTTTATTTTAATCCTAAGTTAGTACTGCGTACCCAAACAAGTGGTGTGCAAATTCGTACTATGGAAACAGAGCAACCGCCACTGCGAATTATTTCGCCAGGTCGAGTATATCGTAACGACTACGACCAAACACATACTCCGATGTTTCATCAGGTAGAAGGTTTAATGGTTGATACTGATGTAAGCTTCACAGAGCTTAAGGGTATTTTACACGACTTCTTACGTAACTTTTTTGAAGAAGACATGGAAATTCGTTTCCGTCCTTCATTCTTCCCATTTACAGAGCCTTCAGCTGAAGTAGATGTTATGGGTAAAGACGGTAAATGGCTTGAAGTATTAGGTTGTGGCATGGTTCACCCTAACGTACTTAAGTCAGTAGGTATTGACCCAGAAAAATACACCGGTTTTGCTTTTGGTATGGGCGTAGAGCGCTTAACCATGCTGCGCTATGGCGTAAACGACTTACGTGCATTTTTTGAAAATGACTTAAAATTCCTAAACCAGTTCCGTTAAGAGTGAAAATATAAAATGAAATTTAGTGAAAAGTGGTTAAGAGAGTGGGTAAATCCTGCTATTGATACGCAAGCTCTTTCGGAACAGCTTTCTATGGCTGGCCTTGAGGTTGACGCAGTTGAGAGCGCGGCAGCGGATTTTAACGGCGTAGTGGTTGGTGAAGTTGTTGAGTGCGCACAGCACCCAGATGCAGATAAACTTCGCGTTACTAAAATCAATGTAGGCGGCGATGAGCTACTTGATATTGTGTGTGGCGCGCCTAACTGTCGCCAAGGCATTAAAGTAGCTGTTGCAACAGTGGGCGCTGTTTTACCGGGCGACTTTAAAATTAAAAAAGCCAAATTACGCGGTCAGCCATCACACGGTATGCTGTGTGCCTTTGTTGAGCTAGGTATTAGCGAAGAAGGCGACGGCATCATGGAATTGCCAAGCGATGCGCCAATTGGTACAGACCTGCGCGAATACTTAGGCCTTGATGACAACATAATTGATGTGGACTTAACGCCAAACCGTGGTGATTGCTTGGGTATAAAAGGCCTTGCACGCGAAGTAGGTGTATTAAACAGCGTTGATGTAAACGAGCTGCAAATTCCAGCTGTTAGCGGCACTATTGACGATGAAGTATCTATCGAGCTTGTTAATTCTGATGCGTGTCCGCGTTACTTAGGGCGTGTAATCAAAGGTATTAGCCTTGATGCAGAAACACCGCTTTGGATGGTTGAAAAGCTTCGCCGTAGTGGGATTCGCTCAATTGACCCTGTTGTTGATGTTACTAACTATGTATTACTAGAACTTGGCCACCCAATGCATGCATTTGATTTAAATGCAATTGAAGGCGGCATTAAGGTTCGAAGCGCCAATGCAGGCGAAGAGTTAGTATTGCTTGATGGCAATACTGCAAAACTGAACGAATCAACACTTGTGATAGCCGATCATAATAAAGCACTTGCAATTGCCGGTATTTTTGGCGGTGAGCAATCAGGTGTTACAGAAAAAACGTCTGATATTTTATTAGAAAGCGCGTTTTTTAACCCAGTCGCAATTGCAGGTCAAGCCCGTAGTTACGGCTTACATACCGATGCATCACACCGCTATGAGCGTGGCGTAGATTTTACCCTGCAACACGATGCAATGGAGCGTGCAACCGCTTTATTACTTGATATTGTTGGCGGTGAAGCAGGCCCTGTTGTAGAAGCTGTGGCTGCTGATAAACTACCAAAAGTGACAGAAGTACGCCTACGTCGTGCGCGTTTAGACCGTGTAATTGGTCATCATATTGACGATGCGAAAGTGACTGATATTCTGACTCGTTTAGGGTTAGACGTTAAGTTTGAAAACGACAGCTGGAGCGCTGACATTCCAAGCTACCGCTTTGATATTCGTATTGAAGAAGACTTAATTGAAGAAGTTGCTCGTGTTTATGGGTACAACAGTATTCCAAATGTTGCGCCAACCGCAAAGTTAAAAATGACTACACATGACGAGTCAACAATTGCGCTAAGTAAGTTTCGCAATACGTTAGTGACACGTGGCTACCAAGAAGCAATTACGTACAGCTTTGTAGACCCTAAAGCACAAGCTATTATACATCCGCAAAGTAATCCGCTTATACTGCCGCACCCAATTTCAATTGAAATGTCGGCTATGCGTGTAAGCTTAATGCCAGGGCTTTTAGCATCGGTTGCGTATAATCAAAACCGTCAACAACCACGTATTCGTTTATTTGAGCATGGTCTTAAATTTATCAGCGACGACAGCGCAGAAAATGGCCTGCAGCAAGTCCCTGTCATTGGCGGTGTGATCACTGGCCTTGCACACGGCGAGCATTGGGTTGAGCAAAAACGCAACGTTGATTTTTACGACTTAAAAGGTGATGTTGAAGCCTTATTAGCAATCACCAACGATACAAGCCGTTTTGAAATTAAAGCAGAACAGTCAGACGGTTTACACCCAGGCCAATCAGCAGTTATTTATGTTGAAGGTAAAAAGGTAGGATTTTTTGGTGCTCTTCACCCTCAAGTGCAAAAATCGTTAGATATCAATAACGCAACTTTTGTATTTGAAATAGAAATGTCTGCAATAGAAAAAAGAAATTTACCGCAAGCTGTAGGGGTTTCAAAATTCCCTTCAAACCGCCGCGACATCGCGATTTTAGTGGCTGATAGCGTTAATTCAGGTGATATTTTAAGCACAATAGAAAAAGTTGGCGGAAATCAATTGGTTGACCTAAACTTATTCGATGTGTATAAGGGCAAAGGTATTGAGCCAAATTATAAGAGTTTGGCGATTGCTCTAACACTGCAGGCGGTTGATAGAACACTCGAAGAGAAAGATATCAATCTGGTAGTTGATAACGTGGTGGCCACATTGGCCGAAAAGTTTAATGCATCGTTGAGGGACTAGATATGGCGCTTACTAAAGCCGACATAGCTGAACACCTATTTGAAAAGCTCGGGATCAATAAAAAAGATGCCAAAGATTTAGTTGAAGCGTTTTTTGAAGAAATCCGCTCAGCGCTTGAAAAAGGCGAGCAGGTTAAGCTCTCTGGATTTGGTAACTTTGATCTTCGTGATAAAAAAGAAAGACCAGGCCGTAACCCGAAAACAGGAGAAGACATTCCTATTTCGGCGCGCCGCGTGGTGACCTTTAGACCAGGTCAAAAGCTTAAAACCCGTGTAGAAGTGGGCACAAGCAAAGCAAAATAAAAAAGGGCAGCGTAAGCTGCCTTTTTTATTTAAAAAACCATCTGGCATCATGTTTTAAAACACATTTATTGCCAGGGGGTTTTGCTTACCTAAAATTCTCGCGGCGATACAAACTCACCGTTTTGTATTTGTTCATACGTTTGTTGAGCAAGGGCATCAAGCGCATCTAAACTTTTACCATCGCTCATCAGTTGGTGCTCAATGGGTAGTAAATCTATATTCTCAATGCCAGCGCTTTGCGCCACTTTCGAAAAAATGTAAGCGTGCTTATATTTATCATGTTTATAAAACAAGCTGATTAACGAGGTATACACTTCAGGATTTGGCTGTTGGCCTTGTTTATTTAGCTCAAGCGTTTTATATAGCAAATCAATTGTTTTTTCATCGTCAAACTTAATGTAATAAGAAGCTAGATAAAACTGCATTTCTGCACTGTTGGTTACGCTTTCATCATTTTCCATTGCAAGTAAACGAGTCAGCGCACTTTGCTCATTGTTACGTGACCAATGATAGTAAAGCAAACCTGGGTGGTTAGTGTTTTTTGTGTCTTGATAAAGTCGGGTCATCTCTTTAATGCTAGTAAGCTGACCTTCAATACGCGATGTTGTTTTAGACTTTAGTTTAATATGTTCTATTTTTGCGGCTAAAGTAATACATTGATTATACGACTCAAATCCTTTAAGCAATTGGTATTTGTTTTCATCTGTGGGTTTTTTATATTCTATATAGCGTTTTAAAATAACCTCAGAGCGCTCATTTTTACAATGGCTATCTTTATTTAAATCACTACAAAAGCCAGGTGTTTCTTTACATACCTGAGCGAGAGTCAGTGGTTCTTCGCATCCTGTTAACGCTAGCATTGTTAGTATTGCGCTTGCTCTTAAAACCATCCCTTAACCTCAAATGAATATATACATTACTATTCTAGCGCAATCATTTGTGCGCTAACAGTAGAGAATAACTTTAGATTAACTTAGAATAGCCCTGCCTGAAGTGCATTACTCTCAAAATCTAATGCATTTTTAAAGGCTATCCGTTCAAAATGATTAAATTAGGTAAATAAAATGACCTCATCTCACGAATTAGAATATACAAATAGTTGGCAAGAACGCCAAGATTACGCTGAAAGCATGCAACCTATCATTGGTAAGCTTTATCGTAACCGTGGCATAGAAATCGCTGTATATGGCCGTCCTCTCGTTAATGCCAGTACTATCGATATTATCAAATCACACAAAACTGTAGCGCAATTTGAAGGCACTAAATTACGTTTACGCGAGAGCTTTCCGTTTTTAGAAGCCATTAGTAAAATGGAGCTAAACTCAGCACGTATTGATATTGGTAAACTTGCTTATAGCTATTTGTACAGCGATGCTGCTAATGGCCGCACAGTTGATGAATTTGTTAAAGACGAATTAGCCGAAATTGCAGACTCACCAGCCAAAGAGCCGCGTGATGTTGTATTGTATGGCTTTGGTCGTATAGGGCGTTTGTTAGCACGTTTACTAATCGAAAAATCAGGCCCTTATGCCGACTTACGTTTACGCGCAATTGTGGTACGTGGCGGTAAAGAAGGCGACCTTGAGAAACGTGCAAGCTTACTGCGTCGTGATTCAATTCATGGGCCATTTAATGGCTCAATCACAATTGATACGCAGCGTAATGCAATTAAAGCGAATGGCAGCTACATCCAAGTGATTTATGCTAACTCGCCAAGTGAAGTTGATTACACCGCTTACGGTATCGAAAATGCGCTCGTAGTTGATAACACTGGTATTTGGAAAGACGAAGCAGGCCTTGGTCAGCATTTAGAGTCTAAAGGGGCTGCAAAAGTACTATTAACAGCACCGGCTAAAGGCAACATTAAAAACATTGTTTATGGTGTAAATAACCAAGACATTAAGCCTGAAGATAAAATCGTGTGTGCAGCAAGCTGTACCACAAATGCGATTACGCCAACGCTTAAAGCATTAAACGATAAGTTTGGTATTAATAACGGCCACGTAGAAACCGTACACTCTTACACAAACGATCAAAACCTTATTGATAACTACCACAAAGCAGAGCGTCGTGGACGTGCTGCTGCACTTAATATGGTAATTACCGAAACAGGCGCAGCTAAAGCGGTATCTAAAGCGCTTCCTGAGCTTGAAGGTAAGCTAACAGGTAATGCGATTCGTGTGCCTACACCTAATGTGTCGCTTGCTATATTAAACTTAAACCTTAATAGCAGCACGTCTGTTGAAGAGCTAAATGCGTTTTTACGCGAAACAGCACTGCATTCAGAGCTGCGTGACCAAATTGACTACACCGCATCAACCGAAATCGTATCTACCGATTTAGTCGGTAGCCGCTACGCAGGTGTTGTAGACTCGCAAGCAACAATTGTTGAAGGTAACCGCGTTGTTTTATACGTATGGTACGACAATGAATTTGGCTACAGCTGCCAAGTAGTTCGTTGTATGCGTGATATGGCCGAAGTTGCTTTCCCAAGCTTACCTCGCTAATTTAAACGCAATTATACTAAGCCAGCTTTTTTGCTGGCTTTTTTAGTCGCGTTATATTTTTAAAGTGTACCCTGTGTGGTAGGCTTTAATTATTGAAATGCTTATTTGATTTCATTCAATAATGCATTTTACTATTTAACCTGCAATCTGCTTGAGATAGCTTAATCATCCACAGTACAGGTTTTAAATAGTGTCAGTTCTGCACTTTTAGGCCGCTCTTTTTTGTAATTTAGTGACCAAAAATAGAGTCAATTTAATCCAAAATATCAACGTGCCTAACAAAGCAGATAAACTTATTCTACCTTAAGGTTTTTTCATGAAAATCAGCAGCAATTTTGATAGTGGTAACATAAAGGTTATCGAAGCCAACGATCCGTTAAATATTCAATTAGAGATAAACAACGATCACCAGTCTGAATTTTACCAGTGGTTTCACTTTCGTCTAGAAACAACGCCTTATCAACTGCATAAGTTAAACATTAATAATTTAGAAAATTCTGCCTACCCAGATGGATGGGAAGGCTACCAAGCTGTTGCCTCATACGACCGTCAAACATGGTTCCGTGTGCCTTCAAATTACGAAAATGGCACGCTTACCTTTGAACTAGAGCCTGAATGCCCCAGTGTATATTTTGCTTACTTTGCGCCATATAGCTACGACCGTCATTTAGATTTATTAGCCTGGGCGCAAAGCGAAGAGCTTTGCCAATTACAAACATTAGGTGAAACACTTGATGGCCGTGATATGAGCGTGCTTAAAATTGGTCAGCCTAGTGAAGATAAAAAAACAATCTGGATCACAGCGCGCCAACACCCAGGCGAAACTATGGCAGAATGGTTTGTAGAAGGGCTATTACACAAACTACTAGATGATGAAGACCCGCATGCCGCTGCTCTTTTATCAAAAGCTGTATTTTATGTAGTACCAAATATGAACCCAGATGGCAGCGTACGTGGTCACCTTCGTACTAACGCAAAAGGCGTTAACTTAAACCGTGAATGGCAAACGCCTAGCATGGAAAATAGCCCAGAAGTGTATTTAGTACTGAATAAAATGCGCGAAACTGGCCTCGATATGCATTTAGATATACACGGTGATGAAGCTATTCCTTATAACTTTGTGGCAGGCAGTGAAGGTATTCCAAGCTACGATGACCGCTTAAAAGACTTAGAAGATAGCTTTAAAGCAGCGCTACTTACTATAACGCCAGAGTTTCAAGATGAGCACGGTTACGATAAAGACGAGCCGGGCAAAGCTAATTTAACAGTTGGCTCATCTGCAACGGCAGAAGAATTTAAAGCACTTACTTACACAATTGAGATGCCTTTTAAAGACAATAACGACTTACCAGACCCAGATTACGGCTGGTCAGACCGCCGCTCGTATCAATTTGGTCAAGATACTTTAGCGGCAATCGTAAATGTCGTTGATAAATTAAGATAAATTAGTATAAGGTAAGGGCAACATTAAAATGTTGCCCTTTTTTATTACAAAATTAACAAATAATAAAAGTGCGCAATAGCTTAGTTATCGTATTACCTAGCTCTGAGTAAGTAATAAACAATCAACAGTCTCAAATAAAATAATAAGAGGTATTTAGCGTGGATGCATTCGGACAACTTTTAGATAGCCTAGATGGCATGTTAGGGGGCGCAGTTTGGTTTCCCTACGTGCTGCTAGGAGTCGGTCTATTTTTTACTATTTATTTAAAGTTCCCACAAATTCGTTATTTCAAACATGCGTGTAAAGTAGTTACAGGCAAATTTGATAAAAAAGGCACCGAGGGTGACACAACACATTTTCAAGCACTGGCTACTGCGCTCTCTGGTACGGTAGGTACAGGTAACATTGGTGGGGTAGCCTTGGCTATTTCTATTGGTGGCCCCGCGGCATTATTTTGGATGTGGATGACGGCATTTTTTGGTATGACCACCAAATTTGTAGAAGTTACGCTTTCGCATAAATACCGCGAAAAAACCCAAGATGGCACCATGGCGGGTGGCCCTATGTATTACATGGATAAACGCCTAAACATGAAGTGGCTTGCTATTTTATTTGCTGTTGCCACTGTAATTAGCTCTTTTGGTACGGGCAGTTTGCCACAAATTAACAACATAGCGCAGGGTATGGAAGCCACATTTGGTTTTGCACCTATGGCAACCGGTGCTGTGTTATCTATTTTACTTGCGTTGGTTATTTTAGGTGGTATTCGTCGTATTGCTGCTATTACATCACGTGTTGTGCCCATTATGGCCGTGATTTATATCATAGGTGCGTTAGGTGTTATTTTTTATAACATTGAAAACATCGGCCCTTCGTTTGCGTCAATATTTGTTGATGCATTTACAGGCTCTGCTGCAGCCGGTGGCTTTTTAGGTGCCTCTTTTGCGTATGCATTTAACAGAGGTGTAAACCGTGGCTTGTTCTCAAATGAGGCCGGTCAAGGTTCTGCACCCATTGCCCACGCATCGGCAAAAGCGGATGAACCTGTGTCTGAAGGCATGGTGTCAATTTTAGAGCCGTTTATCGATACCATTATTATTTGTACATTAACAGGCTTAGTTATTTTATCGTCGGGTGTGTGGAATGAAAAATTCGAAACACATTTTGAACGATCGTCAATGAGCATTATTAAAGGTGACTACTCAGAAACCAACGAAGCGCAGCGCCAAGAGCTATACAATTACCTAAACGGTAACGATAGCAAGGTAGAGCTATTCAACGGCAACATTGATGTAGTTAATGGCGAGCCAACAAGTAATGGCTTTACCGTATTACATTCACGCTCAATTGGTGAAGACATACGTTTTGGTATTACCGACAAACATAAGTACACAGGTATTGTTGAAGTTAAAAACGGCATGCCAACCGACGACAGCATTAGTTTAATTGGTAAATCGTTAGTGCACTCAGCAGAGCTGACAACCAAAGCGTTTACCCGAGGCTTTTTTGGCGATAGCGGCCAATACATAGTATCGATAGGCTTATTGTTATTCGCGTTTTCTACTGCCATTGCGTGGTCGTACTACGGTGACCGTGCCATGATTTACTTACTTGGTAATCGCTCAGTTATGCCGTATCGCGTATTTTATGTTGCCGCGTTCTTTTGGGCTTCGTTTGCCGATACCACTTTAGTATGGAAATTAGCAGCCGTTGCAATTGTCGTTATGACCTTGCCTAACTTATTTGGCATTATGTTATTGCGCAAAGAAATGAAACAATCCGTAGATGACTACTGGGTTAAATTCAAAAAAGACAACGAGCAATAAAACAAGTACAATAAAAGGCGCCGCAAGGCGCTTTTTTTATGCGTAGTATGGAGAGTAGTATGGCGATTATTCATTGCCCCAAATGTGCAAAATCAATTTCAGATAAACATCAGCAGTGTCCGCATTGCAATAGTAACATTGGCGCGCTTAACTCTGAGCAGGTACAACAGCTTCAGCGCGAACAGCGAATTAAAAAACAGCAAATGTTTATGAACCATTCTTTCTTGGCGCTCATACTATTTTTAGGTGGCTTTTTTTGCTTATACTTTTTACAACCCGCAAAAGAAACCCTGCAATGGTACGCGTATACAGTAGCGATTGGTGTTGGCTGTATTTGGTACTTAGTAAACCGCGTTATTTTAGTGACTCTAAAAAAGAAAAGATGACATGAATATTGACAACCTTGTACAAAATATAACCCCAGAATTATTTGAGCGTTTACAGTACGGTGCTTCAACCGGTAAATGGCCCGATGGCACGCCGCTCTCTGATGAGCAAAAGCAACAAACGGTGCAACTTGTTATGCTTTACCAAGCTAAAATAGCGCAATCAAACGAGCAATTTACCATTGGCGCTAATGGCGAAATGATCCAAAAGACAAAAGCACAACTACAAAAAGAATTTAAATCAGAAAACGAAATAGCTAGGTTTAGTGAACATGATCTTTAAACACCTTTTTACACCTAAGTGGAAACACCCAAAGCAGCAAGTTCGTCTAGACGCAATTGAAAAACTTGATGTAGAGCGCGACGCATCAATTTTAAGCACATTAGCGCTGGAAGATAACTCAGCCGAAATACGCCGCAAAGCATTACAAAAAGTAAATAACTTACCACTGTGGTGGAAAGCCTATAAACAAGATCACGCGCTAAAAGATGTAGCCGAAATACAAATTTCAAACGCAGTGTTAAACAACGAAAGCGCACTGAGCACGCAAATTAAAAGTGAGTATATAGACCGTTTTGCACCGGTTAAAACACTAGAAAAACTCGCCTTTGCAGAGAAAGAACTGCAAGTACGCGTTAAACTTTTAAAGCGCTTAGCTAATCCTAAATTAATTGAAAAAGCGTTTAAAGAGGGCAGCGAAGAGCTTCAAAGCCAACTTGTAGAGCTCGTTATAACGCATCAACTTATTAAGCCATTAGTAAAGCACGCTAAAGGCGATGCTAAGCAGCAGCTTGAGCAACACATTGAAAACGAACGCTTAGCGATTGAAATGCCCGCTCAGGTAGAGAGCGCAACACGCGTTATTCTAGCAAAGCTAAATGCCCTGCGAGATAAAAACGATTACGCCATAGTAAACCCACAAGCCGGCGAATTAATGGCGCAGTGGCAAGCACTTGAACTTAAATGGTTAAGCGAAGAGCACGTTAAAGAGCTAGATAAAAAATACATCAGCATTACTGATAAGCTCGATGCGCATATTGCTACGTTAAAAGCTCAGCACGAGCAACAACAGCAGCGTTTAGCCGAGCAACAACGCCAATTATTAGCCCTGGCAACACTTGAGGCATTGAGCGAAGAAATAGAAAACGCGTTGCAATTAGGCTTAGAAACCCCAGAGCAAATTCAGCAAGATTGGTTAGAGGCTAAAGTAGCGCAAGCTAAGCAAACGTTAACCGATGCCCAACACGGCGATAACGCACAAACTAAGCAAGTTATTACAAAGCTTGAAAAACTATTCAATCAGGTGGCTAAACTACCAGAGCTTAGTAGCGCAATTGCACAGTATAAAATTGCTTTTGAACAGCTTAAAGCAATTGAGCCTGCGCAGCAGCTAGCTGATTACGATGATGTTTTAACTCGTTTTAATAACGCATTTAAACAAACTCGTAGCCATTTAAATGTGGTTGATGTGGCATTGCAGCAAAACTTTAAATCGCAATTAAATACGCATAAAAAGCAGTTTTTAGCGCAAATGAGTGAGCTGACAAAACCGCTTGAAAAAAACCAAAGCACAGCCAAACGTAAAGCACGCGATGTAAAACGCCTTATTGAGCAAGGCCGCTTTAATGTTGCTTTTGGTGTATTTAAAGGCTTTGAAGAGTTGTTTGATAAGTTAACACCGCAATTTCAGCAGCCACTAGTAAACTTAAAAGCCGATTTAGAAGCACAACTTGCAGAAGCAAAAGATTGGCAAAAGTACGCAGCCGCGCCAAAACGCGAAGCCTTACTTGAAGAAGTGGCAGGGTTAGTCGACCAACCGTGTGACGACCCACAACAGCGTGCTGAGCAAGTTAAAGCGTTTCGTAAGCGTTGGAACGAGCTTGGCCGTTTAGATACAGAGCAAGAAAAGCAACAAGGTGAGCAGTTTGATAGCAACATAGAGCTGTTGTTTGCACCGTGTCGTAGTTACTTTGCCGAGCAAGAAGTGGCGCGCGAAGCGGCAAAAGCCCAGCGTGAAGTACTGATAAACGATATGCAAGCACTAAGCGAGCAAGACACCGCTATTGAAAGCTTTGATTGGAAGCAGTTTGAAAGCCAATACAACCGTTTAAATAAAGCGTGGCGTAGCGTAGGTAAAGTTGACCCTAAAACATACCGCGTATTAAACGAAAGCTTTAAAACACAGCAGCAGAGCGTACTTGCTATATTAAATGCATACCATAAAGGTAACGCAGCACAAAAAAATGCCTTAGTGGAGCGCGCCTCAGCGCTTTCGCAAAGTGAAGATTTAGCTGCAGCATGCCAAGAGTTAAAGCAATTACAACAGCAATGGCAAAGTATAGGTTTTGCAGGTTTAAAAGCCGAAAATGCGCTGTGGCAAAAGTTTCGCCAGTATAACGATGAAACCTTTAGCAAACGTAGCAGTGAGTTTGAGCAGCAAAAGCTGGCTCAAAACGAAACAGATAAACAAGCTGCAATAGAACTGGCTGAGCTAGAAAGTGCCCTTGAGCAAGTTAATCAAAAAGCCCAATTGCATGACCTAGAAACCAAAGTAAAAGGCTACGCGCAATATAAATCGCTTGCGTCAAAAGTGGCAGCATTATTAAGTGCTATTGACGAAAAGCTAGCTTTACTAACAAGCCAAGCGCAGCATGCGCAATTTGAAGCGCTGATCACTGCACTTGAAAACAACGATGTAGTGCCAAGTCAATTTCAAGCACCGTTAGCGACATCGCTTAGTAGTGAACAACTTATTACAAGAATGGAAATTCTTGCCAATGTAAGCTCGCAAAATGCAGCGCTTAGAATGGCAGAGCAAGTAGCCATGCTTGATGATAAACACCGTGGTGAGCATGCTGATTTAAAATATTATTTAAAGCAGCTATTAGCGCTCAGTAAGGGTTCAGTTGAGCCTGACACACTAGCTAAAATTAAAACTATTTTTACAGCATAATATGTAATTAACTTGTATTAAATACAGGTATTGCATAATAAAAGCCGCTGTTTAAGCGGCTTTTTTATAATTACAACGAGGATAAAGGTTAGCATGAGAATTTTATTACTGTTTTTAACCACACTATTTTTAAGCGCATGTAATTCTACACAAGGCGTGTCTGTTTACTCATTTACCAGCTCAGAAGTAGAAAGTGTGCTAGGTAAACAGTTGCCTAAGTTAAGCGAAAAGGTGAGCTTAATGGGGCTGCCAGTGCAGTTTGATGTAAACGATTTAAGTGTAAATATTGGTCCAGATAACCGTGATGTAGTAGTACTTGGTGCAGACTCCAGTGCAGAAATAAATGCATTTGCATTAAAATACCCAGTACGCTTAAAGCTGCAAATTGAAGGCAGCCCGTATTACGACAGTGAAAAAAAAGCCGTGTTTTTACGCAATGTTAAACTACTAGATTCGAGTGTGGATGCTGGTGGCTTTAAAGGTAATTTAGCGGCGCTTGATAATGAAGCGATGGAAGTTATTAATGCTTTTTTAGCCCTCAACCCTGTTTATACATTAAATATGGATGACCCTAAAATGATGCTGCTAAGCAAATTACCCCTTGATATGAAAGTGGTTGAAGGGGCAATTAAATTAGTACCGCGCCTGTAATGTACAGCACACTGTTTACGATAGTTTTATTACCAAAACGTTTGGTAAATTAGATCGAGCCCAGTAAAATGTACGTATTAATTAGCCTGTTTCTCAGGCTAATTAGGTTTTTATAATGGCAGCTTCGCGCAGCATACCTACCTCAAGACTCTCTCGATTTGCAAAGCTTGGCTCCTTAGCCGGTGGTGTTGCAACCAACATGCTTATAGATGGCACTAAAAGTGCGTTCTCGGGTAATGGTTGGAATAATAAAGCTTTACTCTTACAACCTAAAAACATAGAAAAACTAGCTGTTCAGCTAGCACACCTTCGTGGTGCTGCCATGAAACTAGGGCAATTACTGTCTATGGATGCTGGCGAGCTATTAAGTCCTGAACTTACTCAATTACTCGCATTGCTTCGCGCTGATGCAAACCCAATGCCGCACAATCAATTAGTTAAGGTACTTAAAAGTGAATGGGGTGAAGACTGGCTTAATCGTTTTTCGCATATTGAACTTAGGCCATTTGCAGCGGCGTCTATTGGCCAAGTGCACTTAGCTTATCAAGAAAATGGTGAAAAGCTGGCGGTAAAAATTCAATACCCAGGTATAGCGCAAAGTGTACATAGCGATGTAGACAATGTTATTGCACTATTAAACATTGCGCGGTTAATCCCTAAAGAGCTTGATATACAGCCACTCATAAATGAGGCTAAAGCGCAGCTACTTGCCGAGGCTGATTATGAACGCGAGGCACACTACCTTAAAAGATACGGTGAGTTGCTAAGCCAGCACGTTAATTTTAAAGTGCCTAAAGTATATGGTGTTCACAACACTAAACGCATTTTGGCAATGGAGTATGTACAAGCAACGCCTATAGAAGCGCTTAGCAATTTACCTCAAGGTGAGCAAAATAACATTGCAGCTAGGCTCATAGATTTATTTTTTAAAGAAATGTTTGAGTTTAAGCTAATTCAAACCGATCCTAACTTTGCTAATTTTCATTATCAGACTCAGAGTAAGCAAATTGTGTTATTTGACTTTGGGGCAACCCGAGAGATCTCGAGTAAGTTGAGCAAGGCTTACCTGTCACTATTTATTGCAGGCGCTGAAAACAATCGGGTGGGCGTGTTAAGCGCAGCACGCGAAATAGGTTATTTTAAAGATACCCAACTAGATTATTACAAAAGCCATGTTATTGATTTGTTTTTAATGGCGTGTGAGCCGCTAAGAACCACTGGCGAGTTTGATTTTAAAAACAGCCCCTTAGCAACGAATATTAAAAATGCAGGGCTAGAGCTCAGCGCACAGTCGCAGCAATGGCATACACCGCCCGTTGATGCGTTGTTTATTCATCGTAAGCTAGCTGGGCTTTATTTAATTGCGGCAAAGTTAAATGCAAAAATAGATATTAACGCTTTATTTAAGCCTTATATTAAAGGCCATTTTATTTAACTGTTTAGCGCGTCACTTTATGGCATAATAATCGTGATATTTCGCGAGGATGATGCAATGATAAAACAATTTTTAAATGACCCTAAACTTTTACTTAATGCGGTAGGAGAGGGCATTTACGGCTTTGATTTATCGGGCAATGCGGTGTTTGTTAACCCAGCCGCTGAACGTATGACTGGCTGGAAAGCCCAAGAATTGTTGGGCAAAAAAATACATCAGTATCATCATCACAGCCACGCCGACGGCTCTCCTTATCCAGCCGATGAATGCCAAATATATTGCACCATGTTTGATGGCAAACGCCGCGAGGTTAAAAACGAAGTATTTTGGCGCAAAGACGGCACCTCGTTTGCCGTAGAATACACATCAACCCCTGTTTACAGGCAAGGTGAGTTAATTGGTGCGGTCGCGGTATTTCGCGATATATCGGCGCAGCAGCAAACTCAAAACGAGCTTAAGCAAGCGCTTGAGCAAGTTAAGCATTTGAGTGAGCAGCTGCAAGATGAAAATAACTACCTAATTGCAGAGCTTAACGAAGACTGGCAAGACTCAGGTTTAGTTGGCCAAAGCCATGTTTTTCAAGCTATGTTGGCGCAAATTAAACTTGTTAGCGAAACCGACAGCACAGTATTAATTTTAGGTGAAAATGGAACAGGTAAAGAGCTGGTGGCGCGTAACTTACACCGGTTAAGTAAACGCAGTAATCAAGCTTTTATAAAAGTGAACTGCGCAGCGTTTACGCCAAGCTTGTTGGAGTCTGAATTATTTGGCCACGAGCGCGGTGCGTTTACCGGTGCAAACGAGCGACGTAAAGGCCGCTTTGAACTGGCCGACAAAGGCACGCTGTTTTTAGACGAAGTTGCTGAGCTGCCATTAGAAGCGCAAAGTAAATTGCTAAGGGTATTACAAGAGCAAGAGTTTGAACGGGTTGGCGGTAGTACTACGCTTAAGGTAAATATTAGAGTATTGGCGGCAACCAATCGCGACTTATGGCAAATGGTGCAAAAAGGCACCTTTCGAATTGATTTATATTACCGCCTTAATGTGTTTCCTATTAAAGTGCCTGCGCTTAAAGAGCGCAAAGAAGACATTCCTTATTTATGCACCAATTTAATTACTCAACTAAATAAACGCTTAGCAAAGCAAATAAAAGGGGTGAGTAAAAAAGCGATTAGCCAACTACAAGCTTATGATTGGCCTGGTAATATTCGCGAGTTACAAAACGTACTAGAGCGCGAAGCTATTTTAACTAAACATACTGTCCTTAAACTGAGTCAGCCATTGCATGGCGATGCAAGCACGGCTGTAAATACATCACTTACGCTTGCAGAGGCGCAAAAACAGCACATTATTGCGGTGCTTGAATTATCACAGTGGCAAATATCTGGCGATAAAGGCGCTGCTTGCAAATTAGGCCTGCCCGAGAGCACTTTGCGCTCAAAAATGCGCAAACTAGGAATAAGCAAAAATACGTGACATATCGCGCTATTCGTTAAATATCGCGAATGAATTTTATTGCTAATTTATAAATTTATTTAATATCAATTACTTAATTAAAGTTTCAGCTTGGTCTGAAAGTTGCAAAAGTAGCATTAATACCGTCACTATTAAGTAGCTACTATGAAGTTTGATATTAAAGAAGAAGATATGATCATCAAGCCCTATAACACACCAGGGCCTATTTATATTCGTGAGCAAAAAGGCTTTTACCAACAAATACGCCGTAACCTTGGTTGGTTACTTATGCTTATGTTTATTGCCATTCCTTGGATTCAATACAAAGGTGAGCAAGCCGTACTACTTGATGTAGCCACGCAAAAGTTTACTATTTTTGGTTTAACCTTACTGCCGCAAGACTTTATGATTTTAGCGCTGCTATTTATGGTAGGCGCGTTTGCTTTGTTTTTTGTCACGAATTGGCTTGGCCGCGTGTGGTGTGGTTATACCTGCCCCCAAACAATCTGGATGTTAATGTTTAGTTGGGTTGAGCAACGTATAGAAGGTACTCGTAATCAGCGTATAAAGTTAGATAAATCACCATGGAGTGCATTAAAGTGGCGTAAAAAAATAACCAAACATGCTGCGTGGCTTGTTATATCGCTGCTTACTGCAACGTCGTTTATGGCGTATTTTATACCCGCTAAAAGTTTATACCTTGAAATGTTTACCTTACAGTGGTCGGGCATTACCAGCTTTTGGGTGTTTTTATTTGCATTTTGTACTTATGGAAATGCCGGCTTTTTACGCGAAAAAATGTGTAACGTGGCGTGTCCGTATTCTCGCTTTCAATCGGTGATGTTTGATAAAGATACATTGGTAGTGAGCTACGATGCAAAGCGCGGCGAAAACCGAGGCCCTCGTAAACGCAAAGCTGATCCTAAAGCCCTTAATTTAGGCGACTGCGTTGATTGTAATTTATGTGTAGAGGTATGCCCCGCGGGCATAGATATACGTAATGGCTTGCAATACGAGTGTATAAATTGTGGCTTATGTATAGATGCCTGTGACGACACTATGGATAAATTTGGCTATCAAAAAGGGTTAATTAAATACGCCAGCGAAAAACAGCTAGAAGGTAAAAAAACCAATCCATTTAGGCTTAAATTAGTGGGGTATGGTTTATTAACAGGGGTATTACTTATTTCTATGATTGCGTGGGTATTGCAACGAACGCCAATAGAGGCATCGGTACTGCGCGACAGAAACGCTTTATACCGTGTAAATTATGAAGGTTTGGTAGAAAACCCATACACACTCACTATTATCAATAAAACCCAGCAGCCATTGCACTACGGCGTAGCCATTGAAGGCCTACCTGTGGCCACACTTAGTGCGCCAAGCTCTATTTTGGTATTGCCAGGAGTGATGAAAAAAATTCCGGTTACAGTCACCGCCGATGGCTACGACATAGCAACAAAAGTGACCCCAGTTAGCTTTGTGATTACCGCCGTAGAAAACCCTGACTTAGCGATTACTAAAACAAGTCAGTTTTATAAAAACTAGCAATGGCTTGGGCTAAAATTAGCTCACGCCATTATTTAATTGCGATGAAATAAAACGTTTTGCAGCATCTAGGTTATCAAATAAACATTGGTTAAAATCTACATCGCGTTTAGCGTTTTGCATTATTCGCTGCATTTGGCTTATAGCAATAGGGGAGGTGAGGACAAATGCACTTATCAAGCAGTTAGTGTGCTGCATATGTGTGCTTATGGCGACCATTTCTTGCTCTGCATCGGGCGTAGCTGCAAGTACACACGATGAGTCGCTTATGTAACCCCATTGCTTACCTTCAAATTCAGCCACTGTATCAAAAAGGGCAGTTTTAAAGTTGGCCAATAGCTCTAGGTCTAAATTTCCGCTAAATTGGGCAATAACTATATTGCCCTCAACGGATAAAGTTACCTCTGCATGCTTATTTTTATACTTCATCGTAGGTTCCTAATTTAAATTAGTTTATAACTTATACCAATTTGCTTAATTAAGTTAGCTTTCTTGAGGCTAGAAAAAAATGTTGATAGCTTGGCAAAAAATTCGCTATTTAGTTGTTCTAGGTAATTGCTCCTTCATTGCTCTACCTTCTGCATCCATGCAGGCGTAAATGAGCATTTTGTAACGAAGGTAGCGATATGTTCAACCCCGCAAAATGATTAAGTATTATCGCACATGGGTATTAAAAGCCACTAAAGTGACTTTAAATAATCTAACGCGCCGGTAATAACAGCAACTTGCGCTTGAGTACACTGCTCATCTGAGGCAGTTGGGCTATCTGGGTATACTTCGGTTGTAGTTACATAAGGGGCATTGGTAAAGCCCATGCATAAGCCCAATTCGCGTGCTGCGTAATTGATAACGCCAAATTGCTCCTGCGGTACACCAATTAATTGATTGTTTTCGTCACTGGGGGCAATGTGCGTCACCTTCTCAACACTATTTAAAATGGCTTTTTGAAAATCAGGTGCTGGTTTTTTGCTATCAGCCACTAAATAAAAACCATCTGGTATGTTCCAGTTGGTGTTAATTTTACCATCGCGCGCCGCCAAAGCGGGTCTAAATTCACTGTTGTCTGTGTCTGTGGTTTCGTGCAGATCAATATGCGCAACTAACTCAGTGTTAAGCGAGGCTACATATTTCATAATAGCTGCAGATTCTTGGGCAGGGCTGTTATCGTAAAAAGAGCGGTTTGGATCAATAGCTTCTGGGTTCCAGCGGTTTATGGTTTCAAAACCCCACGGGCTAATACAAGGTGCAATAATAAAGTTAAAACGCGTTGTATAAGATGCAACAGCGGTTTGAGCAAATGCCAGCGCACCCATAACGCCACTTGTTTCGTAGCCGTGCACACCCCCAGTAATTAACACGGTAGGGCGATCACTTTGCCAATTTTTACTTTTAAATAAATAAAGTGCAAAGCTAAGCGGCGAATAATTTAATTCGCCGTACTGCTCTACATCTAAGAACTCATTAGGCTGGGTAATTTTACTTACTACGAGCTGGTTATAATCGCGTTTTTTTTGTTGAAGTTGTAACCATGCTGCTTTATCACTGTCGTTCCATGGTTTATTAGGGGTACCAATTGGGTATAAAGTGTCGCTCATTGTGTGCCTTTAACTTGTCGCTTTATAAAGGCGTTAGCTTATCGCTGCAATTAACGGCCTGCAACTAGAAATGCTCAGTTACACCTGCCGTGTTTTCGTACAAGGTGGCGTTTTCACGTTTATGTTTTTCAAATAAATACTCACGTAATACCTCTTTGCCACTTTTGATACTGACAATTTTTGCGGCATAGCCTAAATTAGTTTTACGGACTAAATCTATAAGCAGAGTGACTTTTTTCTTATTGGGTAGTTTAAACGTAATATGTTGCGCGTGGGTAAGGCTATAGCGATGATCGCGCGGCTTTAATAGCACGCCACTGCTTGAGAGCGAAAGCACATAAAAGCGCTCGCTTTGTAAATGCAGGTCTGAATAACGCCAGCTTCTGTCTACACCTTCGGTATCAATTACCTCAGGCGCACTCAGTACGGGGTTTAAGTAGCCGTCATCGTTGAGCTTAAACTCAAGCGGAAACCACAACTGATAATGGCCCACCTCAGCTAACATGGTTAATTTAGCGTGAGACAACAAACCTTTTAGTGTATCTGGCAAAGCCGTTTTTAAGCTAAGCTGCGAGTTATCGTTTGTATTGTCCTTGTTACTGCCTACAACAGACGAAATAAAACTTAACTCTTCCTTAGTTAAATCCATATTATTTCTCGTTTAATTAAAGCTTCACATTAAACTAATACAGTGATTTGTTCAATATTTAAGCTGAAAAATTAAACTAATATAAACACCTGTTTAGAGTAAATACTTAAGACGAGTTGATTGTTTTAGGAGGTGTTTAGCGCAGTTTAAACACCCAATGTACACAGCCTATGGGGTCTTTATAAGGCCTGCTTGTACTTGCTTTGGTTAACCACGCAGCCACTTTTAAGGCGGGGCGCGCCTTGGCGTTTAAACTGTGATAAAATTTATTTTTAATTTTAGTTTATTCAAGGTTTTATGGCGCAGTTTATTGCCACTCCAAGCTGGTTAGGACGTTTTTTTACGCGTATTAACACCGTTACTATTAAGCAAAGTTCACTCGTTATACATTTTAAAAATACTACTTCACGCGCCTATTTAATTAACGACTTTACTAATTTTACACAATTTAAAAAAGGCCTGTTTAGCGGGAAAATAACCCTCAACCATAATAAAAAAACGGTAATTAGCTTTTTAAATAAACAGCAGGCTCAAACGCTTAGTGAGCAGCTAAACAGCGTTTTTGCCAATCACCTAGAAGAAAAAGTGAATACAGCAAAAACGCTTGTAAAACGTTATGCAACAAACGAGTATCTTCGCGACTCAAACGTGCCGTTATTAAAATCGGCGGTGTTTTCACTGGTACAGCAGTACGGCGCAATACCTGCACTATGGCAGCAGCATTTATCGGCCATTAATATTAAGTTTTTAACTATTTTAAGTAGCTCACCAACAGTAGCGCATGCCACAGAGCAGCTACGTAAAAGTTATGAGCAAAAAGCACTAACGGCAAGAGCCGACTTCTATAATGTGGTTGAATCAAACCCGCTTACACACGATCAACGCCTTGCTGTTATACGCAATAACGACAAAAATTTAGTGCTAGCGGCCGCAGGCACTGGCAAAACCTCAGTAATGGTTGCAAAGGCCTTGGATTTAATTGCCCACGGTGGTGTAAAGCCCGAGCAAATATTGATACTTGCTTATAATAAAAATGCGGCAAACGAATTAAATCAACGCTTTAATTTAAGGGCGCAGCAAGCAAACTTAAACGTTACGCCGCCTACTATTTTAACCTTTCATGCGCTGGGGCTTAAGTTACTGCAAAGCGCTAATAAAACACGTAGCTTATCGCCTTTTGCAAACGATGCTATGGCGCTTAATCAATGGTTTACACAGTGGCTTAGTAATACCCTAAAAACAGACTCACGTTTTTGTAAAACTTTTGTTGAGACACTGTATGAACCTACTGATAGCCTCAATACCGAAACTAGAACCGCAACTAAAACCGCCTTAAAAGCACAAACCTATCACACCTTATCGGGGATAAAAGTAAGCAGTTATCAGCACTTATTAGTTGCCAACTGGCTTTATATGTATGGTATTGAACACACTTACCAAAATGATGACACCGCCGATTTTTACTTGCCACAGCACCAGGTTTACTTGGCGCATTTTGTGACAGATAGGCAAGGTAATTCAGTGCAGCATGCACCTAATTTACACAATAGCGAGCATATTAAATATGTACGCGCGCACCATAAAAAACAGGGTCATGCGTTGGTGCAAACATTTCATTATAACTGGCAAGAAGGTCAGCTTGAGCAGCGTTTAAAAGCACAACTACAAAAACATAAAGTACACATTAACCCCGTAGATAACCACGCAGTGTACGAGCGTTTATCTGCGACAGGGCTGTTAAAGCAAAATATAAATAAGTACTTAAACTGCCTAAGCGCAATACGGGGTGAGCAACTATCTAACGCTCAAATAGCAGCGCGAATAGCTAAAAGTGGCATTATGAATCATAAAAGTTATGCAACATTATTGGTGGCAATGCAGCGTGCATACTACGAAAAATTAAAAGAGCAAGATGCTATTGATTTTGACGACATGATTGCAAGCGCAGCTCAGGCGGTTAAATTGGGGGAGGTAAGTGTACCTTGGCGCCATATTTTAGTTGATGAATTTCAAGACATTTCATGCGCACGCATGGCGTTTTTAAATACTTTAATAAAGAGTGGTCCGCAACCTTGTTTTACTGCGGTTGGCGATGATTGGCAGGCTATTTATCGGTTTTCGGGCGGTAATTTGGCGCTCACCACGCAGTTTAACGATTTAATAGGCAGTCATTCACTCACGTTATTGCAAAAAACGTTTAGATATAACAACAGTATTAGTGAGGTAGCGGGGCGCTTTGTAATGCAAAACCCTGAACAATATAAAAAGCACATAACCACACATACGCAAGTAAGCACCCCTCAAGTTGTGTTACTTGACGATTTACACCAAGGTAAAAAGTCAGTAGCACTAAAAGTGCAGCAAATCATAGCCACAATTAATAAAAATAATAACACAGCCAGTATTGCCGTATTGAGCCGTTATCGGTTTATGCTTAATGAAGTAGAGCAGCACTTAGCAGGTAACAACTTTGCTAACTCACTGCATTTTTGGACGCTGCATGGCTCTAAAGGACTCGAAGCCGATTACTGTATTATTATAGGTTTTGAGCAGGGCAAGTTAGGTTTTCCAAGCAATAACCCGGGTAATTTACTTGTTGAGGCATTATTGCCCGCACAAGATACCTTTAATCATTCAGAGGAGCGACGTTTATTGTACGTAGGGATCACGCGCGCTAAGCATAAAAGCTATTTAATTGCTCCGCCATCTGCGTGTTCTGAATTTATTAGCGAGCTAATAAACGATAATTACCCTATTGATATAGCCTCTAATTTGTTTGTAAAACAGAGTAAGCACAATAAATAAGGTTAATGATTAAATGTAAGAGTATTGGCTGCGTAAAACGCACATCGCGCTTTTGTAACTAGCTTTATACACTAATGCCATGTGTCGCAATCATTGAGACCCACATTTACTATTTAGCCTGCCATTACATGCTGTTAAACTTAACGCCTATTTAGATCATTTTTGAGAGCGTTATGCGTACCCGTGCTTTTTTTACTAAGCGAGTGAGCTTTATATTCGTTTTATTTACTTTATTTTCATTTAAAGGGGCTGCCCAGCAGCAAGAGCAAACCCTTATTTTAGCCGGTAGTACAATTAATAGCTGCAGTGCTAATACGGCGCAAAATTGCAATACGCAAAATAACTCAAAGTCACAAAGCGTGTTTAAGGTAACCAATGCTAACCTTGAGCAAATAAAATTAAATTGGCCTACTAACAATTCAAATAACCAAGCAAATGTTTTAAATACCTTACGTGCCCTTAGTAGCAAAAATGCAAACGCAGTCTCTAAAAGTGAGCTGCTTTGGCAATGGCGGGATATAAACAACGAGCAACTCAATAGCCTAACAAAGCAAGAGTTTAACTTTGTGTTTGATATGCTCGAACAGCCTCATGCAAACACCACCCCAAAAGCTGAGCCACCAAGCAACGGCATATTGCAATTTATAGCGGGGAGCTTAAAGGTTGCTAACCCAACACCTACCTTATTAATTATTAGCGCAGCCCAGCGCGACCCATACGCACAGGTAGAGGCGCTTAAAACACTTTTACCAAAAGGTGTAACCAGCCAATGGTTGCCGCTTACACCAGCACTTGCTAAAGCAATTACTAACAATACCTGTAGTGATTTACCGGCGCTGCGTCACTCACAAATGAACCTGTATAATCGCAGCAATGTATACCCCGAGCTCATAAAGGCTGAGCAAACACTTTGTAATAATGGGGTTGAGGCGTTAGTTAATTTAATAAACACCAGCACCGGTGTTTTATTTAGCGACGGCAAGGCTAAAAATGCTTTAAAAGCACTGTATGATGAAAATAATACTGCCTACCCTTGGACTAACGCGCTTAAAACTCGCCCTGTTATTGTCGGGCTAGGTGCAGGAAGCAAAATACAAAGCGAAAACGTCTATCTCTCACAGCACCAAAGCGAAGCGATATTAAAAGAAAAGCTTGCCCCACAGCCTAATGCACTTAACGGGTTAAACACGTTTACCTATGGGCCACTCAGCACTCGCTTTAGTGAGCAAAATCAAACGCTAAACCTAGCGAGTACATTAAATACCGCAAAGCAAAAAAACGGTGATATTAAGCACGGTTTTGGTATTGATGAAAACACAGCCCTTGTTGTTATTAAATCCAACAAAGGAAATTTAATGACCGTAATAGGGCAAAGTGGGGTTGCGCATTTAAGTACGCAGCAAAAAGCAAACAGCTATAACTACTCGTACTGGCCTGCTCGCAGTGTAATAGATATTACTAATGCCGGGTTTGAACTTAGCGAGCGCACCATTAGCCAAGCATTAGCGCCTATTAAAATACCACCTTTACCGGTGCAGCGTTTTGCCAATATTTTAACCGATTCAAAACTACGCTCGCTTACGCAAGCTATGTGCCTAAGCCAAGAGCAAAGTGCGGTAGGGCAACAAGATGACCTTTTAATAAATTTAACTGCCACAAAAAATACGCATTATTACCGCATTAATACCCAGCCGTATGGTTGCGCATTAAGTAATTTGTCACTGAATGTAGAGCGCTTTTAACCTTAAGCGCTAGTACTAAATATACTTACTAACCCGATACAAAGGTTTATGTTTATTTTAATGGGCTTTAAAATAGCGCCCAAGAAATTTATACCTATTCACTTAATTTAGTGGTTACGTTTTGCGAATAGGCATTAACCAAGCAGATTTACAGAGAGCAGTTTATGAATAACGAGCACGACATAATCGACAACCTAGCAGAGCTAGAGAACTTTTTAGTTATGGTAGAAAACGGCGGCTTAGGCTTAAAAGGTGTATCGGGTGTAGGTATGGCTACAAGCAATAAAGACGGCAGCCATTTTGTTGCAGTATTTGACGACAAACAACAGTTATTACTGGCGCGTGGCATAACAGCCGAGGTATTTGAAAACGGTAAAGACATGGTGCGTAACGGCGTAGGGCGTACACACTAATAAAAACTAAAAAGCGCCGTATGGCGCTTTTAACTGCTTAAAACTAACTCTAAAATATTTAAAGCCTGTCGACTTGTTTTGAACTAATACTGGTCACAATATTATTTTCAAAACGGATCAATACAATGTACATCCCACCAATCGAGCCTTTTAGTTTATAAGTAAACTCTTCTGTTTTAACTAATTTGTCGCCATTACCAATATCAACAGCTTCATTAAGCACATCTTTATAAAGTGGTGCGCCCACTACAGCTACAATGTCAGATTTAGTTTTACCCACACTTAATAGATTTCCGTTTTTAAGTCGAAAACTACCTTGGGCAAACGCAAAGCTTGAAATAAAAAGAGATAAAAGCAGAGGAAACACAATACGTTTTTTCATAAGTCATCCTTAAACACACAGTATTTAATGCTAGGTATACAAGGTAATACAGAAAAATGACAGTGAAAAAGAAATAAAGAGGAGGTTAAATGGTCGGTATGGCAGGATTTGAACCTGCGACCCCTGACACCCCATGACAGTGCGCTACCAAGCTGCGCTACATACCGACGTTGTTTGCAATAGTACGTATATTTTATTAAAAATCAATAAGTGATTGTTTGTTTGCGTGTTTATTGTGCAAATGAGCTAAAAAACTTTAAGCTAAGGGCGTATCGCCCTTAGCGAGCATCCGGCGCCAGCGCATGTTAAGCCACCAAAGAACAACACGCCCTAATCTTTATTTAGCCATTGGTTGATCGAGTCATACATTTCATCGCGTATCAGCGGTTGTGCTTCTTTATTTGGATGTAATTGATCTCTTTGCATTAAGTTTGGCTTATCTGCCACATTAAGCATAAAAAAGTTAAGTAAATGAGCATTTGTTTTTTCACTTACTTGTGTAAAACTGTCAGTGAACATTTTACTGTAACGCGGCCCGTAATTAGGGGGAATATAAATTTCCATTAACGCGACCATGGCATTTTCAGCTTGGCTTTTTTCGATTAAATCCGTTAAGTTGGCCTGCATTTTTGTTACCGGAAAACCACGTAAACCATCATTAGCACCAAGCTCAATAAGTACATGGCTTGGTTGGTATTGCGCTAGTAAGGCATCTAGCCTGCGTAAAGCTCCACCGGTAGTTTCGCCACTAATACTGGCATTAATTAGCTCTATATTACGCTGCTCTGCATCGTATTTATCTTGTAACAATTTAACCCAGCCTTGCTCTTGTTTAAGCCCATAGGCTGCACTTAAACTGTCTCCAAGTATTAAAATCGTGTTGTCGGCCGCCGCACTAAGTGGTTTGATAACTAAAAATAAAACGAATACAAAACGTAGGATTGAATGAGTCATATGTCAGCGCTTTCTCAATTAAATATTATTCAAGTAAATGGTTTGTCTAAAGTAGTTTCTACCTTCGAAGGTGAGTTGCCCATCCTCAGCGACATCAGCTTTAATGTCAAGCATGGCGAGTCAGTTGCTATTGTTGGCACCTCTGGCTCAGGAAAATCCACGTTATTAAGTTTATTAGCGGGGCTAGATACCGCCAGCAGTGGTGAAATTACCCTTGATGGCGAGCCGCTACATAAATTAGATGAAGAGCAACGCGCGGCATTGCGTGCTGAAAAAGTAGGTTTTGTATTTCAATCTTTTATGTTGGTACAAAGCTTAACCGCACTTGAAAACGTGATGTTGCCGGCAGAGCTCGCTGGCGAAAGCGATGCCAAAGAGCAAGCTCTAGCCCTATTAGAAAAAGTGGGGCTGAGCCATCGTATTGACCATTACCCATCGCAACTTTCTGGTGGTGAGCAGCAACGTGTAGCCATTGCCCGCGCTTTTATTGGCACACCTAAAATTTTATTTGCCGATGAGCCCTCTGCAAATTTAGACAGTAAAAACGGCAAAATGGTGGAGTCACTATTATTTGATTTAAACCAGCAGCACGGCACAACGCTAATTTTAGTAACTCACGATGAAGCACTCGCGCAAAAGTGCCAGCATATTGTACAAATTGAAGCGGGCTGCTTAGTTAAAAACTCAAAAGAGGACGTAGCGAATGTGGGCTAAGTTAGCACTTAAATTATTTGCGCGTGAATTTCGCCGCGGCGAACTAACGGTAATTAGTGCCGCCATTGCGCTGGCGGTATTAACGGTGCTCACACTGTCTATGGTCACTGAGCGAATAGCACAAAGCATAGCGCAAAAAAGTAGCGCGTTTATCGCCGCAGATAGAGTACTGGCAAGCGCCCATGAGCTAGACACGGCGTTTATTAGCAAAGCCAAACAAGAAAACTTACAAACTGCGCAAATGATCTACTTTGATACCATGTTATTTGCCAACGACGAGATGCAATTTACCTCGGTAAAAGCGGCGTCTAACGAATACCCGTTAAAAGGCGAGTTAAAAGTAAAATCATCATTGCTTGGTGAAACACAAGTAGCGCAGGGCGGCCCAAAGCCTGGCAATGTGTGGCTAAGTGAATCGGTTTTTTACAGCTTAAATATTGATATTGGCAGCCAAGTAGAGCTAGGCGCAGCAGTATTTAATGTAGAAAAAGTGGTGGTTGAAGAGCCAGATGCGCCGTTTAATGTATTTTCGAGCAGCCGCAGAGTGCTTATAAATATTGCCGATGTAGCAAAAACTGAGGTTATTCAACCTGGCAGCCGAGTAAATTATCGCCAGCTTTATGCAGGCGATGAATCAGATATAACCCGGTTTTATGAATGGTTAAAGCCGCAAATGGCTGAAAACCAACGTTGGTATGGCGTAAAAGATAGGCAGTCGCCCATATCAAATAGCTTAAACCGTGCCGAAAGCTTTTTATTACTGGCAGGTTTGCTGGGCATTATTTTGGCTACGGTTGCTATTGCTGTGTCGGCAAAGCGTTATTGTGAGCGCCAATACGACCCCGTAGCAATGATGAAAACACTTGGCGGAAGCCGTGCATTAATTCGTAAAATATATTTTATGCACTTACTCATGGTGTGTGCTTTAGCGGTTATTGTGGGATTAGCCATAGGCTACGGTTTGCAAGAAATAGCCACTGGTTATTTAGCAAAAAGTATGGATATGAGCTTACCTGCCGCCGGGTTTAAACCTTGGCTGGTGGCCATTAGCACAGGCGTTATATGTGCGGTTATGTTCTCTATTAAGCCACTGCTTGATTTATTTGATATTCCACCGCTTAGAGTATTACGCCGTAATTTAGGGGACAGACTAGCGGTAAGCCGTGTGCACTTAGGTTTAAGTGCGCTTACGGTGTTTTTATTAATGTGGTTATTTAGTAATAACATTAAAATAACGCTTATTTTATTTGTCTCTACGCTTGCTTTGATTGCGGTTTTGTTTGTTATTTCAAAACTAATATTTGGCGGAGGTCGTAAATTAGGCTTAAAACCAGGCAACAGTTGGTCGTTAGCTATTGCTTCTATACAAAAGCGTGCCAACGTAAATGCGGTGCAGCTTATTAGCTTTTCGTTGGCGATAAAATTGCTATTGTTTTTGATTGTGCTTAAAAACGACATGATCTCAGATTGGCAGTCTCAATTACCCGCCGATGCGCCTAATGCATTTTTAGTTAATATTACGCAAAACGAACTTGAGCCTGTAAATAATTACCTAGCAGAGAACGATATTTTAGTTTCGGATTTTTATCCAACCATTCGTGGGCGTGTAAATGCGGTAAATGGAGAGCTTGTTGCGCGTAAAGTGTCGTTGCAAGATAACGAGAAAAAAGATGAAGAAGCGCGTTCAGGCATTGGCCGTGAGCTTAATCTAACCTGGCTTGATAATGTACCAGCCCAAAACGAAATTGTGCAAGGGCAGTGGTTTGGCGAAGGCGCAGTGGGCGAGGCATCGGTTGAGGAGTCTATGTTGGAGCGCCTAGACGTAGAAATAGGCGACACCTTAACATTTTTAATTGGTGCGCAATCATTTGACGCTAAAATTACCAGTGTGCGTAAAGTAAATTGGGCGACGCTAAAACCTAACTTTTTTATTATTTTAAGCCCCGATGTGCTAAAAGATTTTCCGGCAACGTATATTTCATCTGTGCGAATAGAGCCAGATCAAAAGAAAGCGTTTAGCCAGTTACTGCGCACTTATCCAACCATTACCGCCATCGATGTAGATAACTTTGTTAAGCAAATACAGTCAACCATTGAGCAGGTGTCGTTAGCTATTGGCTTTGTGCTTGCTATTGTGGTTTTGTGTGGCGCATTAGTGCTTATATCTCAGGTGCAAGCGAGCCTTGGCGAGCGAATGCAAGAAATAGTAATACTGCGAACGTTAGGCGCCAAAGGGCGGCTAATAAAAAATGCGACGCTTTATGAGTTTTTGCTATTAGGTGGCTTAGCCGGGTTTGTAGCTGCATTATTTAGTGATGTAGCCTTGCTGATTGTTCAGCAGCAAATGTTTGACTTAGCCGGTAAGTTGCACCCAACAATTTGGCTAATAGGGCCAGTGTCGGGCGGGGTGTTTGTAGCCGCGCTTGGCTACTTTATGATTGCCCGTAAACTTAAACAAAATACCCAAGGCTTAGTACGTGCTTTAGCCTAAGCTATACTTTTAACGCTAAACGCCCGCACTAAGTTGCGGGCGTTTTTGTTTTTACTCGCCACTGGTAATTTATACAGTGCTCTGGCATTATTACCGTTATTGAAAAATAACAATAATGAGTGTGCTGTTTGGCCATTATTTTAGGGATAGACCCAGGTTCGCGTTTAACCGGTTATGGTGTGGTTGCGCATCAAGGCGCTAAATTTACCTATTTAGGAAGCGGGTGCATTAAATTAGCCGAGCATGAGTTCCCCATACGATTAAAAATGATCTACCAAGGGATCACGCAAATAATAGAGCAGTTCTCCCCCGAAACCTTTGCCATAGAAAAAGTATTTATGGCGCATAACCCGGATGCCGCGCTAAAACTTGGCCAAGCCCGAGGAGCCGCCATAGTGGGAGCCTCTATGGCCGACTTACCCGTATTTGAATACTCAGCACGGCAAATTAAACAAGCCGTGGTAGGTAATGGCGGTGCCGATAAGTCGCAAGTGCAACACATGGTAAAAAATATTTTAAAATTACCTGGCACACCGCAAGCCGATGCGGCCGATGCGCTTGCCATTGCAATTTGCCATGCGCACTCAGAACAAAATTTAATAAAACTAGCGGGTAGCGCAAGCAAAACCGTTAGAGGACGTTTAAGGAAATAAATATGATTGGCCGTTTAAATGGCACTTTAGTTGAAAAGCAGCCGCCCGAAATTTTATTAGAAGTAAGCGGCGTAGGCTACGAAGTACAAATGCCCATGACCTGTTTTTACGACTTACCCAATATTGGCGAAAACGCCATAGTGTACACGCACTTTGTAGTACGCGAAGACGCACAACTATTATTTGGCTTTAATAATAAAACCGAGCGCGCGCTTTTTAGAGAACTATTAAAAGCAAATGGTGTGGGCCCTAAACTAGGCTTAGCTATTTTGTCGGGCATGTCGGCGCAGCAATTTGTTAGTTGCGTAAACAACGAAGATGCCACAACATTGGTTAAATTACCGGGTGTGGGTAAAAAAACCGCTGAGCGTTTAGTGCTAGAAATGAAAGACCGCTTAAAAGATTGGGGTAACGATTTATTTACGCCATTTAGCGATAATGCCGTTATAGAGCCTCCTAGCGATGCAACAATTGCCAATAATGCTGCAGACGATGCCGTATCGGCACTTGTTGCGCTTGGTTATAAATTGCCACAGGCGCAAAAAGCAGTAAAATCGGTAAGTAAACCCGATATGTCTACTGAGGTTCTTATTAAAGAATCTTTAAAATCAATGTTGTGAGTAAACCATGATTGAAGCTGATCGTTTAATTGACGCGAGCAAAAAAACCAACGAAGACACCATAGACCGCGCAATAAGGCCCAAGCTTTTAGCCGACTACAAAGGTCAGCCGCATGTTAAGCAGCAAATGGAAATATTTATAGAGGCAGCGCGCAGCCGCGGTGAAGCGCTCGATCATCTATTAATATTTGGCCCGCCGGGCTTAGGTAAAACCACGCTTGCTAATATTGTTGCCAATGAGCTTAATGTAAGTATTAAAACCACTTCAGGCCCAGTACTTGAAAAAGCCGGCGATCTTGCTGCATTGCTTACCAACCTTGAAGAAGGCGACGTGCTGTTTATTGATGAAATACACAGACTCAGCCCACAAGTTGAAGAAATACTTTACCCCGCAATGGAAGATTACCAACTCGATATTATGATTGGTGAAGGCCCCGCTGCACGCTCTATTAAATTAGACTTACCGCCGTTTACGCTTATTGGCGCGACAACACGCGCAGGCTCACTTACCTCACCACTAAGAGACCGTTTTGGCATAGTGCAGCGCTTAGAGTTTTACTCGGTAGCTGACCTATCGCATATAGTGGGGCGCTCTGCACATTACCTAGATTTACAAATGTGCGACGATGGCGCTACCGAAATTGCAAAACGCTCACGAGGCACACCGCGTATAGCTAACCGCTTATTGCGCCGTGTGCGCGATTACACGCAAGTAAAATCAGATGGTACAGTAAATGCCTCCGTTGCCGAGCTGGCCCTTGATATGATTGACGTAGATAAAAGCGGGTTTGATTACATGGACCGTAAATACTTACTTGCCATTATCGAAAAATTTATGGGTGGGCCTGTAGGGCTAGATAATTTAGCCGCCGCCATAGGCGAAGAAAAAGAAACCATTGAAGATGTAATAGAGCCGTTTTTAATTCAGCAAGGTTTTATACAGCGCACACCGCGCGGGCGAATTGTATCTGACAATGCGTATCATCACTTTGGTTTACTCCCAAAACAAGATTAACCCCTCTTTAGCCTGTTACAGTAAATGTAGCGGGCTACTTCCTCTGTTAAATGTAATACCAATTTGCAATAACACTTAATCATTTTGCGAGGCGAACGTGTCGCTACATGCGTTTAATAACTCTCATTTACGACTGCATGCAGAATGTATAGCAGTGCAGGAGCAATTGCCAAGAACAACGAAATAGCGAATTTTTTGCCTAGCTATCAACACGTTTTTCCAGCCTCAACATAGCTCACTTAATTAAGAAAATTAGTATAGTTTTTTAAAACTTACTCAGCTTTCATCCACTTTGTTGCAAATGTAACCAATAAATTAAAATCGTTTTGTAATTCACTTAACGTTAAGACTGGCGTGGCTATGCTGCGTACCATTAAAACCAGTTAGCTTTAAAACAGTAGCAACATAAGAGACTAGATGCGGCGCTAATTGTGTTAATAAGTTTTACCTTGTAATAAACATGCTTTTTACTGAAAGTAGATAATTCAAAGATACGAGCGGGTAAAAAAAGATAGTAAATACACCGTTGGCAATTAAACAGATTGTGTAATTTATACTTATTGTATGCCAAGTTGGTGGTAAAATTTAGGCAAAAAAAAGCCCGCATATAATGCGGGCAAACAACAAGTTGAAGGAAGTAATCCAGGGAACTACGTTTTACTTAATCAGGTTTTATCCAAAAAGAGTAAAACAATGTAATACGATTAAAAATCCTATTACTAAGAACTTGGCTTAATGAAAAATGTTTCATTCAGTGCGTAAGCTCGGTATGGGAGAATAATACGGAATAAGCATTTTTTGTTCAAACTAGAAAATTTAAAATTTCAGATAAGAAAAACTAATCTGATGAATTTTTTTGTTGTTCGAATCTTGTACGTTAATTATTCGTTAAATTTATAAGTGGCTGAAAATTAATAAATAACTGCTCTGAGCTGTATTGTTACAGTATTAGTTATATTAGTACATGCAAAGTGGCGTGAATTACTTTTGCGTGCTTATGCACTTTTTATGAATAAACGGTGCGTTTTATTAAGTTTACTGCGTATATTTACGCACTTTTGTAGTATTAAATTGTGTTTTACTAAACGCGGTAGTCGCGTTTTAGAAACAAACAAGCGATTAAGCGTATGTTTAACGTTTTTTGTTGCCAATTCATAGCAATATCGTTGTCAGTAAACCCTTGACTCGATACACTAGATGCAACTTATGGCCGTTACAATGGTCTTATTTACACAAAATAACCAAATTGACGTTTTTTGAAATTATTTAGGAGTTTAACGTGGGATCAGGGCTTAATTTTTTAGATCTAATTCTAGAAGCCAGTTTGCTTGTGCAGTTAGTAATGCTAGCACTAGTAGCAATGTCTGTTATGTCATGGGCAATTATTTTTCAGCGCAAAAAAGCAATTAGCGACGCCTTGTCTGATGCAAAAAAATTCGAACAAAAATTTTGGTCAGGTATCGACTTAAGCAAACTATACAACGAAATCTCATCACGTAGCGGTCAATCTCATGGTATTGAAGCGTTATTTACATCTGGCTTTAAAGAATTTGCACGCCATAAAAAGAACACCTTTCAAAGTGCTGGCATTGTAATGGAAGGTACGCATCGCTCTATGCGTGTGGCACTGTCACGTGAAATTGAAAAACTAGAATCGAGCTTATCGTTTTTAGCGACAGTGGGTTCGATTAGCCCATATATCGGCTTATTCGGTACGGTGTGGGGTATTATGAATGCCTTTATAGCACTTGGTGAAGTGAAGCAAGCAACATTACAAATGGTAGCGCCAGGTATTGCTGAGGCACTTATTGCAACGGCAATGGGCTTATTTGCGGCTATTCCGGCTGTTATTGCGTATAACCGCTTTGCTAATAAAGTTGAAAAACTAGAATCACATTACATCAACTTTATGGAAGAATTTGCCAATATTTTACACCGTCAAGCAGCTACCCAAATAGAGGCTAAAGCGAATGTATCAGCGTAAGAAGCGCCGTCCGGTCGCAGAAATTAATGTAGTACCTTACATTGATGTAATGTTGGTATTGCTAATTATATTTATGGCAACAGCACCGCTTATTACTCACGGTGTGAAAGTTGATTTACCAAAAATGGAAGAGTCGGATTTAGTCGATACTAAAGACACGCCGCCCATTATTGCCTCGATTGACTCGGCAGGTAAGTACTACGTAAGCATAGGCACTGATCCAGAAGAGCCAATGGAAGCACTTGATGTGGCCGCGGTTATTAAGCTACAGCTAATGAAAAACCCTGATGTACCAGTAATGATTAAAGGCTCTGGTAAGGTTTCTTACCAAGAAGTGTTGTTATTAATGGACTTTTTAAAGAATGCTGGCGTACCATCTGTGGGTTTAATGACAGAATCCTTTGAGGGGACACAGTAGTAACATGAATAGTTCTATAATCAAGTCAGTACTTTTACATTTAGGTTTAGGGGGCTTTTTGTGGGCAACTGCAAATATACACCCACCGGCACCTAAAGTAATGGAAGTGACTCTTAATTCGGCTATTCCTGAGCCTGATAATGCGGTTTCGGCGGTCACGGTTGATCAAAAACAAGTTGAGCAAAAAATTGCTGAGCTACAAAAAAAAGAAGATGCTAAAAAACGCGCTGAAGATAAACGCATTCGTGACTTAGAACGCAGAGCCGCCAATGCGCGTAAACAGCGTGAAGCCGAAGCGCGTAATATTAAAAAGCTAGAGCAACAGCGCAAAGCAAAAGAGAAAGAAAAAGCACAAGCTGAGGCTGAAGCTAAAAAAGCGCGCGAAATTGAACAAAAAGAGCGTGCTAAAGCAAAACAAGCCGAAAAGCAAAAGCAAGAGGCTGAAAACGCCGCTAAAGCTGCTGCAGATAAACGCAAAGCAGAAGAAGAGGCACTAAAAAAAGCCGAAGCAGAGCGTAAAAAGCGTGAAGCAGAAGCTAAAGAACGTGCAAAAGAAGCCGAGCGTAAACGTCAGCAAGCACTGCAAGAGCAAATGTTACAAGAACAACTTGCTAAAGAGCAGGCTGCACGTAGTAAAATACGCCAACAGCAAGTAGTAAGCGAAGTTGATAAGTACCGTGCTTTAATTATGGCGCGCATTCAGCAAAACTTACTGATTGATGAAAAAATGAAAAACCAACAGTGTCGAGTAAATATTCGTCTTGGGTTTAATGGTTTAGTAACGCAAGTTAAATCGTTAGGGGGTGATAAGCTAGTGTGTGAAGCTGCACTTAGAGCTGTGCGCATGGCCGATACATTACCTGTATCTAAAGACAAAGACGTATTCGAGCAACTTAAGAATATTAATTTAACAATCAAGCCAGAATTTTAAAGGAATGATATGTTCAGCAAAATTAAAATAGCCTTTGTAGTTATATTATTAGGATTTCAGGGTGTAGCAAATGCGGCACTTGAAATTGTAATAACTGAAGGTGTAGACGGCGCACGTCCTATTGCCATCGTGCCTTTTAAATACAACGGTGTTGGCCCAATTCCACAAAAATTGAGCGATGTAATTGCTGCCGATTTAATGCGCAGTGGTAAATTTAAACCGGTAGATGTAGCACAAATGCCACAGCTTCCGAATAAAGATGGCGACATTGACTACGCAGCATGGGTAAACCAAGGTGTAGAAGCGGTTGTAGTAGGCGAGGTAGAGCAGCAAACTGATGGGCGTTACTTAGTACGCTACGAATTAGTTGATGTTATTCGTGGGCAAATTACCGGTGGCCAAACTCAAATGATGAGCAGCGGTAAACTAGTAAAAAGCCAAGACCATATTTTAGAAGCGCGCGAAAGCGTAATTGGTGAAAGTGGCTTTCGCCGATATTCACACCGCATAAGCGATGTAGTATATGAAAAGCTAACCGGTGAAAAAGGCGCGTTTTTAACTAAAATTGCTTATGTAATTGTACGTGAAGACCAAGCTAAGCCATACCAATTAGTGGTTGCCGATTACGATGGCTTTAACGAGCAAGTATTATTGCGCTCAAAAGAGCCGTTAATGTCGCCAGCTTGGTCACCAGATGGTACTAAGCTTGCGTATGTTACGTTTGAAAACCGCCAAAGCCAAATTTACATTCAAGACCTATACTCAGGTAAGCGTGAGCTGATCACTAGCTACCGCGGTATTAACGGTGCACCGCAGTTTTCACCAGATGGCAAAAAAATGTTATTGGTGCTTTCTAAAGATAAAACAGGTGCAACCGAAGTTTACGTTTTAGATTTAGCAACCCGTAAAGAAACACGCCTTACACGCCACCGTAGTATAGATACTGAACCATCTTGGTATCCAAATGGCCAGGATATTGTGTTTACATCTGAAAGGGGTGGTAATGCCCAGATTTATAAGTTAAATTTAAGAACTGGTAGGTCACAACGATTGACCTTCGACGGCGATATGAACCTAGCGGGTTCTATAACGCCAGACAGTAAAGAATTAGTGATGGTTAACCGTACCAACGGGCAGTACCATCTTGCTAAGAAAGAGCTGGCTACAGGCGCGTTTCAAGTATTAACGCGAACTCGCCTTGATGAATCACCGAGCATAGCGCCAAACGGTTCGATGATCATTTATAGCACGCTTCATAATAATAAACAGGTACTCGCGCTGGTATCGATGGACGGTCGCTTTAAAGCACGTTTACCCGTGCTAGACGGACAAGTAAAGGCACCAGCTTGGTCGCCATATTTACAGTAATATTTGCTGGTTTACTCAAAAATAGGAATCTACTCAATGCAACTTAACAAAGTACTTAAAGGCCTGCTAATCGCTGTGCCAGTAATGACATTAGCCGCTTGTAGCTCATCTTCAGATATTGATGAAGGCGCAGCTAACCAATCAAATCAAAGTGCAGTTGAGCAATCAACAAACACGGATACAGTTGAAGTAGCAACAATTTCACCTGAACAACAAGCAGAAGAGCAACTTCGTCAAAAGTATGAAGCGCTTCGTCAAGAACAAATTATTTACTTTGACTTTGACAAAGCAACTGTTGAGAACAAGTACGCAGAATTACTTCGTGCACATGCTGAGTTTTTAGTTCAGAACCCTTCAGTAAAAGTATTAATTGAAGGTCACGCTGATGAGCGCGGTACGCCTGAGTACAACATTGCACTAGGTGAGCACCGTGGCCAAGCTGTAGAAAAATACCTACAAAGCTTAGGTGTTTCTGCTAGCCAAATGTCAGTAGTTAGCTACGGTGAAGAGAAACCAATGGTTAAATCTCGCACTGAATCAGCTTTCGCTAAAAACCGCCGTGCGGTACTAGTTTACTAAGATAAGAGATATTATGAAGCCGAAAATTATTTTGGCAGCCATGATATTGAGCGGGAGCACCCAAGTTTTGGCTGCTCCCGCTCCTGTTTCAGAAGCTGCAAGTTCACAGTCGAGCATAGAGAAGCGTTTAGCGTCACTAGAAAACATGATGCAGTCGCGAAACTTATTACAAGTTGAATTACAGCAACAACTTAATCTACTTCAAGATGAAGTAAGCCAAATTCGCGGTGTTACTGAAGAGCAAAGTTATAAACTTGAAAAAGTACTTCAGCGCCAGCGTGAGCTTTATCAAGAAATAGAAAACCGCGTAAGCCAAGCGTACACACAACCCGCTGCTGCGCCTGCAACCGATTACACGCAATCGAGCGACGCACAAACCTATAGCAGTGACTTATCTGAAAACGAAGCGTATGAGCGTGCAGTAGCGCTAATAATGAAAGATAAACGCTACGACCAAGCTATTCCTGAGTTTCAAACATTTTTAACAACCTATCCTAATTCTGTGTATGCCTCTAATGCACATTATTGGCTTGGGCAGTTGCTGACTATTAAAAATGATGGTGTAAAAGCAAGTGAGCACTTTAAAGTCGTGGTTAATGAGTTTCCTAACTCAAATAAACGACCAGATGCCATGTTAAAGTTAGGCACACTTTTACAAGAGCAAGGCCTGAATCAAGAGGCTCAAAAAATATTGGGTGATCTAATTAACCAATATCCAAGTACAACTGCTGCAAAACTTGCAACCGAGCGTCTAGCTAATTAGGACGCATTTAAGCGGTGTATTTAAAGCTCAAACTACATAGAAATACTCGGCGAATCTTGTATTTGCATGTAGTTTGAGCACAAACGCTTTAATTTTGCTCACCTAGGCATAAAAACTGAAAAAAAGAGACATTTTCGGTTGCACTCATTTTATAAATAAGTATTATAAGCGCCCGCAGCAAACGAATGGTTACCCCACTCAAAATGCGGCAAAAAGAGCGGGTCATTAGCTCAGTTGGTAGAGCAGTGGACTTTTAATCCATTGGTCGATGGTTAAAGTNAGAGCGGGTCATTAGCTCAGTTGGTAGAGCAGTGGACTTTTAATCCATTGGTCGATGGTTCAAGTCCATCATGACCCACCATTCTTTATTTAGGTAAAGATTGGTTCAATCGGCGGATTTACGCAGCTCACTTAAATAGTAAGCACACAGAGCGGGTCATTAGCTCAGTTGGTAGAGCAGTGGACTTTTAATCCATTNATCCATTGGTCGATGGTTCAAGTCCATCATGACCCACCACTTCTAAAAAATCTCAACACTCCCCTTATTTTATTTAAATCAGTTTCTTATTTTTATTTATAAACAGCATGCCCAGATAGCTGTTATTTGCCCGTGTATTCTCGTATAATTTGCCGTAATTAATGCACTGTAGATGAAGTGGTCGAGAACATGAGTCTAGCTCAAACTATTATGCCTGAAGGTTATATCTTTCCTCCTAAGCCAGCGCCGTTAACTAAAGACGAGCAAGGCGAATATAAAGCACGTATTAAACAACTACTGCAAGATAAAAATGCAGTGCTGGTAGCCCATTACTATACAGATCCTGAAATTCAGGCACTTGCCGAAGAAACAGGGGGCTGTGTTGCCGACTCATTAGAAATGGCACGTTTTGGTGCTCGCCACGATGCAGACATGATCATCGTTGCAGGCGTACGTTTTATGGGTGAAACCGCTAAAATTTTAACGCCAAACAAAACGGTTGTTATGCCAACGCTAGAAGCAACGTGTTCGTTAGATATTGGTTGCCCTATTGATGAATTTTCAGCGTTTTGTGATCAGCACCCTGATCGTAAAGTTGTAGTGTATGCAAACACCTCTACAGCCGTTAAAGCCCGTGCAGATTGGATTGTAACCTCATCGTGCGCGCTTGAAATTGTAGAGCACCTAGATGAGCAAGGTGAAAAAATTATTTGGGGCCCAGATAAACACCTTGGTAGCTACATTCAAAAAAATACTGGCGCCGATATGATCATGTGGAACGGCGCATGTATCGTACACGATGAATTTAAAACAAAAGCGCTTAAAGATATGAAAGCCCTGCACCCAGACGCGGGTGTATTGGTGCATCCAGAGTCACCTGCAGAAATAGTGGCACTAGCAGATGCGGTTGGCTCAACCAGTCAACTAATAAAAGCTGCGCAAACAATGGATAACGATAAGTTTATTGTAGCGACAGACCGCGGTATTTTTTACAAAATGCAGCAGCTATGCCCAGAAAAAGAGTTTTTTGCAGCCCCAACAGCGGGTGAAGGCGCGTCATGTAAAAGTTGTGCACATTGCCCGTGGATGGCAATGAATGGCTTAAAAGCGATTGAAGAAGCTCTGATAGACCCCCGTGGTAAAGAAGTGTTTGTAGATATGGACTTACGCGAAGGCGCGCTCAAGTCACTTAATCGCATGTTAGACTTTACAGCTAGCATGGCTAAGTAATTAGCCTAATGCATAAAAACGGTTAAACCTTAAGGTTTAGCCGTTTTTTTATGCCTAAAGTAAATTGCTGATTGATTATTAGACACTTAACAGCACAAATTTAAAAAGACCTTGCACCTGTGTAACCTATTTCATACTATAACGCGCTGTTGCTAAGCAACACCGTGGAGGAATGGCTGAGTGGCTGAAGGCGCACGCCTGGAAAGTGTGTTTAGGTTAATCCCTAACGAGGGTTCGAATCCCTCTTCCTCCACCATCATTCAATATTAGGACGTCTCAGGACGTCCTTTTTTGTGTCTGCAACTAATTAAAATCAATGACTTAGAGTGTCACCCTGTCCCAGGCTGTTTCATCCAAGCTCAAAGTTTTAGTATCTGAAATGGTATTCCTTGAATAAGCTGCCATAATAAAAGAATACTAAATTTGAGTGGGGTTCATTTTCTATGGCAAGATCAGCCAAGCAGCTTACCGATACAGCGTTAAAAAAAGTTAAAGCAGAGGATAAAGATATAATTTTATCCGATGGTAACGGTCTACAAGTAAAAGTCAGAAAGAGTGGCTCTAAGCTCTGGAACTTTAATTACTACCATCCAATCACAAAAAAGCGTGTCAACATGGGATTAGGCAAGTACCCCGATGTATCTATTGTAAATGCCAGAAAGTTAGCGCAACAAGCCAGAGAACTAGTTGCTTTAGGGACTGATCCAAAAGAGCATAGAGATGAAACCTTAGCTTTTAAACGGGCTCAAGAAGAGTTAACTCTCAATAAAGTAGCTTTAGAGTGGTTTGAGGTTAAAAAGCCTGATTTTACGCAAGCTCATGGCGAAGATATTTGGCGATCGTTAAATAACCATATACTGCCGGTTATTGGTAAATATCCTATTGGCAAAATTAACGCACCACAAGTCATAAAAATTTTAAGGCCTATAGAGGCTAAAGGTACTCTAGAAACAGTTAAGCGTTTGAGCCAACGATTAAACCAAGTGATGACCTATGCAGTTAATAGTGGTTATATTCAAGCTAATCCGCTTGCTGGAATAAAAGAAACATTTAAAAAGCCGCAAAAACAAAACATGCCTTCGTTAAAACCAGAAGAGCTGCCTGAATTGATGCAAACGCTTGCAACGGCGTCAATTAAACGAATAACCCGCTTTTTGATTGAATGGCAGTTACATACTCTTACCCGCCCAGGTGAAGCGGCCGGTACTCGTTGGGATGAAATTGATTTTGAGAATAAACTATGGATTATCCCAGCTGAACGAATGAAAAAGCGCAGAGAGCATGCCATTCCTCTATCAAATCAAGCTATAGAGTTATTAGAATCAATAAAACCAATTTCAGGGCATAGAGACTTTGTTTTTCCGTCAGACAGAAACCCGAGAACTCATATCAACAATGAGACAGCTAATATGGCTCTAAAACGCATGGGGTTTGAGGGCCGTTTAGTAAGCCATGGCTTACGTTCGCTTGGAAGTACAACATTAAACGAGCATGAGTTTAATCCCGATATAATAGAAGCCGCACTGGCACATGTAGATAAAAACCAAGTTCGTTCTGCTTATAATAGAGCTGAATATATTGAAAAACGCAGAGAGCTAATGAATTGGTGGAGTGAGCATATAGAAAAGGCATCTCAAGGTTCATTGTCGGTATCAGGACATAAGCAGCTTTTAAAAGTTGGTTAGAAGATAAAATAAGGATATAAAATGGCTTTAACACAAATGCAAATCATTCAGTCGTTGGGTGAGGCAATGAGCTGGTTAGAAAGGGAGTTAAGTTGGGATGTACCTCCAACAGAGCTAAGACACTTGACCGGCCGAATAGGCGAGCTTTACGCCGCACTTATAACAAATGGACGCATGGCAACAGAGGTTAACCAGGCGGGGTACGATGTTGTATCAAGTAGTGGTGAGCGTATATCGGTAAAAACAACAGCTAAAATGGGGTCAAGCGGCCATATAAGCTTTAACACAAATACGTTAGCGTTGGTTGACCGCATTATTATTTTGAAAATAAATACTGAAGAAATGCAGGTTGAGACTTTATTAGATACCACTGTTGAACAAGCAAAACTACTCATGAATATTGGGCCAACAGGTAAGAGCGCTATATCTATGAGTAAGTTAATAAATCCGCCGGTTAAGCCACGTATATTACTAAACGTAAAAGAAGCTACATGGCATAACTATAAATTAGTGGAACTTGAAAACGGCACCATAGAAGTTTTTTTAAATGACGAGCTTGTAACACCTAGTAAGCCTTACTTACGTGATATTGCCAAAGAGTTAGGGGTTTCAATTTTAAATGGCAACGGAAATCCATTTAATACACGGCAGCTGGGCTCTTTATTGATTAAGGGGTTAAGTGAATAAAGTAGTTGTTTTATTCCTAAACCATGAACTAAAATTACTTTATTTATCAGACTACAAGGATGTAATATGTCAGTTTTTAGTTGTTCAGAATGTGGTTGGCCTTTTAAAGCACCTACAGAACAAAAAAAGCATAATAAAAGATGTGTCCGTAAGGCCTATCTTGCAGGGCCATCTTATAAAAGTGATATTCCCAAGGGCCTTTTGAAGGCAAGAAGAACAATAGAAGGGACTTATGAATGGGCTTTACTTCAAAGTAACAAGGCTACATCAAATAAATTAAAGATAGCTTTTACCAGTACACCTAAGGAAAAATTAGCAAAGGAAATTGAGCGACTAGAATCCATTTTAGCCTTTAACGAGAACTGTTCTGATAAAGAGTTAAAAAGACTGATAGCTATATCGCATGCCTTTTCATCTATACAAAATCAAGTATCACAATCTGATAAGAAAAATTTAAGAAAAGCCGCTGTTCGTGACTTAAACTCCAAGTTAAAGCCAGATAAAAATATGTCTAACGATATTATGGATGTATATTTTAAATCTGGCGTTAGAGCTGTGAGATCAGGAGGTTTACCAAGCTTAGGAAAAAAGAAATAGCGTTTTCTTGAATGCTTGAAGTTAAGCGGTTCTTTAAATCTTCTCTAAAAAGCACTGAGCTTTGAGAGTCAATTTATCTAATTAACAAATAAAAGATATCAAGGTGGGTGCTTGTTTATGTCAAGGAAGAAGCGAAAATCAATTGAAGAAAGGGTTATAAAAGTACTAAAAGCTAATCCTCATTTTAGTTATCAAGAGGCTTGTAGGTTTGTCCTAATAGAAAGGGAAGAAAATATAAAAAGATTGAAAGCAAAGAAAAGCCTTAATACGAAAAAGGTGTTAATTAACAAAGTTAAAAATACAAAAAAGAAGAAAAATCCTAATAAGCGAAAGGCAAGTGTGTGGACAGTGTCAGGCGGAGCGGTATCGCCAAAGTAATTTTTAGCCGAATATTAATTTAAAATTATAAAGATTTACAAGAGCATGAAATTGATTGGGAGATCAAGTGTCAAATAATAAAGACGCCATGAAGGCAAAGTTTGAAGAAATTAAATCATCAATATGGTTAAAAAAAGAAAATGTCAGAATCATTACTGATGAAAATCGTAATGCAGAGCCTGAGCAAGAATTGGCTTTTGTCCTTACTTTTAGCGAGGCATTGAAGCTATATAAAAAGCTTAAAAAAGAGCATTATGCAGTTTCAATAAGCCATACTGAAAAGTTTAGAAATTTACCAGCGGGTTGGAATTTAGCAACACATACCTCTTGGACGGGTAAAAACACTTTAAAAGAAGTAGAAAGCGACAACTTTAATGTATTTATCGCGGCTGGAATTAGTGAAGAGGAAGCTATAGAGCTCGTTAGTTGTGAGAATGTATAACGCTTTTTACAAAAAGCTTCAATGTTAGAAATAGCTTGAGGCCCCTTCAATAAATAATATTACAACAAAGACAAGGAGCTAGTTTTATGAATAAAGCTGAAGTGCACCGCAAAAAAGTTCAAGAAATCCTCGACGGCAATACTTTACATGGTCACCAAGTGAGTGCTGCCACAAAAACATTTAATGCATTCTCTAATGATGTGAGAGCTGTAGTAACAGCAGCTGAAATGCAAGCTGGTAAATCTGGAATAGCGTTAGCTTTGTGTTGTTTGCAGCGTTTAAGCCTTGATGATGAAACAATTTGCCAAAAGCGCTCACTTAAAGACACATTATACTTAGTTACAATGCCAGATACGGCTTTGAGAGATCAAGCAGAAGATGATTTAAGACTTGCAAAGAATGTGGTTGTTAGTAACTTTGTTAATTTCGAAAAAGCCTTAGAAACAGATTTTAAAGGTAACCCCCCTAAATTAATCATCATCGACGAATGCCATTATGGTTCTAATGTTACCGGTATCCGATATAGCTCTGTGTTTGACTATCTAGAACAAGAAAATGACTCTTGTAAAGTGGTGTTTATCTCTGCGACACCTTTTGGCGCTCTATATGGTGCAGAAACAGAATACGAAGAAGCGCTAGAGGTTAGTTCTGAAGCTGAAGAAGATCATAACGATAAACTTTTAAAAGAATCAACTCAAGCGGCTAATCAAGCGCTTAAAGACTCTATTTTACGTCGTGATTTTGGTACTCGGTTGGTTTTTCATAAAACCAGTGATGAATACTACGGCGTACGGGAGATGCTAAAAAACAATCGCTTACACAATTTAAATGACGAAGAAAGGAACTTTCTGGTTGACTCTGTACACCGCAAAAACTTTATGCAGCAATTCAATGCCCATGAAGGTATGGGCTGGTCATTAGTTAGAGTTCCAGCAGGGACAGCAATGGATGCAAAGCAGTTCTTCATATCTGAAGGTGTTGATGAAGAGAACATCTATATACTAGGAAATTCGCTATCAGGTGTACCTGAGGACGAGCTATCTACTATTGATAGGTTTAAAAAAGCATTTGAAGACAGTGAATTGTTTGGTGAAAAGTTAGTCGCGATTACAGTTGCAGGTTGCCGGGCAGGAATAAACTTCGGCAATTTAATGAAGAATAACCTTATTTCTACCTGGGATAGCACAGTCGCAAGTGTTGCAGCTGTGGTACAGGCTAATGTAGGTCGTGCGTGTGGGTATCACGGTAACAATACTTCAATGCACTTCACAAATGGGAATGCAGCTGAAGCCTATGGCGCTATATTGGATTATCTAGAACGCACATGCTCCGATCATGCTGCGTCTGATTTTGATGGTTTAAGAGAGTTCTTTGAAGACGTATGCCAAGAGTACCAAGTAAATGGTTTGGATGTAGGTTTAACAATAAAATATAAAAGGCGTAGGCCCATAGGTGATGTTGAAACATTCGAAACAGATCACTATGTAGCAGTACCTGCAAGGCTCCTGGACCAAGACTACGACTTTTCCCAGCATACCCAAGATAAGCTTCTTTTAAGTGCTATAACGGTCTTACGGGAAGAGTTTATCAAAAATGGAGCGCCGTCGGTAAAAGGTAGCAGAGCCATGCGAGGTAAAAAGAAAAACTGGATAAAAGCCCAGTGGGTTAATGGTGATAGCTATGATAATCCAGAAAAAGCTGGTGTAGACGGCCCTCAAAAAGATAGAACAATAATGCTTACAAGCATGTTAGATAATGATGAATATGTTGAGTTTAATAGAGTCGTAGCCCCAGGTTCTGGTGAATTAACTGAGAATAAGTCAGTTACAGCAACGGTGTTTAGCGTTTACAACATATCAAGACGTAAAGTGTCTAAAACAATAATGACGGAAAAAGATGTATGGGACATGTGTGATTATTTTGATATCCCTCATGACGATACTCTATTTGTATTATACAAGCGTGGTGAGTACGACTTAGATAGAACGTTAGCAAAAAAATCTCACAATGAGTTACCTGAAAAGTCAGGTACATTGAGTGACGAATCACAGTTTTCGGTTAAATGAGTCTATGAATCAAGCAGAAAAGCACAGAGAGTATCTAGAGAAAATAGTATCTAGTGATACTTTCGAACATCAACAGCATGCTGCACAAAGAGCATTTAGCCATTTTGAAGAAGGTAGTCGTGCTGTTGTAATAACTGCTGAAATGCAATCAGGGAAGTCTGGTATTGCATTAGTATTAGCTGCTTTACAAAGACTTAGTCTATCAGATACAGATATTTGTGAGCGCTCAAAATTAAAAGATACACTTTATTTAGTCACCATGGCTGATTTGTCGCTACAAGAGCAGGCCAAGCAAGATCTTGCCAAATGTAATAATGTTGTTGTGAGTAACTTTACTAATATGAGTTTCGCACTCTCAAGTAACTTTAAAGCTCAACCGCCTAAGCTCATTATAATAGATGAGTGCCACTATGGTGCCGGTTCAGAAGCTGTAAGATATGCTAAGGTTTTTGAGTATCTTGAAAAAGAAAACACAAACTGTAAAGTTGCTTTTATTTCAGCCACACCTTTTAGCGCACTTTACTCAGCAGGCGCAGATTCGATACTTCGTCACGATTTTAAAACCAGTCTTGTTTTTCATAAAACAAGTGATGAGTATTTGGGCATCAGGGAGATGCATCGCAACAACCAAATAGTAAAGTTAACAGAAGAACAGCGTAATTTTTGTGATGATTCTTTACTACGTAAGCGTTTCATAAGGCAGTTCAAAGAGCATCCTTCATCAGGATGGTCATTGATTAGGGTTCCTAGTAGCCAGGCAAACTTAGCAAAAAATATCCTTCTAGAAAACGGCATAGCTGAAGAGCAAATTATGGTTATTGGCCAAAAGCTGGTGGGAGTTGAGGAAAGTGACTTAGCAAGTATTGACGATTTTAAACGTGAATATGAAGCAGCAGCGATGTTTGACGATAAAGTCATTGCAATTACTGTTGCAGGCTTTAGAGCTGGCATTAATTTTGGTCAAGAAATGAAGAGCACGCTTATTAATACCTGGGATAGCACAATTGCTAATATAGCTGCAATTGTCCAGGCCAATATTGGGCGTGCTTGTGGGTATCACTGTAATACGCAGGCCAAACACTATACTAACCTTGACGCTATTAAAGCTTACAGCGATTTACTTAATCACCTTGAATTAAACAGTGATAAAAGCGACTTCGAAGGCTTACATGCCGTTTTTGAAAATATTTGCGCTAAATATGATGTAAGAGGTTTTGATAGAGGAATTCAAATCTCATCAAACAAGGAATATTCCACTTCTTCTCGGAAGAAAGATGATACTCGAACATATTTAACCCAAAGTTATTTAGCTGTTCCAGGTAAGTTAACTACACCAAACTACGATTACTCAATATACACCCAAAACCCTTTATTACTTGATGCTATTGATCTTATTAGGGCTGAGCTGTTAAAGGAGGATGGCCCACACAGAAAGCAGGGTAGAGCCCTTAAAGGTGAGCATCAAAATTGGATCAAAGCGCAATGGGTAAACGGTGTTACCTATGATGATTACACTCCAAGCTGTGCAAAAAGCAGAGCAATAGAATTCACTTCATTATTAGATCAAGGTCATCCATTAGAATTCAATAAAGTAGTTAACCCCGGTGGTGGAGAGACAACAAAAGATAAACGCGTTATGGCAAGTGTATTTAGTGTATATAATTTATCTAAAAAAACTGATGCGTTTAAGCGTTCAATGGATGATGACGATTTGCAAGAGGTAAGTGAGCTATTGGGCGTTGAACTTGACGATACAATAATTTTATTGTTTTTACGCGGTGAATATTCAGATGAGTTAACAGTAGAAAAGCAAGATAGCTTAGAAGTGTTGTTTTCAAGAGTACAATTTAAGTCTATTTTTAAACAACAGAAATAAGTATTCAGTATTATGGTTTGTCAGTATAAAAACAGGGAGAAAAGATGTTTGGGATATTTAAGAAAAAAGTGGATTTAACGGACTTATCAAAAATAACAGATAAGGACCTTAAAATACTTCAAAAAACTAAAAGCGGAAATGAATTTGGTAGGATCATAAGAGAAGCAGCATTTGCTGGCAGTGTCGATTGCCAGACTTTTATATCTATGGCTTCTTTATTACATTTAGATAGTTATGAGAATAAAGACTATCCCCTGGAAGTAGAGGAAACATTTACAACTTTTACAACTATGGCCGCAGAAAATAATGATATTGGTTCTCAATTTAACTTAGCAAAGTTTTACTTAAATAAAGTAGATTTGTCAGATGGTAAATTGCACCAATCTGATCACAAATACCTAAAACAGGCGGAGTTTTGGTATGAGAAAGCGGCGCAAAATGGTGATTTAAACTCACAAAAGGCATTAGAGGATTGTGAAGAATTATTCCGTATGGCGTTTTAAACCTGAACTAATATAAGTTAGTACGTTTTAAAAGCCGCTCTATTTGAACGGCTTTTATAACAAACCTGTTTGTTAACTATCTACAGGCTTTTGATTCTTCGATCATCGCACGTTGAACAGCTACTGTTTCTTTGATTACTTTGTCGAAGAATTTTCTCTTTTCTTTCGCTGAACCGTTACGTACAAATTCAGAAAAAGGCGTAGACTTAACTTTTTCACGAGATTGAACTAACATGCCATACTCCTATTTATGTTGAATTACCTATACCGGCTATACGCTCTAAGGACGCGCGATTATACTTTTTGCCAAGTAGAGCGTCAATATCACTTACATTAAAGTAAGGCTTTTCTTTTGTTCCATCAAGGTTTTTTTCCATAAAAATAATATCTATATCATCCTTGAAAATATTTTTTAATTCGCTGACCACACGTTGAGACTCTAAGAACTGATTTACAAAAACCTCAGGTGGAACCCTTCTTCCTTCAACTATTTCGCGAGCCTTTACTAAGCACCAAGCTTGTTCGGGATCTTGGTAAACAAATATAACCAAAACGTAGCGATCTTTACGTAAAGAACGTTCAATATTCGACTTTGCCTTTTCAAAACTTGAAAGCGTAGAGTCGAGTAAAAAACTAACCTTTTTCTTTAAAGCTCTGTCATGTATTGCTTCCACTAAAATAGTTGCAGGTGTTTGAAATAGCGGAGAGTTTAACCCCTGGTAGTCATCAAACTCCTTTCTTAGTTCATCATTTTCTATGTGAACAACATCAACCCCATGCTCTTTTTTAAATTGCGAAATAATACTTTTAGCAGTCTCTGTTTTTCCTGCACCAGGGGAGCCCGCCATAAAAACAGATACAGCACTTTCTTCTTCTGGCAAATGATCAATCATACTTTTGGCAAGGGTTTTCTTCATTGCCTTAGCTTTTACTAGCGCTTTTTTTGTAATTTCTTCATCTGTCATAATGTATCAAATTTAAGGTTAATTAACATAAATAAAGGGGTTAAAAACCCCTTTAAATCCAGTTGTATACTAAAGATCACTTTACATTTTTGGCTTAGGTCATCCCCCAAAACTCAGATTTAATATCATCAGCATTATTGTTTTTATATAAGTTTTCACTTATCAAGTAAGCTTGAGATTGATTGTTATTAACCATAAAGTGCTTATCATTCTTTTTATAAAGCTTAAATGCATAGTGGTATTGGCTTGAATATGTCGCAGTAGCTGAAAATACATTGGTGATATTATTTTTCGCTATAAATTGAAAAATAGCTTGAGCGACATAGTTTAATCTTTCATCCCGGCCCATATTCATTGTAAACATTGAATGCGAATCTTGATCATCAAATGCAACAAATATCTCAATGACTTCATTTGAATCTTTAAAGATAAAGTTAACTACTCTACCGTCTAGCTTCATATCACCATCGTTATCAATTTCATATAGGTGGGAGGTTTCATTATTAACATACATAACCTCACCATTTTTAACGATAAACATTATATCGACTTCAGCTTCTACTAGCCTCATTCCACCATTGTAATTGATCTTCTGATTGCTAATTTTATTAACGGTCTTAGAATACTTGCTTATTGAAATTAATTTATTAAGTATCTTTGTTCTAATTTCAAACATTTTCTGCGGGTCACGGCTGAAGCAACAAAGAATGCCTTTAAAAAAGACAAAAGCCTGTTGAGTACTACTAGTTTCAGTAACATTTACAAACTCAGAATGATCAATACCGCAATTTAAAGCATACTCTTGGTGTACTCCACCCATTTCTTCAAGCTCTTTTATCTCCTCATTCACAAAGTGCTTAATAGCATTAAAATCGTTTTTTAAATGTGTATTACTTAAAACTTCAGCCCAGCGAGTTGTAAAATGCTCGAAGCCATCACTCGTTAGTTGCCCTCTAATTTTATCGCCATTTTGTTCTTCAAAGCTCAGAAATAGCTTTATTCGCTCTAGGTTTTGTAAAGCCATCGGAGATGCTTGCCCATCATCGAGAGACTGCTTTCTTTTTTCCATCTTTATAACTTGAAGGTAATCATCATACGCTTCAAGGTACCTTTCTTGAATCATGAAACAGCCAGCTCTATTTAAATATACGTTTGAATGGTTTGGGCTGACTTCAAGTGATTTTGTAAAGAATAAAATAGCGTCATCTTGATTGCCATATTGATGATACTGAAGTGCTTGGCGAAAGAATTGTTCACCTTGGGCTTCTGCCTTAGGGTCCGTTTTAATTCTTGAGAAAAAGCTAAATAGAGACATATTATTTCCTTATAATAAGGTTGAGCTAAAAGCAGTGCGAAAGAGCATACTGTCGATTGTGAAAGTAAGTATTATTGATTTTAAAATCGGTATTTGCTAATAACTCGCTAGGTTTATCCAAATATATTGATTGGATATATTCTTTTGGAATATGACTATTAACGAGAATTTCGGCTTGTGAGTCAGTAGGGTCACAAGCTCGTAAATTGATAGGTTGATTATTAAAAAGCTGTTTTAATGCCACACTTCCTGAAAGGGATGCCTCAGTTGCTGATGCTATAGGAGAGCTAGCAGCATTTGCGGGGCAAAATAAGCAGTCAAGCTCCCATAAAACACGGGCAGATATTTCTAACACAGCCCAGCTTTCTTCTGGTTGTGCTTGTCTATACTTATAAAACATCTTGTCGTTAGGGTAGGACACAGATAACGAAATCATGTGAGTTCTGTAGTCAAATCGATTAGCATCGTTGTAAATATGACCTTTAGATATTTCGTTATTATAATCTTTACTATTAAGGCCTATATCCAAAATGCTTTTAAGGTTTTTTACTTTTGTAAAGTGTATTAATGTAGTAATTCCACGCTCGCTACAAAATTGTTTAATAAGCTCTTTATCATCAATATTCGCATATTTACCTAATCCATAATGCTTCATTACGGCATCAATTAATTCAAGACGTAATGAAATAGTATTTTGATAGCTGCCTAAGTCAGCTATTAAAGTTGAAAACAGAATGTTAGGGCTATTTAACTCCAGCAGTGGCATCTCAGTCTTTAGTTTTACACCACTGGATTTAGCAAAATTACGAACCAGGAGAGAGCTTTTGTTAGCGAAAGATAATTCATTTACTACAAATTCAGCTGCAATAGCTGGAGTAGGTAAAAGGGCTAATGTCTTGTTTAACATTGGCTCAAACATATTAATTTCCATTTAAATAAATAAATCCTTTTGTACAGGGGAGGCGCAACTTCCGATGCTTTGGCTTAAGTGAGCTATAAACTCATCAGCAGAGCGAGTAACTTGTTCTAAAGTGCCATTGTTGACTAAAGAAACATATAAAGCAGCTGCTCTAGCCTGGCAATTAACGCTTTTTTTAGGGTTAAATTCAATATCAGTAAACGCATTATATTGAATAATTTGAGAGTGTAGTTCTTTGTTTAATTTTAAAGTATTAATGTAAATCCAATCATAAAATATAGTTTTAGGTGTGAGTGGCCAGGTTTTTCCATTACTAAAAAAGCCAGTTAAACAGCCGCTCTCAACTAAACGGCTATCTCGTTTAACTTCATGTGTCGGAATTGTTAGAAGCTCTTTAAAAGGACCGCCATTTTCAAACACTTTAGCTGCATGAAAAATATTCTCAAGTGGAATTTCGCGACCATTTTTTAATGTAACAAGCAAATTGAAAGCACTTAGGCTTACACCCAAGGTGCTCTCACTTTTTGTCGAGATTTCAAGTACATTTAAATCATTAAACAAGTTATGCGCAGCGTTATGTAAAGAGCGAACAGATTTTTGTTTTTGTGTGGCTGCCATTCCTTTATGCCATTCAAAGTCAATAAGCTCTTCCTGTACATAAGGAAACGGCTTAATCACTTTAAAAACGGGTCTAGTAGCCACTTAATCAACCTTAGGGTGTTGTTATGTTAATCACAGGGGTTAAGCACTCTTGTATACTTAAACCACCATGGTTGTAATAATCCCCACCCACATAACCTGCAATACCAGGAGCCATGGCTACAGAGACGTTTTCGTTCCAATGCCATGGTACCTTTAACTCTTCAGTGCTTACATTGTCTTTTAAAATAGCACAACGTGCTAAACGTTTTTTAACCTGGTTTTTTGAAATACTAGCCTCGGCCAATTTACCCGGTACCCACAACCAACCGTGGTCGGTCACAATGCGTATATTTTTCCAGCCAGCAGCTAATAAGCCTTCAATACGGGTGACTACATCATTTAAGATACTATCAATATAGCGCGGCATTTTTAGCTGTTGCTTATGCCCCATATTGTCTAAATCGCCAGTTTGTAGCCATGCATTTATAGATGGGTTGCCAGTGTCTAACTCTTTTAAAAACTGCCAATCTTTTTTGCCTAATGCACTACTTAAGTGATAAGAGCTAAACTCAGATCCAGAGTCGGTTATCTGGGGAATAAAGTTATCGTTTTCTTGTGCGCCACTTAAAATATCGGCCACAGGCGTTACGGCAGCCTTAGCGGTTGCAGTTAGTGAGGGCAGGGCACACCAATTACTTGTTAAATTAACATTTATGTTTAATTTACTAAGCTTATTCTCAAGCATTTTTGCAGTATCAAAACGTAGTCCATCAACAAAAAATACAGCTTGGCCGTTGGTGCTATACGTTGCGGTCGACTCATTAATTTCACCGGCACTACTTGGTTTACCTGGGTAGCCTTCGTCCTTTACTAAGCGCTGAAAGTTCAACGTAACAGCTTCAAGCCACGGGGTATAAATTACAGCCAGAATATCAGCAACTACTTGCTCCTGGTTTAAATCAGTAGCAGCTGCCATTGCGTTAATTGCTGCAGCATCTGCTTGCCAGAACCGCTCTTTGTAGGTTTGTGCCATTGCCTCTGCATTTGGGCCTGTAAAATTAATTTGAGTATGCTGAGCAACGTTTACTAGTTGTTCTAATATATTCAGCCAAGGCGACATATCGAGCTTTTGCCATAACCAGCTTTTACGCTGTTCATGTAATTTAAACAAATTCGTTAATTGCTGTCTTAACTCGGTTGGCGTTTCACTGATAATGTTAGCTAATTTATTTGCTAACTCCGCTTCATCTTTTAAGTTTTCAGATAAAAAATGGCTGGCCTCAAATGCTAAACCAGTAGGTGTGATAGTTTTAAGCTTTTCAACTAAACAGGGGAGGTTGTGTGCAGTGTCTTTAAATCGCTCCCACACAGCTTGCCATTCGCCTTCAGCCTCACATAAGTTGTAAGTAATTCCGCTTATATCGCTTATTGCATCAGGGTCAAAGTTAAATTGGCTTATACAGGCTTGTTTAAACACAGGCCATTTACTTTCACCCCAAGCTTGTTTTTTTGCCTCTGGGTTATTTAACCAGGCTAAAATATCTTTAGCCGGGTCATCCATTACAATGCTTATAAAGTCCTGTGCTTCTAGCTTTTTACCTTTTAATTGTTCTGCTGGCGTTTCAAGTAAATCGGGTAAAATATTGAGTATGGCTTCTTGCGTTTTTTTATCTTTGGCAACATCAAGCTCTAAGCCCACACGCGGGTTTGTTAAAAATGAGCCAACACTCCAATCTCTACCTGCAGAGTTGTAAGCCCACCAGCAGCCTCTGTATTGCAATTCGGCTAAAGGTCTTAATTCATCAGGGCATTGCTCTATTGCACGTAAATCCTTACGACCAACCCCCGGTAAATAAATTATTGGGGTTTTATCTTTAGGTAATTCACAATCTTCCAACATCCCAGCTATCGCACACTTTATCCAAATAGCAGGGCCAATGCGCTCTTCTGGATTATAAGTACCTAGCTCAATGAGTTCAGGTATATGTTGTTTTATAAACGGCATAGCAGGTTGCCACTGACGCTCAATGTCAGTCCACAAAATAGCAGCAGGGGCTACTTGCACCGCTGAATTATAGGTTGCTGAGTTTCGCAGTTGCGAAGCTAGGTAATCAATTAATTGCATTTAATACACTCAAATACTAGGTAATTTAAAGAGCTCAACTACTTTAGATACTAAAAGTTCTGTTCTATTTTTGATTTTATCAACAGACCAGCTGGTTTCCGAAGCTAATTTACTATTTAGATACAGACCGTTTTTATATCCAACCGGGTTGCCTTTCCGATTTGTTCTATCACGTTTCTCTTCGAAGCTCTTATTACCTAATGTGCTGTTGTAGCCTGAAATTGTAAGATTCCCTAAATAGTGAACATATTGTTGTTTGTATGTTTGGGCTAGTTCTTTGTCACCATTAGCTATCATATTAACCCAAGACTCAGGTATGTTGTCACCCTGTGGGAATATATGTTCAATTGTCCAAACATATTGTTTGCCCTCAATCGCCCATAAATTAACGGTTGATTCCCTTGTCATTACACTCTCTTCAATGGCACAAAGAGCAAAACGACATACCGCTTTATTATCATCATATAGGTTGCCAGATAGCCCTTTAATAAAGTCTTCATCTGATGCACTTACATTTACTAATGACTTACAAATAAGGTCATAAATCGCATCACCTTTTAGCTTTGTAGCCTCATCAGAGAGGGACATAAATATTTTTGTTAAATCTCTCGTGGCAGGTGTATCTGTAGTATTCCTACGCACAAAAAAAGCAATTAACAAAGTAACAATTTTTTCAAAATGTTCTGATTTCAACTCTAGTGTTTCTTGTTTACTAAACAGTAGGAGTAATAATAGATACGATGGAACACCCTGAATGTTTTCTAAGCTAGACAGCAGTCCTGTTAATTTAGGGTTATCCGGAACTTCTTTATTGCCAATAATTTGCGCGTACAAATTAGCATGCACCATCATTGTTTTTAAGAAACTGCTAGCATCATTGGCGATCAGTTTTTCGTAAATATGAATAAGGTTGGATTTAGTCGCAACAGGAACACTAACAATATGCTTTAATTCAGGTTTAAATGCATTGTAGTACTGCCTAAAATATCGTTCTTGTATTCCATAATCATCACCAAGATAAGCTAATACTTTCATCCAATTATTAAAGTGCTTATCTATTTGCCCTGCATCATCCGACTCAAGTTTTGCCAACAACTTGTTTTTTATTAAATCAATAGCAGTAAGTGGTACCCCTCTGTTATTCAAAGATTCAAACAAAGTATATGCATCAGAATGACTAGCCACTTCAATTTTCACTAAGGTGGCTGTATTTACTTTATCTATTAACTCAGAAAGCGCTGCAAGCTGATCGGTAGCTTGATATAAAACGTCGTCTATCCTTCTACAAAAATGTCTAAAAGCTCGCAATACACGTCGATTTCCAGCATTTGAGATATGTTCAGCATTTTCTAAAATACCGGCTTGTTTAAGCACCCAAAAATAATCCTGTTGATTGTTATTTTGAACTTGAGGCGTTAGACGAGTCAGCTCTGGGGAGTTTTTTAATATTAGTTTATTTTTTAAGTTATAAAGTTCTATCTGTTGCGGCATATCGAGAGTTAACTCTAAGTTGCCATAACACTTGTAGATAGCTGCCATTAACAAAGATAAAGTAGTCATTCTTTGCTGGCCATCTACTAATTCTAGTTCCTGGATCTTTAATGAATCTAAACTTTGATTTATGCAGATAATAGAACCTAAAAAGTAGCTTGGATCATTTTCAAGTAAGTCTTCAAAAAGAGTATCCCATTGTAATTTCCCCCATGTATATTCACGTTGATACCTAGGGATGTTATATACAACCGCTGCTTCAATATTAAATAAAGTCGAAACAGGGTAGTTATCAACGGACTTAATCATTTTTAGCTTCCTTTGCTGCTTTTTTCTCGGCAAGTGTTAGGTGAAGGTCATTTATACGGTCGCCTTGCTTGCCGCCATATTCTAAGCCTAAGTCATACCAAGGAGCTGACGCTACATCGGTACCACGGTCTTTTTTCCAGTGAATATTGGGCTTTGAACGAAGAATGCCAGCGTCTTTTTTACCGACATCTTTCGCTTTCATAAACGGGCGGATGTTTAGGCGAACACCGTCATTTAAGTCTGGGTTCCAACCTATTGATTGTTCTGCTAGAGGCTTCCAGCGCACAAAAATATCCAAGCCTTTTTCACCAACCAAAATGTCTTCAAGTTGTTTTTTTAGGCCCCTAGCAGCCGCTAAACGAATTTCAGCACCTTCGTCACCATCTTTTTCTAACTGAATTTGGGTACTAATCCAATCATCAAGATAAGTGTAAATTAAGCGCTCTAAGCCTTTGTAATCGAGTTGATGGTAATTAACTAGTGCAGAGAAACCATCTGGTAAGCCATCCCATATATGCCAAATAAACGGGCGATGCTGGAACAATTTACAATGTTGCTCAAAAAACTTATCACGTAGCCAAATGTTTAAGTCGCGAGACTTGACGGACTTCAATAAATTGTTTAATACGGTCGCAGACCATTTATCACCATAGGCTGCGTGCAATATGGCTTCTAATCTATCAACCGCCGGCTTTTCACCTCTTATGGCGGGTATACAAACAATACCGTCATCATCTACTAATCCGTCAAACACTTTATTCTGAGCGATGATTTCACGCATTTCAGGCGCGAGTTCCATTTCCGCGTCCAGCTCTGCTGGCCATCGATAACCTAATAAGCGAGCAACAGCAACTTGTAGAACGGAGTCGTCTTCGCGCGAGTCACTTATTGCAGTAGTTTTAGTTTCTTCGTTCCAAATTACCGATGCACATGGGTGACCGTGAAATATCCACTGTGTAGGCAAATTTGAATAAGGATAAGGAATTCCATAAGGGTAAAGCTTAGCCCCCTGCTTAATCCAATACTCCATATTAACTTGGAACCTTTCAAAATACCCGTTATCCACACTAAGAGATTGATTTGTTTGTCTAACGGATTCTTTCAAAGTTTCTGAGCTAGCAAATGCCCATAGTGCTTCTATCGGGATGTTATCTTTAGGGATAAGTGTGGGAATTAAACTATGAAACTGATCACCCCAATATAATGAAGGGTATAAAGATGCAACCCTATCGATAGACACACCTCTTTTTCCCCAGGCTTCTCTCCCTCTAAGTGCACCTAAATTAACCTCTCCATTAATGACCTGACAAGATATTAAGTTTTCTCTTCCAGAGAAATCACCTTTCCCTTGACTTGAGCTTTGCATAAACCGCCAATATTTAGTTAACATCTTATGGTTTATTTCCCATATAGACCTTTTAAGTCGCGGATCATCACCAGAACTAAGTCCTTGATAACTATTTATGAATTTATTCATATATTGAAGTTTATTGCTTGCGTCAAAGTTAATCATTGCATCGGGGTTTTTAAGCTGCTCAAGCTGATTTGTGCTATGAACATTGACATCAGTCATTGCTTGGAGTTTTTCGTTCGGGGACAGATAATCAGATAGATCTATACCTTTCATTAAGCTATCTTTAGTGGGAGAACTATTGCTTAATGTTATCAATTGTACATTAAAATCCCACATTGGGGTCTGAAACCCTTTAGCTCCTAATCGAGCAACCAGATTCCAATTGTAGTTTTTTAAAAGCTTTTCTCGAAACTTTGAGTAGGTAGTCAAGAATAGCCAATTTTGGGGCAATACTATGCTAGAGGAGCCATTTTCTGAGCAAATGTTTAATGAATACTCCAAAAAGACTGTTGCAAGGTCATTTCTAGAGGCAGGGTAATATTTATCACAGAAAGCTCTTAAAGTTTCAGATTGCTTGTTCCGAGTGAGATAAGGCACATTTGTAACGACCCAAGCATACTGGCTAGATAATATATTTGCGGTTTTAACTAAGCCCTGAGCAATGGTTTTTGTTTCTTTACTCATATCAGAGCTGGTAATCATCGCTTTTTGCAACAATTCCCAAGGTTTTGAATCGCCCTCATTAAGGGTTTTAGAGGGGTCAATTAAGCTACCTAAAGTTGGGGCATCTTTAAATGTTTGTTGCATCCACTTAACCGCATCTTGTAACTCTTCATCACCCTTAGCCAAATCATTCCATTCTTTTTGAGATTCAGCTATAGAGACACCTGAACATGCAAGTTGCAACTCAGGTAATTGACGATAACCACCTGAATTAGGATAACGCCAAGCTTCCAATGCTAATGCAAATGCCGCCAACTCTACACAGCGTTGGTCGAGTTCTAAGCCATGAACATTTTGACCTAGAACCTTGTCAATTGCCTCTTTTGCGGTGAGTCCTTCTAGCTCCATACGAATTGGTACTAACATTAAAAATTTAGCGACTAAAAAGTGACCCGACCCACAGCATGGGTCGAGGGTTTTAAACTCGTTTAAATCTTCTGGCCATTTATCAAAATCACCAGCGGCGCTACTCCAAGTTTTTGTATCCTCATCTTGAACAAAACGAAGGTACTCTAACGGGATACCTGGAATTGAAGCGAGTTCTCGTAACTCTTGTTCGCTGGTTGCGGTCGCTAAGTCGTCTTGTGTTAAGCGGCGTTTTGCCCACCAAGCTCCAAGGGCGTTGTCGAGCAAAAAGCTGACCATGTAGGGTTCGGTAAATAATTGTGTAACCGGGCTTAACTCTTTAGCACCGATTTTTACGCCAGATTCATTAACCTGCTTTTTCTTTTTGTTTTGCCAGAATTGATAACACCAGCCTAGCGCGTCAGATGCTTGAAAAGTCTCTTTATCAAGCGCAGCTATAAGCTCTTCCAGGTCATTAACATGGTTAATTGAAAGCTTTACTTCAAATACTGGCGAGTCTGCTCGGAATATTTGCGGCAACATTTTTTGTGCTAACTGACCGGCTAATTCCCAGCCATCTTTTACTTCTGGTTCTTCTTCAGCTAGCTCAAAACACTCGTCTAGGGTGACGTGGGTGTGTTGGTCGTACATTAACAGGTCACTTTGCTCTAAAAAACGAGCAAACAGCATGCGATGCCAATGTTCGTACGCCATTTCGTTAACTAATAGCTCTGTTTCTTGTTTGCCCGAATCACGATTTAACACATCACCTAATTGACGACTGTGGGCACGTAAACGTGTTCTGAGTTTACGTTCCGCTTCACTTAAATAACTAGGTGCGCTTCCTTCGCCAATGCCTAGGCGAGTCAATGCTTCTGTAACAGCGATTTCAACAATGTCACGGGCTTTTTCTACTGTTTTTTCAAGCTTGCTGCGTAATGTTTTATCTAATGGTGTTCTCATTTTTTATTCCTTTAGCAAGCTTATTAGCTAGGTACTACAGGGCCATTGGCTAGCTCTGAACGAAGTTGTGCTTCAACGTCTGTTAGCCAAGCTTTAAGATCGTCTTCTGATTCGATCATAGGCTTATTTAAGCGGATATGTTGTACTTTTGGTGCTAGTTCGCTAATGGCATCTTTAAGGGCTGCATCAAAGCGGCCTGGTAAAGCGGATATGCGGTCATTCCACTGCTCAAAACTTGTTGCTTCTATAGCATCGTATACTGCGGCTGGTGAAGATAAGTTAATAGATGGGATTGAACTTAGACTACGCTTTTCTAGTAGTGCTTGTTTCTTAGCATCGTCTAATTTAGCCCAGTTAATATCGTCCATTAAGTCGCGATGACATGCATTGAACTCGTCTTCATATTCAGAGAGTTTCGCTGTGATGGCGTCACGTAATGCCGATTCTGCTTGTTTTAATAGTGGGCTAATAGGGTTAGGCTCAGCTAGTAAACTACGATTGCTTTCAATGGAGTCCATTTGTTCAGTAATAGCACTATATATCGCTAAATCTTTGCATAAACGAGAAACTGTTTTCAGCTCATTCCATTGGTTAACTCGGTGTTTAGCTAGATCTGCTTGTTCTTGCCACTCTATAAATTGACTTTGGATTTCGTCTTTTGCTTCATAAGCTTGTTGCAACTGTTCGTTACCATCGTACATTTCTAAATTGGTAAGAATTGTGGTGCTGGGTGCTAATGGTAATGGTGCTTCACCACCAGCACTACGCGCAACGTTTTTAGCGTTGGTTATCGCCTGCGATAATTTACTTTGCTCTTCATTAGCGCCACAATTTTGCCCTTCTGGTAATAACGCGTTTATTAAGCCACGTACTTTAATGATTTGTAATTTTGATAACGTTACATTTTCAGGGCGAAACTTGGTTTGAGTAACTGAAGATCTATCTAAACTTTTGGCATCAACAGGGCGTTCTTGTCCATCTTTTGCATTGAGTACGCCGGCAGCGACCATGGCAAACAGGGCGCCTTCAATGGTGTCTTTACCCCAGCCGTAAGGTGCATCTTTAAAGTTATCGATGATCTCTTTACCTGTTTTTACTAAACCAATAAAGCGTTTAATTTCAGAGCATACAGGGTGTTTATCTGCTTCATCATTATGGTCAATTGCCTCTAATGCATTAGGGTCACCTTGAGTGCTGGCGCGATTGTAAACTTTAGCCCAACCTTTGTTATCAGCCATTTTAAATTTACTATATAGACGCTGACAGGCTAGCTTACCTGCATTTTGAATTTGCTCTCCTAGGTTTTCGCCTTCAACTTCTTGACCACCAGCAAGTTTTAGCTGAATTTGGCTAAAGATATCTTTTAGGATGGCCTTTTTCGCACGGTCTGCTTCTTTGAATCGATACTCCATTGCCGCATACGCTTCTTTACCTGCATCGGTTTTAGCTGTGCCTCGCACATCTATCGTGGTTTCTGCGGCTTTTAACTCGACAATCGCTTTACGTAATTCATCTCGTTGGGATGTTGGTACATGAATGTAAATTGTTGCTGAATCTGGATCGGCACCACGCGCTAATGCATTGAAGTTCTTCTCTGGCACTTCTGGTGCCCACGCGTAGAGCTTTTTATCTGCATCACTCGGCAGTTCTGCGCCAAACTCAAGGTTAATTGGTCTTGGCTCGGCAATATCACCTTGCGTTATACGAGCTTGTGCGACTTGTTTGCGAACAAATTGTTGTATTTCTTGTGTACGGAAGTATTCAAGCTTTTGTGGATTGGCTTTTAATTCATTCTCTTGTTGGCGGTACATATCGTACCATTGTTGGCTTTCGACTGTCTGTAGGCGGTATTCTTCACCCACAGATGTTTGCATTGGCATGACTAAACCATCATCAACGAGTTGATTTAGCAGTTTTGGTACTAAAGCTCTTAATTCATGTTTACCTTCTTGCAGGTTTTCGAGCAACAAATCAGAAAGTGTATCTGCCGTGGCAGCAATGCCTGTTTCAATATCTGTAGGTAATTTGCTGATTAATAGTATCAAAGCTAATAAGCGAGATTGTAATTTTTGATCGTTGTCACCTGCTTTTAAGCGGCTAATAGTTTCATAAATATCTTTACCAATCGCACCGCTGTTTAATAGCTTAGTTGCTATTTGATCGTAAATATAATCAGCTGGCACCACACAACCTAAAGGCTTTTCAGCTGTTGTTTTTGTTGCTTCATGGACAATACGTAACTGGTTACGTAATTGGGAGCCTGTTCCTGTTTTATCTAAAGCTGGAAGTACTTTTTCCCAAAAGCGGCGACGTACTGGTAAAAGAGGATAATCTGCCACCATCCATTTTTCGTCGTCTTTGTTGTGCTCGATGATACTACCGCGTAAATGACGACTAATTTCACCTAATTCGTTATTGATAACGGTTTGTACGGCGCTTCGTGCGTTTTCATTTTTTTGTAAAATGACTTTACGAATAACAGAGTCAACATCGGTCTCTTGAAGTTGCACGTTAACTGTAAAACGGCCCATAAGACGCTGTAGGTTTTCAGTGCTAGTTAGTGCGCTTTGGCCTGTGCCGATAAATAATAATTTTGAGTTTAAACGTCCATCTTCACCACAGGTCTCACCAAGCTCTTGGACAGCCATGGCAGTATCTATATCGTCACCAATGTATTGCTGTACTTCATCTAATACTACTAGGGTTAAAGGTAATTCTCCGTTGACAGCGATAGCGTCAATTACTGCTGTAACCATTTCATTGTTTGATACATCTTTAACCTGCTGATACTGAGAGCGGATCATCTTGCTCACTTCGATGGGGGACGGTGCAAAGTCAGGCATTTCATTTAATATTGCATTACCAATAACAGGTGACATATGAAGGTTTTTTAATTCATGCTCCCATGGATCTTTGCCTTCTCTTTTTTTTGCATTGGTGGTTACGTATTCTCGAACTTGACCATAAATACCTTCTTCTTTTAGCCACATTACAAACCGTGCTAAATGATATTGCTCAGGTAAACCAACTGATTTAAAAATAATGCTTAAAAATGCCAAACGAACATTTTTGCCAGCACTAGAGCTAAGCGTACCAGAAGCTGCATGTACACCGTTGTGCTTAGTTGCTAGAGTAGATAATTTATCGAATAGGGTTTCAATATTACTAGGTAAATCAACAATGCTACGCGCGGTTTGGCCGTTATTTAATGTTTGATTGGTCCATAGTGCACGTGCCATTTTGGCTAAATGAGATTTACCTGAACCGAAGAAGCCGCTGATCCATACACAAGGCTGCTTTGCATTTTTTTCCACACTGGCTATATAGGACTTTAGTATTTTTTCTAAACCAGTTGCATATGCACCATTACATACAAAAGTTCTCAGCTCGTACTCAAGAATATCTAACTCTAATTTTGTTAAATCATCTTTTACCGTTGCTACGCCTTCATTCGCTAAATGGCTCTGTAATGGATCGTTAAAATATATTTCTCTATTTAGCATTTGCTAGTTCCTTATGACATTGCTGTGATGGCAGTTGCGTGATAGCCCCACCCATCCTTGGCATCTAAAAGTTTAAAATTGTTTTTTTGATATTCACCGGGGAAGAAGACCACAAGACGGCCTTTAACTTGTTTTGCAACCTTTTCAACCAGGCCTGATACTGAAGCGAACCCAAATAATGCACCACAGCCAAGAAGTGCAACTACACCATCCTCGTTTTGGTTTTCATTAATTCGCTCTGATAGGCTTTCGATAAGCTCATCTGAAAAGTCTTCATATAAACTGGCAAGATATTCTGGGTCTGCAAAATAACCTTCTTTATATTCTTGGTCTGCCATCCACTTTTCAAAGCTGTGGGTTAGATCAAGTTCAAGCCAAGGATGACCGCTTTTTATTGTTATGGCTTCAAATTCGCCGATACGTGATCTAAGTTTAAGCTCATCTTCTTTGTTATAGACGACAAAAATGGTGCGTTCATCAGCTGAAACAGCTACAGGCCAGGGAATACTAATATGGCTGTCGAAGCTGTTTAGCAGCTTGGATAATCTGTCAGACATTATTCTTTATCCTCTTCCGGCTTTGGCTGGGTTAAATCTGGTAACTCTATGTTAGGGAATGTGACTTCTATGATGTCACTTACTTGCTTGAAGTTTATTAAACCTCGCAAAGATGCGCGATGTGCTAAATCGTATAGGTGTTCTTTATCTTGGCTTAACATTTGGCACCAGAAGCTATCAAACATTCTTTGTCCGGTTAAACCGTGGCAATAAGCTAGAAACAGTGCGTATGCTAAATTAACGTAAGACGCTTTTGGTTGAATGCGGTATTTTTTGGCTTTACCTTCTAAGTAGCCAGCCTGGGTCCATGTGCCATTAATGTTTTGTGCGAATGATTTGAGTGATGCTGCACTAAAGCGATTTGGATCATCTTTTGCTAGATGCTGTTCTACCGTTTCTCTTGGCAAGTGTTCGCCTAATTGTAGTGGCAGTATGACGCTAGCTGAATTTCTTAAAATAGGATCTCTGGCTACAGCTAATTGTAGAGCTAACATTGGCTGAGCGTCTTCTGATAGCTCCCACCACTTACGAAAAACATTAAATAAAGGAGTATCCATAGACATACCGTATAAATCTACAAGGTGTCTAAAGGTTAATGAACGTGATTTTTCGGTTGGCTTATGCAATATATTAAAATTGATTATATCGTCTTCATAATCTTTTTTTGTTGCGCTTTCATCACGAGCGAAAAGAAGCTCTTTAAGCTCTTCAATCATCATGCTTCTAGCTGAGTGTGCGCCATTTTTGCCAAATTTAAAACCTATTTGGCTTAGTGTGTTTTCTTCAACCATATTCATTCCTGATAGCCTGGAGCTATCTCAATATCTTTAAGATTAAGTTGTGATTTATTGCTCAAATGCAGCTGGTAAATATTACAGTTTAATGTGCCTTGTTCGGTACAGTCTACGTTCCATTGCCTAAGTAAATAACCTAATAGAGCGGCTCTTATTTCTAATTTTAATTGCCCGTTGTCCATAGCGTAATCAAGCTCTATTGCTTTTGGGTATTTTAGCTTTGGATGCGGGGTTAAAATTATATCGTAAATGGTGTGCCATTGGATGTCTTTATCTGCGGATTCTTCAGGTTTAATGAGTGACTGCAGTATTTTTGGACATTCAATACGGGTAGTAACAAAATCTCTAAACTGTTGCTTGGTTCTATCAAAAGCGCGTACATGCCAGCGAGTACCATTATTTACAATAGAGTGGGGTACCAATAGCTTTGAAGTAGTGCCTGAAGTTAGTGATGTATATTGGCACTCAATAGCGAGCTTAGACGTAATAGCACGCATAAGAGTCGCGATTACTTCACTATTTGGGTGTATCAAGCGCGTTGCATCTTGGCAGTAGCTACTAGGCTGAATGTTGCTTGATAAGCCATCACCGAAACCGCGGCATAAGGCGCTGAGAACACTCTCAGCGTTGTGTTCGAACAAAGGTTTAAAGCTTTCTAAGCGGTGGTAGCTTTTAGTTGTATGACTTAATACTAGATTTTGAGGTGCAAGTTCTTTATATGATGAAAAATCACGAGTACACGCGGCTAAGCCAGTTTTAAAACGCTGAATTAAATCAGCTCTTGCAACTTGGCCAAAGTACTGCAGATTAAAATCTATGAACGCTAAGCGTTCCCTCTGCGCATGTGTGAGTGCATCCAATGCGGTACTAGTCATAAATATACTAAATCATTATTTTGTAGTAACTATATCAGGCAAAGTTAAAGATGCAATCAAAATGAGTTAATGTGCTTTGTTTCTTAAATTACTACAATAAACATTTGACATTAAATGTTTTTGCAATTAAATTGCGTTTCAAGGGCAGAGGCTTACCTGCGGTTTGTAATGTACTTCTTACAAAACAAAGCACTCGAATCGTTTTACATCATACCTACGATATACACTTCATTCTTGGACTTAGTAGCCAGAAGTACGCCGTTTAAAATATACAACGGGGCTTTAACTATTTTTAAAGGTTTTAGAATGAAAAACAATACTACAGTTCCAACTACATACATCCCTCTAGAAAAATTTCACATTGTGCCTATTACTGGTTTAACACCAGAGAACTTAAAATACTCAGCTAAAAAAACTATCAGAGACAGAGAAAAAATCCCTCATACCACAAAGCTTAATATATTAGCGAAAAGCCTCGGTATTAAGGGTGGGTTTGCTAACTACGAAAAAGAGTTTGAAGAAAAGCTTAAACCATTTATGTCAAAGCATAACCTGCACAAACGAGTTAATTTACTTGAGCATAAATACCGTGGAATGCAATTAGGCTACAAGCAATTTAACCACCAGCAAGTATCTGAAAGACTGTTTTATTCAAAAGGGCAGATGCCGAGTAAGTTGTTTACTGGGCATGACTTCGATTTTTCAGGCGTTTTAGCCTGGGATATGCATGATCTTTATGAAGTATTAGCTAAAGATAAATATTTAGAAAATATTTTTATACAAAAGCTGCATATTAAGCTCTTTTGTGATGATAGCTTTGAACTTGATAAATATATCGAGGCTATGAAGGAACACTATTTTGTAGATTTTAATGAAGAACGCCTTAAGGAACTATTGTCTTTAGACCTTAATACAAAAATCCCACTAACAAAAAGGCGAACAGGAAATCTTCCCTCTATTTTTGACTCTGCTTCTAATAATTTAAATGAAGCTTCTACTCAAACTGCTGAATACGAAGAAGTGATGGTAAGCATTTCAGATCTTATAATTATTAGTAATATGTTTGAGATTGGTGGTTGCTATAATTTACTTGGTAACAACCTTACAAACTTTTACGACCATGATTTCGGCTCAGATGTTGAGGTTTATTATGAAAATAGCATGTCTTCGGATGAGTCTGAGGTATATATAAAATCAGCGCAATTTTTACAAAAGATATTAAATCAAAGGTTTCAACAGTCAAATAAGGGATGGGTAAATGTAATTCCTTACAACGAAAACCTTATATTCCTCTCTGATGATAACGGTAGTTTTGACTTTGTCATCAAAAACCAAAGAGATAAGGTTTTTACACATCAAATATACGGTGATTACTTGAAACGGGCAGATATACCAAGCTTTATTGAAGATTATCGATTTAAGCGTTGGGAGTACTTTAACTATAAAGGTAATCGTGAATTAGACAGCCACTTAGCAGAGCAACATTACTATGCCAATGGTGGTTTAACTAAAAACTACCCAGGGCAACATGTAATACTTCAGAAATTTTATGAAGCGTCTGGTGATTATATTATTGAAAGCCGCAGCTCGAATAAGCGCTTACATGGTTTTAAAAAGATTAAGCTAGCCGAAAAAGAGCTAATGGTTTCAGAGCTTATAACCATAGATGAAATAAATGATTTTTTACATAAAAACCATGAATACTTTGCTACCAGAAAGGGTGACTCGTTACCTCCATTAAATAGTGAGTGTGATAAAGGTTTAGCTGCTACATGTACTTTTTATGATGTGCTGGCTTATATTAGCTGGGCAGAAAAAGAAACAAACGTTCCACTAAGATTACTAGCTTACGATGAGTACTTAGCTGTCAGAGATAATGAAGTTGGAAAAAGTGCACACTCTAATAAAGGCAGTGATATGACCTTTCATACACCTGACGGTAGGCAGTACCCTGGGCACCCACCATATATGAATGAGAGTGACTTTGATGCTTTAACATTACGGTTTCCAGAGAATTTAACTAATTTTGAAAAATATGGGTTGGAATTTATAGACTCGAACTTTTTTGCAGAATGGCTTTTGGAAGGCGTAAGTATTCGTTCAGCAAGTTTAACCTCTTTTTATGGCGACGCTAATGTATTAAGGGCATCTGGTCCGCGAGATTGTACAGGTAAATATAAAGGCATAAAAACAGGCTTTAGACTTTGCTATGAATTAAGCAAGTAGGCTTTATTAAAGCTACCCCGCTATGGGGTAGCACTTTAAGCTGCAGTACTTGCAGTGTCTCTTTTCCCAATTTTTTCACTTATCCATTCTTCAACTTCACTTTCTACCCAGGCTACAGAGTTACCGCCTAGCTCGACCTTCATTGGAAATCCACCAGCACTCATAAAGCGATAAACAGTTGAACGGCTTAAGCCTGTGATATGTAAAACTTCTTTTAATTTGATTAAACGCATGGGATTTCTCCGGTTAGGTTATTAGTACATATCCTTTCCGGGGGTAGTAATTTTTTACTGAGGCGAAACAAAAACGTTAAACATATACATCACTATTTTGCATAAACCATTAAGAGGGCATAACAATGCAAAATAACAAGTCACTATACGAATTTGATCACCCTGTAAGTGATGAACAAATACTTGAAGCAGCAGCTTACATAATCGCTCTAAAGCAATTTAGGCATGGGGCTTTAACATGTCCGAAAGACAGTGAAGAATATTTAAGGCATAAGCTGGCGTTAATCGAGCATGAGGTGTTTGCTGTACTATTTTTGGATAGCCAAAACCGCATACTTGAATACAAAGAGTTATTTAGGGGGACTATTAACGCAGCAAGCGTATACCCACGAGAGGTTGTTAAAGAAGTATTAGCGCTAAATGCAGCATCTGTAATACTTGCGCATAATCATCCTTCAGGCGTAAGTACACCATCTCAAGCTGACAAGCTTATTACCGCCAAATTACAGCAGGCGCTTAACCTGATTGATGTTTCGATAGTCGATCACATCATCATTGGTGAAACCAGTTATTCATTTGCTGAGCATGGCTTAATTTAAAGGGAGTAGGGTATGGTGATTAAAATAGAGCAAGTGCCAGGACTAAGCGTGCCAGAGTCACTGTTTGATGTGATTGTAAATGCCATCACTAAACAAGGTGAATCGATAGGGAATGCGAGTGAGTTAACTTTGAATTTCCGTGATAAAGATTATAGCGCAGCAGCTGGGGGCTTTCACCCAGTCGAGGTTAGGCTAGAAAAACGCGGTATTGGTTGGGAGCTTGTATACATTACTGATTTTTCATACCAGGGCCGACCGGACTCTGAATTAGTAAAGGAGATTGATGTTTGCTTTGTGATTAAACGTGTATATCACATGCTGGTGGGCTGGTTGAGTGAACGAGAGGGCAAGGAGCTTTTAACCTTGTTTGTGACTAACTTTGTTGAGTACTACAACACAGGCTGCTACCAGGTCACTATTACAACTGAGTGAGGAGTAGGCGATGGCTGAAGTACAGGCGATTAAGGACCTTGATACAGTAAAGTTAATCAGTTACTTGCTTGAAAAGCGGTGTTCTAAACAGATGAGCCATATTTGGAATATAGGTTTGAACCTAGCATTGCGCATATCTGATTTGTTGTCTGTTAAATTTACGGACATTCAAAACGACAGGTTACTTATATTTGAAAGTAAAACAGGCAAGCTTGCAGAGATTAAGCTAAATCAAAAAGCATTAGCGTTTATCCATGAAGTTCGTATTACTCACCCCAATCATGTTTACCTATTTCAATCATATCGAAATCAACAAGCTAAAGGTTCACCACCACGGCCTTTATCTCGTAGGGCTGTAACAAGAGCATTTGCGTTAGTGGGTGAAGAGCTTAATTTAAAGCTAGGCACGCACTCAATGCGTAAAACCCGAGGTTATCACCTCTACCATAAAACCCAAGACATCGCGCGTGTAATGAAAATGCTTCGCCATAGCTCCGAGGCAACAACACTTCGTTACATCGGCATTACCCAGGAGGAAATTGATAAAGACTTTGAAGAATTAGAGTTATAAATTTATTACATATGATAGGAGTAAATTTGTTATGTCGTTAGAAAAAGCCGTTGCATGCGGTGCAGTAGGAAATGAAGTTTCTAAACAAATAACCGGTAGTTCTGAGCCATCACTCAGTAGAACAGCCATTGCTGTGAGCTCTGGTGCTTTAGCAGGCGCTACAGTATCCGGTGCAGTTGTCGTTGGGCTAGGTGTGGCGTCTGCACCAGTTACGGTGCCTTTAGCTGTTGCTAGTGGCTTGTTAGCAGGAGTCGCGAGTTTATTTGATTAGAAGTAAACAAAGAACGCATTTTTGCAGTGCGTTCTTTTTTTGCTTTTGTAGTGTAAATAGTGCTTCTCGTAATGCTATTTTGGGAACTTGCCAGCCTTTATATACCAAGGGTTTGAGCTTATTTAGCTAGTTGAAGGTCTCAAAAGCGCGTTAGAACAAGTTTTGAGAAGCACAGGTCTTAATTAGAATATCACCTCTGACTATAACCAAAACAACGCTGCCCTAAGCCGTAATGCTTAGTTTTAAGCTTGGCGAAGTAACTTACTCGACAATAAAGAGCATGGAAGTTTTGAGCAAAATTAGGGTTATTAGCGTCAAGGTAATAGTGTGCATTATCAGGCAAATGAACAAATTCCATCGCTTCATCTACTGGTAAGGTCAACGCACTTGCCCAGGCCTTAGCTATTCGAGTAAACAAGTTATCACTTTCTATATTTATTTTACCCGTACAGTGATACCGGTCCTTATTGAAAAACAGTACAAAATGATAATGCTGATGGTGAGCTTCGTTTTTCTCTCTAGTCCAAATATATCTAATATTACATGGGTGTGGGGTTTTACCATCACGAGCTTTACGTTTTGTATCTGCTTTAATCTGCGCCTCAAGAGAAGCAATAAATCGTGTAATGATTTTATTGTTATCTAAATCAATTGTATTTGAATAAGCAGGTAGCCTTAAATCAATTCTGACTGCAAACGTTCTTTTATGCTCACTACATGCAGCATGCATTACTTTCTCAATAGCATTTAAGTAGGGAATAACCAGTCGCTGATCTACTCTAGCGAGTGTTTGATATTGATTGTATGTAGGGTTGGTTGTTACTGGGTATTGGGTTGGGTTATTCATTATCTTTCTCCTGTTATGTATTAGTTCATATCAGGTGTGTGAGCAGTAGTTTTTTAATTTGTATTTATTGTGATAATCACTTCGTTACTAGTAGCTCTAATAAATATTACCAAACCGAAATTTACATTAATAAAATTAGCTCAGTTTGTGGTGGTTAATTTCATGAGCAAAATACAGAGATGGTGTTTAGCGTATTCATAATTGCTCTGAAGTTATGACTGATTTATAAAAGTAAGCGAAGGAGCTTTGAATGCAATGTAAAATAGCATATTCACCATTTTTTAAATGAAAGTTGGGATCTTTGAAGTCAACATGCGAATAACTTTTTTTTATTTGACCGCTAAATTCAATATTAGAGGAGACTAGAAGGTTTTTAATAGAGGCAATATCAGGAGCCCAAACTTTTGTTGGCGTATTTACTATTTCCATTTCAATTTTACAATTTTTTGATTTTAAGCTCGCAATCCAATTCGAGTATTGTTTAAATTCACGAGAGTGATCTAAATTATTATTTCTCTTATGTTCGTAAAAATGGAATAAAATATAGTGTATAAGTATGTTTGCAAAATTACTCATGAGCTTGGACGTTATGTTACCGTTAACATTATCCATAGTTCTAGACTTCAAAGGGCCAAAAATTCTATTACTTGAGTCTTCTTCTGATACTGGGTTTATTATATTATTTCCATAGCGCACTATTTTAAGTAAACCGCAGGTGACAAGCCTGAATAATACATCATCTAAGTACTTAAAAACTTGTAGAGGTTGTTGACTTAAAAACTGATATTCATCATTTAGATCAGAAGTATCTTTTATCCATTCATGTTTAAAACGAAGTAAATCCAAAAAAAAAGTATCTTGGCTTTTGGGTTGTTTTTGGAGTAAAGGTAGAAATATAGCTGTGTAATACCTGAGCTTATTTTTATCAGTTAGAAATCGCCACTTGATTATCTGACGCATTTTTATTACGTAAAGGCTATGTGTTTGTTTGTTGTGATTAATTAAAAAAGTAGAGCTGCGTTTTAAGTTAATTCCTTTATTTTTCTTTATTGGTTTAGGCTCTTTTCCTTCCAGAATAGCAAGTTCTTTTATTGTACAACCCGTCACAGGCTGGCTTAACAACTTCATGTTCTTTAAGTGTTTAATACCAGTTTTTAGCTCAGTGAGTTTCAGCCCACATGCTTTAGCGATTTCTGGCTTTGAAAAGTTCTCAACATAACCAAATTCATCTTGGTTTAATAAAAAGAAAGACCACACTAATTTTGTAGGTGTTCTTAGTTTCACATACTCTAATTTTTCCAGCATATTTCTAGGTATTAATTGATTAACTTCATGATGTTTACTGAACCAATAATCATATGAGATTGACGGAGGGGCATTTTTTTTGTGCTTAACTTTGAGCTTGAGAATAGCTTTAATTTCTTGAAGTTCACGTATTACATTTGAGTATTTATTATGTGCACAACCTAATTCTATAATATCATTTTTTGATAAATTCTTGCCCAAATTGTCTTTTATAATTAATTGGAGAAGTACCCATTTCGAATGCGCAGACAGGGTGGGTGTTAGGAGAAAAAATTTGTGCATTTTGTACTGCTGTATGAGTGGTATTTATACAATACTAGGGCCAGTTAAATCAAAAATCAATAAACAGGGTCTATTTTGTTATTTAGGGGGCTGATTTTAAAAATATTTAGTTAGTGTTTAGTTGGTGTTATCAATTGTATTATTTTTAGTTAGAGTTTTGTTATCACTATTGCTAATGTTCACTCAATTTTAATGGGTTTAATGCTTTTCTTATTTCATTAGCTGTAAATTTTTATAATGAAAAAAGTATATCGTTTATATTGAAAGTGTTATTTGTAGTAAAAACAAATATGAGGATGTTGGTAATGAAAGGTTGGTTACTAGGTAATAATAACTTGAAGTGGGTTAGTAGTGATTGTGTTAAATTAAAAGCATTAATGGTTAAATATTTTGGTCATGATTTAAGTTTCTATAATGATGTTGATCTAAAAACATTTATAATCACAGAGGTCAGTAAAAACAACTCTACCGAAACTGCTCAAAGGGCATTTATCCAAAAATTAAATAAAGAGCTTAGATATCTAAAAAAAACCGAAGAAAACAGGCAGGCTAATGTAAAAAAAATTCAACTAGAAATATCCACATCTTCGAAGGAAAAGTTAACTAGATTGAGTAAAAATGCAGGTACCACTAATTCAAAGTTTTTCGAAGGTTTAATTCGTTATGCCGATAACAATCGAAAGTTATTTTTTAATGAAAAAGTGGAAAGAGAGGTATTAAATGTTTTTACTAAAACTAAAAATAAAGAAATAGTTAAAATGAGTATAGCTTCAGATAAGCTCGATGAAAGATTATCAAATTTAGAGGAAAGGCTAGGGAAGCTAGTTGGTTTAGTAGAGCCTTTGCTATCAGAAATTCAGCAATATAATTTTGAAAAACCAGAGGTGAAGCCTGAGTCTGTTATTAGTTCTGGCACTGAAGAGCCAACAAGTGACACAAATTTAGGAAAAGTTCGCAAAGGGCTTGATAATACAGCAGAACAAAAGCGGAATGAGCTAAATACAGATGCTATTAATATGTCTACTATTCGCCCATCAGATTAACGATTAGCCAAATTATATAAGATGTCTAGTTAAGCTACACGGTAGAAGTTGCTTTTATAGTATACCTATTGGTATTCACAATCTATTATTGGTTATTATAGATTGTTTATAATCAATTGATTGGATAGTTTATCTGAATCCCTCTTCCCAGTTATTGAATATCAATAACTGGGTTTTTTAATGCCTGCTGCCCAAACCTTAGTTATACGCTAATAGGCATGTATTTAGTGGGTAATCTCAGTCGGCCCTTAAAGTCGCTCCCTTAAATACGTGACATGTTATAAGCCCCGAATTTATTGGTACTCAAATAACGCGTTTTCCCATTCTTGAATGATTATTTGGCGCTTCATCTGATCGTCTATCACTAATATTTCTATGCCAAGGGGGACGGGGCGAAGCTGACCTTCTGATATATCAAGTAAATGTTTTTGTTTAATTCTTACTTCGTTATTTATTGGCTCAAAATTAGTGAAGTTGGCCATGTCTGTTTGTCCTTGTACAGACACTAAGTAATCAATAAACAGCTGTGCACCAATTACATTTTTAGCATGTTTAGGAATAATGGCGCTGCGCATAATAACCGAGGTGTAGTCTTTAGGTTGCACCACAATAATATTAGGGTGCTGCGCCGCCCATGTGCGCGCATAAGAGCTTAATATGTTATAGCCAACAGTGAGCTCGCCCGTTGAAAGTGCCTTGAGTATGTCGGCGCTGCGTCTAAATACACGCGTGCTGTGATAGCCAAACGATTCTAGCATTCGGCCATAGCTTGAGCTTTGCTCGCGGTCATGAGCCCACAGCAAATAACCTATGCCCACTTGAGTAATATCGTAAATGCCAATGCGGCCTTTAATTTGCTCACTGCGCCTACGAATTAGCTCTAATAATTCGTTGCGGCTACTTGGTGCGACCTCTTCGCCTAAAAATTCTTTATTAAATGCAATTACCGCTGTTTCATAGGTAAAGCCAAATACTTCATTTCGCCATTTAGCCCATGCAGGAAGCTTATTTGTTTGCTCAGAGCTGTAAGGTTGTGCATAACCATCGTTAACTAACTTTACTTGCAAGTTCATTGCTGAACTTAATAATACGTCGGGCGGGTTTTTAACGTCGGCTAAAAATTCGCTATACACTTCGAAAGTACTCAGCTCGTAGTAGTCAATTTGTACAAAAGGGTATTTTTTTTGAAAGGCCGATAAAAAAGGGGCAATTTCCATTTTATCAGCGCCACCATATATTTTAAGCACGGATTTATTTTCGCTTTGTGCCGGAAATACTAAAGGGGTTTTTGCTGCAACGAATGGCGAGCCTACAAAGCACGTAAAAACAACGGCAATATAAATCAGCGATAAAAATTTCAATGTTCGTCCTCGGTCAGCATTAACGGAAAGTTTATTTCAAAAATAAGCCCCGATGGGCTGTTATCGAGCAGCTTAATAGCAGCGTTATGATGCTCTGCTACCTCTTTAGCAATGCTTAAGCCTAGGCCACTGCCGGCACGTGGGTCGCCTTTACTTTTGTAAAACCGCTCAAACACATGTTGTTTTTGCGCATCGGGTACACCTACGCCTTGATCAGCCACGCATAATCGGGCTATGTAACCACTGTCTGTACTGTGAAGCTCGGTAGACACATTTACTTCTTTGTTTTGCGGGCTAAATTTAATCGCGTTTTCTAAAATGTTGCGTAGCATTTGGCTAAGTGCAAACGAATCGCCATTGATCATTAAATTATCATCACCTTGATATGTGATGATCACGCCGCGTTGAATCGCCGATACCGCAACATCTCTACACACAGACTTTACCAGCTCCGGCAACGAAAGCGTTATTAAAGGCTGGCTGTGAAAGCGGTGCGCAAGAGTGGCTTGGTTTAAAAGTTGCGTAACGGTGCTGTCGAGTAAATCTGTTGAATATAAAACACGATTTAGCTGCTCTGTTCTTATTTTTTCATCGCTTTCTTCAATGGCATTTTGCGCTTGGCTTTTAAGGCCTGCTAGGGGCGTTCTTATTTGATGGGCCACTTCGCCGGTAAAGCGTTTTAAATGATTAAGCGAAACTTCTAATTGCGATATAAAATGGTTAATGGTTGAAATTAAATCGGCCATTTCTTTAGGAACCGACATATCAATAGGGCGTAAATCAGTGGGGGAGCGCCGACGTATTTTTTTATTTATGCTGTAAATAGGTCGCAAAATTTGATTCACTCCTAGTAATATTAGCACAATAGCTATTACAAACGTTAAAATAACCATTTGTATTACATTTAAATTCATTTCATAGGCGAGCTGATCGCGAGCTTGGGTGGTTTGGCCTATTAAAATATTTACATCAAACGATTCACCCACTTCATAAAGCTTATCTGAGAGTAGAATAAAGCGGTAGTTTTCGCCTTTGTAATCACCTTCCCAAAATTGTATTAGTAGGTTATCTCGCGGGTCATACTCTGCACGTTGCCACTGGGTGTCGGCTTTTTGTAAAATGTGTTGATATAAGCCATTGTAACCGGTTAAGTGCTGCCCTTGATTTTGTGTTATTTGATACACCAATCTGTCATTTGAGGCCATCGAGAGAGTTTCAAATGTAGCGCTGGGTAAATCAACAATAATTTCGTGGTAATCAATGTGGGTATTTTCAAAAATTTGTAAAGCAGCACTGGCAAGTAGCCTATCGTATGAAATTTGGGCGGCGTTTTTACTGTAATTATTAGCCATAAAATAGGTTATAAGTGTAATTATAACCATTAAAGCAATGGTTATTGTAAGCAGCTGTCGGCGAATTGAGGGGAGGGTTTTGCTACTCATTCGGCTCTGCTAAAAGGTAGCCTAAACCACGCAGTGTTTTTATATCAACACTGCTATTTACCAGCTTTTTACGAAGCCTTGCTACGTAGGTTTCTATGGCGTTGGGGCTAGGTGAATCATCAAACGAATATAAGTGATCGAGTAACTCATCTTTATTAAGTACTTTGCCTTGATGCGTTAAAAATATTTCTAGCAGCCTAAATTCTCGTTGTTTTAAGTCAATAAGTTCTTTAGCAATAGTGACTGTGCATGATTTTCGATCAAAATCGAGATTGCCATAACTAATAATGTCTTTACCTAGGCCTTGGTTACGCCTAAGTAGGGCGCGGCAGCGGGCTTCTAATTCGCCAAAATCAAAGGGTTTAGTGAGGTAATCGTCGGCGCCTAAGTCGAGTAATTCTATACGGTGCTCTACTTGAGCGCGTGCCGTTAAAATTAATACAGGCGTATTTGATGAGCGAGCCCTGAGCTTTTTTAATATTTGCTCACCGTTTAAATTGGGCAAGTTTAAATCAAGTAAAATAAGGTCGTACTCATGGCGTTTTAACAGCGAATTAGCCAGATCACCACTGGTTACAAGGTCTATACCTTGGCCCATTTTGGTGAAGCGTTGGCAAATTGCTTCTCCTAACACTTCGTCGTCTTCAACTGCTAAAATTCTCATTAAGCACACCCGCAAAGTCGCAATTAAAAAATATAATTTTAAGTTGTGCAAGACACTAAACAATTACTGCAACGTTTACAATACGCAAATGCCTTCGTTTATAGCAAGATAAGCTATAGTTTTAATTTAATAGCCAAAAAATACAATTGCCTAAAATGTAATTATCTTGTGACAGGTTTGTGACAGGTTTGCCGTGTAAATTGCAACATGAATAAACTGATACACACTACACACAACTATAAATTTAATTAAACAAGGTAGCGGAGACAACTATGGCTCAACGGTTCTCTAAAATATTTGCAGTAACAGGCGCAGTATTAACTTGTGTTTCTATTCCTTCGTATGCTTCTTTTAATGGGCTTACAGAGCAAGACGAATTTAATATTAAGCTAAGGTCAATTTACTTTGACCGCGATTACGATAACGACGCCAGCGACGACTCAACGTTTGCACAAGGCATAGAGCTCAATTATCAATCGGGCTATTTTAATGACTTAATTAGCATGGGTGTCTCTACTTATACGGTACTTAATTACAACTCAACCGGCAGCGCACAAAATAATATTTTACCCGCTGGGGATGAAAAAGGCGGCGTTGACGATAGTTTTTCTAAATTTGGTCAATATTTTATCGACGTTAAACTTGGTGACAATAGCCATGTAAAAATAGGCGGGCAAAAAACCAAAAGCATGCTGTTAAAAAGCTCAGGTAGCCGCGCAATTCCCAATACTTTTAGAGGCGTATTTGGTGACTACAAGTTTGGCAATACCAAAGTATATGGTTACGCCTACGATAAATGGAGCCGCCGCCACGATGACAAGTGGGAAGATTTTTCTACCGATCAGTCAGATAACGGCGCGATTAGTGTTATTTGGGGTGTGGGCGCAAGCTACAAAAAAGACGCGCTAAAAATAGACGCAGAGTATTTAAACTCCCATGACTACTTATCAAAGCTTGGGCTTAAAGGCAGTTACGCTATAAAGCTCGATCACAGTAAGTTAACCCTTTCAAGTGGCGTATTTACCTCACAAGACGATGGCGATTTATTTGTAACCGGCGCAGAGGGGGGCGATTTAGATGATGAAGATGCACTCGGTGCGGTTTCCGGCGTTACTAAAAGTGAAAACGATGGTTTTGCCTATTACCTAGATGCCAATTGGAAAAAAGATATTTGGACACTAGGCGCCGCATTTACCAAAGTGAACGATGCTTGGATTGAAGATAACTTTAGCGGCGATCACGGGACTAACCCGTTTCCCACGCGCTCATTAATTGGTGCCGATTTAACAAACCAAAATGAGTCAACTTGGCAGGCTCGCTTAGGTGTTGACCTAAAAGCAGTGGCACCGGGTTTAACCACAAAGTTTTATTACACCAGCGGCAGCGATGCAGAAAATTCAAGCTTAGGTAAAGCAGGTGGCACAGCCGATGAAAAATATTGGGCCATTGATACACGCTACAAAGTAGCGGCTGTAAAAGGCTTAAGCCTACGTTGGTTATTTTTAGATTACACCACAGATGAAACTGGCAGTGTTGATGGTGTAAAAGGAGACAGAGCAGATCACCGTGTATATGTAGATTACACCATTAAGTTTTAAACGCCCCCTTCGATTGGCTTTTAACGCGCAGCATGAAAATGCTGCGCGTTTTTTAATTTTTAAAAGTTATTTTTTAATCAATTTTTATTTCGTGACAGGTTAGTGACAGTTTGGCTCCTTACTCTTAAAAAAAGGGCAACGTTTTGATAACGACGTTACTTGTTTTTAATTGCATTGAAAGGGCGAAACGATGAACTCAACACACGCTACACCTCAGTTAAAACCTACGCCGAGAGCCATTCACTTTCGTGCAAATAGCCAACAAACAGCCACGGCTGCTAGTGCAACAAGTAATACTAATTTTGCCCCTCAATCTTTGCAAAGTAAGCAAGAGCAAGTGCAAGAGTGCGTGGTTATTTTAAGTAATAACTAACCCGTTACTGCTCATTTAAATTGATTTAGAAGCTGGATTATTATGACTATTCAAAAAAAAATACCTTGTGTCATTATGCGCGGCGGAACGTCTCGCGGGACTTATTTTTTAGCCAACGATTTACCGAGAGAGTGGGATAAACGCAAAGAAATTTTAACTGCAGCAATGGGCTCAGGCGATCCGCTGCAAGTAAACGGCGTTGGTGGAGGAAACTCACTAACCAGTAAAGCGGCCATTATTTCACGCTCAACCGACCCCGATGCAGACATTGATTACTTATTTGCGCAAGTTGCTATTGAGCAAAATGAAGTCGATATAACCCCTTCGTGTGGCAATATTTTATCTGGTGCAGCACCTCTGGCAATTGAATACGGACTGGTTACTGCAAACGACGGTGAAACAACGGTACGGGTTAAAAATGTAAATACCAATACCCTGATTGAAGTTGTGGTACAAACGCCTAACGGCTTTGTAGAGTACGAAGGCGATGCCACCATTGATGGCGTACCAGGCTCTGGGGCTCCTATTTTACTTAAGTTTTTTGATGTGTGTGGCACTAAAACCGGTGAATTACTGCCTACTGGCTCTGCACGCGATACCTTTGATGGCGTAGAAGTAAGTTGTGTGGATGCTGCCATGCCAATGGTACTAATACCTGCACCATCACTGGGTGTAAAAGGCTCTGAAACTAAACAAGAGCTTGATGCAAATACAGAGTTACTGCAAAAAATAGAAAGCATTCGCCTGCAGGCGTCACTAAAAATGGGCCTAGGCGATGCAACCGGAAAAGTCATTCCTAAAGTCGGTTTACTGTCGGTGCCGCAATTTGGCGGTACGATAACTTCGCGCTACTTTGTGCCGCAAAATTGCCATACCAGCCATTCTGTAACGGGGGCAATTTGCGTGAGTGTTAGTTGCATGTTGCCAGGCAGTGTGGCGTACGACTTAATTACCCCACAAAGCTCAGAGCAGCAAAATATAGTGGTTGAACACCCAAGCGGTAAAATAGATTTACTCCTTGAGGGGCGCTTTGAAAACGACACGCTAGATATAAAATCGGCGGGGTTAATGCGCACCGCCAGAATGTTATTTAAAGGTGAAGTACACATACCTGCAAAAGTATGGGATGAAAGCAAAATAGCTTAACTTATACCAATGGGCAAAATAGCTCACTTAATTAAGCGAATTGGTGTTAAGCCTTAGTAAACCAACCGAAAATGCGATAGCAGATTGTCTGTTATCGCTTTTTTTATACTTTAAATAAATAAAACTAAATTTATTTTTATTTAAAAACAATGCCTTATAAATAATTTTAAATTAATGGATAGTTTGGCATTGATGACAGGTAGATGACAGTTTCGGCTATTAGTCTAGCTGTTGTTAACTTCTTTTAACGAAATACTTTCATCTACGTAATAGATGCAATGACGTTATTAGGACCTATTTAAATAATTGCAGCGAATAACAGAGGTCAAATTATGAAGATTAAATTAAGTACTTTTGCACCTAATCGACTAAAAGCAATGCTTGTTGTGTTAGCAGCAAGCACTTGTATCAGCTCAGCTTATGCAAACAATAACGACGAAGTAAGCTTTGATGGTGAGCGAGTAGAGTGGGTTGTGCCTTTTAAAGAAGGTGGCGGCTCTGACACATGGGCACGTTTTTTTGGTCCGCGTTTTTCTCAGCATTTAAATGGTAAACCTGTGGTTGTGGTTAAAAACATTCCAGGTGGTGGCTCTACCAAAGGCGCTAACCGCTTTGAGCGCCGCGCTAAAGCAAATGGTTTAAATGTATTTAGTACTTCTGCCTCTACACAAATCCCTTACTTACTTGGCGACTCACGCGTTAGATACGAAGTAAAACGTTGGAACGTGATTATGGCCACACCGACAGGTGCGGTGGTATATGTGCGCCCAGAGCTGGGTATTAAAAACGCATCAGAGCTTGCCAAATTGCAGGGTCAAAAACTTAAATTTGGTAGCCAACGCGCCGCCTCAATGGACTTAGTAGGGTTATTAGCCTTCGACATGCTTGATTTAGACATTCACGCCATTTTTGGTATGAAGGGCCGTGGCAGTGCGCGTTTATCATTTGAGCGTGGCGAGGTGGATATCGACTTTCAAACTACCTCTGCCTACTTAAAAAAAGTACAGCCGCTAGTTGATGAAGGTAAAGCGATTCCGCTTATGTCGTTTGGCGTACTTAATAAAGAAGGCAAAATTGTACGCGACCCAACGTTTCCTGACTTACCACACGTAGGCGAAGTATACGAAATGATCCATGGTAAAAAGCCAACAGGCGTTGAATACAACGTATGGAAAACCTTTTTTGTAGCCGGTTTTGCCGCGCAAAAAGGACTGTTTTTACCTAAAGGCACCCCTGATGACGTTATTGCAGAGTGGCGCAATGCAGCACAGCGCGTCATTGATCAAGACAACTTTAAAGAAGAGTCTGAATTAGTACTTGGCCAATACCCACAACTTGTAAACGAAGATGCAGTAAACACACTGAGCTCAGCACTGACAATTTCTGAAACTGACAAACAATGGGTAAGAAATTACCTAACCGAAAACTACAACGCGCGTTTTTAAAAAACCATGTTGATTTGTTGTACACACAGTGGCTCGCATTTAGTGAGCCACTTTTTTAATCTAAGGAGAGCAGTATGTTAGATGCATTTTTAATTGCGCTACAAACTATTCTTACCCCCACACACTTAATGTATTTATGCGGCGGCGTTTTTTTAGGCTTGCTGATTGGTATTTTTCCGGGTTTAGGCGGCATAGCGGGTTTATCGTTATTACTGCCATTTTTATATGGTATGGACCCAATTTCAGCGCTTGCTATGCTTATTGGCCTAGTGGCGGTTATTCCAACCTCTGACACCTTCACCTCTGTATTAATGGGTATTCCAGGCTCCAGTGGCTCACAAGCCACAGTGCTTGACGGCTTCCCACTGTCTAAAAAGGGCCAAGCAGCGCGTGCGCTTTCAGCAGCGTTTGCTTCGTCATTATTTGGTGGCCTTTTTGGTGCAATTATTTTAACGCTGTTTGTATTGATTGCCCGCCCCGTTATTTTAGCGTTAGGCTCGGCCGAATTATTTATGCTTACTTTGCTAGGTTTAAGTATGGTGGGTGTATTGGCCGGTAATAGCCTAGTAAAAGGCTTAAGCGCATGTGGCTTAGGTTTATGTTTAGGCTCACTTGGCGGTGCTCCTGCAACCGGTGAATACCGCATGGTATTTGATAACGGTTACCTTATGGATGGTATTCCGTTAGTGGTTGTTGGTTTAGGTATATTTGCATTACCTGAGATTATCGATTTACTGCGTCAAAATCGCTCTATTTCAGAAGCTTCTGAGTTGGGTAGTGGATGGTTTGAAGGCGTAAAAGATGTTGTTAAAAATAAATGGCTAGCTACGCGCTGTGCTGCCATTGGTTGTGTTGTTGGCGCACTACCAGGCCTAGGTGGCAGCGTAGTTGATTGGATCTCTTATGGTCATGCGGTGCAAACCTCTAAAGACACCGAAAACTTTGGTAAAGGCGACATACGCGGTGTTATTGCCCCTGAGTCATCAAATAATGCCAAAGAAGGCGGTGGCTTAATTCCGACCTTATTATTTGGTATTCCAGGTTCTGGCAGCATGGCTGTATTTTTAGGTGGTATGGTATTAATTGGTTTAGAGCCAGGCCCTGCGATGATCACCACTGACCTTGATGTTACTTACACCATTGTATGGTCACTGGCACTTGCTAATGTAATTGGCGCGGGCGCGTGTTTACTAATTTCTAAATGGGTAGCAAAAGTAACAACTATTCCTTACACGCTCATGGCACCATTTATGGTTATGGTGATCTTTTTTGCGGCGTTTCAGGCAACCCGTGATTTAGGTGATTTAGTCGCACTTATTGGTATTGGTATTTTAGGCGTATTAATGAAGCGCTTTGGATGGCCTCGTCCGGCATTTTTAATTGGCTTTGTACTGGCAAGCGGCATGGAAACTTACCTTTATCAAGCTATTCAGTTTGACGGCATAGAGTTTTTATTAAAACCGGGTGTGATGATTATTGGTGCATTAACCGCGCTTTCTATTTTCTTTGCAGCACGCCACTCTATTAAGGCTGCTAAAAAAGAAAAAGCCAATAAAAACACAGCTAATGCTGAGGTAAAACCAACTAACCTTAAACCACAAATCGCGTTTTCTGGCTTTGTTTGTTTAGTGTTTGCATACGGTTTGTATGACTCGTTCCAACGCACATTCTTAGGTGGAGTATTTCCTGCCGTGGTGTGCTCGTTCATGTTAATACTCTCTGCGGTTGTGCTGATCAAGCTGCTACTTAATAAAGTAGACGATGCTGTAAATTACGATAATGAGGTCTCTGCGGGGTATGTAAACGACTCAAGCGTGACTGGCCTTTGGCATTATGTATTTTGGCTGTGTGGCTTATTAGCTGGGTGTTTTTTACTGGGCTATGTGATTTCGATAGCGTTGTTTTTCATAATATTTTTACTTGTAAAAGCACGTATATCAATTGCTAGAACATTAACACTGACAGTGTGTGCGTTGGCATTTTTACTCACTTTATCGCACTTTATGGTATTAGATTTACCAAGCGGTTACCTACAAGAAGTGGCAAGCTTTACGCAGCTGTAAACGCCGCCGTGCTAAGCAAAACAAGCAGCGCTTAGCACGGTTTACATTTGCTCTAAAAGGCACTGGCTTAAGAAGGATATAATTATGATTTTACCTAAGCTTATTTTAATGCCCCTTTCTACAAGTGGGCATGTAACAGAGCGCTTAAAAGGGGGCTTAGCCGTTGCTAAGTATTTTAATGCGCACCTTGATGTTTATCACACGCACTTAGACCCAAAACGCTTTTTGCCAACAGGGCAGCTTGGCTTACCAACTAAATTGGTAAAAGAGTTAGACTCTGTAGCAGGGCGCTTTGCAACAACCGAATCGGCAAATTTAAAAACCGAATTTGTTAGTTTATGTGCCCAGCATCAAGTTAAATACACTGACGACAGCGCAGAGCATCCCACGCACCCAAGCGCTTCATGGCATATTAATATAGGTGTGCGCAGCGAAATAATTGCAGAGCAAGGCAAAGTCGCTGATTTAATTATTATTCCGCAGTCTAAAAGTGGTAAATCAACCTCGACCTTTGAGGCATCGGTAATGCGAAGTGGTAAACCTATATTATTGGTACCACGGCAAATGACCCACTTTGATATAAAAACAGTGGTGATTGGCTGGAACGCCAGTACCGAGGTATCGCGCGCGCTCACTTATAGTTTACCGCTTTTAAAACAAGCTAAAAAGGTTGTTATTTGCACCAGCGCAAGCAGCGCCGATAAAATGCCAAACGGCCATGAAGTGGTTAAATATTTAGCTCAGCACGATATTAAAAGTGAGTTTGTAACATTTAATAATGGCAGGCAATCGACTGCTAAAGCGTTTATGTCGGTAGCGCAAATGCATAATGCTGATTTAGTGGTGATGGGCGCATTTACTCACAGGCGAATTCATGAGCAAATTTTTGGTGGTATGACTAACTACATGCTAGCAAACACCACCTTGCCAATACTTATGGCGCGATAACACTTAAAGCTTAAAAACTAAATTTTACCCAAAAGCCGATATTTACGTTCAATATCGGCTTTTTATTAAAGCTCAATGTGATAAAACTAACCATTACAATAATAAAAGTTAATGGGTAGCAGCCTATGTATACGCTTTCGCAGTGGCAATCAAACGGGCAGTTTATTGATATAAATGCCAAGCAAATTTTTACTAAAACAGCGGGGAATGCTAATAACCCCGCGCTCCTTTTGATACACGGCTTTCCAAGTGCAAGCTGGGACTGGGAAGGTATGTGGGATGAGCTCAAAAAACACTACTTTTTAGTTACACTTGATATGCTGGGTTTTGGCCTTTCGGATAAACCAATCAATGCGGCTTATAACATTACAGAGCAAGCTGATTTATACACGCAATTTTTAAAGCGTTTAAATATTACCAATGTACACCTATTAGCCCATGATTATGGTGATACCGTGGCTCAAGAGCTATTAGCAAGGCAAGTTGCTGCTCAAAGCGACATACGCATACACAGTGTATGCTTTTTAAATGGCGGGTTATTTCCACACATACATAAACCTTTATTTATCCAAAAGCTGCTACTTTCAAAACTTGGTTGGCTAGTACCTAAGCTAATGAGCAAACAAAAGTTTGCTAAAAATTTAATCACTATTTTTGGCAAAAAAACACCACCAGCCCCTATGGTAATTGATACCCTTTGGGCGTTGTTAATTTACAACAAGGGTTTACGTGTTATGCCCAAGCTAATTAAATATATTACACAGCGAAAACAAAACGAACAGCGCTGGGTTGGGGCAATGATTAATAACGATATACCGGTTACGTTTATTGCAGGTGAGCAAGACCCAATATCGGGTAAACACATGCTTGAGCACTATAAAAAAACAATACCTAATGCGCGCGTACAAGGGTTTGGTGAGCTTGGGCACTACCCGCAAATAGAAGATGCCAAGGCTATAACCAAGGCTTATTTAAATTTTAGAAAGCAGATATAAAAAACGCGGCTATTTTAGGCCGCGTTTATAAACTAAATAACGTGATGCTGGCTACTTAGTACTTTCTTTTTTTAGGGATTTTTAACTGGCTTTCAAATTCATCAGGAAAAAGCACCGTGCCGTCGTCCTCTTCGGTAGGGAACACCGCAATCAGTAAGTCGTCTTCTTCAAGGCCGGGTGTCCAGCGGCTAAACCAATCTTTAGTCGGAATGGCTTTTGGTGTACAGCCTTCCCATTCGCCTGTGGCCCAAGCTTGTGCAAAATCGCGGGTTGGCCACACTGGTACACAGTCGTCATCTTCGTTGGCAAGCATTACGCAGCCATCATCGTCGTTTAAAATCCATACTTGTTTGTACTGTTGTACGGTTTCAAACATAAAAGCGAGTCGTTTTTTTGCCCCTAGCCCTAAAATTACGGTTTGTTCTTCAGTCGCATTTGCAGTTGTCATAATTGGCTCACTCTTTATTGCTTCAAATTTGAATCTTACTGTTACAAGTATATCGAGTTATGTGACAGTGTGTTGAAAAATTATTATTTAACCTGAACTCTGGATAATAAATCTATCTCTAGCAGCTATTTTAAGCGCTAACTGCGTTGAATTTACTGAAAATCTCTGGCTAGAGACAAAATAAGCTTAACTATCATCATGATAAAATATGTTAGTAAATCTCTTAACCAGAGTTCAGGTTATTTAATTTTGTAATTCAGATCTGTTTTGGTACTCCCTAAGTATATTTTGAGCGAGCATTCAAAATTACCCTTGAATGTTGTTAAAAAGGCCGCATCTCATATGCATACTCTTAATGAAGGATTTAACAATGACCACAGATTTACTGGCTCCGTATACATTAAACGACTCACTTGAACTTAAAAATCGCGTTTTTATGGCGCCTTTAACCCGTTGTATGGCTGATGATAATTTAGTACCTACGCAAGATATGGTCGAATATTATGCGCGCCGTGCCGATGCCGGCTTAATTATTAGCGAAGCCACTATCATTCGCCCAGATGCACAGGGCTACCCAAATACACCGGGGTTATTTACCAGCGAGCAAATTCAAGGTTGGAAAAAAGTAACCGACGCCGTGCACGCAAACGGCGGTAAAATGTTTGCACAGCTTTGGCATGTTGGCCGTGTTGCTCACCCTCACTTTTTTGACGGCGAAGTATTAGCGCCATCGGCAATTGGAGTTGAAGGCTCTGTACCACGTATGCGCGAGCTGACGTACATTACGCCAAAAGCGGCCACCAAAGAGGATATTAATTCACTGATAGCCGACTTTGCTAAAGCGGCCGAAAACGCCATTGAAGCTGGTTTTGATGGTGTAGAAATTCATGGCGCAAATGGTTATTTAATTGATCAGTTTTTACATTACGCTGCAAATGAGCGCACAGATGAATATGGCCAAACACCTGAAAATATGGCGCGTTTTGCAATAGAAGTGACCGATGCGGTTATTAATGCAGTAGGTAATGAGCGTACGGCAATTAGGTTATCGCCAGGTGCTTATTTTAATATGGAAGAAGATAAGCGTGATAAAGCGGTATTTGATTATTTATTAGCGCAGCTAGATGACAAAAAACTGGCTTACATTCATGGCGGTATTTTTGATGACAGCACTCAATTTGACTCTTTAGAAGGTAAAACAACCTCGCAGTATTTGCGCGCTAACACTAAAACCAGCCTTGTAGGGGTAGGTAGTTATAGTTTTGATGATGCAAAACAAGCAATAAACAATGACCAGTTTGATTTAATTGCGATTGGTCGTCCATTTATTGCTAATCCAGATTACATTAGTAAAGTGGCTAATAATGAAGAGCTTGTTGCTTATAATGACGAGATGTTAGCTAAACTATTCTAATTAATTAGGGCGTGTTGACCTTTGGCGTTTGAATTTGCAGCAGTATGTTTGGTT
>NZ_LKBC01000015.1:0-81020 GCF_001400005.1 Pseudoalteromonas sp. P1-30
ATAGGGATTTGAACCCTAGATAGGCTACAAACCTATGCCGGTTTTCAAGACCGGTGCATTCGACCACTCTGCCATCTCTCCGTGACGCAGAATAATACTTAGGTGATACCGTCGTGTAAATAGCAAATAAACTGTTTGCTTAAAAAGTAGGCGTAATTACGGTTTTTTTTGTAAATAGAGGGAAATTAGAAGGATTTAAACTAAAAATTAAAGGGTGGCAGCAAACTAAGGGAGCTAAAGAAGCGCTTTCAATAGTGGTTAGTTGTTTGCTGCCCCTGCTTAATAATCATAACAAGGTTGATTATTTGTATTGCGCGGCGCTGTTTAATGATAACTTTTTGCCCATACGGTTTAATTTAGCAAGCATTTTAGCTTTACGGTTAGTTGGTTTTACGCCAACGTGGGCTGCTGCATTTTGGTTTAGGGTGTTTATTGGGTTCATGTCTTTGCTCCAAGGTGTATGTGTTTAAATCGCGAGCATTTTGACTCTTTTTTGTTTAAAAATACAACAATATAAACTAAGGCTTGGCTATTAGTTATTTTTATCTGAATTTGCATTGTTTTGTTTTTAATTAAAACTACTAAGTGCCCATTTTGCATAGTTATTTAACTGGGGGAACTAGGTTTTTATTTGTTTTATAAGTGTTTTTTGTGTTTGTTAATGTTTTTAGTAAATTTTTACGCACTTTTGTGATTAATTATTCAGATAAATTAATTTTAACTTAATTCTTATTTATGCTGGTGTACTGGCTAATAGGAGATAAATTACTTGCAGTTGTTAATAATAGTTAAACCGAGCGTAAAAAGTGTGGTGTTAGATCACCTCGATTGGCTTAAAAAAACATGCCAGAAGAAAAATATTCTCTATATTACGGTTAAAACGACAGGTAATTTTGAGTACGACTTAGCAAACGTTAAATTGAATGCACAAAAAAGCCAAATAGCTGTGGCTATTGGAGGCGATGGCACGCTTAATTTGGCACTTAATGGCGTGATTAACAGTGCATGTAGTTTGGCAATATTACCTTGTGGTACGGGCAACGATTTTGCGCGTCGCTTTCATTGCACAGCTAAACAGTGGCAAAACGCTATTTTTAATGCCCCCACACACTTAATTGATGTAGGTAAAATTAATACTCGTTACTTTATTAATGTGGCTGGTGTTGGTTTTGATGCTCATGTAATTAAGCAGTTGGGTCATTTACAAAGCATGTCAGCTTGGCGCTATAAGTGGACGAGTTTTAAATCGCTCTTTACTTACAAAGCAAGCACACTAAATGGAGCATTTTTAAATAAGCAATGTAGCTATCAAAATTTAATAACTGTATTTGCGAACTCTCAGTATTTTGGTGGCGGCATTAAAATAGCACCTAGGGCTAAAATTGATGATGGACTGCTTGATTGCTACCAAATGCAAGCGGGTAGTCTTGTTGATCACTTATATAGCTTTATTAAATTAATTTTTAAGCGCCACCATAATTTAAAAAAGCTTACTTATAGCCAACTCAAACAGGCGCGTATTAATACTAAAAACTTATTAATTGAGGCCGATGGCGAGCTAGTAGGTGTTACGCCCGCGGTTATTGCTATTCATGAGCAGGCTATTAATTTTCATATACCAATAAAAAAGCGCCTACAGTAGGGTAGGCGCTTTTGTGTTAGTGCGTTAAAAACGCCTCTAACTGGGGACGGAGCCATTTTTAGCAACGCTGCGGCTTGCTAAAAAGGCGTTAATTCTTTTTGTGGGGGTAAGTACAATTGCATTACCCAGTAGTACTAAACTAAAGCCGGCAAAGGTGTTTGCATGCCATTCAAAGCCTTCAAAAAAGCTGCTTAATGCAACGGCCACTAGCGGAAACAGCACTATGGCGTAGCTTGCTTTTTCGGGGCCAATGTTTTTTAACAAGGCAAAATAGCAGCCAAACGCAATCACAGTGCCAAAAACAGATAAATACAATAGCGACAACCAATAGCTGGTAGGGGCACTAAAACTGACCGTTATACCATTTATTAATACATAAACGGCTAAACCTACTGCGCTATATAACATGCCCCATGCGTTACCCTGCAGCACACCTATTTGACGATTAGAATTACGTACACTAATCATATTGCCCAATGAAGCCACAAAGGTACCCCCAAGGGCAAGTAGTAACCCGACCAACGCCCCATTACTCAAGTCGAATTGCTGTAAATGCGGCCAAAACAGACAAATAATACCCACCATGCCGATTAGCGCGCCGCAGTAAATACGTTTGGCAATGGGCTTTGCAAAAAATAAACGGGTGTTGACTATGTTCATTATTAGCAACATTGAAAATGCAATAGAGGCCATTGCCGATGAGAGGTAGTTTTGTGCCCAATACAAAAGCAAATAATTTAAGCCAAAGTTAGAAATGGCCAATAAAGCAAAAAAGCCATGATCGACTAACGAAAATCGCATATTAGGCTTTTTGTAGGCCACAAATAGCCACATACATGCAGCTGCTATGGCAAAGCGATAAAACAAAGAAAGCTCCACAGCAATATCGCCTAGCTGAAACGAAATCGCGAGCCACGTAGAGCCCCAAATTAACACTGTTGTGAGATATAGCGCTGCGCTTTTCATGGCAAACCTCTAAAAAACCGATTGAGTGGTTATTTTAGAGTCTATCTGTATACTTACCATATACAGAAAAGTATAAATGTAACCTATACAGATTTGAGGTGAGATATGCAGCCAGCTGCCAATAAGCAAAAAGCCGAGTTTTTATACCAACAAGTTATTGAGCTAATTAAAGACATGCAAGCGCAAAAGGTATTACTACCAGGGGAAAAGCTTCCTTCGCTTCGTAAAATGGCCAGTAACTTAAATATTAGCATTCCGACGGTTAAGCAAGCGTATCAAGCGTTAGAAGATCAAGGGTTAGTAGAGGCACGTGAAAAATCGGGCTACTTTTTAACGGTGCTTAATACGGTTTACAGTTTGCCAAAGCGTGTAAAACTAAGCCGCGAGCCTGTCACTGTAAATAAACAAGCATTAATAGAGCAGGTATACAGCGCTATTCATCAACCTAATGTAATTGCCTTTGGTATTGCCAATCCCGTTGCTGCAGCGCCTACCGATAAAGCTTTAGCCCGTACCATGCGCCGGGTTATGACAATTGCTGGGGCGAGTGTTATTAATTATGGCCCTATTGATGGTTTTGCTGCGCTTAAAAAGCAATTAGTGCATAGATACTTAGGCTTTGGTATTGGTGTAAATATAGATGAACTGGTGATCACCAATGGCGCGCAAGAGGCGCTGGCTATTGCACTTAAGTGTGTTACTAAGCCCGGCGATGTGGTTGCAATTGAAACCCCGTGTTATCACGGTATTATTGAACTAATAGAGAGCTTAGGATTAAAGGCGCTTGAAATTCCGCTCTGCCCCGACAATGGTATTTGGCTTAACGACTTAGCTCAAGCGCTTGAACAACATGATATAAAAGCATGCTTGTTTTCGACCGCAATAAATAACCCGGTTGGCAGCTTTATGAGCGATGAAAGCCGCATGCAAATGGTGGACTTAATAGAGTCACATAATGTTGTTCTTATAGAAGATGATGTGTACGGTGATCTGCACTTTACTGCCAAGCGTGGCACGCCCGCTTTAGCGTATTCAAAAAAGGGGCTTGTGATCAGTTGCGCCTCGTTTTCAAAAACGGCTGCACCAAGTTATCGAGTAGGTTGGTTAATAGCAGGCAAGTTTGCTGGACAAGCGCGCCGCCATAAGCGTGCATTAAGTTGCTCTGCCTCACTAATAAATCAGTGGACGCTTTCTGAGTTTATTGCCAGTGGTGAGTATGACCGTAATTTAAAAGTACTTAGGCAGCGCTTACGTAATAACAAAGAGCGCATGCGGTGGTGCTTATTAAACGCGATGCCTAAAAATACGCGTATTAGTGACCCTAAAGGTGGGTGTGTTATTTGGCTTGATTTAGGCCAAGGGGTAGACAGTCAAAAGTTATTTTTACTGGCGCTAGAGGCTGGTATTAGCATAACCCCTGGACTTATTTTTTCAGCAAGTAATAAGTATAAAAGCTGTATTAGGCTAAGTTATGGGGTGCAGTGGAGCGAAAAAATAGAGCAGGCTATTACCACGTTAGGTGCGCTGGCTCACACGCTAAAAGAATAAAAAAGCAGCACCTAATATACAAGTGCTGCTAAAGGGATGTTAAATACGGTGCGGTGTATTAATTTTGTTTAATGGTAAATAACTCGTAGCCTTTTAGCTGCGGTAACTGCGCTACTAATTGCTCTTCTTGCTGTGCTATGTTGGCAAAGCTGTCGCATAAAGAGTTGGCACGCTTTTCAAGCGCACTGGCATGCAGCTCTACTTTTTCTTCTATTTGCGCGCCCATATTTTCCATGCGTTGCTCAAATGCATCCATATCTCCACCCGAACCAAGCAGCTCAGAGCCTAAAGCAACTAAAATACTGCCCATTGATTGCATAACGGCAGACTCAACCACGGTTTCTATTTGCTCCTCAAATTGGTGTTCAAAGTTTTCACCAAATTGATTAAAGCTTTGTTGGCCCATTACAAACGTACCTTGTTGATAAAAGGTGTTTTCTACTTCAAGTCTTATATCGTCCATCAGGCCAGATAAGTCATCAAGGCCATCAATATTAAATGCGTTGGCTACTTCCTCTAATGCTACACCGGCTATTTTCACTCCGTCTAGGGCAATATTAGCGACCTCAGGTAGCTGCGTACGTAAGTTGTCAGAATACTGGGTAAGCGCTTGGCGTTGCTCGCTGTTAATGGATATTTGTTCGCCATTTATAGTTAAGTTGCCATTGCTGTTAAAGCGCATGAATTGATTAGATGCGGTAAAAATTTCTAATTCGCTAGGTTTAATGCGTACATCGTTTTTAAACTCTACATTACACTGCTCATTGCTAAACGAAATGCCCGCATTGTTATCGTTATGTGCCATTGCAGCGGGTGTACAAATTAAAGCGCTTACTAATAGTAAATTTTTCATGTTTATTCTCTAATAATTGTTGATGACAGCTAAGTACTAACAAGTTTGGTGCCATTATTTATTTTTATTTTAAAACAGTAGGTTATGAAATTTGTGTGTTTTTAATGATTTTTAATTTTGATAAATAAACTACTTTTTAGTCAAAAACACTAAAAATAAATAAATGATAAATTTTATTTGTCGAAACGATAAAAAACTCTCACTTTCCACTTTCTTAATTTAGCGCTATTTATTCACAATATTGACATGAAGGCTATTTACGATAGTCACGTGGCTTTATTTTGGTGCTAATTTGTTCGTATTTTAGCGCTAAACATTTTTTTAATTTACCAAGTGCAGGAATAAACCTGAGTTGGTCTCAAACACTTTATGGAGTGGGTTGTGGGTAAGACATTTAGTTACGATGCGCTAGATGATGATTTTGTTGAAGACGAGTACGAAATGGTCGGGCGTAATCAGCATGACAAAAAAAAGCAAAAGGTGAAAAAGAAGTTGGAAGATTACCTTGAGCAAAAACGTTTGCGTAAAAATCTAGGTGAAGACGACTTAAACGATTACATAGACTAAATTGTGCTAGTTAAAATAATGCGCCTTTTTATTAGGGTTTGAATGTGCGTTTACGCATGTTTAAAGGCTAAATATTGGCAATAAAGAGGCTTTATGCCTCTTTATTACTTATTGTGTACTTAATTTAGCGAGTGCTTGTTGAATAGTGGTTTCTAGCTTTTCTGGTTTTGTAAAAGGCGCATAGCGCTTGATAGGTGTGCCATCGGACGCTATCAAAAACTTGGTGAAGTTCCACTTTATTTTGCGTGTTAAAAAGCCGGGTAAGGCCGATTTTAAATACCTAAATACAGGGTGGGCGTGACGACCGTTTACATCCACTTTAGCGGCCATTAAAAAGCTTACCCCGTAATTGATTAAACAACCTTGTTGTATTTGCGTTGCGTCGCCTGGCTCTTGCTGACCAAATTGATTACATGGAAAACCAATAATAACCAATCCGCTTTTCGCGTACTTACTATGAAGAGTTTGTAGCGACTCGTACTGCTTAGTAAAACCACACTCACTTGCGGTATTAACAATAAGCACAACCTTGCCTTCAAAGTCGCTAAAATTAATTGTTTTACCGTCTAACGCAGTAGCCGTTAATTGATGAAATTCATGCATGATGGATGCTTTTTTATTGTTGTTAGCTACATTCTACCTGCTGTAGCGCGTTACTAAAAGTATAAAATTTAGGCTTGTTAATACCGCGCTTAACTATGCGCTAATGGGTTGGCTGTTATTTAGGGCGTGTTGAACTTTGCGGATTGAAATTTGTTCAACCTAGGGGCGATCAAATCGCGGCGCGAGGTTTGTAACCTAGTGGGCTAAGTAAAAACCGAGCAACAAAGAGTTTATCGCCCCTAGGCAGAACCCAAAGGGCAGCGCATGTTTGGCATTTATGCTACGTTATCGCCTATTTATGGGGAATAACCACACTTCACAGGCTCTGCCTTGCCTAAAAACCAAACATACTGCTGCAAATTCAAACGCCAAAGGTCAACACGCCTTAATNATAGGCTCTGCCTTGCCTAAAAACCAAACATACTGCTGCAAATTCAAACGCCAAAGGTCAACACGCCCTAGTTTAAAATTAAAAATAACCCCATACTGGCAAGCGTTGTGTAATAAATATTATGTGTTTTATAGGCAACAATAATGGCAACGATGGCTGCGCTTAAATAAGGGTTGTGCCAGTTTAGGTTGAGCCCGTCTTCATTTATAAAAATAATGGGTACCCAAATAGCGGTTAGTACAGCGGGTGCGCTAAAGCTTAAAAACTGCTGCATTTTAGGGCCCACTTTAAAACCAAGGCGTTGATGTAAAAATAAGTAACGAGTAAAAAAGGTAATACACGCCATTAATAATATAGTGAGCATCATAATGGGCTGTCCTTTTTTTGTGTAAGCCTTGCAGTAAAGTAGCCTGCACTCATTGCAAGTAGAGCAGCACAAACCAACCACAACTCAAACCCCGTGCTTTTTAAAACTGTGGCGCTAATACCCGCAACAATCACAGTAACCAGCGAGGCTAAATTTTTATGCCCGGTACCACAAGCGCAATAAATGTAGCTGCAATAGCAAAGTCGAGCCCTAAATTTGTTAAATCAGGGAGCACACTTCCTGCAACTATGCCTATGAGCGTCCAAAGGTTCCATGCAATATAAAAACTAAAACCCGCGCTTAAAGCGTATATTAGGCGCGCTTTTGTTTTATAGGCTTTGCGGTGATGCGAAAAGGCAAACAGCTCGTCGGTTAGTACAAAACTTATTGGTAAGCGCCACCGAAATGGCTGTGAAATAACTTTATGGCGTACGGCTAAACCGTATAAAAAATGCCGAGAGCTAATAATAAATGTGGTAAATAAAATAGTCAGTAAAGGGGTGTTACCGGCCATTAGTTCAATTGCAACTAATTGTGCAGAACCCGCGAATACAAGTAATGACATTGCTTGTGTTTCAAAGGCACTAAAGCCATTTTGAATCGCTAAAGAGCCACATAATATTCCCCAAGGAACGACCGCCAGGCAAAGCGGGAGCATATCAAAAAAACCTTTTAATACTGCGCGTTTAGTTATATTCATTAATACAAGTAAGTAATAAGTTTGTGCGTTTAGTGTGCCATAAATAGCGCTTTATGTAATATCATTAATGCAGCGGTAGTAAAACTTTGGAATAATGGCTTTAGTATCAAAATAATGTGCCAGAGCCTGGCAACAAGTTGAGGATTTATATGCAAAGTATAAAAGTATGGGATGGCTTTATAAGAAGCTTTCATTGGTTATTAGTGATTAATATTGCTGTGCTTTACTTTAGCATTGACGAGGGCATGATTGAGCTTCATTTTGTGGCTGGCTTTTTCGCAATCGCATTAATAGTGACCCGTTTAGTTTGGGGGCTGGTGGGCAGTAAAACGGCAAAGTTAAGCGCGTTACTGCACTCGCCAATAGCAGTATTTAAAGAGTTTAAAAACCCCATTAAAGGGGTGGGTCATTCGGCGCCAGGTAGCTACATGGTTTTGTTGTTTTTTGTACTTATAATAGTGCAGTTAGTGACCGGGCTAATGAGCAGTGATGGCATTTTGACTGATGGGCCTTTGGTTGAGTATGTGTCGAGCTCAACAGTTGATTTTGCAAATTGGCTGCACCGCCTTAATTTCGATATTTTATTTTATGCCATTTGCCTGCATGTTACAGCCATTGTTGTGTATAAAATAAAAGGAAAACCACTTGTCAAAGCAATGATCACCGGTAAACAGGCTAACAGCGAGCAAGCCACTCAAACTAATATAGATAACACGAAAGCTCCTTGGTTGGCGTGGGCTATTTTTGTTGGATTGTTAGTGCTACTGGCTGTTACGTGGGGCAAAGAACCACTTAGTTATTTGCTAAGTTAATAGCTAACAAAAAAACAAAACGGCGCATAAAGCGCCGTTTTAGTGTACATTGTTTTAATTGTAATTAGTCTTTAAATTGCTTGTGGCAATCTTTACAGCCTTTGGCCCATGCGCCAAATGCTTTACCAATTACCGCCTTATCGCCAGATTGAGCTGCTAAAGCTAGCTTATCTGCATTGGCAGCAAAGGCATTGGCTTTTTTAACAAAGGTTGCATTATCAGACCATACATCAGCTAATGCTGCTGTATCACCTTCATCAGTGCCTTCGTAAAACGCTTCCCATGGCATTTTAGAAAGGGCCGCTGCGTTATTAGCGCGCATTTTAAATTGCTCTGCATCAAAAGGAATTTTACCTTTTAGCATTGCGCCCATATCGCTAATTTGCACTGAAATCATAGAAAACGCAGCTTGTCGGTATTCAATAGCATCACTTGGCTCTTTAAATGCAGTATTTGCAGATACGCTAAGTGTACATGTTGCTAAAGCAACCCCTGCTAAAAATTGTTTTAATTTCATGTTTTGCCCCTGTAAGAAATTATATCTACTAATTAGACATCTTGAATCGATTACTTATTTTATTCAAGTGAAACTTTAATGTCCCATAGCTTGTTTTCTGAATATATCATTACAGCTTGTCAGTTTATTGTTAACGACTGTAAACAGCGCGTTGTTATTAAGTGCCCTGTTGTGTACCTTGAGTCATCATAAAAATAATTAACGAAGGAAGTTTATGAAGCATAATATTTTTAAAATGTCGGCACTTTCTGCCGCAGTAGTTATGACCCTTGCAGGGTGTGGTGGCAGCGACAATGACAATAATAGCCAAGTTGCTGTAGTAACTGATGTTGCACCAAAAGCAAGCGATGTAGCCGTTGCCGGTTTAAAGCAATGGGTACCTGTAACTGCTGAGTTTAATGCAAGTGATAACGATGGCGATACACTTAGTTATACATTTACTGAAAATGGTGAAGCGGTTGAAGCGCAAGATGGCGTATATACTTTTAGCCATGGCTTACTAACAGTTGAAGGCGATACCTTTACTTACGTTCCTGTTTCAGGCGAAGACGCGGTAATTGATTACACCGCTAATGCAAATGGCAAATCGGCGTCTGCGCAATTAACGATTAGTGATATTGCGTCAGATCCTTTGGCTAATCAGCAATGGCACCTGCGTAACACAGGTCAAAAGTCGTACGCTCTAAGTGATGAAATGAAGCAAGGCCTAATTGATTTATATGTCAACCAATTAGGTTACAGCGAAGAAGAAGCGCAAACTATTTTTGACGAGGATTTTGCTGAATCAGAAGCAGAAGAATTGGTTGCTGGCGAAGATATGAACGTAGCAGCTGCGTACACTCAAGGTGTTACAGGTGCTGGCGTAACGGCCGTTGTTGTTGACTCTGGTATGGAAATTCGCCACGAAGACTTAGTTGATAACGTGTTACCAAATCGTTCTTTAAATTTAGATGCAGATACACTTGACCGTACCGATCCTACTAGCCTGTCAAATAGCGGCGACCACGGTACCAGTGTTGCAGGCTTAATTGCAGCGAAAGGCTGGAATGGTAAGGGCGGGCGCGGTGTTGCACCAGATGCTGGTCTAATTGGCATGAACTACCTAGGTGGCGATAAAATTGAGCAAACTGATTTACTGGCGCATGGTTTCCCAGGTAGCGGTATTAGCACATCAGAAAATATTTCTGCGTTTAACCGCAGCTACGGTATTACCTTCCCAACGTTTATTGGCTACTCAGAGCTAGATGAAGCTATCGAGTCATACCCTAACCTTAACCTTCGTGATGGTAAAGGTGCCCTAAACATGAAATCGAGCGGTAACTCGTTTGTTGATGGTAGCGGTGAAGGGTCATTATGTGCAGATAACGGCGCAAATGAGCTAGGTCTTACTTGTTATAACGGCGCGTTTGAGCCAAGCCAAGGTCATCCATATTACTTAAGCGTTGCAGCTGTAAATGCTGATGGTACGCATACAAGCTACTCAAGCGGTGGTGCTAACTTAATGGTTTCAGCCCCTGCGGGTGAATACGGGCGCTGGGCACCTGCCATGGTAACAACTGACCAGATGACCTGTATTAACGGGTACTCAGGCTTTAATGGTAGCTCGATTACGGCATGGGCTGCAGCATATGGCGAAGACTTTGCGGCATCGCAATACTCATTCAACTACCCAGGCCATGAAGATAACGCTAGCTGTAACTATACCTCTACGTTTAATGGTACTTCTTCGGCAGCACCTAATGCGTCAGGTGTAGTATCACTGATTTTATCAGCTAATTCAGAGCTAACATGGCGTGATGTTCGTCATATCTTAGCTACTACAAGCACAGTCAACGATGCAGAAGATGAAGTTGTAACGCTAAGCGTTGGTGAAGGTGAATTTGTAGCGCATGACGGCTGGGTTGAAAATGCAGCAGGTTATAACTTTAATAACTTATACGGTTTTGGACGTGTAGATGCTGGTGCTGCAGTTGCGATGGCAAAAGAGTACGATGTAGCATTAGGTGAGCAAGTTATTACAGATTGGAGTGGTGTTGGCTCTGTTGTTGAAGAAGAGGCCCTTACGCTAGAAATCCCAGATAACAGTGCCGCGGGTGTTACACAGCAAATCACTGTTGAAGAAGAGCTAAACATTGAAGCAATGCAGTTTAAGTTTGATGTGAGCAATACTGAAATGGGCTTTGGTTTAGCGGATGGTACGCAAACATCTGCTGGTACCGATTTAGCAATTGAAGTGACGTCTCCATCAGGCACACGCAGTGTATTACTAGCGTCTAAGCAAGCTCTATTTTACCCAGCTTATAGCTTTACTAACGGTTGGAACACTGGCTATGTTTTAAAAGATGCGGTACTACTGTCTAATGCTTTCTATGGCGAGACAACAAAAGGTACTTGGACTATTCGTGTTCTTGATGCTGCAGCAGATAGCTTTGCATTCAGCGATGGCGGGGATAACGGACTTGGTGCCGTAGGTATTTCAAATAACCGTGCCGCAAGCGTTTTAGAAGGCGTTTCGTTGAGAGCATTTGGTCACGCAGGTCAAGAGTAAGGAATATAGATATGAAAATGAATAAATTAGTTATTTTAGGTGCTGCTGCGTGTATTTCTCTAAGTGCAACAGCGAGTTCAGTAGCAGATAAAGAGCTGCAACTTCCAAAAAAGCCGGTAAATAGTGTGAAATACAGCAAAACCGACTTTGGCTCTTACGTTGTAGAAAAAAACTTACGTTTAGTACCAACAAGTGTTGCTGCTGATGAGTATGTTGTTTCTACTAAAGGTGAGATGGCGGTTGTTGAGTCTTCTGAGGCTTCATCGTTAGTAACAAAAGGTACACTGGTACGTAATGTCCTAACAAACAACTTAACGTCGCTTTCTGGCAATATTACTGTTTTGCTTAAAGATGGCATGAACGCAACAGAGGTAGCTCAGCTGTCTGGCTTAAAGGTAGTGTCTGTTTTCCCAGGTACTAAAATAGCGGTTTTAGCTGTTAATGATGGTCAAGATATTTTAGCTGCTGCAGAGCAATTAAAGTCATCTGATTATACTAAAGAAGCGCGAATTGAAGTGTTAGAGACTATTTATACTGCACAATAAAATTAAAATGTTGTGATAAAAGCCCGAGAAAATCTCGGGCTTTTTTATTGCTAATCGTTAATATCAGCAAATATCATCCCTCGGCGCATACTACGTGTGGCCAAAAATACCTCGCCAAGTAACGACATAAAACCACATATTAATAAGGCCATTGCAGCCACAAAACAGCTGGCAATTGTTACCCCTAAATTAATAGACTGAATGTGTGATAAAAACAACAGCATAACCACAGCGCATACTAGCAAGGCGCTTAGCACGCTCATACTAAAAGCAATGTGAATACATCGAGAGCGTTTTAACAGGGCTCGCAGCTCTGTGGCTAGGGTTTTATTAAAGTCTTCATCGGTGCTTACCTTGAGTTTTCGCTCAAGTTGTCGCGCACGGTCAGTAATGCGGGCTAAGCGATTAGATAAAACCCCGAGCGTGGCAGCAATACCCGTAATTAAAAAGACAGGGGCGACGGCAGTCTGAATTACTTTAGCCATGGTTAAAATATTTATAACGTCGTTACTCATTCATTTTCCATAGAGAAGTTAGGTTTTGTTTACAGTGATTTACAAATCACAGAAATGGAAAAACTTATTTAAAATTAGTTTGTTGTGATGTTTTTGCGATGCTATTTCTGCAGTTTTGTAATCCACTTGTAATTGAGTTGTTGCTAGCCTGAGGGCTGTAGTTCTATATTAAAATCACAATTCTAATCACATTGAATTGAGTAAATACAATAATATAAAACTCACTCCAGGGGAAATAATGTCTAATATAACACTGAAAAGAACCGCTATTTCATCAGCTATAGGTTTAGCTATGATGTCATACGGTGCAGCCGCCGCACCTGATTTATCTAAAGGATATGTCCCAGAAACATCAAGTGTAAAAACATACTCTCAAGATAAAACCATTTCTACTAAAGCACGCTATATTATCCAGCTTGAAGACGAGCCGCTAGCAACCTACAAAGGCGGCATTGCAGGGCTTGAAGCAACCTCTGCAGCAGTAACTGGGGATAGTAAAGTTAATCTATCTTCAGCACCTGCGTTAAAGTACAGCAGCTACTTAAAAGCAAAACAAAAAAGTGTAGCGCAAGTAGCCGCATCTGTTAGCGGTGGCTCGGTTTCACATTCATTTAGTACGTTATTCAACGGTATCGTGGTAGAAGGTGAGCAAGGTCAACGTGAAAAGCTCGCTAAACTTGCGGGTGTAAAAAAAGTATTTTTAGATACTGAGTACCATACATTAATGGATGCTTCTATTGATGTGATTAGAGGCGTTGAGGCATGGCAGGCGCTTGGTGGTCAATCTGAAGCTGGTAAAGGCGTTAAAGTTGCTATTATTGACTCGGGTATTCGCCCAGAAAACCCTATGTTTTCAGATGTGGGTTTTGCAGCTGCAGAGTTTAGTGAAGAAGAAGCGGCTTACATCGCAGAAAACCCCGATTACTGTCGTATAGAGGGTGGTGAAGCCGATTTTTGTAATAATAAATTAATAGTGGCGCGTGCATTTGGCCCAACACCAAGTGATGTTCACCCTGATGAATATATTGGTTCTCCACTCGGTTACGACGGTCACGGAACGCATGTTGCTGGTACTGCTGTAGGTAACCCAATTGAAATTACTTACCAAGACAATAACGTGTCAATTTCAGGTGTTGCACCAGCGGCACAGTTAATGGCTTATAAAGCGCTTTGGCACACAGCCGATGGACGAGGCAGCGGTACTACCGTTGCACTAATGGGGGCATTAGAAGCGGCCATTAAAGATGGCGCAGACGTAATTAATAACTCGTGGGGCGGTGGTGCTGGTGGTAATCCATCAAGCAGTGCATACAGTGATTTATTCACAGCTGCAGAAGAAGCGGGTGTAGTGGTTGTAACCGCAGCAGGTAACGATGGTAACGGCGCACAAACTATTGGTTGCCCTAGCTGTATTGAGTCTGGTTTAACAGTTGCCAATACGCAAACAGGGCGTTTCTTCTCTCAACAAATTGAAGTGGCAGGCGAAACCTATTTAAGTATTGAAGGAAGCAATGGTTTATTAACAGACCCTATTTCACTTCCTATTATTTCGGCGCAAGTGATTGCTCCTGATAATTTTGAAGGGTGTGAAGAGTTTGCTGAAGATATCTCATTTGCTGACTCTGTAGCATTAATCTCTCGTGGTAGCTGTGCGTTTTCAGCCAAAGCTGAAAATGCGGCGAAAGCAGGTGCAACAGCGGTAATTATCCACAACAATGTTACTGGCGGTGCAATGGGCATGTCTATGGATGACGCCACAATTCCAGCCTCAGCGATTAGCCAAGAAGATGGTTTAAGCTTGGTTGAGCTGTTAACTGCAGCTGAAGAGCCGGTTATTGCTTCACTCGACCCTAGTGTTAAAAGAACAATTCAAGAGAAATTTACTGATGCCGTAAACTCTTCAAGTTCGCGTGGTCCTAATGGTGAGCCTAGCTTCTTAAAACCTGATATTGCAGCGCCAGGTACAGATATTTTATCTGCGTACTCGCCAGATGAAGGTAATGGTATTACCTTTAATGCGATTACAGGCACAAGTATGGCAAGCCCTCATGTTGCTGGTGCAGCAGCATTGATGAAGCAAGCTCACCCAGAGTGGAATGCGGTACAAATCAAAACGGCACTTATGAGCTCATCTAAAATGGATGGCCTACATAAAGAAGACTTAGTGACAAAAGCTGATGCATTTGATGTAGGTGCCGGTCGATTAGATATGCCTAATGCGCTAGAGGCAGCACTTACATTTGATCATGGCTCTTACGCCGATCCAAGTTGTTTAAGCGTTTGTAGCTTCTCAAATACCGTGCAAAATATGACTGATGTTGCTGGTGAGTGGACTGCAAAAGTAGTAACCGATATGCAAGGCGCTGAAATTACGGTTTCGCCTAGCACCGTTATGCTTGGCGCGCACGGTTCTACCTCTACAGACTCTGAAGGTGCAGAAACAAGCACTGACATGGCTGAATTTAACTTAGATATTGATTCAACATTTAACGATGTTAAAGGTTGGAACTTTGGCCATGTAGTGTGGACTCATACTGAGACAGGTCAAATCGCTCACTTACCATTTGCTATCTACGATAACGAAGCAACAAATAGCAGTGTGTTTAGTGCAACAGTCGATGCCGATTCTTTAAATTCTTCTACTCCTGCAAAAATAGGTGTGCAATTTAATAATACTCTGTTCACTGACGAGCTATCAGTAAATGTAAAACTTGATGAAAATGCAGAACTTCTTAAAGGTGCTGCCCCTGTTGTTGAAGTGACTAATGGTGCAGGTGAAGTAACATTAAGTGAAGACAATAAAGAACTAACTTGGACGGGCACATTAGGGCCAAAAGAATTTGCTATTAACAGCAGTGATTTCTTAGGTACCTTCTCATTGGCTGATGAAGGCATTGAACCACAAGCGTGTCCTGACGGGTGTGATGAGATAACCATTACGGTTGAAGCTGACTTTATTTTTGATGGGAAAGAGTACTCAGCATTTACTATCTCAGATAACGGCTTTATTGCTGTTGGTGCAGATGTAAATACAACTAACTCTTGGAGCCCTCAAGCAATGCCTAATGCACGTACACCTAATGGTGTTATTGCGCCGCTTTGGGCTGACTTTGATTTAGCTGGTGGCACGAGCGGTGGCGGTGATCTTTATGTGGCTAAATTTGATAGCGGCTATGTAGTTGTAGAATGGCATGACGTTGAGCTTTGGGGTAGTTCTTTAGGTGATAAGTACACGTTCCAAGTGATATTAAAAGAAGGGACTGATGAAGTTCGTATGAACTACATTGATGTGCCTGCTTTACCTGCACCTTACTCAGCGGGTGTAGAGTCTGCTGATGGCAACGTAGGTGCAATGCTGGACACAGTTCCAACGGGTAATGCTATTGGTAGTGGCTACTTAGTCGATCAAATCAAAGGCGGTGTTGTTGATATTCAATATCAAGCTTTTGCTAAAGATCGCAGCCATTACACAGCTGCAGATGCAGTAGAAGTTGATGAAGAACAAACAGTGACTATTGATGTATTAGCTAATGACATGGCTGAGTCGCGTTTTGTATTTGACGCAGTAGCTTCTTCAGAAACAGAAAACGCAGAATTCTCTGCCCATAAAGGTGTAAGAATTAAAGGCAGCTTAGTGGCATCAACTGTTGAGGTGGTTTCTGCACCTGCAAATGGCTCTACAACCGTGAATGAAGATGGCACGATTGATTATACGCCAAATGCACAGTTCTCTGGTGAAGATAGCTTTACATACACAGTGCGTGAAGCATCAGGCACTAGCGCCGAAGAAACTATGGTGTCAATCGTTGTTAACGATACCATTGCAGACCCTCAGCCAGTGACGCCAACACCAGAGCCTGAAAGCAATGGTTCATCGGGCTCACTAGCTTGGTTAACATTACTTGCTGCGCCGTTTGCATTTATGCGTCGTCGTAAACAAAAGTAATTTTATAACTAGCACGCTATTTTAAAGGGAGCCTCGGCTCCCTTTTTACATAGCTTCACAAACTAAATTACACCACGCTTTATTATTAGGTATATTTAATAGCACCAATAATAAAAACCATAGAGATTTCATAATGATTCGTTCTTCATTCACGCTAGCCGCGTTATCACTAGCTGTGCTAGCCGGGTGTGATAATGCGCCAAAAAGTACACCTTCAGATACAGCAACTACTATGCAAACACAACAAACAGAAAAACCAGTGAGCGCCGTGGCGCCAATTGCTAAAAAAGTACCTCATGAAATGACAATTCATGGCGATACGCGTATTGATGATTACTACTGGTTACGTGATGACGAGCGTAAAGCACCAGACGTTATAAGTTACTTAAATGCTGAAAACGTTTATACCGAGGCAATGCTTGCGCATACTCAAACATTGCAAGATAAGTTATTTGAAGAGTTAAAAGGGCGTATTAAAAAAGACGATGACTCGGTGCCTGTTAAAAAAGGCGACTATTTTTATTCATCGCAAACGCGTGGCGAAAACGAATACCCTACCTATGTTCGCAGTAGCGATTTTAAAGGCACTGATCAGCAAGTTATTTTAGATGTAAATGCGTTGGCCAAAGATCACGACTACTTTGCTGTAAGTGGCTTATCTGTAAGTACTAACGGAAATTTAATGGCGTATGGGGAAGACACCGTTAGCCGTAGAATTTACACCATAAAGGTAAAAGATTTAACCACAGGTCAATTACTCGAAGACACGCTTGAGGGAACAAATGGAGGCGTTATTTGGGCAAACGATAATAAAACCTTTTACTACATTAAAAAAGATGCACAAACCTTACTTGGCTATCAAGTTTTTCGCCATACGTTAGGTACACCGCAAAGCGATGATGAACTTATTTACGAAGAAGCTGATACAAGTTATTACACGGGTATTAGTAAGAGCAAAGATGGCTCAGAAATATATATTTGGCACAGCAGCACCAATGCCTCTGGTATGTCGGTACTCAGCGCAGATGATAATAAAGCAAAACCTAAGCGCTTAATTGAGCGTGAGGACGACCTAGAATACAGTATTTCAAAGCTTGGCAATACGTATTACATCGTCACTAACTTAAATGCGGTTAACTTTCAGCTTATGAAGGTGGATGTAGATAAAGCGCATGATAAAGCAAATTGGCAAACGGTAATTGCGCCGCGCGATGATATTAAGCTAGAAGGCGTTGATTTATTTAAAGACTACCTTGTATATCAAGAGCGAGAGTTGGGTCAGTCGCGCCTTATTGTTCGCCATTTATCGACAGGAGATGAGCACACGCTAAGCTTTAACGACAGTGCCTATACCATTGCAAGCTATGGCAACAACGATATAAACAGCGACAAATTACGTGTTTATTATACCAGTATGACGACACCGGTTTCGTCGTACGATATTGACCTTAAATCGGGTGATAAAACCCTACTTAAGCAGCAAGCCGTGTTAGGTGATTTTAACGCAGATAACTATGCCTCGGAGCGTATTTTTGTAGGTGCGCGCGATGGTATAAAAGTGCCGGTAAGCTTAGTGTACCGTAAAGATGCATTTAAAAAGGATGGCACAAACCCGTTGCTGCAATATGGTTATGGCTCGTACGGCGCCACCATGGACCCTACTTTTTCAAGCTCACGTTTAAGCTTATTAGACCGTGGCTTTGTGTTTGCTATAGCGCATGTGCGTGGTTCGCAAATGCTAGGACGCCCATGGTATGAAGACGGAAAGTTATTAACTAAAAAGAACACTTTTAACGACTTTGTTGATGTAACCAAATCATTAGTGGCACAAGGTTATGGCGCAAAAGACGAAATATTTGCCTACGGTGGTAGTGCTGGTGGTTTATTAATGGGCGCGGTGGTTAACCAAGCACCAGAGCTATATAAAGGGGTGGTTGCAGCAGTGCCTTTTGTTGATGTAGTCACCACCATGCTTGATGCAAGCATACCACTTACTACCAATGAGTATGGTGAGTGGGGTAACCCAAATGAAAAAGAGTATTACGATTACATGCTGTCGTACTCGCCGTATGATCAAGTCTCAAAGCAAGCGTATCCTAATATGTTAGTGACTACCGGTTTACATGACTCACAAGTTCAATACTTTGAACCGGCTAAGTGGGTTGCAAAGCTGCGTGACTATAAAACAGATGATAATAAACTGCTGTTTAAAATAGATATGGAAGCCGGCCATGGCGGGGCGTCTGGTCGCTTTAAGCGCCTAGAAGATACTGCGCTAAACTATGCATTTATGCTTGATTTAGCCGGTATTAAAAACTAACAAAATCAAAATTAAGTAATGTTCTAAAGGTATAGCCGTTGGCTATACCTTTATTTTTTGCGGCAAGTTAAAGCTAAACATAGTGCCTTTGCCCAGCTCACTTTGTACATTTATTTCACTGTCCATAAGTTTTAGTAACCCCTTACAAATAGCCAGTCCTAAGCCACCTTGTTGGCGCCCTTCGTTATTTGAATTTGAAGCCTGGTAATGCGGATTAAAAATAGCGTTTAGCTCATCATGCTTAATACCCACGCCGGTATCAGAAACCTGCACAAATAATTGCTTTTCATCAATACGCTTAACGTTTACAGCTATGCTGCCGCCTTTAGGTGTGTGCCTTATTGCATTATCAATTAAATTACTTAAAACACGCTCAAGTTTTGCAATATCGGCTACAACAGGAAAATCGCAAATTGCAGGTTCTACCGTTAAGTTAAGGCCTTTTTTCTCAGCGGTTAGAGAAAACTTAGCAATGCAATCGTAAATAAGCTCACCTAAATTAAAGGTTTCTTTGTGAATGCTTATTTCGCCGTTTTCTAAATGGGCTAATTCAAAAATTTGTTCAATAAGCTGTTTAAGCTGCGCGCAGTTATTAAGGGATACATGTAAGTATGCTTGTTGTTCTTGAGCGCTTAATTGCGACCTCGATTGGTTAAGCACCTCTAAAAACCCCTGCAAAGAGGCAAGAGGCGTACGTAAGTCGTGCGATAAATGGGTAAGTAGCTCTTTACGCTGTTTATCGCTTTGCTCAAGTGCTTTAAATTGCTCGTCAATCCGGGTAACCATGGCTTGAATGTTACGGCCTAAACTGTGCACTTCGTTACTTTTTTGGGTTGAATAGTTACTGAGCTTGGTATCGGTAAGGCTGTAATTAGCTGCTTCAATATTGCTTACATCACGGGCTAATCGCTGAATAGGATTGGTAAAAAAGCGCAGTAAAATAAGCATCGCAATCAGTAAAAATGCAAGTGCAGCTCCAAGCCATAATGCGGCAAGCCATAGTTTGTCATTATTTTTAATTGTGTTTAAAGAGGTATCGTAAGCTTCACCGCCAATAATTACATACAAGTACCCTTGCAGCTTATCGTTATTAAAAACAGGCGCTACAGAGAATATTTTTTGCTGCGCTTTATTTCTTGGATCATCACCATAAATTGGCGCTGCAGCTGGGTTGTTAATCAGCTTTTTTAAAGGGGCTAAATTAATATGAGTGCGTTTAACTTTACCAGGCTTTGCTGAGTAAGTGAGGATTTTTCCGTTTTCATCTACAAAATAAAACTCAAATGCGGGGCCTAATAACATTAAGGTATGAAATAGGTTTTCTAGGGCTGCGTAGTCGTATACGCCTTCTTTTATTAATGGGTTATCTTGTACTAAATGCTCAGCAAGGGCTAAGTGCAGGTTTTGCTCGCCATGATGTTTTGAGGTGAGCTCTAGTTGTTTACTCCAGCTGTAAACGAGTGCACAAATAAAGCAAAATATAACCACCAACGACACCGCTAATTTTTGATACAAAGATAGGTTCATAATAAGGCTCTTAAGTAAGTTGGCTTGGGTTTAGTTTGTAGCCAACGCCCCAAACGGTTTCGATAATAGGCGCTTGATGATGTAGCTCAAGTTTGGCGCGTAGCCTATTTATATGTGAGTTAACGGTATGCTCGTACCCGCTGTGCTGATACCCCCATACTTTGTCGAGCAATTGCTGGCGGCTAAAAACATGGTTTGGGTGGCGAGCAAAATATACCAGTAAATCAAATTCAGTGGCGGTGAGGTTAAGTGCTTGTTCGTCTAAATAAACTTGATGTGAGCTAAATTCAATATTGAGTGAGCCTATATTTAGCCTTTGTTCGTTGCACGGGCTGTCGTTTTCGTTATTTTGAATCGCTAGAAGTTGTGAGCGGTGGCGTAATTGTGTTTTAACGCGGGCTTGTAATTCACGAGCAAAAAAGGGTTTGCAAATATAGTCATCAGCACCCATTTCAAGACCAATTACACGATCCATATCGCTACTGAGCGCGGTAAGTAAAATAACGGAAATGGTAGGGTAGTGCTCTTTAATTTTACGGCATAGGCTTAAGCCATCCATTTGTGGCAGGTTTATATCCAGCAAAATAAGCCCGTAAGGTTGTTTTGCTATTTTTTTAAGTGCGAGCTCAGCGCTTACAACATGGTCAACATGCAAATTTAACGCAGCAAGTTGGGTTGTTATTAATTGCCCTATTTCTCTGTCGTCTTCTACTACCAGTATTTTTTCGTGCCGCATGGTTAACCTCGTAAAAAAGGGACATCCGTGTCGCCTCACATCCCCATTACAAGCTGTTTTACTGTGTACGAGTGATCACGATTTTTGATACTGGGTTATCAAACTTATGTTCAGCACCTAGTGCAGAGGTTGATAAGCCATCTTGATTAGACACAACACCTGGGTGCATTGTGATTATATCGGCAATATCGTCGCGTATTTCGTTAAACCCTTCGCCGCCAGCAGCGGGACCAGGCACAGTGTCAGCTGTTTCTGTATTCGCCTCCGTACCTGCATCGTAAGCTGGCGTCGTTCGTGATATTGAACTGCCTACTTCCAATGTTGATACATCTACAGAACTAAGACCGGTAAAAGCGTCATTTGTATTCCCAAGCATGGCAGCAAAAGATAAATTAAGAACATCTTGTGCATCAACTAAAAGGGTTACAGAGGTTGTTTCGCCAGGGCCAATGCCGCCTTCAGCCGAGGCTGAAGCAAGTGCATTTTCATCGCTAAGGTACTCTTCATTAGCGCCGCTTTCAGCAATCATTTCTAAACCAACAGAAGCCGTCTCACCAAATTTCCATGGTGGGGTTTCATCAAATGCAATGACCGAGAGTGGTGATAGTGGTTGTCCAGCCGTTAAGTTACTAAAAGTGATAGTAAACTCATAAACAACAGGTTCGGGCTCTACAACAACCACAGGTTCTTGCTCTTCAATAGAGTCGTTATTATCGTTATCACCACATGCTGCTAGTGAGCTGGCTAACAGTAAAATAAGCGCACTTTTTTTAAAATTAGAAAGAGATGACATAATTAACTCTCCTATTTAACCGTCACAGTTAATTTTGCAACGGGGTTTAACCATCTGTGTACAGTGTTATTCAAATCACTGTTTCCACCTTCTAGGTCATCATCGCCAAGGGCCCCCGGGTGAATGTGCACCATCGTATTTGTATCGCCAGTTGTAATACCTGTGCCGTTAGTACCAGCTTGGCCGCCCGGCGCAGCAGGGATACCTAATACACCAGGTGCACCCGAGCCTTCTACTACAAGTTCGTTATTTGCTTCTGTACCTGCATCATAACCATTGAGGTAAACAGTGTAGGTGCCTGCTTCTGTTGGAACTTTCCAGCTATCAAGGCCTACAAAGCCATCATTAGTTGGCAGTAACATAGCCGCTACAGATAGGTATTCGTTGCCATCGGTAGTTGTGAGCTCTGCTGTTGCAGATGCCGCGGGGGCTAAAAGGCCTGCCGCTGGGTTTTCTGCAATATCGCTGCTCGATGCTGACGCTTGAGTAACAAGTGCTGATATATCGCCGCCTTCAGCCATTGCTTGCAGTGCAGCAGAGGCTTCGGTTGCGACTTCAAAAAGTTTATCTTCGCTATCGTGTGCTGTTATTAGTACCGGTGTAAAGTAAAGGCCTTTAGTAAGGTTAGTAATTTCTACTTCTAGCTCTGCTGCCAATGTTGATTGGCTAGCTACTGCTAAAAGGGTTGCAACTGTAAATGCTGAAGCTTTCATTATTATTTCCTGTAAGTGATGATTCAGGCTAAGTATTGAATAACCACCTCAAGAAACTCTCACAAAGTTATCACTTTTTTATCACAGCGGGTTAGGGCGTGTTATTTAACAATATAGCCGCCTCTATATAGACACCTGCTCAATAAAAAGGCAGTATGTATTAACTAATAAGGAGAGCGTAATGGAAGAAAATCAACAGCTTGAGCCGTTATCAAAAGACGAAAAAACATGGGCTATGCTTTGCCATTTAAGCGCTGTAGCCGGTTTTGTTATTCCGTTTGGCTCTATACTTGGGCCATTAGTGGTATGGCTTATTAAAAAAGATGAAATGCCAATTGTCGATTTACACGGTAAAAAATCGCTTAATTTTCAAATTACTATGGCTATAGCTTACTTTGTATGTTTTTTACTGGTATTTGCCGTAATCGGCCTCGTTTTGCTGCCTTTAGTGGCTATTTTTTCTTTTATCATGGTGGTTTTAGCCAGTATTAAAGCCAACGAAGGGAAAGAGTTTAATTACCCACTGAGTTTAAATTTGATAAAATAAATGACGACCCTTTAATAAGCCCAGCTGTATGCTGGGTTTTTACTTTAAGTACTTAATGCTTTATATCACCTTATTTTTTAGTGCGTTTGTGTCCGCTACTTTATTACCAAGCTCTTCAGAAGTGGTACTTGTTACCATGATAAGCCAAGCAAAAGCTAATCTGTGGCTGCTGTGGTTAGCCGCTACTTCAGGTAATGTATTAGGAAGTTGTGTTAATTATTGGTTGGGAACTCATGTGCTGCGTTTTAAGCACAAAAAGTGGTTTCCGGTATCGGCCAAGGGACTTGAAAAAGCGCAATCTCAATTTAAAAAATATGGGGTATATAGCTTACTGTTTGCTTGGTTGCCGATTGTTGGCGACCCACTAACGGTAATTGGCGGCATATTTAAAGTGCGTTTTAGCCTGTTTTTATTATTAGTGAGCATTGGCAAAGGCGCACGGTATTTAGCCGTTATTGCCCTTGCCAGTGGTGCACAAGCGGTTTTGTAAAGTTACTTTGACCAGTCAAGCGTGAGCGAAACTGAGTCGGCAAAGCGCAGTGCATGCGGTTTATCTACTCTGGCTTTTGCGTAATGCACGCTTGGATGTGTATGGCATACTGCAAGTATTTCGGCAACCAGCTTTTCAAGCAACAAAAAGTGCCCTTGCTCTACTAGGTTTATCACCTCTTTGGTGATCACTTTATAGTTAAGCGCTTGGTCCACTTCGTCTGTTTTACAGGCGTCATCGGCAGGGTAGTGAATTTCTAAATTAATCACTACATCTTGCTTTTTTTCCCGTTCTTCTGGGTTAAAACCAATAAATGTACGTAAGCGTAAGTTGGTTACGTTAATAATTGCGTTGGCCATAATTAACCCTTAATAAGCTGTAAAAACTCGTTACGCGTTTTAGAGTCACTTCTAAAGTTACCTAGCATTACAGAGGTACGCATGCTTGAGTTTTGCTTTTCTACACCGCGCATCATCATACACATGTGTTTAGCTTCAACAATAACACCTACGCCTTTAGCGCCGGTTACTTCTTCAACGGCTTTAGCAATTTGATGAGTAAGCTGCTCTTGAATTTGAAAGCGGCGAGCAAACATATCAACAATACGCGCAAACTTAGATAAACCTAGTACTTTGCCATCGGGAATATAAGCAATATGGCAGCGACCAATAAAAGGTAATAGGTGGTGCTCACACATAGAATAAAGCTCTATATCTTGTACAAGTACCATGTCATCAGCGTCTGAGCTAAATACCGCATTATTGGTGATTTCGTCAAGCGTTTGACGATACCCTTTGGTTAAATACTCCATGGCTTTTGCTGCACGTTTTGGTGTATCGAGAAGGCCTTCTCGGCCTGCATCTTCACCCACAGCGGTAATAATATTTTGGTAGCTTTGCTTTAAATCGTCATGCATAAATTTCTCAGTTTAATGTGTGTTCTACTTTAAATGGCGGCCGCCATCAACAGGCAAAGCGCGGCCTGTGATGTAGTGGCTGCGCAGTAATAAATCAATACTATTAATAATTTCTTGGCAACCTGGCTCTATACCCATAAGAGATTTTTTAAGGGTTTTAGCACGGTAAGCCTCGTCATCGTGCTGATTAAAAATAATCAACGAAGGCGCAACCGAATTTACCTTTATGTTTGGTGCGTACTTAGCGCTAAACGACTTGGTTAAGTTATCAAGTGCAGCCTTACTTGCGGCATAGGCAATGTGCTTTGGGCTACCTGTTTCAACAACGTAATCGGTAAGATGAATAATGTCAGCCGGTGTGCAAGTATCAGCTTGGTATGCCATTAATAGCTGTGCACAGGCATTATTAATTAAATACGGTGTTTTGGCATGAATGCGCACCATGTTATCAAACAAACTCGAAAAATCAGGATTACTGGCTTCGCAGTCCCAGCTAGAGGCATTGTGCACAATGGCACGTAAAGAGTGAGTTTGCTGTTTTAGTGTTTCAATAAAGCTAGCTATACCGGCATCGCTGCTAAAGTCGGCGTGTATGCATACGGCGCCTTGTTGTTCTAAGTCGTCGACTGCATCGTGGCGCGTACGATAGGTAATAATAATAGCTTGGCCTTGCGATAAAAAGTGCTTAGCAAGCGCAAGGCCAATACGTTGACCAGCGCCTGTTATTAAAATAGGAGATGTCATGTAATGCAGTTGTCTCTTTGGCAGGCGTTAAAATTAACTATAAATCAGTTTTTTGTTTTACGTAACAATACGGTGAATAGATCAGCTAGTGCATACGCAGCACTAGCTGTTTAGCCGTTATAAATCATCGTAAATAGTCGGAATGGGTTGGCGCTTATGCTGAGTGCGAACATAAATATCAGTTAGTTTTTGCTCAACCTCTGCAGCCACTGGCTTGCCTTCTAAAAAGTCGTCAATTTGATCATAGCTCAGTCCTAATGCTTCTTCATCGGTGAGGCCTGGGCGGTCACTTTCTAAATCAGCTGTTGGGGCTTTTGTTACTAATAGCTCTGGCGCATCTAAGGCAGTTGCAAGTGCGCGAACTTGACGCTTTGATAAGCCAAATAGCGGGGCTAAATCGCATGCGCCATCACCAAATTTGGTGTAAAAACCAGTAATGTTTTCAGCGCTGTGATCGGTACCCACTACGAGGCCTTGGCAAAAACCAGCTATTTCGTATTGCGCTACCATGCGTTGGCGTGCTTTTACATTACCTTTTACAAAGTCAATTTTAGCTTGCTCTGGTAGATCTTCACCACTGCCTACTACTGCCGCCATAGCTTGCTCGTGTAATGCATCGGCAGCAGGTTTTACGTTAACGGTCATGCGTTTACTTGGCTTGATAAAATCAACGGCCATTTGCGCTTCGTCTTCATCTGCTTGTACACCGTATGGCAAACGAACCGCAATAAATTGGTACTTATTAGTGTTTTGCTCTGCGTTTAGTTCATCTACGGCTAATTGGCACAAGCGCCCGCAGGTCGATGAGTCAACACCGCCGCTAATTCCAAGCACTAGCGATACACTATGGGCTGCCACTAAACGTGCTTTTATAAAGTTAACTCGACGGGTAATTTCGGCGTTTACATCAATAGTTGGCTGAACTTTCATTTCAGCCATAATTTCGGCGCGCATGGCCAGCTCCTCGTTATTTAATAAGTTGTTTTTAAATAGGCTTACATTATCTGGTTTAGTGGTTATTAATTAAAGTCCTAAATGTGCTTTTATACGGCTAAGCTCAGCTTTTAGTTCCTCAATTTCTGCAAGTAACTCGTTAATTTCATCGTTTTTAACTTCTGCGACTTCTGTAGCTGGCGCTGGGCTTGGCGCTATTGCTGGGTCAGCAAAAAGGTGCATGTAGCGGCTTTCTCGTTTGCCGGGCTCGCGCTCAAGCTTTGTTACGTAGTCATCTTTTGCTAACGCGCTCAGGGCGGTTTCTACTTCGCTAACGTTTGTAAAGTCAGCTAGGCGAGCGCTGCGCGTTCTTAGCTCACCGGGTGTTTGTGCGCCGCGTAACAGCAGTAAACATATAATTGCCCGTTGCTGCGTGCTCAACTGTAAACTACTAAATTCTGTATTACAAAAACGGTGATCGTATTTATTAACTCGTCCCGAAAGCCCTTCGTCTAGCGTTACAAGGCGCTGACTTATAAGCTCATCAAGTGTTTGTTGCACCTCACTTTCGCTCAAGTTTACAACCGGGTCTCGATTTGATTTTTGGTTACACGCATTCGTCAGTGCGTTCAACGACAGTGGATAATGCTCGGGTGTAGTGCTTTGTTTTTCTAAAAGGCAGCCAATAACGCGCTGCTGATTTGCTGATAAATGCATGGCTTTTCTTTATTAGTAAACAGTATTTTTAGCTTACACCTTTATTGTGTACCAAGCCATTGTTGTAATTTAGGCTCTAGTGCTGCGGAATCTAAAGGTTTGGTTAAATAATCGTTCATTCCTGCATCGAGGCACTTCTCTCTATCGCCCTGCATTGCGTTTGCCGTTAAAGCAATGATTGTAATATGTTTATTATGCTTACCCGCTTTGCCTTCGCGTATAGCTTGCGTGGCTTGGTAGCCATCCATCACGGGCATTTGGCAGTCCATTAAAACTAACTGGTATTTTTTGTCTTGGCTGCTGTTTAGCTTATCTAGTGCATCTTGACCGTTTTGTGCAATATCAAAGGTAAGCCCAACTTGTTTTAACAACGCTGAGGCCACCACCTGATTTACTTTGTTATCTTCTACTAAAAGCACTTGCGCGTGCGCTGATATTTCTTTGGGCTTTTCGGTTAACTCATTTTGCAGTTGTGCTTGGCGCTGTTGTTGCTCAATGTATTTATCGTTAGTGAGTGAATCAAATAAATCTGACGGGGTGAGCGGTTTAAATATCAGGCAGTCTATATTTATGCCAATGTTGTTATGCTCTTGCGAATAACTCATTGGTGCCATAACAACTAGCTTGCTTTGCTTGGTGGTTACTCGGTTTTTTAATGTATTTATTTGTGGGTGCGCAGCTTGCTCAAAAAAATGATAATCGACTAGCAATACATCTGGCTGGGTATCGCAGTTATCAAAATAATTAATGATGCCGCTATAGTCATTTAAAATATTAACGTGTGCGCCCCAAACGCGTAATTGTTTGGCGGCAATATTGGCGTTAAGTGTGCAGGTATCAATAATTAAAATATGTTTGTTATTAATTAAGTGGCTGGGTAAATCTTGCGCTTTAGTTAAACGTGGCTGTATTTTTATAGAAAACGAAAAAGTACTGCCTTCATTTAGCATGCTGGTTACGCTTACTTCGCCTTCCATGAGTTCACAAAGCTGCTTAACAATAGCTAGGCCAAGGCCTGTACCGCCAAACTGGCGGGTGGTTGAGGCATCGGCCTGAGTGAATGAGTCGAATAAAGTTTTTTGTTTTTCTGCGTCTATTCCTATGCCGGTATCAATAATAGAGCAATGTAAAAAACTGCCATCGGTGGTTTCATCTATCTGTGCGGTCACCAGGATTTGCCCATCAATAGTAAACTTAACGGCATTGCCAATCAGGTTATTTAAAATTTGACGCAACCTATTCGGATCGCTAATTATTTCGCTGATAGTAATTTGCGTGGCATCTAAAATGAGATTGGTATTATTTTGCTCCACTTTAAGCGCAAACGACTCAACAACTTCACCAAGTAATTTAGGTAAGTTAAATTGCACATTCTCTATATCGAGTTTGCCTGCTTCAATTTTAGAAAAGTCTAAAATGTCGTTAATTATATTTAACAGCGACTGAGCTGAAGATTGTGCAAGCTCAATATGGTGCTCTTGCTGTTGGTTGAGCTGAGTGCGCTTGATAATATTTAGCATGCCCAGTACGCCGTTCATGGGGGTTCTTATTTCGTGGCTCATACTGGCTAAAAATTCACTTTTAGCCATTACTGCTTGCTCTGCAGCTTCTTTGGCGGTGACTAGCTGCTGCTCTGTTTCAATACGTTGCTGACTTGAATGCAAGCTGCCCACAAGGGCGGCTACAGCAATTAAAAAGCTTTCTTCGTTACGTGACCACGGGCGCATTGAAGCACATTGCTCAGCGCATACTATGCCAATGGAGCCACTTCCCGCCGGTATGATTGCGCACAGCATGGCATTAATATTGAGCGGCGCAAAGTAATGCGCTTTAAGGGGTTTTAGTAGAGGGTGATTTTGGGCATCACTGGTGCTAAACACAGCGTGTTTTTCTATGGCTTCAAAAAAATCTGGCGCCTCTTTTTTAAGCCAAACCGCATTATTATTACCCATTCTGTTTTCAATATTATGGGATGCTATAGGACTCAATGAGGTTTTTGAGCTATTAAAAAACCAAATACTGGCTTGCTCAATGTTTAGAGCATGGCAAATAGATTCAGTAATAACTTGTTTAGATTGGCTTAATTGGCCACTTAAAATAAGGTCGTTGGCTGTAAGCGACGCTAAAATTTCGTTATGTAGGGCAATTTTGCTGTTTTCAAGTTCAATGCGCTTACGGGTATCAATATTTTGCAATGAGCCAAATATTCTTACACAGCGCTCGTTTTTGCGCTCAGCTTCACCATGAATAAGCACCCACATTTCGCGCCCTTCAGAGTCAATAACTTCAAGTTCGGCCTCGTAACTTTTGCCTTCTTTAATTGCAGATTCAACCAGTTGAGTGATACGTTCTCTGCTTTCACCGGCTTTAAAGTAATTTAAATTTGTAGGCCAAGTAGGCTCTTTGTTTAGCGGGTACTTAAAGATTTTTTTGGTCATATCTGACCAATACACTTGTTTGGTTTCTAAATTAAATGACCACGCCCCAATTTGGGCAAGGTCGCTCATTGCCTCCAGCATTTTTTCGTTTTGTTGCTGGCGGTTTAGCATTTTTAAAAAGAATAAGAACGCCCATATTAGTAATCCGCAAATAATTATAATGGCGATTCTAAGCGGCCATATAGTTGAAGGTGCAGGGCTCCAACCTTCTTTAGGGGCTACGTATAATTGCCAGCTTCCCCCTTGAAAATTAAGCGTAAAATCAAGCGGCTCTTGTGTGGTTATATTGTTATTGCCATAAAAAAACTCGCCTTTTTTGCCTAAACCATGACGCCCTTGAATAGCAATGTTGTAGTTTTTTTCAAGCTCTTTTATGCCTGAGTTTTTATATACTTTTTCAATGTCGAGCACTACCGATAACAACCCCCAAAAGCGGTTTTCAGGCGGAATATAAACAGGCACTCTGGCAATAAGGGCAATGTCGCCTTGCACTAGTTTAAGTGGTCCTGCCATAACAATAGTATTGGTATCACGGGCTCTAATGGCGTCTAGGCGCTGGTTTTTGTTTTCTAAAAAGTTTAAGCCAATGGCTTTTTCGTTACCTTTTAGTGGGTAAGACATACGAATTATCATGTCGGGCGCACCACCAATATGGCGCAGCTCACTGGAGGTTTTAAACAAAGGCGCTGCAATTTGCTCAAACCGTGCTTGTTGTAACTCAGGTTCAGCTGATACAGCAACCGCTAATCCACGAACAAGCTGAATGTTTGATACCAAGGTGGCTTCGAGTTGTGCACGGTATGTACTTACTTGAGATAAAATTTGTAGGCGGTGGGCGTCTTTTGCGCGATTGTAGTTAATTCTATCTAACACAATGCTCACTAATATTATTAGCGTAAGCGATAACCAAAAGGTCAGCTTATAGTTGCTAATAGTGTTTTTTTTGTTGTTATTTTTTGGCGGCATTGGCTAAGTCATGCTGTTATTTTAGGCAATTTAACTATAGCTAATTTATTGTATAAATAAAAACGGCGCTGATAAATTAGCGCCGTTTTATTTTTATAATTAGTAGTTTAACTATTAAGCGTCGGTTACTTCACGTGCCCAATGGTTTTGCTTAGCGACATGTAACTTACGGTAACCATCAAGTAGTGCTGCATGCTTTTTAAAGCCTTCAAGCGATAAACCTGGGAAGGTTAAACCATTAAATAATTTACGGCCTTCTGCTATTTCAATTGCAAGCGTTACGTTATCGCTGCCAAACATTAAACCCAGTGCATCTTGGTAGTCGGCGTAGTCGCGCTCGTCATCGTATTTAATTTCAAGAATGGCTTTTAAACAACGGAAGTGGCGCATTGCATCTTCGTTTACTTGGCCTGTGTGTAGTATCCAGTCTACCCAATCAATGGCTTCTTCGTTGCCTGCGGCTAAACATAAGTGCGCTTTAAGCTCACCAATACGCAGTGTATGCCATGGTGTATCGGCATCGGTGGCAAGGCCAATAAATTCAGCAGCACGAATAATATCGCTGTGGCCTGCTTCTTCTAGGCTGTCGTAAATGTCCATCCACTGCTGCGCATCGTACTGATCAAGCGATAGGAATGCTTCACGGAATTTAGCGCCTTCGTTGTTGTTACGCCAAATTAGTTCATCTACTGGGTAAATGTCTGACATACCTGGTACTAAAATACGACATGCATACACGTTTAAGTGTGTGTAATCCATAATGAAAATGTCGTGGCCCATGCTGTGAATTAAGTCAGTACAGAAGTTGTATTCTTGCTCTGTTGTACCGCTAAAGTCCCAATGAACAAAGTCAAAGTCAGCGTCGGCACGGAAAAAGTCATGCGAGATTAAACCGCTTGAGTCGATAAAGTGCAGCTCAATGTTTTCAGGCGTTGCAACTTCATCGTTATCAAAAGTAGCCGGTTGGAACACATCAAGTTGATCAAGGCGACGACCTTGTAGTAACTCAGTAACGGTACGCTCAAGGGCAACTTCAAATGATGGGTGAGCACCAAATGAGGCAAACACAGAGCCATCAACAGGGTTAATAAGCGTTACGCTCATTACAGGGTATTTACCGCCAAGTGATGCATCGGCAATACGTAAATGAAAACCATGGCTGCGTAGCTCTTCACACGCTTCGTGAATTTTAGGGTATTGCTTTACAACCTCTTCAGGGACGATAGGTAAACAAATACCTTCTGCGATAATACGGTTTTTAATGGCGCGCTCAAATACTTCTGATAGCCCTTGTACACGTGCTTCAAACTTAGTGTTGCCTGCGCTCATGCCGTTAGAAACAAAAATATTACCAATTACGTTTACCGGAATGTATACGTCTTGGTTATCGCGTTGGCGTGTGTATGGCAATGTACAAATGCCGCGCTCGTTATTACCTGAGTTAAAGTCAAAAAGGTGTGAGGCATTAAGCTCACGCTCTGGGTCAAAGTAATCCCAAAGGCTTTCGTCCATTATGCCTTCTGGCACTTCATTGCCTTCAACTTTAAACCATTTCTCATTTGGATAATGAGTAAAGTCGCTGTTTGCAAATTCTTCACCTAAGTAAAAGTCGGCAAAAAAGTAATTACAGCTTAATCGTTCAAAGTATTCACCTAACGCAGAGGCGATAGATGCTTTATCGGTTGCGCCTTTACCATTGGTAAACATAACACCGCAGTCGCTGTCTTTTATATGAACTGAATAACAGTTAGCTACAGGGTTAAGCCAAAGTGCTTCTTCAACATTGATGTTTAGCGCTTTTAGCTTGTTTTGCATGGTAGAGATAGACGATTCTAGGTCGCGGTCTTTACCTTTGATAAATGTTTTTTCAGTCATATGAGTCTCAACTAGATCTGCACAAAATGTGGAATGGCTATTATCGTGGATTTTGATGTTTATTTCACCCTTTGCGAGTAAGAACATTATTATTTAATAAAACTATGGTTATTATATGTGCAACAAATGGTGCAAAGGACAAATTAATGTTTAAAGTAATCAAATGGCTAGTATTACTCGTTGTGGTTTTAGGGTTAGCTGGTACAGCGCTTGTGTATGGCGTATTAAGTTTAAGTATGCCCACACTTGATGGTAAAGGCCAAAGTACAGCAATTAATAAGCCGGTTACTATTTCGCGTGATGCACTAGGGCAGGCGGTTATAAAGGCCGAAAACCGCAATAGCGCGGCATACGGGCTAGGCTATGCGCATGGGCAAGACCGTTTTTTTCAAATGGATTTATTAAGACGTAACGCCGCAGGTGAGCTTAGTGAGTTATTTGGTAAAGCGGCCCTTGGGCTTGATAAAAAAATGCGCTTTCATCAATTGCGAAAACGCAGCCGCGCTATATTAAACACCTTACCCGAAAGTGATAAACAACTATTAAACAGCTACGCCCAAGGTGTAAACGAAGGGCTGGCACAAGTTGGCTTTGCAAGCTTTGAGTATTTACTTACAGGCGGAGCGCAAAAACCATGGCAAAGTGAAGATAGCCTATTAGTTATATTTAGCATGTACCTTGATTTGCAAAGTGCCACCTTTGAGCGAGATGAAGCTCTCATACATATTGAGCAAGCATACGGGCAGCACATGGTTGATTTTTTAACACAACCTAGCCAATACCAAGCGGCGCTTGATGGCAGTAAACTTGCCCCGTTTACAGGCACCATTCCTCAACTTCCAGAGCAAGCACAGCACACGGTTAAAAATATTCAGGCAAACCAAGAGCGCGGCAGCAATAACTGGGCAGTAACCGGTGCGCATACCCAAACGGGAGCAGCCATGCTCTCTGATGATATGCATTTATCTATGGCGGTGCCGGTTATTTGGTACAGGGCACAGCTTAATTACACGCAAAATGGCGAGCAAGCTCAGGTAACTGGCGTATCGCTACCCGGCGCCCCTGCTATTGTGGTGGGTACCAATAATAAAATTGCCTGGGGCTTTACTAACGGCTACATAGATACGGCCGATTGGGTTGCTTTAAGTAACGATAATAAAACATGGCAAGTCAATGAGCCTATAGCACTGCCTAGTGGCGAGATGGACGATTACTCATTAACCATGAGCGAATACGGCCCAGTAAAATATATAAATAAACAGCCTTATGCACTTAGCTGGGCTGCACACCAACTTTATGCTGTAAACATGGATCTGCTAAAACTAGAGCAAGCCACTAGCGTAGATGATGCGCTAGATGTAGCAAGCGATGTGGGTATTCCGGTACAAAATTTAATGGTGGTAGATAGCCAAGGCAGTGCTGCATGGCAACATATTGGGGCTATACCGGCGCGTAAAACACCGAGTGAGCTAAGTGTTAATGCAAACGAATACTCACCCGACTGGCAGCAAAATGAGCATCAGCGCCCTTATGTTAAGAACCCGCAAAATGGGCGATTATGGACAGGTAATTCGCGCGTGGTGTCGGCCACTGATAATGCACGCTTTGGTAACGGTGGTTATGCACTAGGCGCTCGTTCAAGCCAAATTCGTGATAGATTATTTGAAAAACAAAGCTTTGCTGAAAGCGATTTTTACGCGCTACAGCTTGATAACCAAGCCCGCTTTTTAACGTCATGGCAAACATTGCTACTTAATCAGCTTAAAAAAGACAAAGCCAAAAACGCACAGTACATAAGTGCACTTGAAAACTGGCAGCAATGCGCATGTGCAAGCTCGGTAGGTTACACCTTAGTTAAACACTACCGCAGCACATTAATTAATACTGTATTTGCAAGCATGGAGAACAAACTTAATGAGCAAGACGCCACGCTTAGATATGTAAAACGCGATCTAGAACCAGCTATATGGCAGCTTATTAAAGATAGGCCGGGCTCATGGGTAAACCCTGAGTATAAAAATTGGGACGAGCAGTTATTAGGTGCATTTAGCCAAACAGTGACAGCACTTGGGGCTGAGTATGGGGATAACTTACAAAATTGGCAGTGGGGTAAAGTTAATGCGCTTAATATTGAGCACCCGTTTGCTAAACAAATGCCCATACTGGCTAAGCTTTTAAATATGCCTGTAGCGCCAGCTTTTGGCGATAGCTACATGCCCGCCGTACAGGGCAAAAGCTTTGGTGCATCGCAGCGCTTTATTGCCCAACCTGGGCATTTAGAAAACGCCATTATGGCAGTGCCCGGTGGGCAGTCGGGGCATCCGCTATCCGCGTTTTATCGTGCAGGCTTTAGTGACTACATTGAAGGTAAACACACGCCTTTACTACCACAAACGCTAATACATCAAATAGTGATAGAGCCAGCACGATGAACTAAATTACAGTCAATCACGTTCTATATAATCATTAATAAATCAACAGAGAACTAAAATGAAAAAAATACTACCCGCATTAATAACAGGCTTATTACTTAGCAGTGCAACACATGCAGATGAAAATCCGGTAACGGCAGAAAAACTAAGCGACAGTGTGTATGTACTGTTTGGCCAAGGCGGTAACATTGCCGCAAGTGTAGGGGAAGATGGCATTTACATTATTGATGACCAATTTGCCAAGCTTTCAAACGACATTAAAAAAACCATTAGCGATTTAAAACCCGGTAGTGCAGAGTTTGTAATTAATACGCATCATCATGGCGACCACACTGGCGGCAACGAAAACTTTGCCAAAGCCGGTGCGCATGTCATTGCGCACGACAACGTACATAAGCGATTAGAAGAAAAACACGGTGCAAACTCAGATTACCTGCCACGCATTAGCTTTGGCCACGATTTAAAACTGCATTTTAATAACGAACACGCCCATGTAGTGCACTACGCCTATGCACATACCGACGGTGATTCGGTGATATTTTTTAATAACGATAACATAGTGCACATGGGCGATATTTACTTTAACTTTGGCAGTTTACCGTTTGTTGATGTAGATAGCGGCGGCAGTGTTGATGGAATATTAGCAGCCGTAAATGACGTTATTAAGCAAATAGACGAGCGCACCATAGTGATACCCGGGCACGGGCCGGTAAGTGACCGTTCAGGGCTGGTAACGTATGCTAAACTTGTTAAAAAAGCCAAAGATTTAATGCTAAAAGCAATGCAAAATAACGCAAGCTTAGAGCAAGTACTAAAAGCCGATCCATTGGCAGAGCTTGGCCTTGAATACGCAGGCTGGTTGCCAAAAGAGAAAGTGACTACACTTTTTTATCGCAGCTTAAAGTAGTACGCGTAACGTAAAAAACATGATACAAAGCTGAGTGTACTTTAGCGTACATTCGGCTTTTATTTTATTATGCCCAAAGGAGTTGTGTATGTCGGCAGAAAAAACCCACCTAGAAATTTGTAACTTAACAAAAGAGCAGTATCCGCAAATTAAAACCTTAATGGATCAGGCTTATCCTGATTTAGGTGGCGCGTGGCCAAGCCATACTATTTTTAGATTGATAGATCAGTTCCCTGAAGGGCAAATAGGTATTGTAGATGATGGCGTGCTGGTGGGCTTAGCACTAAGCGTGCAAGTAGACTACGCGCGTTTTTCAAATCCTCACACTTACGAAGACATAGCCGATGGGCACGACCGGGTATTTAGTGACTCCGGTGGCGATGCGCTATACGGTTTAGATGTAGCAATTAGCGAAACCCACCGAGGCATGCGCTTAGGGCGCAGATTATACGATGCCCGTAAAGAGTTGTGCCGCCAATATAACTTGCGCGCTATTTTAGCCGGTGGCCGTATCCCGCGTTATTACAATCACAGCAGTGAAATGACGCCAATGGAATACATTGAAAAGGTTGACCAAAAAGAGCTTTACGACCCAATTTTAAGTTTTCAGCTCTCTAACGACTTTCAGGTAAAACGGTTACTTAAAAAGTACCTGCCGGAGGATCAAGAGTCTGTAGGTTACGCCACCTTGCTTGAATGGAATAACATAATGTACGAGCCAACCGACACCGTGCTCGAATCAACTAAATCGATAGTGCGTATAGGTGCGGTGCAATGGCAAATGCGCTGTGTAGAGTCGGTTGACGAAATGCTAAAGCAGGTAGAATACTTTGTAGATACGGTATCTGACTACAAAAGCGATTTTATATTATTTCCGGAATTTTTTAACGCGCCACTTATGGGTTTAGGCGATCAGAATAATCAAACCGAGGCAATCCGCTATTTAGCCGAATATACAGAGACGTTTAAAAACGCGATGTCGCGTATGGCAATAGAGTATAACGCCAATATTATTACCGGCTCTATGCCACTTGCCGAAGACGATAAAATTTATAACGTAAGTTACTTATGCCACCGTAGCGGTAAAATAGACGAGCAGCGCAAAATACACATAACCCCGCATGAACAAAATGATTGGGTGATTCAAGGCGGCGACAAAATTGCCGTGTTTGATACCGATGCTGGGCGTGTAGGTATTCAAATTTGTTACGATGTAGAGTTCCCTGAGCTTTCGCGCATATTAGCCAAGCAGGGGCTTGATATACTCTTTGTGCCGTTTTGGACCGATACTAAAAATAGTTATTTACGGGTTCGCCATTGTGCGCAAGCGCGCGCAATCGAAAACGAATGCTATGTGGTTATTGCAGGTTCAGTGGGTAACTTACCTGAGGTAGAAAGCCTAGACGTACAGTACTCGCAATCGGCAGTGTTGACCCCGTCTGACTTTTCTTTTCCGCACGATGCAACATTAAATGAAGCCACACCTAATACCGAGATGTTATTATTCAGCGACCTTGATATGGATAAGCTAAAAATTCTTCATAGCGAAGGTACGGTGCGCAATTTAAAAGATCGCCGCGAAGACTTATACGACGTAATTTTGAAAAAGAGAGATGTTTAATGGCATGGGTTTATTTAGTCATTGCCGGCTTGCTTGAAATAGGCTGGCCAATTGGTTTAAAAATTTCACAAAATCCCGACACACGCTGGCAGGGTATAGTAATGGCCATTGCATTTTTAACAGCCAGTGGTTTTATGTTGTGGCTTGCACAAAAGCAAATATCAATGGGGACTTCCTACGCCGTATGGACCGGAATAGGTGCTGCGGGTACGTTTTTAGTGGGTATATTACTTTACGGTGATGCAGCCACGTTTGGCCGTATTGCTGGTGTACTCATGATCATTTGCGGTGTGATAACGCTAAAAATTAGCTCTTAAAAAGAGCGCTTAATACTCGCTTTAAAAGTTATAAGCAGCCTATAGTAGCGCAGGTTTAAAAGCCTGCGCTTTTTTATGTTCTCAATTTGGCAGCATTACTAAAATAGCGGCAATGGCTATGAGTATTAAGCCCGCGGTATCTTGCTTTTTAAGTGGCTGTTTTAACCAAAGTACAGCAATTAGCATGGTAAAAAATACCTCTACTTGACCAAGCGTTTTAACATACGCTACGTGCTGTAAACTCATCGCGCTAAACCAGCCAATAGAGCCTATACAGCTAAAAGTACTAATTGCGGCAGTGGTGCCTTTATATTGCCAAAGTTTGCCAACAGTGTGTGGCTCTTTTAGTAATAAATAGCCAAGTAATATAAGCGTTTGTAGGCTTATTACAAACAGTAAAACCCATGCAGCTGAGTGTGGAAACAATAACCCTGAATTTAAGCTCGCTTCACGCACCCACAGCGATGTAAGGGCAAAGCTGGTACCACAGGCAAGGCCAAGTAACGCTGTTTTAGCATCAAAGTGTTTTACGCTGGTTATGCCGCTAAGTAAAAGCACCGCAATAGCCCCTAAAAATACACCCAGCCAACCAAGAAGGCTAAGCGCAGAACCAAAAAACAATACCCCTAAAATAGCCGCTACTAACGCCTCACTTTTAGCAAGCCCTGCACCTATGGCGTAATTATTCATTTTAAACAGCTTTACCATTAAGCCGGTGGCGAGTATTTGCATAACACTTGCGCCAATAACAAACCCCCAAAAGGCATTATTAAAGGTAGGCATGGCTGTGTCTTTATATTGATAAAGACCATACAAATACACTGCAGCAATAGGGCCGGCTAAAATAAAGCGCGAAAGGGTTACGCCAGCCACACTTGCATGTGCGCTTAATTTACTTTGTAGGGCATTTCGCCATGCTTGCATAAAGGCGGCTAAAAAAGTGAAAAAGATCCAAGTCATAGGGGTCGTCGGTAAAAAATAAGGTCTATAAGTTAACAATCTTTAGTTATTAATGCGATGCATTAAGGGTGATAGTGAATATTCATCACCTGCGACATTATGCCGCACTGCTTTATAGGTAAACTTAGCTATAGTAAGTATGATGTTATTGTTTAGCCGCCTGCGTATGTCATAAAACGTGTTGGCGGCTTTTTTGTGTATGTGTGTTATATGTATTGGTTAAATAACTAGGTTTTAAAATAAGAGAATAAATTATGACAACATTAGTAGTATGCGCATTACTTGCTGTATTAATGCCTTATTTTGCAAAAATACCAGTGGCCATTGCGATGGCAAAGCTTGGCCAATACGACAATAAACACCCGCGCTCTCAACAAGCAAAATTAACGGGCTTTGGTGAGCGTGCGCTCGCTGCTCATCAAAATTGTTTTGAATCACTAGCAGTGTTTGCCGTTGCTATTGTGGTGGTATTGGGAACTAACTCGGTAAATGCAGTAACCGAAACCTTGGCGGTTACTCATATAGTTTCGCGCACTTTGTATTGCATTTTTTATTGGTTGAACTTAGATATTATACGTTCGCTTGTATGGTTTATTGGCTTAGGCACTGCCATTGCCATGATTGTAGTGAGTATTTAATTTTATTGTTAAAACCACAAAGCAAGCGGCCTAAAAGGGCGATTGCTTTGTGCTCTTGCATCACTCATTAGCCTTAATGCGATACTTTAATTCGCTCTATTAAATCGGTATTAGCAACCTCACTGTTTATGGCAAAATCGAGCTGTACAAGTACATCATTAAAGCCTGACTCAGAGATTTTATACTCCCACTTTGCCAGCGCTTCTTTAGCTGATTTATCAAAAACGTCTGACGGCTTAGATTGAATGACACTAATGTTTTTTGTTCTGCCATTGGCGGCTATATCGTACTTTAATACAACCGAGCCGCTAATGCCTTGCTTAGCGGCTTGGGCTGGGTAGACAGGTTCAATGCGTATTGTTGGTGAAATATGATCCTTTTTCGTTATTTCAGTTTGGGGCTGTTTTGCAATGGCTAAACCGCTAAGCATGCTTGTTGCTATTAGCAGTAAGCCACCTTTGGCTAGGCGAGAGTGATTGCCACTGTGCTTTATATTGGTAAGTCGTTGTAACATGGTTTTTTTATCTCCGTAGTGTGAATAAGCCATTAGGCCTGCGGGCGTTGCTGCCGCACAGTTAACTAAGGCTTTGCTGTATAAAATGTGTTGGTGTGTGGTTTTATTGGCAAGTACCCGCTGATCACAAGTTAGCTCCTGCAAGCGTCTAAAGCTTGCGTAAGCCATCCAGGCGAGCGGGTTAAACCACATTAAAATAGTAGTCAGTAACAGCAGGGCATTTATTAGGTTATCTTTGCGTTTTATGTGCACAGCCTCATGCTCTAAAATAAGTGCCAAAGTGGCTTTATCAAACTGGGTTTTGTAATTACTAGGCAGTATGAGCTTACTTTGTAAAATACCCACCACCATTGGCGATGCAATATGATTACTGGTATAGGTTTTAATGTGTGAGGTTAGAGTGTGTTCGCTATTAATTAAATAATTGAGCTGCAGATTTTTTATAAAGCGAATATGCACAACAAACGCTATGCTAAACAGCACTAGGCTAACCACTACATAAAGCACGGCCCAATTTAGGCCTAAGTTATTAATAAGGGGTTGGTTAGGCGTTATTAAATAATGGCTAATGGCGCTATTTTGCAGTGGCTTAATGTTACTTGGTAAGTTTGCAACCAGTAACGATACGGGGATTAGGCATACTAATTTATACACAAAGCCTGGGCCAAGCAGCCTTAAACTAAAACGCTCACATATAATAAACCCGCCAAGCATTATGCTGAGTAATAATTGCTGCTCTAGTAACCAGTTAAACAGGGTTTGAATATCCATAGCCACTCCTTACTTTTGGTTTTTTTCCCAGTCATCAATGACCTTTTTTAGCTCGTTTATATCTTGCTGCGAAAGCTGCTCTGATTTAGCAAACCCGCTTACCAGCGGCGCTATACGGCCACTAAAAAAACGCTCAATAAAGTTTTTGCTTTCTTTTAATGTGTAGTCGGCGCGCTCCATACAAGGGGTATAAATATATTGGCGGCCGTCTTTTTCAAAGGTCAGTGCGCCTTTTTTAACTAATCGACCCAGTAGGGTTTTAATGGTTTTTTCGTGCCATTGTTTGTCATCGCTTAAGCGCTCAATAATTTGGCTGGCGGTTGCTGGGTAATTAATCCAAAGCGCATCAAGCACGTCGAATTCTGCTTTTGATAATTCAATCATTTCATTGCCTACAAATGTAATCTTTAAATTAAGACTACACCTGTAATCTATTTTTGCAAGGTTATTTTTTAACTTTTTTGTGCGCTATTTAAACGAAGGTTAGATTTTTGAAATATCAGTTTTATTAATTTGTATGTAGTGGTTTTCAGGTAGGTTTAGGTTTGAAAGAGCAAGTTCGCTAAATTGTGCCCGATATAAATCAATTACTTTAAAGCCGCAGTAATGCGCCATTTTACGTATTTGTCTGTTAAGCCCTTGCTTTAAAATAATACTAAACTGGTTGTCAGCTATTTTTGTTACTTCACACGGTAAGGTTACTTGTTTATCTACGGGGATTCCTGCGGCCATTTTTTCGCAAAACGCGTTATTAATAGGTTTATCTACCGTGACTAAATAACGTTTAGGCTGGTGGAAGTCAGGGTGAATAAGTTGATTACAAAAATCTCCGTCGTTGGTCAAAATAAGCAAGCCGCGAGAGTCTTTATCTAATCGGCCAATGGGGTAAACCCGAGTGAGGGTAGGTAAATGGTGAATAAGGCTGGCGGGGTCATTTTCATTTAATTTGCAGTCAATACCTACAGGCTTGTGGTACGCAAAATAAACTAAATCGGCAGCCCCTTTTACTGCTTGGCCATTAACTATTACGTCGTCTTGCTCATTAACGTGATCAATATGATTCGCTGGGCGATTATTTACAGTTACCACACCTTCATCAATTAAACGCGATGCCTGTTTTCTTGAGCACACACCAGCGTGAGCAATGTATTTAGCGAGTCGAATTTTATTGCTCATAAGCTTAAAAGGCAGTGATGTAATAATTTGATCGCGATTATAGCAAAGGTGCGTATCTATAAAGTTACTTTTTATTAAAAGGCGATTGTTATGGGTATGAAATTTTCTGAGTTAAAAAAGCACGAACCATTACAAAAAGTGGTCGCGCACTCCCTTGAAATGGCGCTCTATCAGGTGTCTGTCATTATAAATAACGTAGAGTATTACGTTACTGAAGAAAATGGCGAGTTTGTTAAAGCGCTCAGCCCGCTGCATATTCAAAAACGTTTTGAAAAAATAGCCTACGCCGAAATGGTACTGCGCCATACTAGCGCTTACGATGAAATGTGCGGCCAACCCGAAAAAACAAGCAGCAATTTGCTAGAAGTACCTTATGGAAAAAATAACCTTTTTTAATTAAGTTTGTTTGCTAGTATCTGCTTCTTTAAGGGCGGTACATGTATCAATTAAAAGCAGATAATACCGATGCGTTAAACTCAGCGCTTCGCACTAAAATAGTTGAATTTAACGCACAGCACTTTGATGCGCAAAGAGTGCCATTAGGCTATAAATTTGTTGATGAGCAAGGTGAGCTTGTTGCAGGTATTAGTGGGTGTGTGTTTGGAAATTGGCTGATGATTAGTTGGCTTTGGTGTAGCGATACCGGGCGGGGCAAGGGGTTAGCAGGCAAGCTTATAAATGCGCTTGAGCTTGCTGCTATTGAGCGCGGCGCTAATACCGCACAGCTCGATACGCTTGATTTTCAGGCCAAGCCTTTTTATGAAAAGCGCGGATACGTGGTTAAGTATCAGCTTAACAACTATCCGCGTTCTGGTACGCGTTACTTTATGGAAAAAACGCTTTAATTTAGTAGCTTAGTGTTATTTCTCTTTTAGTGGCTCACCATCAAAGCTCAGGCCTAAAAATGGAGTCGCTTCTGGCGCTAACATAAATGTGCGAATGTTCATGTGATCATCGCCTTTAGGGTTTTGTAGTACGTCTTCGCGGTAAAACTTACCAAAGCAATCCAATGTATTTTGCTTGCTTAAATCGTTTAATTTAGCAAACGCAAAAATTTTACACGAGCCATTGTTCTCGCTTGCAGAGCTAAGTAAGCCGTGGTTATTAAATCCACACGCGGTAAAATCGTAATTAGCTTCTATTACCGCCATGGTATCGCTAAATTGTATGCTTTTAGGGTTGTCTGCAAGTTGCTGTAAAAAATCGTTTAATAACATGTTTGTCCTTTTCTAACAGAAGATTCAAAGAGAAAAATTAATAGTCATTGCTTGTAAGCTCTGCGCTTAAAAGCTTTCCGTCATAAATATAAAAATAGCCATCCCAGTGTTGAGAAGTAAATTCTGCTGAGTCAAAGAACTCGTCGTAATCGCCTAACTTAGCAAGGCTTGCAACAGGGTCGTTGTATTTTACGCCTGATAAGTTCCACTGTGTACTTTGGTTAATATAGCCAGCTAATGCGGCGAGCTTAATTTTAGCGGTTGAAAAGGGCTCCACAAGCTTTAATTTAGAAATGTAGCCGTTGCCTTCATATATAAACTCATAACAAGGAGTAATGATTATATTGTCATGATCTTCATTAACCACTTTAAGCGTTTTACTATTTTTGTGTTTTTTTAAGTATTCATCGGCCAATATTGTGCCGTTATAGCATTGAGTGTTGCTTTTTATATGTTCAACTAATTCACCGTGCGATATACCAACAACTCTTTGCTCTGACTTGTTAATGGATACTTTATAAGATGCGGTTTCCACTTCATCAAAACTGTTTTTTAATTTATTAATTGCTGGTTGGGTTAAATCTGTATCTAAGAAAATAGCCTGATCTGTACCGGTGCTTATTTGTAATTTTTCATTTGCCAAAGAAAGCTCATTATTTATCACCATAGGTAGTAGCGTTTCATGGAACTGATAACCTATAAATACATTGTTTTTAAAGTGAAAAGCATGATTTCTTCCATATACAAGTATTGCGTTATTGTTATCGCTTAGCGATAAACTAGCAAGTCCGAGAGACGTTAATACCTGCTCATAGCTACTGCCAAATTGGAGTCCAAAAAAGTTAGTGGGGGTGATGAGGGGGTTGTTAAATTGAGTAAACTTAGGGGAACTGTTTATGTCTAAAGTGACATCAATTGCATTCCCCTCAATGGTATTTGAGAGGCTGTGCTTGTGCATTCCAGAAATAAATAGCTCGCTAGTCATAGCGACTTGTTGATTGCAGTTTTTTGAGGGGGTGAGCTTAATAAGGTAATGTAATTTTTTTTGGGCTCTGCTTATTGTAGGAGTTTCAGCAGAGTGGCTGCTATTTGTAGTAAAGCGTTCCTCTACATATAGTTGCTCATGCTGTTGATTGTACTGTTCGCTATACTTATTCAGCGCTTTTTGTCTAAGGTTTTGTCTTTTTCTTTGATGGTTATCTAAATCTCTCAGTGTAGCGCTAAGGCTTATTTCTATTTCGGGTGAAATAGCCTCACAACTTTTGTCTTTTACAAAATAATTTGTTGCCTGAGCAGTACATTGCCAAAAACAAAGTAGTGTAAATAGTAGAGTACGCATAAACTTCCTTTTATTATTTTTTGTTTATTTAGCACTCAACTCTAACTCATCTGTTTGTTGATTTATATTAAATTTATATCTAGATAAAAAGTTCATTCCTAACAAACCTTGGCCGCGGGTGTTTTCAATACTGAGCACTTCAAAACCGTAAATAGTTTGCATCCCTACTTTAAACGACTCAATTTGGTAGCGTTTTACTCTAATTTGCCCATTCGCCGTGTTTACGGTTACATCGCCTAAATACAGTGGTTTGGGTGAAAGTTGGTTAAGCACGTCACTCGAAAGAGAAGTAATACTTGCGCCGGTATCTATCATTAGCTCTGTTTGAATTGAGCTATTTAGCTCGGTGCTAATTAAGTAATGTGCGCCGTAGGGGGTAAGCGCAATAAAGTCATCTTGCGATTGAGCTTTCTCTATCATTGCGTGTAAGGCAGTTACTTCGGCTTGTAGTGGGTGATTTGATGGCATGCGCTCAATAGTTGTTAAGGCGCTAATAAAGTCCTCTAGTTGATAATAAGCATGCGCGAGTGCGTATAAAAAATGGCTATTGTCGTTTTGATAGTCGAGCCAAATTTGAGTTTGTTCAATAATTGTTTGCCAATTTTGCTGCTCACTCAAACTATGCAGTTCGTTAGTCGTTAAATGCACAAGGCGCCTATCTACAGGGCCTTGCTGGTGCTTATTTAATAATGGGTAGAGCTCAAATAGCGCAATAATTGCGTTTTGCCGTTGCCCGCTTTTTACTAGGTAATCTACGTGTAAAGTGAGTAACTCGGTATTGTAAGGGTCTTTATTTAAAAGTGCATTTAACAATGACTGGCTAAGCGGTAGGTTTGTGTTTAGCCATTGCTTTAGTTGTGCTACCCACGAAGCGTATAAAGTATGTGCTTTTTTTGGAGCGCTTAGATTTAGTTGCTGATACGTATTTAGAGCATCATCAAATTTGTGTTGTGTAAATTGCTGTTGAGCTTGGCTGAGCAGGTTACTTTTTGGCGCTTTGATGCTCTTGCCGCTGTGGATTTTTTGTGTGCCAACTACAGGCTGTTTTTGTGGCCACAATAAGTAAGCGTTTAGGCTAAGCGAGCCTATTAATAGCAAGGTAATTAGCTTGGTATAATGGCTCATTGCAACCTCTTCGTTCTATTTAGGCTATTTGATAAAGTGCGCTAAGGCATGAATATTCGCAATTTCAACATCGGCAAGGCCTTTGTAGTGATAAGCCGCGCCTTGGTCGTTTAACCAAACCGATTGGCAGCCTGCATTATTAGCGCCTTGTACGTCGGTATCTAGGCTATCGCCAATATGTAAAATTTCACTTTTAGCCACGTTTAAGTGCGCGGCGGCTTTATCAAACAGTGTACCGTGGGGCTTGGCTTTACCGTGCATACCAGCTTGCAATACTAGCGCAAATTTATCGCGTAAGTTAAAGCGCTCAATTTCAACATTGCCATTGGTTATTGCAACCAGCGTAAAGTGCTGGGCTAAGTTATCTAGCAGCTTTAGTACGTCGTCGGTTACCACTATTTTACTGCGCGCATCGGCAAAAGCGTTATAGGCAGCATCGGCATGATGCTCTACCTCTTGCTCATTTAAATCTAGCTTTGAAAGAGCTAAGCGAAGCGTATGTTGGCGCCATTTAGTTACATTATCAGCAAGCTCTGGTAACTGTAATACAGCCTCGTTGCGGCATTGTTGCCAGTATTTTGAGCCTTGTTGTAAGTAGCTGGGTAGCGCGTTTAAATAATCTTGCTGGGCTTTAACCGCGGCTTTTATTATGGGGTGGTTGTTATACAGGGTGTCGTCTAAATCAAAGCTCATAACTGAAAAAGGGCGAGGAGCACGATTAAATCGGATCATAATTACATTCCTAATCGGTTTGTTTTTTAGCGCGCGGATGCGTGTTGTCGTACACTTTTGCTAAATGCTGAAAATCTAAATGCGTATATACTTGCGTAGCCGATAAACTACTGTGCCCTAATAATTCTTGCACAGCGCGTAAATCGCCAGATGATTCTAAAATATGAGAGGCAAACGAGTGGCGAAGTTTATGCGGGTGCACTTGTGAGCTAATGCCTTGTTTTATTCCCCACTCTTGCATGCGTAAGCGAACTTGGCGAACCGAAATACGATTTTTTTTACTGCTTAAAAACACCGCCATTTCGTCAGGCTTTGCAAATTGCCCCCGTATGTTGAGCCAATTTTTTAACGCTGTGAGCGCTTTGCGACCCACGGGAATGAGGCGCTCTTTGTTACCTTTACCTTTGACTAATATTTCGCGGCTTGCGGCGTTTATATCGCGTAAGTTGGTGCCAACTAACTCGCTAATGCGCAGCCCAGATGAATACATAAGCTCCATCATAGCTTTGTCTCGTATGGCTAATGGGTCGTCATCGTTAATCTCTAGTAGGCTTGCCATCTGATCTACATCGAGATTTTTAGGTAAAGGCTTAGAAAATTTAGGCCCTTTAATGCCTTGTGCCGGGTTATGATAATGCGCGTGCTGAGCGATGTTTTTGGCTTTTAAAAATTTATACAAACTACGAATGCAGCTTAATTTTAAACTAATAGTGCGCCCACTTAATTGCTTTGAACGAAGCGCCATGCTGTAGCGGCGAATATGCTCGCCTTGTACGCCAAACCAGTCATCACATAATTTACTAAAATACAGGGCAGCAAAGTTTAGTTGGCTAACATACTGATTTACAGTGTGCTCTGAGTACTGTCTTTCGTACTTTAAATAGTCACTAAATAAATGAATGGGTGTACGCCAATGCTCACTTAATTGCTCAGTGTTAGGCGTCTCGTCGCTCATGCCAATTCCAACAGCCTAAGTTGCAATGCATGAACAAAATCAAGCACGAATAGGTTATCTTGTGCGGGTTCAAAATGGTTTTCATCATGGCTGCCAAAGGCCAATATAGCGACGGGTTTTTCAGCGCAACCAATAAGATAAATAGCAGATGATTGCGTGTTTTCGCAAAATAATAGCTCACGCTCTTGCTGATTAACGCGTCCTAAGTAGTGCCCAAATTGGCTAAGGCGGTGCTCAATAAGCCCATCTAAAGTGTTGTTGTATTTAACCAACCTACACTCGCTAATGTGTGGGCTGGTACAAATAATATTGCGCAAATTTGCGGCAAGCGTATTAAAGTCGTAGTTTGTCCACAGTTGGCGGTGGCATTGGCTAAACAAGCGATACACTAGCTCATTTTGCGTAGCGTGTTCGCTCATACTGTGTATTTGATTTTTTAACTGAGTATTGTGCTCGCGCAATTGGCGCTGTTGTATGTGCACAAGCGAGGTGGCGCCTTGCGTTTTGTGATGTAACTCAAGTTGTGCAAGCAGCTCTGGCTGCTCTATTAAAAAATCAGGGTGGCGCGCTAAATACTCAGCCACTTGCTCTTTTGTTAGCTCGCTCATAAGGCAACTTGCCCATCAAATACATGCTCGGCTGGGCCGGTCATGCGGACAGGGTGACCTTCGCCGCTCCAACGTACTTGTAATGTGCCGCCGGGTAAATCAACTTGTACCGTGGTGTTAAGTTTGCTTTGAATGTGGCCAATTACCATTGCTGCGCAGGCACCCGTGCCACACGCTAGGGTTTCACTAACGCCGCGTTCCCACACTCTAAGTTTAATATGATCTTGCGATACCACTTGCATAAAGCCAATATTGGCACGATTTGGAAAACGTTCGTGGTTTTCAAGCAGCGGACCAAGCACCTCAACTTGTGCGGTAGCTATATCGTCAACTTCTAACACGCAATGCGGATTACCCATAGACACAGCGCCACTAAATACTGTGTGCTCTTGAGCTCTTATTATATAAGTAAGTTCTCGCTTGCTGGCTTTAAGCGGGATTTTAGCAGGCTCAAAATTAGGATGGCCCATGTTTACCGTCACTTGGCCGTCTTTTTCTATGTATAGCGTGAGGTTGCCCGACTTAGTCGAGACACTAATTTTGTGCTTGTTAGTTAAGCCTTTCATGCGCACAAAGCGGGCAAAACAGCGTGCGCCATTTCCGCATTGTTCTACTTCATTGCCATCGGCATTAAATATACGGTAATGGAAGTCGAGATCAGGGGAGTAAGGGGCTTCAACCATAAGTAATTGGTCAAAGCCAATACCAAAGTGGCGATCAGCCAGTTTTTTGATTTGATCGCGAGACAAAAATACATTTTGTGTAATGTTATCAATTACAACAAAGTCGTTGCCTAAGCCGTGCATTTTGGAAAAATTAACTAACATAGCGCTCTAATTCGGGTTTGCTCTGCGCTAATCATGCCACAGAGCAGCGCCTTAACAAAAACGTTTATGGTAAAATTTTCTCACCTTGATAAAGGCTCTCGATGGTTTCGCGTTGGCGAATAAGGTGGTGTTGCTCACCATCTACCATTATTTCGGCCACGCGTGGCCGAGAGTTATAGTTTGAACTCATTGTAAAACCATAGGCACCAGCACTTCGCTGCGCCAATAAGTCGCCTTGTTTAAGGGCTAGCTCGCGGTCTTTTCCTAAAAAGTCGCCGGTTTCGCACACTGGGCCCACAATATCAAAGTTATGTGTTGGGGTGTCGTCATCGCGCACCGATACAGGAATGATTTTTTGCCATGCCTGATAAAGCGAAGGGCGAAGCATGTCGTTCATACCCGCATCGACAATGGCAAAAAATTTATCCTGGTTTTGCTTAATAAACTCAACCTGCGTTACTAAAATTCCAGCATTAGCGGCTATAGCGCGCCCTGGCTCAAAAATAAGCTCAAGGTGTTTGTAATTGGCTAAGCATTCGGTAACTTGCGCAGCATATTCACTTGGGTGAGGAGGCTGTTCATCATTGTAAGGAACGCCTAACCCGCCGCCAATATCTAAATGAGTAAGCTCAATACCATTTGCTTTAAGTTCATCTATTAATGCCATTAGCTTATCAAGCGCTTCTAAAAAAGGTTTAACCTCAGTTAATTGCGAGCCTATGTGGCAATCTACACCGGTTACTTTTAGACCTGGTAAAGACGCCGCATGCTGATAAACGCTCACAGCCGTTTGAATATCGATACCAAATTTGTTTTCTTTTAAACCGGTAGAAATATACGGGTGTGTTTTGGCATCTATATCAGGGTTTACACGAATAGAAATAGGGGCTTCTAAATTTAACTCGCACGCTACCTCAGAAATACGCTCAAGCTCTGAGGCCGATTCAACGTTAAAACATTTAATGCCTAACTTTAGTGCATAAGCAATTTCGTCGGCGGTTTTAGCCACACCTGAAAACACCACTTTACTGGCATCACCGCCAGCTTTTATTACACGCGCCAGCTCACCTTTAGACACTATGTCAAACCCTGAGCCTAAACGCGCTAATATATTTAATACTGCAATATTAGAATTAGCTTTAACTGCGTAGCACACCAAGCTTTTATGATTTTTAGTGGCATTTGCAAAGGCTAAATAATGGCGCTCAAAAGTAGCACGCGAGTACACATAACACGGCGTACCATAGTGCTGAGCAATTGTGGCAATGCTGACATCTTCGGCAAATAATTGATTGTTTTGATAGTTAAAATAATCCATTTATTGCTCCTGCACTTGCTCGGTGTTGGTTTTTTTTACGGGCGTTGGCTGTGCTGTATTAGGGGGTGTGTTTTGCTCAGCCTGTTGCTCTGGTAAATACAAAGGCCCGCTTTGGCCGCAGCCAGCTAATGCACTTAGCAGTAAAGTACTTATATATAGTCGTTTTAATTGTAAGGTATGTGTCGCTTTCATTAGATTAATACGGTTGCTGGCTTTATAATCGCAGAGTAACAGAATATCTAAAAAATGCAGCTATTCGCGGATGATTTTATTCCTGTTACACTAGCTGTATATAAACCGTACCCAATATTAGGCAGCTCGCCTGCAAAGGAAAATTACAATGACTGAACACGAATATCACCAATTAGCCGAAGCTCTTATGTTCACAATTGAAGAGCAAGTTGATGATTGCGAAGCAGATTTAGACTACGAAGCGGCAGAGGGTATTTTAGAAATAATTTTCCCTGATAAAAGTAAAATTGTAATTAACAAACAAGCGCCTTTGCATCAAGTGTGGGTTGCGACTAAATTTAATGGCCACCATTTTGAAATGCGTGACGGCCAGTGGATTGATAACCGCTCGGGTGCAGAGTTTTGGGAGTTTATGAACCAAGCGTCTACTCGCCAAGCTGGCCAAGAAATTAAGTGGCAATCAAGCTTATGAGTTTAGAGTTTGCACAATATCCAGCGCAAGGTGAGCACAAAGCCACTGTTATTTGGTTACATGGTTTAGGCGACTCGGGCGATGGCTTTGCACCGGTTGCACCGCAACTTAATTTACCCAGTGAGCTTGGTATACGATTTATTTTTCCGCATGCGTCTATTCAACCGGTCACCATAAATGGTGGCATGGAAATGCGCTCGTGGTACGACATTAAATCTATAGAATTAGACAAACGTGCCGATGAACAAGGCGTGAGAGATTCAGCCGAAAAAGTGCAAACCCTGATCAATCAAGAAATTGAAAATGGTATACCTGCCGATAAAATTATTTTGGCGGGCTTTTCGCAAGGGGGCGTGGTGTCTTTACATTTAGCGCCGCGATTTGAGCACAAACTTGCAGGTGTTATGGCGCTGTCTACTTATATGTGTGTGCCTGAAAAGCTAGCGCAAGAAGCAAAGCATACTGATTTAAATGTATTTATGGCTCATGGCAGCCAAGATAATGTAGTGCCGCATAGCGCGGGTAGAAGTGCGTTTGAAGTATTAACAGCACATAACATGGATGTAAGCTGGCAAGAATACCCTATGGCTCATCAGGTTTGCGCAGAAGAACTGCAAGCTATTCGCCAATGGTTAATTGCCCGTTTAAGCTAATTTGGAGCCGCTGAGGTCAATATGAGTCAAAAAATAGTTATTAAAGCAAATGTAAAACGCGAACCACAAAATAGTGTACCTAATGTAAGCTACGAGTGGCATTGGCGTCGTATTGCGAGTGTTTCTATGTTGGTAGCAATGACCTCGGCAGCGGTTGTGTATGGCTTAACTAGCTCGGTAAATGCCGAGCAGGGCGAGCAACCTAATGAGCAATCGCCGTATTTACCTTTAAGTGATAGCACCGCAGATAATGTTGAGCCCACGGTGAGTGTAAATGACGAGCAAGCGCGCCCAAATGAGCTTACGCGTGCTATAGCAGATGTTGCGCCAGCGGTGCTTGAGGATGAAAGCGTTAATAAAACTTCGTTAGTGCAAAGCAATAATGAGCAAACGGATATAGAGCCAATTGCTAATGTTCAAAGCAATCAAGTTTCTGTTATTGAGCAATCAGATACTGAACTCGCTGAGCCTATCGCTAATCAGCCGCTTACTAGCACGCAGTTAAGCGCATCACCCAATGAACAGCTTCCAGATATTGAAAACGACGACGGCTCGCTAACTAGCAGTGAAGGTTTTTCATCTAATGCGCACATTGCCAGTGTTGCGTTAGGCGCACAAATTGATACAGGTAAAATTAGCCGTGCAGTGCTTACTCGCAAAGTAAGTAAGCGCGAGCCCACTAATGTATTTGCTGCAGATATCCGCTTAAATCAGTTTGAAGAGGCACTTTCGTTTTTTAGTGAGCTTAAAAACCTACAAGGCCAACAAGTAAAGCATGTATGGTCTTATGAGGGTGAAACCCTGGCTGAGATTTCACTTAATGTTACCTCGCCGCGCTACAGAACGTACTCAACCAAAAATATTATGAATACACAAACAGGCCATTGGCGTGTAGATGTTGTTGATGAGCAAGGTAATTTAATTGCTCAAAAAGAATTTAGAATTTTAGCTAATTAAGCTTGGCTATTAGCTGTAACTATTTGGATACCCCTATGACAGAAAAAACAAAGTTAGTACGCATTGCAACCCGTAAAAGTGCTTTAGCGCTTTGGCAGGCTGAATTTGTAAAAGCACAGCTTGAGCATTTTCATGCTGATGTGCGCGTAGAATTAGTCCCTATGTCTACTCAAGGGGATATTATTTTAGATACACCGCTTGCTAAAATTGGTGGTAAAGGCTTGTTTGTTAAAGAGCTTGAGCAAGCAATGTTAGATGGCCGCGCGGATATTGCTGTGCATTCAATGAAAGATGTACCCGTTGAATTTCCAGAAGGCTTAGCACTGCACACAATTTGTGAGCGTGAAGACCCGCGCGACGCGTTTGTATCAAATAACTTTGCCAATTTAAGCGAATTACCAAAAGGCGCTGTAGTAGGCACTTCTAGCCTTCGTCGTCAGTGCCAAATTAGAGCTTTGCGCCCTGATTTAGTCATTAAAGACTTACGTGGTAATGTTAATACTCGTTTAGCTAAGCTAGATGATGGCCAGTACGATGCGATTATTTTAGCCGCAGCCGGACTGCTACGTTTAAAAATGGACGAGCGTATTGCTGATTATATTGAGCCTGAGGTATCTCTACCTGCTAACGGACAAGGTGCTGTCGGCATTGAATGTCGTATTGACGATGAAGTAACAAAAGCCTTACTGGCCCCGCTTGAGCATACCCAAACACGTATTCGTGTAAATGCAGAGCGTGCTATGAATCGTCATTTAGAAGGTGGCTGCCAAGTACCAATTGGTGCCTACGCATTAGTTGATGGCGAGCAAGTGCATTTACGCGGCCTCGTGGGCGCAGTAGATGGTAGTGAAATTTTACATGACGAAGTAACCGGTCATATAAATGATGCCGAAGCTATCGGTGTGCAGCTTGCTAAAAAGTTATTAGCGCAAGGCGCCGACAAAATATTAGCAGAAGTATATAGAGACGCATAAATGACACATATCCTGGTAACTCGGCCCGAAGGAAAAGGCGCAGCCCTTGCTCAGCAACTTGAGCAAGCGGGTTATCAGGCGTCATTATTTCCTGTTTTAAAAATATCCTACCTTACGCCTTCTACTACCGAGCTAAGCCCGTTAATTAATGCCGATAAAATTATCTTTATCTCTCAAGATGCCGTTACTGCCCTTGCGCAATTAAAGCCAACAATAAATACCAAAGCGCAATTTTACGCAGTAGGTCAGCAAACTGCAGATACTATTTATGCGTTATTTGGCGTGCGCGCAGCAGTGCCTAAACTGCATGATTCTGAAGGGTTATTGGCGCTAAACTCGTTAGCTGAGGTTGATGGTAGCAATATTGTATTAGTAAAAGGCCAAGCGGGGCGTCCAGATATTGCCAAAACCTTAAAGGCGCGTGGGGCATTTTTAAATAACTGTGTGGTATACAAGCGCGAGCCAATAAGCGCTGAAAAAACCAACTGGACAGACCACTGGCAAAGCCTGAAAGTACAAGGTATAGTCATAACCAGTAATGCAGCAGTTGATGCAATATTTAATAACCTGACTGAACAACAGTTACAGTGGTTACAACAGTGCCGATTTTATGTTGCTAGCGAGCGTATAGCCGCTTATTTACAACAGCAACAGGTAAGCTCGGCTAATATACACATTGCCGCAGGGGCAAGCGATACCGCTATGTTTTCCTGCATAAAACAGCAAGGTAGCAAGATGAGCGAACAGTCAAAGCCAGTAACGGCAGATAACACACCAACCACTAAGGCAGCGGCCTCTACACAAAAAAAAGAGGCAGCTAAAGCACACAGTAAACCACATAACGATAAGCAAAAAATAAGTAAATTAGCGGTATTAGCGCTGATCATTTCGCTTATTGTTGCCTGTGGTGTGGGGTATGAGTTTTACCAAAAACTCAATGCAGGTAAAGCCCAAAATGTAGCTGTTAATGAACTAAAAGAAGAAAACGCGTTATTGTCACAAGAGTTACAGGCGCTCAAGTCTGCGCAATCTAATCTTCAGCAAGCATTGTTCAATAGTGAGCAAAAAGTGGCAGCTGCGCTTAATGAAAGTGCAGAGAGTAACCAGCAACAATTAAAAGCAGCATTACAACAAGCTCAGCAGCAAGGCGCTTCACTAAACCCGCAAGAAGTAACCAGCTTACAACGTATGGCTGAGTTTAAACTGTGGGCCGAAAAAGATTACCAAGGTGCCAGCGCTGTACTTAAACGCTTAGATGCCTTATTGAGTGAACACCCAGGTACTGTTGCAGTTCGCCAAGCGATAACACAAGACATTCAAACACTAGATAGCTTAAAACCTATCCCAACAGAAGCCATTTACTTAAAGCTTAATAGCGTGTTATCAAACATAGATAAGCTTGCATTTAATGCCGTTAACATACCGCAAGAAGCAACAGAAATTGAAAAAAATGCCTTGAGTGAAGATGTAAGCGATTGGCAGCAAAACCTAAGTAATAGCTGGAATAAGCTAGTTGATAGCTTTATTACTATTCGCCAGCACGAAGGGGTTGCTATAGAGCCACTGCTAACCGATCAGGAGCGCCACTTAATTAATCAACGTATTAAATTAAATGTGACGCAAGCTCAAGATGCATTAATGAGCAAACAAGCGAGCATTTATTTTAGTGCCATAAGTGAGGCAAAGCGTCTTGTTAATGAGTACTTTAAACAAGATGACGAGGCGACAAAAGTGGTTATAAATGCACTAACTAGCCTAGAAAAAGAGCCATTAAACTTTAACCCTGAAGTAAACCTACAAAGTACGCAGCAGGTTAAGGAGTGGGCGCAATGATAGGGCTTATAGTATTAATTGTTGCGATTGTTTTAGTTTTAGCGATTACGCCATTTGTACTGGATGAAAAAGGCTATGTGCTGATCTCGTTTAACAACACCACGATTGAAGGCACGATTGTATCGTTTTGTATTATGGCGGTAATTAGTGCAACAATTTTGTTTTTAACTTACAAATTAGTGCGCTATTTATTGTCGATTTATCATAATACTAAACATGGTTTTTTTGCGCGTAGCGAAGAGCGAAAGCAAGCAGCTATAGAGCAAGCCTTATGGAGTGCGATAAACGATGATTACGAGCTTGTAGAGCAAACGTTATCAGGTAATAGTGTACCCAGTAAGTTTGAAGATATACGCTTAGCGCTATTAGCAAAAGCAGCGCTTGCTAATAACCAAACCGACAAAGCACTAGAGCGTTTATTTGAAATTAGCCCAGAGCAGCAACTTAACGTTGCTAAACTTTGGATAGCCAGTGGCGATAGCAGCGCAATAGAATCGCAAATGCGTGCAAACAGCGATTCAAAAAAAGCGACACCACTTGAGCTTAAGCTATACGCCGAAATACTTGTACAGCAACAGCACTTTAGTGCGCTTGAAGACTTTTTACCGCGTTTACTTCGCAAAAAAGTCCTTAACGATGCGCAGTGGACACAGCTGTTTAATGCCTATTTTAATGCACAAGCTAGCGATAAAATCACTGAAAAATATAAACAACTTCCTAAAAAGCTACAAGCTCATGCTAATACAGCTTACTTAATGCAAATGGCTAAAGTGGGTCAGTTAAGTGCGATTGAAAGTGACTTAATTAAAATGGTGAAGCACGACGAGCAACATGCTCAGCTGGCTAATATATTAAGTAACGCCACCTCGGCAGAGGCTGTAAAGCTTCAAAGTAGTATTCAAGAGCGCCTGAAAAAAGATGATGCAAACAACGCATTATTACTCTCGCTTGCGTGTTTAGCTAATGCCCAAGGCGATTATGAGTTAGCCGCAAAGGTTTTTGATAAAGCCTTGAATATCGAAAACAAAAAGCAATTTGCTCAGCAAGCAGCGCTTAGCTATAAAAATACCGCACAAGCCGATAAAGCACTCGTTTTGTATCAATAAAGGCTACACTTATACTTTTGCAGCTTTGATATTCGGGAGCATTGGGTTGAAACACTTTTTTATTGTCACTGTAAGTTTAGCGTGCGCTTACTTTTTTACCGGATATTTTAGTAATTTACTATTAGCGATAGATGGCTACGCAGTGGCTGTGTGGCCGCCTTCGGGAATTGCGCTTGCTGGCTTTTTAATTTGGGGCAGAAAGAGCTTACTAGGTATTGTTTTAGGGGCTTTTTTTACTAACCTCATTCATTTAGAAAGCGCCTCAGCGATATTTCAATTAAGTGTATTTATGCATGCTGCGGCTGTTACCTTTGCTGCTACTTTACAAGCATGGGTAGGTAGCCAATTGATCACTAAAGTGATTAAAGCACCACTCGACTTATCTTCTTTAAAGCACTGTATTCAAAGCCTCGTTGTTGCCGGCCCATTGTGCTGTGTTATAGCTGCAGGTGTAGGCACCAGCTTATTAATTTTTAATGGCGTTATTGTGTCTCAAGCCGGTTGGGATACGTTTATAGCGTGGTGGATAGGCGACAGTATTGGAGTGCTTGTTTTTACTCCGCTTATGCTAGCGGCATTTAACTATTCACAGGTAAATTATCGCCTACAAGTTATACTGCCCTCACTGTTAATTTATATGGTTATAAGTATTAGCTTTTATGGCGCGGCCAGTGTAAAAAAAGAAAAAAACATTCAAAAAGAAGAGCTGAAAATATTAGCCACTCAAGATGCTATCAACAATAAAATTAACGAAATAACAGCACACCTCGCCTTACTGGCGACCTTTTTTTCTAGTAGTGACGATGTGAGCTTTACTGAATTTAAGCAGTTTACTTCTAAGCAGCTTAGTTACAGCGAAGAAATTTTAGCATTTGAGTGGGTGCCCTACTTACCAAGTGAAAACCTAGCTCAGTATATAGAGGCTAATAACAACACCGAGCTGGCTAAATATAGCTTAAAAGAAAGAGCAAAAGATGGCAGTTGGCAGGCCGCACCCCCACGAGATTTTTACTACCCCGTACAATACGCACATCCTTTGTCGGGAAATGAAGATGTAATTGGCTTTGATCTTGCCTCAAATGAGGTAAGGCGATCTGCATTAATAAAAGCAAAAGTGTTAAATGAGTTGGTGATCAGTGAGCCAATAAATTTAGTACAAAACGAAGCTGAGCGCGGCGTGTTGTTTTTTCATCCGGTGTTTGGCAACAATATTACCGAAGACGATTTTAAAGGTTTTGTGGTAGCCGTTGTTAGTTTAGAAAGACTATCAAACGCGGTGTTATTTGATCAAAACAACGGCGTTGCAGTGAGCTTTACAGACACCACAACAGAGAATAATGCACAGCCTATTTTTATTGCCGATTATCAACAACTATTGCCGTTAAAAGACTATAAGTTATTGGTAGGTAAGCGGGTGTGGCAGGTGGAGCTGCATCAGCCAATGCAACGAGAGTCATGGTTAGTTTACTGGCTTGCGCAAATAGCCGGCATGTTATTTGTTTGGCTGCTTATTACCTTTTTAATATCGGTAACGGGTACCAACATTCGTATACGTGAGCAGGTAGCAAAACAAACTAAAATTTTACGTTTAGAAAAGCAAAAGGCCGATGAAGCCAATGAAATAAAAAGCCAGTTTTTAGCAAATATGAGCCACGAAGTTCGCACACCTATTAATGGTATTAAAGGGCTGCATTATTTAGCCCTACAGCAAAACGATTGGCAGCAAGCTCGCAGCTATATTGAACAAGCGGATGGGGCTCTGGGCGTATTGCTAAGAGTATTAAATGATGTGCTCGATTTTTCTAAAATGGAAGCAGGCAAACTTGATTTAATTCAAGAGCCAATTGATGTAGGCACACTCAGTGAAGAAGTGGCCAATTTACTGCAGTTTGATATAGAAGCAAAGTCGCTAGAATTTATGCTTGATTACGATAAATCAAGTAACTTGGTTATCAACACCGACCCAATTCGCTTAAAACAAGTTTTACTAAACCTAATCAATAATGCCATTAAGTTTACGGCCAAAGGCAGCATCACGCTTAAAGTGTGGCAATCAAAAAAAATGACTTACTTTAGCGTTAACGATACCGGTATTGGTATTAGTAAAGAGGCGCAAAAACAGCTCTTTAAACCGTTTGCACAAGCAGATAGTTCTACCTCGCGTCAATATGGCGGCACGGGCTTAGGTTTAAGTATATGCAAAAAGCTTGTAGAGTTGATGGGTGGAGAAATTGATTTAATAAGCCACGAAGGGCACGGTTCTACGTTTACTTTTAGCCTGCCAATTTATTCGCCGCTACCAAAGGCTGAGCAAATAAAGCAACAATATGATGAGATAGATGTTAGTACGCTTTCTTTTGCAGATTATAAATTATTGCTTGTTGAAGATAACCCATTAAATCAGCACGTCGCGAGCGCTATTTTAAAAACCAAAGGGTGCGTTGCTGATATTGCTAATGATGGTTTTGAGGCGATTGAAAAGCTGACAGAGCATACCTACGACATTGTGATTATGGATATACAAATGCCAAAAATGGATGGCCTTGAAGCCACGCGAGTTATTCGTAATGAACTTGGTTTGTTTGACCTACCTATTATTGGCTTATCTGCTAATGCTCACGATGACGATGTTAAAAAAGCAGTTGCCAGCGGTATGGATAATTATATTACTAAACCCATTGAAGCAAATACCTTATTTAAAACACTCTGGCATCACTTAGCTCATCAAAATAAGTGAATAAAAACCTAACTTTGTTCACTTTTTGAGTAAAAAGCAGACATATGACCGCTAATATTTACTTTAACTGCTCTACACTTGAAAAATAACTGTACCTGCGTATCATGCGCGCAATTTTAACCTAACCGAGTCGCTATTATGATAAATAAAAAATTACCTCTGCTAGATATTCATCGTCATTTAGATGGCAATGTACGTGCGCAAACCATACTAGAGCTTGGTCGACAGTTTAATATTACGCTACCTGCTGATAACGTAGAGGCGCTTATCCCTCATGTGCAAGTTATTGATCCTGAGCCTGATTTAATGGCTTTTTTACAAAAGCTCGACTGGGGTGTAACGGTACTGGGCGACTACGACGCCTGTAGACGCATTGCCGTTGAAAACATAGAAGATGCTCAAGCGCAGGGACTTGATTATGTAGAGCTTCGCTTTAGCCCGTATTATATGGCACAAAGCCAAGGCTTACACCCGCAAGGGGTGGTTGAGGCCGTGGTTGATGGTATTAAATCGGCTACTCAAGGCGTAAATATTAAAGCAAACTTAATTGGTATTATGTCGCGTACTTACGGTGTTAAAACTTGTCAGCAGGAGCTTGACGCATTACTTGCCTTTAAAAATGATTTAGTGGCGATTGATTTAGCCGGAGATGAAATTGGTTTTCCGGGAGAGCTTTTTGTCGAACAATTTAAGCAAGTAAGAGACGCTTACCTGGCCGCTACCATTCATGCCGGTGAAGCGCTGGGCGCAGCGAGTATTTGGCAAGCCATTAATGAATTAGGTGCAAGCCGTATAGGCCATGGGGTAAAAGCAATTGAAGACCCTAAACTAATGGACTACCTGCGCGATAACCGCATTGGTATTGAGTCGTGCTTAACCAGTAACATTCAAACCAGTACCGTAAACGATTTAGCTAAACACCCCCTTAAGCAGTTTTTAGATCACGGTATTTTAGCGTGTATAAATACCGACGATCCGGCTGTAGAGGGCATTGAAATTGAGCATGAATACCTAGTGGCTGCGCCAAAGGCGGGTTTAACACAAGCCGATATGCATAAGGCACAAGCTAATGCCTTAGAGATTGCATTTTTAAGCGACAGCGATAAAAACGCATTAACTGCGCTTGCTGCGGCACGTTAAATACGCTTAATACAAAAAATGCCGCTTATTAGCGGCATTTTTTATGTTAGCTTACTTTTGTTTGGCAGCTCACGTAATTATCAAACAGTGCTTTTAATACATCGCTTCGGCCAATTAGCCCTATCACGGTATCACCCTCAACAACGGGGTAGTTTTTTGGCTTTCCTGTTTTCATTTGCTCTGCAAGCTCGATAATGTTGGTATCGGCATTAACGGTTACAACCTCGGTTTGCATAAGCTGCGAAACTTTTACAACGCCATCGCAAAAATAGCTGCTTCGCATTAATGGTTTTAACAGCTCTTGCTCAGATATAAAACCAACCAGCGATTTATTGTCATCAAATACTGGTGCACCTAATAAGTTAAACTTTTGCAGCTCGCTAATGGCGGTGGTCATTTCGGTATTTGGGGTAATGTGTGGCAACTTACGTTGCATAAAATCTTTTACTTTTGTATTTAACATTTGGGTCTCTCCCGCTGATGTTCTATACAAAGTATGGTTTATAGATAGGAATTTAGGAAATTGTTTATACTGATTAAAGTAATAGGTTATACCAATTAATAGCTTAAATTTGATAGAAATAACAAAGGCGCCATGGGGCGCCTTTGTATTATAAATAAAAATTTATTTTATAAACGCGAATGCGTCAGCGTACATGTTTTCGCGAACAGCGCCGTGAGCAATAAAGTCATCACGGACAATGCCTATCATGTCAAAGCGACCAGCCATATAAATGTCGTAAGGTTCTAACGACACAATATCTTGCATTACTGCTTTGTGTACAAACCCGGTGTGGCCTTGCCAATTAGCAGATGGGTTTTCTACAACAGGAATAAATTTAAAGTGCTCGTTACTCTCTGCCCATGCTTGCATTTCGCTGTGAGCATACAATGCAGACTCTTCTTTGACACCCCAGTAAAATAATACCGGGCGGTCGCATTTAATTTCAGCTAAGTGATCAGCCATTGATTTTGCATAAGAAAAACCAGTGCCGCCAGCCAATAAAATAATAGGGCGCTCGCATTGTAGACGTAGTTGCGATACACCAAGGCCAGCTTCTATATCTACCGGTGTATTATTTTGATGCGCATTACGTAAATGCTCAAGCGATTGCATTGCGTATGAATCGGCTTTAGATGCGCCAATATGAAGCTCTATTTCATCACATTGCGATGGACGACTTGCAATCGAAAATGCGCGCTTGTCTTTTTCGCCAAGTACAAGTTGCATGTATTGGCCAGCTTCAAACGTAACAGGTTGTTGAGGCTTTAAAATTACTTTATGAACAAATTCTGTAAGTGGGCTGATGGCAACAACTTCAGCTTTTAATGTTTGCATTTTTTACCTTTTAGCAGCGTTTACGCAGATATGCAGTTAAGTGGAGCAATATTAACATATCTGCGGGGTTATTTTATAGCCTGTTTATATTCACTAAGCGTGCTTAAAGTATATCGAGGCTTTGCCAAATTTCGTCAACACGATCTTTTGTCGCTTTATCCATGACAATTGGCTCGCCCCATTCGCGGTCGGTTTCACCTGGCCACTTATTTGTTGCATCCATACCCATTTTTGAGCCAAGCCCAGATACCGGCGATGCAAAATCGAGGTAATCTATTGGCGTGTTTTCAATTAATGTGGTGTCGCGCGCAGGGTCCATACGGGTAGTGATGGCCCAAATAACATCGTTCCAGTCACGGGCATTTACATCATCATCGCAAACAATAACAAACTTAGTGTACATAAACTGACGTAAAAACGACCATACGCCCATCATTACGCGCTTAGCATGGCCTGGGTATTGTTTTTTCATGGTTACCACGGCCATACGGTAAGAGCAGCCTTCGGGTGGCAAGTAAAAGTCGACGATTTCTGGAAACTGCTTTTGCAATATAGGCACAAACACTTCGTTTAATGCCACACCTAAAATAGCTGGCTCATCAGGTGGACGGCCGGTAAATGTACTATGGTAAATTGGGTTTTTACGGTGTGTTAAATGGGTCACTGTCATCACAGGAAAATCATCAACTTCATTGTAATAACCAGTGTGGTCGCCATACGGCCCCTCGGGAGCCATTTCGCCAGGCATAATGTAGCCTTCAAGTACTATTTCGGCACTGGCAGGGACCTGTAAGTCATTTGAAATAGACTTAACCACTTCGGTTTTACTACCGCGCAGTAAGCCAGCAAAGGCATATTCGCTTAACGTGTCTGGCACAGGTGTCACCGCACCTAAAATAGTGGCAGGATCAGCTCCTAATGCAACCGAAACTGGGTAAGGCTCACCGGGGTTTTCTTTACACCATTCTTGAAAATCGAGTGCGCCACCGCGATGCGATAACCAACGCATAATTATTTTATTTTTACCTAATAGCTGCTGGCGGTAAATACCCAAATTTTGGCGCTTTTTATAAGGCCCTTTGGTAACAGTTAAGCCCCAAGTAATAAGAGGTGCGGCATCTCCAGGCCAACAATGTTGTATAGGCAGCTTAGTTAAATCTACCTCGTCACCTTCTAGAACAACCTGTTGGCACGGTGCTTTTTTAACTTCTTTAGCCGGCATATTGAGTACTTGTTTAAATACCGGAATTTGCCCTAGTGCTTCTTTAATCCCTTTTGGTGGCTCGGGCTCTTTTAAAAAAGCGAGTAGCTTGCCAACTTCACGCAGCTCGCTTACATCTTCTTGGCCCATGCCCATAGCAACGCGCTTAGGTGTACCAAATAAGTTTGCAAGCACAGGCATACTGTGACTTTTTGGGTTTTCGAACAATAATGCGGGGCCTTTAGCACGTAATGTACGGTCGGCTATTTCGGTCATTTCAAGATACGGGTCGATTTCTTGAGTAATACGTTTAAGTTCGCCTTTTTTTTCAAGCAAATCGATAAAATCACGTAAATCTTTATATTTCATGGTAGGCCGCTACTAAGCAAAAAGTGAAAGTATTATACCCAACTAAACAACAAATGCATGTGCAGTTGTTTAGCGTAAAAACAGGCTATTTATTACGATGAGAAAAAAGAAAAAGTTTAAATCGCGAACGATAAAATTATAAGGCGTCGGCTTGTTGAAGTTGGCAGTGGTATTTATTACCTGAAACAATCAACATCGCTTCATCGGCTTTAGACCAAAATAGCACTCGCTCATTAATATACTTTACCCCTGATGCGCTCGGCTCTTTATTAAGCGTATATGTTTGCTCATTTAAAGTAAGTGTTGCCCCCGCTCCTTGGTGGGCTAATTCTACTACGCGCTCGTTGCATAAGTAGTGGGTACTTTTAGACTCATTACTACAGGCTGATAAAACCAGCATGCTTGTAAAAATAACCACTAATGCTTTCATTAATATCCCCTAAGTAAGTTTGCCATTGATAAAAATCAGTGCGTTTAATCAGCATAACAAAGCAAAATTAACCGTTGGTGAAAATTACGGATTACGCTATGTTGATAGCATTATTTTTTAGCTAGGAAGCAACATGGCAGGCATTAACCTTTTAACATTACTTGATGATATAACCACTTTACTTGATGACATTGCCACAATGAGTAAAGTCGCCACTAAAAAAACAGCCGGTGTACTTGGTGACGACTTAGCACTTAATGCTCAGCAAGTTACAGGGGTTACAGCCGATCGTGAGTTACCTGTGGTTTGGGCTGTGGCAAAGGGCTCATTTTTAAATAAAGCCATTTTGGTGCCTGGTGCATTGCTCATAAGTGTATGGCTGCCTTGGTTAATAACCCCGCTGCTAATAATCGGTGGCTTATTTTTATGTTTTGAAGGCGCTGAGAAAGTATTTGCTCGGTTTTTACCTCACCCCGAAAAAGAGGCTGATGAGTCGCAACAATTAGACCCAGCTGAGTATGAAAAGCAAAAAGTAAAAGGAGCCATACGCACCGACTTTATTCTCTCAGCCGAAATTATAGTGATCACCTTGGGAACGGTTACAGGTGCCACACTTGTAAATCAGGCGCTTGTACTGTGTGTTATAGCCGTATTAATGACCATAGGTGTATACGGCCTTGTAGCCGGTATTGTAAAGCTTGATGACGCGGGGTTGTATTTGCTTAATCAATCAAAGGTGTCGGCTAATAAATTTAAAGAGATGCTTGGTAAGGGGTTATTAGCTGCAGCGCCAAGGCTTATGCAATTTTTAGCCTTTGCCGGCACAGTAGCCATGTTTTTAGTCGGTGGCGGCATTTTATCCCACGGTATTGAGCTACTACATCATTGGCAATTAGAAGTGATAACTATAGGTAAGTCGTTATTAAATGGCACCGGCGAAACATTAGCCCCCCTTATATTTGACGGATTACTAGGGGTAGTAGCGGGGCTATGCATTGTTATTCTGCATTTAGTTTGGAGTAAGCTTACTAACCCTAAGTATTAGATTTATAACCCTATTAATTTACGCCTGTTTACATAAAGGGAAGGAAGTATGGTGTATATTTTTGTTAAAAGTATGTAACATAAAAGCTCAATCAAAAATAAATAAAAGGAACTTTAATGAATAAGTTTTTGGCTTGTCTGTCTTTATTACTGGCCAGTATTTTTAGCTCACATACTACAGCAAGTAACGACTTGGTACCGATAGAAAGCTTTAGTAAAGATATAGAGTTTGCAGGTGTGAAAATTTCACCTGATGGAAAATACTTAGCTGTAATTACTCGCCCTGAAGGAAAAAATGTATTAATGGTGCTAAGCACTGATACATTTAAAGTAAGTCATGCAATTAGGTTTCCTAATGATGCCCAGGTTGGTAATTATTATTGGGTTAACAATGAAAGAATTGTACTGGCTAAAGAGTACATTAAAGGCTGGAAAGATCATCCCGAATTTCATGGTGAGCTTTTTGGTGTAAATGCTGATGGTAGCCAAGGCAAATACCTAGTGGGTTACCAAGGTGAAATGCAAACAGGAACCCGTATAAAAAAAGCGACACCCATACTTGGTACTTCTTATGTACTAGACCCGCTTATTCATGATAGGCGTAAAATGCTGATTCTGACCTACCCATGGAGCGCTTCAAATGAGCCGAATACAATAGTTTATGAAGTTGATATTTACAGCGGAAAGCGAAAAAGAGTCACTCGCTCACCATCAAGAATGGCAGGCTTTTTAACAGACCATGATGGTAATGTGCGTGTTGCTGTTTCAAACGATGATTATATTAATCAAAAAATTTATACCCGTGAGAAGTCAGGTGGTGAATGGCAACAGCTTGATTTAGGAGAGTTAAAATACACTGATGTTAGCCTCCATGCGTTTGATAGTACGGGTGCTTCTGTTTATGTTACAGCGTCAGAAAATGGCGAAGCAAAGGGGCTTTATAAACTAAATTTAGAGAGCAAAAAGTTTGAGCTTTTGCATAAAGAACCACAGGTCTCTCCAAAAAAAGTGTGGGTAGATGAAGTTTCTAAAGAATTATTCGCAATTGAAAATGAGCTTGGCTATCCTGCCTATTCCTTTATAAATAATTCACATAAAAGTGAGCGCTTAAAGGCATTAATACAATCCCTTCAAGGGCAGCAAGTTCAGCTTGTTAGTAGTACTGAAGATGGTGAGAAGAGTATTATCTTTGCGTCAAGCGATACTAACCCTGGCAGCTACTACTTGTTCGATGCCAAAAAGAATAGCTTACGCTTTTTGTTTGCGACTAAAAGCTGGATCAAGCCAAGTGAAATGGCTATAACCAAACCTGTAAATTATAAAGCGCGTGATGGCTTAACAATATACGGATATTTAACCATCCCTAATAATACTGATGAGAAAAACTTACCTTTAGTTGTTATGCCTCACGGTGGTCCTCATGGACCAAGAGATTGGTGGGGCTATGAGAGCGAAGCTCAGCTATTAGCCAGTAGAGGCATTGCAGTACTAAAAGTTAACTTTAGAGGCTCTGGTGGCTTTGGCCGCAACTTTGAACATGCCGGACATAAAAAATGGGGTGCTGAAATACAATACGACATTATTGACGGTGTAAAATACTTAATAGAGCAAGGCACTGTAAATAAAGATAATATTTGTATAATGGGCGCAAGTTTTGGTGGCTATTCGGCACTACAAAGTGCAATTTTAGAACCTGATATGTTTCAGTGTGCTATTGGTGTAGTTGGGGTGTACGATTTACCGCTAATGTTTGAAGAAGGCGATATCTCTGAACGTGACCGTGGACAGCGCTATCTTAAAAGCGCGCTTGGTACTGATGAGGCACTGTTAAAGCGTTTTTCACCTAGCTACAACATAGACAAGCTTAAAGCGCCAGTTTTAATTGTACATGGTGGGCAGGATGAAAGAGCACCAATTGAGCAAGCTGAGTCTTTAGTTACAGCACTAAAAAAAGAAAACCATCCTTATATATACGAGTTACTTGAAGATGAAGGGCATGGCTTTTATAAAGCAGATCACAGAACACGCTACTACAAGCAGGTACTTAACTTTTTAGATGAGCATATGACTTTCTAATTATAAGTATGAACGAAGATTGAAAATGGCCAGTTTAACTGGCCATTTTTTATTTGCAGTTTGCTTTATCACACATTTCCTCTAATTCTATTTTAGCTTTGCTATTACCTTGCGCTATTGCCTGCTCATACCAATGTTTTGCTGTTTGTACATTTTGAGTCACGCCTTGTCCATCTCGGTACATTTGCGCAAGATTGAGCTGCCCCCATTGCGAGCCGACATTTGCGGCTAGAGTAAAACTCTCAAGCGCATCGCTATACTGTCCGTTTTTAAAATACGTAATGCCCTGTTGGTTATTTTTGTCGAGCTTTAAGCCTTTATATAGTGGTTTTGGTTTTGGCGGAAACATTACAAAACCACCATATAAACTGTTTGCTGAGGGGCGCAGTACGTCGTAAATCACCCCGTCGTTGTAAAGTCTTTTTACTTCGCTACGAGGCAAAGTAATTTTGTCATCTGAGAAGTAACCTCTTTGTACTAATAAGCTGGTACGCATTGCAGTAGTAATGCCTTTGTTGCGCTTATAGCTGTAGTTACTTACTTGAAACGTAATAAACTGCTCGTCAAAACTTAAAACTTGCGCAACTTTTAAGTTGGTGAGTGTCCATGGCTCATGAGTAAATTTATCAGCGTGTACTAAATACGTATCGTAGGCTTTAGGGTTAGTTAAGTAGCTTTGCTTTTGCGCTTGCGCAGCAGCGTGTTGTTGGTAAAAAAATAACCCCACCCATAACGCTAAAAATACCCCTATAAAGTATTTAGGTAGAGTGAAAATTTCAAACACCGGTAACTGCTTTAATTTTACAGGCGCATTATGGCCGCATTGATAGCATTCGTATTTATAGTTTAGTGCTAAAGGTAAAACAGGAATAACCGTAAAGCGTAAAAAACGACTTTGGTTTATTAGGTGATAGGCGCGGCTACGGCAGTTAGGGCAGCACTGTGTTTGTGCAAAATGAGGAAACGACTGACTCGTATTGAAAAGCAACATACCCGCACACTCCTTGTTTTATTTAATTTATATAAAGGTAAAACAAGGAGTGCGTTTATTAAAGCTACAAACTGTAAGTAAGTATTTCAGTTATTAGTTAGTCTGCGCTTTCGGTTGAATTGTTGTTTTGGCATCTGCTGCCATTAACGCAAATACAGCATACGCAGCGGTATTTTGGCGCAGTTTAGCAGGCGTTACTTTATCGAGTGTGTCATCAGCTGTGTGATGGTAATCAAAGTAATCAGTGCCATCTTGGGCCAACTCAAATATAGGTGCCGACACCGCTTTTTTAAATGGGATTAAATCCGGCCCGCCGTTAGCCTGGTTTTTACCAATGTACTCAATGTTTAACGCAGCCAGCTCTTTTGCTATGGCACGTACTACTGGCAGAGAAGCCGCATTAACATTTGACTCAAAACCATATACTACATCGGCGCCAAAGTCCGACTCAGCAGCTGCAACTATATTATGTAAATCGCTTTTATGTTGTGCAAAGTAAGCTTTTGCACCCCAAAGTCCAAGCTCTTCTGCTGCAAACAGTACAACACGAATACTGCGCTTAGGGCGTTTAACATCGCTAATGTGTTTAGCCGCAGCCATTGTTAGCGCAACACCTGCACCATCATCTAATGCGCCAGTGCCTAAATCCCACGAGTCTAGGTGGCCGCCAATTAACACATATTGTTCTGGGTTTTCGGTGCCATTAAATTGGCCTATAACGTTATAGCTTGTGCCTTCTCCTAGGCTTTGTGTTTGTACATTTATATTAACCATTACCTTTTTGTTTAAGGCCACTAAGCGCGCTATTTGATCCGCATCCGGGTTGGCAATAGTTACGTTAGGTATTTTTTTAACCCCTTCTTTATAGTAACTACCACCAGTGTGAGCAAAGCGATGGTGAGCTGTGCTCACTGAGCGCATCATGTAAGCAACCGCGCCTTTTTTTGCAGCTTCAATTGCGCCTGTGGCACGTGCTTTTACTGCGGGGCCGTATCCGTTGCCGTCTATGTCGCGGTTCATGCGGTAATTAATATAGGCAATTTTACCTTCTAAGCTATTTGCTGGTGCTGCAATTAGCTCATCCAATGTTTCAAACAACACAACCGGTGCACTAATGCCACCATCAGGTGTGCTTACACTGTTACCCAGCGCAGTTAAATGCAGAGGTTGCTCACTTGGGGTGAGTATTTTTCCGCTTTCGCTATAACGGCGCCATTTTGGAAATGTTGCTTCTTCAAGCCATACTTTATCAAAACCAAGTTCGTTAAATTTTGCTTTAGCCCATGCTACTGCTTTTTTATCGTTTTCAGTGCCGGGTAAGCGAGGGCCAACTTCTGTTGTGAGTGACTCGAGTAGCTCGTAGCTTAAATGGCTTTTAAGTGCAGCAGTGCGCACCTCATCAACCTGTTGTAATTGCGTTGTGGTGAATTCTGCATTGTTTGCGCTAACGCTGAGGCTGCTAGTCACTAGTAGCGCTGTAATAATTTTTTTCATATAGAGTAAGCCTTTTTATAATTAAGTGTATTAGAGCACTTTTTAAAGGCTTTAAAAAATAGATGAGATGAATGCAGTGGTGTTTTTAATAGGCAGTAAAAAGCCCGCACAATTATTATTGTGCGGGCTTTATAAGTATAAGTTTTATAACTTAAAAGCTAAATTGAGCTGCTAGGCGTACATTGGTGCCTTCGCCAATAGTTACATTACCATTACCGCCGCCACCTAAGTAATCAGTATCAAATAGATTTTCAACGTTAAGACGAAGATTTATATCGGTGTTACTCATGTTAAACTTATAAGTTGCACCAACATCTATACGTGTATAGGCATCTTTGGTAATAGAATTATCGCTATCTGCAAAGCGTTCACCTTCATAAAAAGCACCGGCATTAAACGCAATGGTGTCGTTTAACTCATAGCGTGTCCAAAGTGATGCAGACCATTTAGGGGCATCGGTAGGTCGTTTACCTTGTAGATTTTCGTTCGCTCTTTCATAGTTAGCATCTAAATACATTGCAGATGCCATAACAAATAAACGGTCAGTTGCTGCACCTTGTGCTGCCATTTCAAAACCTTTATGACGCTGTTCACCAACTTGGTTTGTTTCAGTGGTAATTGAGCCGATAGGTGTTTCAAGTTGTTCTGTAACTAAGGTTCCATTTTTACTTATATCGAAAATAGCACCGCTAAGCATTAAACGCTCATCAAATAGCTGCCATTTAATACCAAGCTCTCTTTGTTCAGAGGTGACAGCATCTATTTTCATACCAAAGTTGATATCTTCTTCGTTAGTAATGGTTTCGTTTTGTGGCTCAAAACCTTCTGTATAACTGGCATAAATAGTTGCAGATGCATTCGGGTGATAAAGTACGCCGAATTTAGGCAAAAACGACTCGTTATTTTGTCCTTCACGTGTTTGCTTATCAAAGCGACCGCCAACAGACACTTGCCATTGTGGTGAAAAAGTAATTAAATCTTGGGCGTATACACCGTAGTAGTCATATTCAGTTTCGCTTTTAGTGAGATCAGTTTTATAGCTGACATCTGGGCGGGCAGGTTCATTTTGGCCTGCTGTAAAACTAAATGAATCAGCAGATGTGCGTAGTTGACCATAATAGTAGTCAAGCGAGTTCGCACCGATTAGAAATTGGTGTTGTATGCCAGCCGTTTCAAATTCACCAATAAAATCAATAAATGCAGTGGTGAATTGCCAATCATCAAAACGATCGTATGGGTTCGAAGTGTATGTATTCGTTTGTGAGATGTAAGAATTTCGACTAGGAGATGACTCAAAACGCTGGCGCTCAAATGTTTGCTCGTTGTAACCAAGCTTAACTTGCCAGTGATCGTTTAAGTACACTTCAAAATCTACGCCTAAGTTTTCTACCGTTATGTCGGTAAATGCCCAAGACATATCGCGAATGGTTTTGTCATCGCCAATCACATTAGCGTTGTCATCTATCCATGCACCTGTATCAAGGCCTGCTTCATCGTCTGTGCGGTCGTAATGCACGCGTACTAATGCGTTATCGCTTAAATCGTAATCAACAATTACAGCGCCTAAAAAGCGGTCGCGTTCACGGTTTTCGCCGTTTTGGTATTCGCGCCAGTAATCAACATCTTGTTTTACTAAAATACCGCGTGCACGTAAATCTTCAGCGTCGGTAAGTGCACCAGCCGCGTCTAGCATAAAGCGGGTAGAGCCATGTTGGTCTACATCTGCACTGGCGTTAAATAATGTGGTTGCTGTAGGCTTTTTTGTCACCATGTTTATCAAGCCACCTGGACCTGATTGTCCGTATAAAATACTTGATGGGCCTTTAATAACTTCTACTTGTTGTAGAATTTCAATCGGTTGCTGGTAGTGAGACCAATGTTGGTGTCCGTCACGTAAGTAGCCTGTTGAAGAGCTAAGCTCAAAGCCACGTAAGTTAAATACTTCACGGTTACGTTGTTGAGAGCCGGCAGTTAAACTTGCATCGTTAGTAAGCACTTCGCCAAGTGTGGTTGCTAATTGCTCGCTAATTATTGTATCGCTAATAACAGTGACTGATTGCGCTGTTTCTAACAATGACGCTGATGTTCTCATTGCTCCGTTGGCGTTGTCGACTTTGTAGTCGTTGAAATAGCTGCCTTTAACTTCAATTCGCTCTAAGTCAGTAGGTGCGGCAAAGGCGCTTGTGCTAATGGCACCAACAAGTGCTACGTACAGTGAGTTTAGTTTCATCAATTACATCCAGTGTTAGGGTGTTAAAATTTTTCGAGGATCTTAATGAAAACTAGTATCATTTGCAACTTTTTTATTAACAAGGATTGACGCATCGTAAAATAATGCACATCGGGTATTAATGGTTGCCTAAACTGAATTCTGCTATTATAGAGCCATATTTTGGGGCTAAGCCCTGTGTTGTTTTTATTATTTTGGAATTTATTGTGACTTCTACTGCATTTTCATCTTTGGCTTTACCTGCTGGTTTAGTTGATAATTTATCAACACTTGGCTACTCGCAAATGACGCCTGTACAAGCGCAAAGCCTGCCACCTGTACTTGAAGGTAAAGATATTATTGCGCAAGCAAAAACCGGTTCAGGTAAAACTGCTGCTTTTAGTTTAGGTGTGTTAGCTAAATTAAATGTAAAACGTTTTCGTATTCAATCGCTTGTACTTTGTCCAACGCGCGAACTGGCCGAGCAAGTGGCAGTAGAAATGCGTAAACTTGCCCGCGGTATTCACAATATTAAAATATTAACGCTATGTGGTGGTGTATCAATTGGCCCACAAATAGGCTCGCTTGAGCATGGGGCGCATATTATTGTGGGTACACCTGGGCGAGTGGACGATCATATTCGCAAAGGTACACTGCGTTTAGACGATGTTGAAACGTTAGTACTTGATGAAGCAGATCAAATGCTTGATATGGGTTTTCAAGATACCCTTGATGCAATTATTGAGTGTATACCGCAAAATCGTCAAACGTTGTTATTTAGTGCAACCTTTCCGCGTGCAATTGAAGCTATTGCAAAGCGCGTATTAAAAAATCCAGAGATGATAAAAGTAGAAGAAGAGCAAGAAAAAAGCACAATAAAGCAATACTTTTACAAAATGGATAACAACAAACAGCGTTACTCAACACTTAAATTATTACTGCTTAAATTTACACCTCAAAGCTGTGTTGTTTTTTGTAATACCAAGGTAGAAACACAACAAGTTTGTGATGATTTAGCAAGTGAAGGCTTTAGCGCAGTGGCGTTGCACGGTGATTTAGAGCAGCGTGATCGCGAACGTACGTTAATTCATTTTGCTAATAAAAGTGCCTCGATATTAGTTGCTACCGATGTTGCCGCGCGTGGCTTAGATATTGACGACATGGACATGGTAATAAATTACCATTTAGCACACGACCCACAAACCCATGTGCACCGTGTAGGGCGTACAGGCCGAGCGGGTAAAAAAGGCATTGCATGCTCTATTTACGGTGAGGCTGAGCAGTTTAAAGTGGCGCAAATAGGCGACCATTACGAACGAGACTTTTTGCCAGAGCCAATGCCTGCTTTTAGTTTATTAGAAAAGCCGCCTTACAAGCCTGAAATGGTTACCCTAATGATCGACTCGGGCAAAAAGCAAAAAGTGCGCGCTGGTGATATTTTAGGTGCACTTACTGGCAAAGATGGTGTTGCAGGACGCCAAGTAGGTAAAATAAATGTACTTGATAACGTTGCCTTTGTAGCCGTTGAGCGCAATGCATCAAAACCTGCGCTACGTAAATTAACCGAGGGCAATATTAAAGGGCGTAAAATTCGTGCCCGTCGCCTTACCCGTTAATTACCTGTTTTGAGCAGCTAGCTTTAGCTGCTCATACTCGGCTCTTATTTGTCTAAATTTACATGCACTTCCAGTTTGCTTATCGGGATGATGTTTTAATGCCAATTGCCGCCAGCGCTTTTGTAGCATAGCCAGGCTAAAGTTTGGCGGTAGTTGCCAAGCCTTAAGTAATGGCTCAATTTGCCCAACTGGTTGCTTTATTAGTGGGTTAAATTGCTGCCAAAAACTATCTAATAATGCCTCTATGTCTTTGGCACTGGTGTCGTAGTTTTCCCAGTTTAAATAGTAACTTTTTAAATGGGACTGCGTTGCTACATTGCTACTTGGATCTGTAAGTTCAATATGTAATGACGATATAATTAAGTGCTTGGGTAATAGCTGTGTTTGTAGCTCAAATAAAGCATTCATAATTAAAAAATTCTTTTTAAATAAATTTTGCTCAGGGTTTGCATCTAAAGGTGGTAACACCCCTTGTTGAGCGAGCGTTGCAGCTAAGGTATGAACTTTCCAAACACGCTGAGTTAAAAGTAGCTCAAAAATCTCATCAATCAGGGGGTTAAGCATTGTTTGCACCCGTTTTGTTGTGTATCTTCAATAAAGATTACACTGACTAAAGCTAAAGTTTGAAGGAATAATATTATGCAAGGCAAATTGAAGTGCCTTTTATTTGTTTTATGTTGTGTGTTCATACTGCCAAGCTTTGCTCAAAATAGTGTATCTTTATTTGATGAATTTAAAAAAGAGCAGCAGTGGGACGTAAAACTCACGCTCGGTAATGCGCTGCTTGAAGCAAAAAATATTACAGAATCCCAAAAGGTCAGTGTGTATTCTGAACTTGCTGATTTAGCCTTCTCCTCAGATGATTTTGAAAATGCCCTGCTGTATTTTAAAAAATTAGAACAGCACACTTCCTTAAACTACCTACCAGATATGCACTTTAGAGCCATTAAAATGCAAGGCGTTGTGTTTTATTTTCAGGGATATTTTCAGCAAGCTATTGTTGAATATAGCCGCGCCATGGTGATTGTTGAAAAAAACAATAAGCAAATAGAGCTTGCAAACCTGCTAAGTAATATTGGTTTAGCGTACTTCGAAATGAATAATATGGAGCTGACGCTCGAATATTATTTAAAAGCAAAAGAGATTTATGAGAAAAAGGGCAGTGCTCAAGACCAAGCTGATATTTTGCTAAATATAGCAGGGGTGTACATTAGGTTATCACGTTACGAAAGCGCCATTTTATTTTATAAAGAAGTACTTAAAGTTTATCAAAAATTAGCTGATACCAGCGGCATAGCGCAAGTTAACAATAATTTAGGGGTTGCTTACTACGAAAGTTCGCAATTTGATTTAGCGCTGCATTATTACCAAATGGCACTGCGCTATTATATTTCTACCAATGATTATAATAAGTTATCTACCCAATATACTAATTTAGCAAACATCAATTTAATTCTTAATAACGTGGATGTTGCCTACGAGCAAGCTAAATTGGGGGTGCAAAATGCCCTTAAAATTGCTAATCACAGCTTAGAGCTTAACGCCTTACATGCACTGGCTAAAATACAATTTGTGAGAGGCGAGCTTGCTGATTCGCAAAAAAGCCTAGATAAAGCAACCGATTTGGCCACACAATATAATAGTGTGCGTATAAAGCGCGATGCTTTTGGTACACGCTCGCTCCTAGAGGCAAGCAAAGGCAACTACGCTGAGGCATTAACTCTGCACGAAAAGTTTGTAGCAGAGCAGCGCGGTATAAATAGCGAAACAATTACCAGCGCCTTAGCTGTATTACAAAATCAATTTAAAGCTACTCAGTTAAATCAAGAAATTCAAAAGCTGAAGCAAGAACGAAAAGTACAAAAGTTAAAAATGAGCCAACGTTCGCAGCTTACGGTTTTTATTTTTGTTTTATTATTTTTAGTGATTGTAACGGGCACCGCGCTTTATCGTCGGGGCGCCGAAAAGCGTGCTAAGCAGTTATTAAAAGAACAAGTTGCGCAGCGTACAGCAGAGCTACAAGCTATTGCCCAAGAGCTACGAGAAGCAAATGATGTTAAAAGCCAGTTTTTGGCAAATATTAGCCATGAAATTAGAACCCCGCTCACCGCTATTTTAGGCCAAACAGATGATTTAATTAATGGTTTGTACGAGCCTGAAAACCTACAAGATGAATTAAAAATAATTCAACGACATAGCGATCACTTAAAAAGTTTAATTAATGACGTACTCGATTTAAGTAAAATAGAAGCAAACAGATTAGAGCTTAATATTTCGTGCTTTGACATAGTGCAGCTAGTTAGCGATGTACATGCCATGTTTATTACGCAGGCTAAGGCGAAGCATTTACAAATTCGTTTTGATAACCATGTAGGCAATGCGTTTTATACCAAGCTCGATTTAATGCGGGTGAAGCAAATACTCATTAATTTATGTGCTAATGCTGTTAAGTTTACGCAGGCGGGGCAGGTAGTTGTGTCTTTAAACAAAACCGAGCAAGGGCTTGTTTTTATAGTGAAAGACACCGGTATTGGCATGAATTCATCACAGCTAAAACAAATATTTGAATGTTTTAGCCAAGCCGATAACAGTATTAGTCGCCGCTTTGGTGGCACCGGGTTAGGGCTTAGTTTGTCTCAACAGCTAGCCTCTATGATGGGCGGCTACATTAGCGTACAAAGTGAGTTTAAGCGCGGAAGTCAGTTTTCGCTGTTTTTACCCTGTATAGAAGTTGAAAAAGAGCCAGATGAGTACGAACATGTAAGCGCCGCTGAACAGGTTAAGCAGTTAACCGGGCGCGTAGTACTGGCTGAGGATCATCCTGATAATCGCAGACTCATAAGTCGTTATTTACGTTCTATGGGGCTTGAAGTTATTGCGGTAGAAAATGGCGAGCAAGCGGTTGAGAAGTGCCTACAAATATACCCAGACCTCGTGCTGCTTGATATACAAATGCCTATTATGGACGGGCGTGCTGCGTTTTCGTTGTTGCAACAGTGCGGTTTTCAAGCGCCTATTTTTGCCCTAACGGCCAATGCAATGAGCCATGAAGTTGATGATTATCTTGCGCTAGGGTTTACAGGGTATTTAGGTAAGCCATTAGATAAAAACGCGTTTTATAACACCCTTGCCCAGCATTTAGGTGAAGCAAAACAAGAGGCAGCCTATACAGCTAAGATAGACATGAGCGACTTAGTAACAAGTTTTAAGCAAAGCTTCACGTTTGAAAGCGAAACCATAAGTCAGCACCATAATAGTAATGACCTAGAGGCACTACAAAAAGACAGCCATCGTATTTTAGGCGCTGCGCAAATGTTTGCGTTAGACGATATTGCCAAAGCCGCTAAAAATCTCGATATGGCTTTACTCAATAAACAAAGCCAAAGTAAAGAACACATTCAAAAGCTTGTAGATCAATTACAGCGTGTACTTAAAAAATATAACGAGAGTTAATTATACCAATCGTGTTAGGTTATTAGACATTTATAGCGACAGATAAATAGAGTGGTCATAAGGCATAAGTTTTGACACCTAGTTGTTCTACATAAGAAATTTATAACGCCATTAACGCTTTATTTAGCATGCTAGATAGGCTAAATATCTAAGCCGATTGGTATTAGTCGTTTAAACATAAAAAAAGCGCCCTAGGCGCTTTTTTTATATAACGAAAACGCGCTTATTGGCGTTTCATTGAATCGAAGAATTCATCGTTCGTTTTGCTCATAGAAAGCTTATCAATTAAGAATTCCATTGCATCAATCTCTGACATTTCATGAACAATCTTACGTAAAATCCACAGCTTTTGTAGCTCATCTGGCTTAGTAAGTAGTTCTTCACGACGCGTACCAGAGCGGTTAAAGTCGATGGCAGGGAATACACGCTTTTCAGCAATCTTACGATTTAAGTGTAGTTCCATGTTACCGGTACCTTTAAACTCTTCGTAGATAACTTCATCCATTTTAGAGCCCGTGTCGATAAGAGCTGTAGCTATAATCGTTAAGCTACCGCCTTCTTCAACATTACGTGCAGCACCAAAGAAGCGCTTAGGCTTGTGCAGTGCGTTAGCATCAACACCACCGGTAAGTACTTTACCAGACGAAGGAATCACGGTGTTGTAAGCACGCGCTAAACGGGTGATTGAATCAAGCAAAATAACCACATCTTTTTTGTGCTCAACTAAACGTTTTGCTTTTTCAATAACCATTTCTGCAACTTGTACGTGGCGAGAAGCTGGCTCATCAAACGTTGATGCAATAACTTCACCTTTAACGAGGCGCTGCATCTCGGTTACTTCCTCCGGACGCTCATCAATAAGTAAAACCATTAATGTAACATCTGGGTGATTGTGAGTAATTGATTGTGCAATGTTTTGCAGTAGCATTGTTTTACCCGCTTTAGGCGGTGCTACTAACAAACCACGTTGGCCACGGCCAATTGGAGATGCTAAATCAAGTACACGAGCGGTAATGTCTTCTTTACTGCCGTTACCGCGTTCCATACGAAAACGTTCGTTTGCATGTAGTGGGGTAAGGTTTTCAAAAAGAATTTTAGTGCGAGAGTTTTCAGGTTTATCGAAGTTAACTTCATTTACTTTTAATAAAGCAAAGTAGCGTTCGCCATCTTTAGGTGGACGAATAAGCCCGGAAATAGAATCGCCAGTACGCATGCTGAAACGGCGAATTTGGCTTGGAGATACATAAATATCATCTGGGCCAGCTAAGTAAGATGCTTCTGATGATCTTAAAAAACCAAAACCATCTTGTAAAATCTCTAGTACACCGCCACCGAAGATGTTCTCTCCGCCTTTGGCATGTGCTTTAAGAATAGCAAAAATGATATCTTGCTTTCTTAAGCGGGCTACGTTTTCGAGCCCCATGGACTCAGCTAAGTTTACAAGTTCTTTTATAGACTTGTCTTTTAATTCGCGTAAATGCATATTGGTGGGTTCTTTATTACAATTGTCATACTCAAAATCGCTTTGATAGTTGAGTGAGGTTTGTTGAATATAACTAAGGATTAGTTGGCTTTATAAACTAGCAGTTCACTGGCATAGCGTCCAGTCTTTATACAAAATAAACACAAAAAAAGGGCAAAAACGCCCTTTTTTTTAATTTTTACTTAGATATTGTTTTCTAAGAACTCAATAAGTTGAGTTTTAGAAAGCGCACCAACTTTCGTTGCAGCTACTTGGCCGTCTTTAAAAAGAAGCAGAGTAGGAATACCACGAATACCAAATTTAGGCGGTGTACCCGCGTTTTGGTCGATGTTTAATTTAGCAACTGTTACACGGCTTTCGTATTCATCAGCTACTTCATTAAGGATAGGGGCGATCATTTTACAAGGTCCGCACCACTCAGCCCAAAAATCTACTAGTACAGGCTTGTCTGATTGTAATACGTCAGCTTCAAAGCTATCGTCAGTAATTTGGATTATTTTCTCGCTCATTGCGCTCTCCGATTTAGTTAGGCGAAATATTTAGTGCGTATTTAAACACTCTTGTTTCTTATTGCAAGTTTAAACGTTATGCTTAAACGCTATGACTAAGACACATTTGACCGATAAAAAGTTTTCAGACTTTGCTATCGCACCGGAAGTGGTTGCCGGTTTAACCGAAAGTGGGTTTGAATATTGCACACCCATTCAAGCAAAATGCCTACCTTTTATTTGTGACGGACGCGATATCGCGGGCCAAGCACAAACAGGTACGGGCAAAACGTTGGCGTTTTTAACTGCCACGTGCCATCGGTTATTACAATCTAGCAAAGCACCTAGTAAACATCCAAGAGCCCTGATCATGGCCCCGACTCGGGAGCTTGCGATTCAGATACACAAAGATGCTAAAATTTTAGCGCCGCACTGTAATCTTAACTTAGGTTTAGTATATGGTGGCGAAGATTACGAAAAACAACGTGCACAATTAGAAAAAGGCGTTGATATTTTAATTGGTACTACAGGTCGACTAATCGATTTGTACAAGCAAGGCTGTTACACCCTTAATGAAATTGAGGTAGTTGTGCTTGATGAAGCCGATCGTATGTTCGATTTAGGCTTTATAAAAGACATTCGTTACATGTTCCGCCGCATGCCAGATACAGCAGATAGATTAAACCTATTATTTTCTGCCACGCTTTCCTATCGCGTGCAAGAACTTGCCTTTGAACATATGACCAACCCTGAGCACGTTCAAATCGAGCCAGACGTTAAAACAGGTAAGCGAATTAAAGAAGAGCTATTTCATCCTTCTCAAGAAGATAAAATTAAGCTGCTATTAACTTTAATTGAGGAAGAATGGCCAGACAAAGCCATTGTGTTTGCCAATACAAAGCACAGCTGTGAAACAGTGTATGCCTGGTTAAAAGCCGATGGCCACCGAGTAGGTATGCTCACTGGCGATGTAAACCAGAAAAAACGCCAATCTATATTAGCGCAATTCACCAAAGGCGAATTAGACTTTTTAGTGGCAACCGATGTGGCAGCACGTGGGCTACATATCCCTGAGGTAAGTCATGTATTTAACTTTGACCTGCCAGATGATTGTGAAGATTACGTTCACCGTATTGGCCGTACAGGTCGTGCGGGCGCATCAGGTCATGCAATTAGCTTTGCATGTGAGCAGTACGCTTATAACCTGCATGAAATAGAAGAGTATATAGAGCACAGCATTCCTTTATCACATTATGATAAAACCGCATTGCTAGATGATTTAACAAAGCCTACTATTCAAAGAAAGCGCAACTATTCTACAGGCCCACGTAATCGTAGTAATAATAACGGACGTCGCCCAAATAATAGTTACCAAAAAGGACGGTCGTAACTCGGCCGTTACTGTACGTAGTAGTAACTAGAGGTTTTTGAACGGTGGGGCAATTTAAACCGCAAAAAAATGTGTATGCAGTCATTGATTTAGGCTCAAATAGCTTTCATATGCTTATTGCTAAATCAATTGCTGGCGGCCTACAAACTATAGGCCGCGTTAAACGCAAAGTAAGATTAGCCGCAGGGCTTGATAAAGATAACGTATTAAGCACTGAGGCAATGCAGCGAGGCTGGGAGTGCCTTGCACTTTTTGCTGAGCGCCTACAAGACATTCCAAAACAAAATATAACCATAGTAGCAACGGCCACATTACGTCTTGCGACGAATGCCGATGTTTTCAAAGCACAAGCCGAAAAAATCTTAGGCCATACTATTAATGTAATAAGTGGTGAGCTAGAAGCACGCACTATTTATAAAGGCGTAGCACACACTTCATCATGCACTGGCAAGCAGCTAGTTATTGATATTGGTGGTGCAAGTACCGAAGTCGTTATAGGTAAGGGTTTTGAGGCACTGCACTATAAAAGCTTAAATATGGGGTGTGTTACTTATTTAGAACGCTATTTTAAAAATTGCCAATTAAGTGAAGCAAACTTTAACGCTGCCATCAAAGCTGCCCACGAAGTTATTGATGAAATTGCCCCTGAGTATAAACAAGCAGGTTGGCAAATTGCATCGGGTGCTTCTGGCACAGTGCAAGCCATTCAAGAAATAATGGTTGCGCAACACTTAGATGAACTACTCACCCTAGAAAAGCTAAATAAAATAAAAGAGCAATCAATAACGTTTAGCACTATCGCTGCACTAGACTTACCTGGTCTAAGCGAAGAGCGTAGATTAGTTTTTGTATCTGGCCTAGCTATCTTAATTGCGTTATTTGAATCGCTTGAAATTGAAAAAATGGGATTAGCTGGCGGTGCACTTCGCGAAGGTGTGCTTTACAGTATGGTGCCCGAGCTTCATAACAACGACATTCGTAAACGCACCGTTGATGGGTTTATGGACCGTTACCATGTTGATCAAAAGCAAGCTAATCGTGTATCGAGCTTAGTTATTCAACTGGCAGAACAAGTAGGTGAAAGCTGGCCGCTTGTTAGTGAAAATGCGTTGCCGCTTTTAAAAGCCGCAGCACAACTACACGAAATTGGTTTATTAATAGAGTACAAGCAATATCACAAGCACACAGCCTACATTATAGAAAACACCGATATGCCAGGTTTTTCACAATCTGAACATAAAGTGATTGCAGCTGTTGCTAATGCACATCGCTCCGATATTCAAAAAGGCAGCTTCGACGCTCTAGGTGCACATAGTACACTTACCCAATACTTAGTTAGGTTATTAAGAATTGCCGTAATATTATCGATGCGCCGACAAGACGACGTACTTCCTAAAATAGAGTTATCTGTAGAAAAAGACACCTTAGACTTAAAGTTTGCCAATAACTGGTTAAAAGAACACCCTCTTATGGCTAGTGAGCTACAACAAGAGTCTAAATTGCAAAGTAAACTCGGTTGGAAACTCATCGTAAACTAATATAAAAGGCCCGTAAGGGCCTTTTTAGTGTTTAAAGTAACCACTTTGCTTCAATTTCACGCGAACAGTCATTTATTTCAAGTTTTCTTCAAAAAAGGGTTGATCTGTTTTCGGATCTCCCTATAATGCGACCCCACTGAGAC
>NZ_LKBC01000016.1:0-73144 GCF_001400005.1 Pseudoalteromonas sp. P1-30
AACAGCGCCGATGAGAGTGTAGCATTTGCTATGTGAAAGTAGGACATTGCCAGGCTCCAAATAAGAGAAACCCGTTACAGCGCTGTAACGGGTTTTTTGCTGTCTGGAGTTTAATAAATAACCAGACCCATGCCGCAATTAATATTCACATCTAAACTTATTACGTAGGTCGAGCGAGCGTAGCGACTCCCGACGCAATAATAATGTGCATTTGCTATGTGACTCTCTACCGCTGTGGGCACCATGACATCGCCAAGCTCCCAATACAAGAAAGCCCGACTCGAAAGAGCCGGGCTTTTTTACGTCTGCAGAAAAGTGAAAATACATTCCAGAGATTATTCGCACAGTCTCTACCACCACCGTAGCGTGGGTTGAGTATCACGAAACCCGCGGATGAAACACACACCACAGAACTCAAAATAGATCACTTAATTAAGCGAATTGGTATTACAGTACACGCAAGTCTCTTAACTTAACTAATCTATTAAGATGTATAAAAATAATAGCTTATAGTTCAGACTATTTTGATCCACACTCTTTAACTTTGACTATAGTTATACCTCATAATAATTATTCTGCAGAATTATAAAATGTCGTTACTTTTTAATATTCAGCGCTTTTTTATATAGGTTGCTGGGTGTCTATGCGAAATAAAATATTTCAGATATTCGTTTTAATCGTCAGCCTACACCATTTACCGGCTAAATCAGGTGAGTTTGATTTTTCAGGCTACGCACGTGTTATTGGTGGTTATTTAGATGAAAAAGATGTCGAATATAGAGGCTACGATGACAGTATTAACTTTTCACCATCAAGTTTAATAGGTCTTCAAGCTGAGTATCAGTTTAATACAAACTGGTCAGTGACAGCACAAGGGTTATTTAGATCCGATAGCACAACGGTATCTGGTGAGAGTGGACTTGAATGGCTGTATTTAACTTATACGCCCACAACAAACCTACAGATAAAAATCGGTAAGCTGCGCACCCCATTTTTTACAATGAGCGACTTCTCTGATGTAGGGTTTGCATACCCATGGATCAATCCGCCACAACAAGTATACGACACGTACTTATTTAAAACATTTAATGGTATTGATGCTATTTACAAATTTGGCTCAGATGACTTTGATATCAGTATTGAAGGGTACTATGGCGAAGAGTCGGGAAGTATTGGCATAGGCCCTATTAAAACAGGTTTTGAGGTGGATAATTTAGTGGGTGTGATAGGGAAGTTGAATATTGAAAATATAGAATTTAGGGCTTCAAGGTATAACGGTAACATAGCGCTAGATCTTAAATCGATTAACCAACTACAAGATATTTTAGAGAATTTTAATTTTAGCCAAAGTGCAGCATCGCTGACAACGCAGGGCAGTGCGCATGCAGATCAATTTGGTGTTATTTATGATAATTTAGATTATTTTTTTAGAGGTGAGTGGGTAAAGATTAAAACACAGTTAGATATAATTCCGATTATACAAAGCTATTACTTAACCGTAGGCTATAACGATGCACCTTTTACTTATCATTTAACCTTTGCAGACAGCGATGTAGAAATTAATGCCAATCAGAATGAAATCCCTATTGGTGCTAATGTAGAGCTTGATCAGCTGGCACAGGCTTATAACAGCGTGTTTGCAGAGTCGGCGCCTGACTCACTAAAAACATGGACACTCGGTATACGATGGGATGTGCTACCTAATCTGGCATTAAAGGCGGAAGTATCTGCTTTAGAGGGCGATGAGGTTAGTAATTCTTTTTTTGTTATCCCTGAGGATGTTAGCTTTAATAGAAAAACGAATCTTTACCTTATTGGCTTAGATTGGGTATTTTGATGATGTACTCTAAGTTAACTTACGTGATTAGACATATAATACTGCTGTGTATTTTTACTTGGTCATTATTGTTTATCAGCGTACAAGCCTACGCGGATAATAGCCATACCACTAAAGTGATCATTGTTGTTAATACGGCCAATAAAAACTTAGCTTTGAGTAAGCAGCAAATTCGCCATATTTATATGGGCGGCGCGATGAGTCGTCAATTTAAAGCAGTAAATTTACCCGCCGGAAACCCGTTACGAATCGATTTTAATACGAAATTGGTTGGCTTAACCGAATCGAGAATTCAGGCTTATTGGGCTCAGATGAGATTTACAGGGCGTAGCAAGCCACCCGTAGAATTTAGCTCGACTAAAGAAATTATTGCGTATTTATTGAAAGAAGAAAATGCAGTTGCTTATTTACCTGCTGATACAAAAATTCCGGACGAGCTAACTGTTGTAACGCTAACGCCTTAATTTATGGTTAACTAGTAGCGCTGACTTATTTTAAAATTAGCGCTTTAAATGCCTCTTTTGCTTGGGCTTTAGCTGCTGGAATGTGTGCTATGGTTACAGGCTTTGCAAAATAATACCCTTGCATTTCATCACTGCCATTTTTAATTAGGTAGTTAGCCTGGCTGGCTGTTTCTATACCCTCACTACATACTTTTAAACCTAAGCGTTTACTTAAATCGAGTATGGCCTTTAATACCGCCGCATCCTTTTCTGAGCTGTCAAATTGATTAACGAACATACGGTCAATTTTGATGGTATCGATATCTATTTTTGTAAGGTAGCTTAGCGATGAATAACCCGTTCCAAAATCATCAAGGGCTATAGACCCGCCCATTTGTTTTATTTGGTTAAAGAATTCATTGGAGTTTTCAAAATTATCGAGATAGCTTGATTCGGTTATTTCAAACTGGATATTTGCAATGTCGACGTTGTATTTAACCAATTTATTTTTTACAACATCAATAAAGTGATTATCTTTAAGATCATGGCTCGATAGATTTAAAGAAACGAGTACATGGTTACCTATAGTTTGCTTTAGTGTGGGTAAATCTTGAAATACCCTGGAGACAACCCACTGCGTGATTGCTTTTATTTTACCTGCTTGCTCTGCAATGGGTATAAATTCGCCTGGTGAAATAAAGCCAAGCTCTTCACTTTGCCATCTAATAAGGGCTTCAAGGCCATTAGCCTCACCATTGGCAGCTATTTTTAACTGATACACAACTTCAAACTCATTTTGCGCAATTGCATGACTAATTAAATAAGCCACTTGAGCCATTCGCTTGCTGTTTTCTAACATTTTTCTATGGAAAACAGTGTACGACCCTTTACCTTTTTCTTTTGAGGCATACATTGCGATGTCTGCATTACTAATCAATGTATTAATGTCAAACTCTGCCTCTTTAGCGTGGGCAATACCAATACTTACCCCAGTAGGTATATCCCACTGGTTAATAGTAAAAGGCGTTTGCATTGAGCTGATAATTTGCTCCGCGATATTAATAACGTCGGTGTAATTATTTATATTACGCAGCATTATTAAAAACTCATCACCCCCTAAGCGTGCAATAACATCGTTTTCGCGTAAGTGCTTTTTAATATTACTGGCTACCGCCTTTAAAAGTAGGTCGCCCGTTTCATGGCCAAGTGTATCGTTAACACCTTTAAAGCTATCTACGTCAAAAAACATAATTGCTATATCTTGATGATTATTTTTACAGCGTGTTAATTCTTCTTTTAGTAAGGCCATAATAAACATACGATTAGGTAAGCCAGTTAATATATCGAAGTTAGCTAAGTGCTCCATTGATTGTTTTTGCTTTAAAAGTTGTGCGGTGTTTTTTTGATTAGTGAGCACTTGGGAATTAATAGTGTTAAGTAAGTTATTAATATCTTTGCCAAGTTGCGATACTTCATCGTTGCCTGAGCCCTGGTATTGGAGTTGATAGTTAGTTGTTTTTTCTACTTTTTGTGTGAATTTAGAAAGTTTTAATAGCGGGCTTAATAAATGTTGGTATATCCAAAAAGAGATGATGATGGTGATCACAATACTAAAAATAACGATAGGGGCTGCACTATAAAATAAGCTCGCTTTGCTTTCATTGAGGGGCTTATTAAAATCCTGAACAATTAATAGGTAGCCTATAGGGAACTGCTCCTCACCAATTGTTTTTAAGGCAACTAAGCCTTGGTTAGTAACACTGACGGTACGGGGCAAGCTTTGCGGTTTGATGCCCTTTAGCTGTGGAGAAAAATCCTCGAACTTTAAGTAATTAGGGTGCACGTAGGACTGTATTAGCTGCCAATTACTATCAAATACATTTACAAACTTTATGTGCTCGTACCTATCTAACCCCAAAAGCTCAGTTGTAATAGAAAATAAATCTATCTCTTGCGACATAACACGTAACAAATTATCTGAAATATTTGATGACATAGCATCGAGGTTTTCTTCAACTGATTGGCGGTATAAATCCTCGTGCTCATTAATAGCTAAATAAAAAACAAAACTAGCGCTTAGTACGATTAGACAAGTCGTAATAATAATAAATTTGTTACGAATACTATGAAACATTTAGCCAAATCCCTTCTTACTGTCATGCTCTTTCACTAAAAGAGTTATTACTTATTGTTGTTATTTATTAATAGAAGGCTTACGCGTAGCGCTGATGTTACTTACTAAATTTGTAAGTAAAAGAATGTGTTTAAATTCATAGAGTAACTATAGCTGGTTATTTTATTTTAGGCAGACTTACTTTGTTGCAATTTCATTCTTGGCTTAATAAGTGACCTGTGTAAGACTAATGCGGTTATTTATTAAATCAGGTGACATGAATGTCGAATATAAAAGCTTGGAAACTTATGAGCCTGTTTTGTTTGTTTGCAGTGCTTATGGGTTGTCAATCTAAAGAAGAGCAACTACAACAAACAATTCAAGAGTCTATTAAAAAGGCAGATGTTGAGCTTGCACAGCTTGGTACCGCGCTTGATAATGGGACTATACGTAATGCTGTATTGCTTAAAGAATATGGCAAACTCCTTAAACAGCAACAGCCAGAACTTAGTCAGGTTGTTGATGTAATTACCCTTGATGCTACAAGGCAGGGTGCCCTTTACAGTGGTTTAACACAACGACTTAAAGATATTAAAGGCACTTATTTAATCCCTCCTTACGAAGATACGCTACACAGTATTGATTTACTACGTGAGGCGGCTAAGCCTACGCTGTTTTCTGATGCGTTAACGGACCCGATTAATATGCTAGCCGATATGTCTAAGGGCAGCCTTGCGCGCGTTGGTGCTATTAGTAAAGAGGCAGAGGGCGCAGGCGAGGGTAATCAATTGGTGGGCAACCCTAATTACGGTAACTGGCAAACTAATAGTAATGGTATTAGCTTTTGGCAGTGGTATGGCATGTACCGTATTTTAGGCGATGTATTTGACCGTGTTGAATACGGACGTTGGAGCAGCCGCCGTAAATATAGCTATTACAACGATTACGGCCGCTATCGTTACTCAAGCCCTAAACAAATTAAAACGCAAAGTGCTTTAGAAACGCGTACGCGTCAATCGTACCAACGCCAAGGCAAACAGTTTACTAGCCCTTATGCGAGCAAAAAAACGGGTGCCTCGGGTTTAAGCCGCAGTAGTTATACACCGCCTAAAAGCCGCAGTAGTTACTCGCGTTCGAGTAGTTATAGCAACAGCTCTGGATCGGTACGCAATAGCGGTAGCAGAACCTCTCGTGGCGTGAGCCGTGGTAAGTAAAGAATAAGTTGGAGTTAGAAATATGTACGAATTTAATGGAATAACTACGTGGTCGCTACAAGCTTTGGCGATTGATTTTGCAATTATCGTGTTGTTATTTGTAAGCCTGAAATACATTAAGGGCTGGGTTTCAAACCTTCATGCAAATGACGAAATAACAGAACGCGATAACTTTGCTTTTGGTATTAGCTTTGCGGCAGGCTTAGTTGCACTTGCCATTGTATTAACGGGTGTGAGTAGTGGCGCCTTTGCTGCGTCGTTACAACAAGAAGCCCTGCAAATGCTAGGCTATGGTGTATTAGCCATTGTACTGATTAAATTAGGCCACTTTTTTCAAGACAAGGTCGCGCTTCGCAAAGTCAGCCTGCACGACGAAATTGTAAAAGGTAATGTAACAGCCTCTATTATCGACTTTGGTCATGTAGTGAGTGTGGCTATTGTGATTCGCTCTGCACTTTTATGGGTAGCAACAGAGGGTTGGCACGGGCTGCCTATCGTTATTGCTGCCTTTATTATTGGCAGTGTTGCACTACTGCTTGTAAGCCAATACCGCGTACAATTATTTAAGCGTACCAATAAAAGCGGTGATTGTTTACAACAAGCCATTATTGATGGCAATTTAGCTGTAGGTATACGCTACGCAGGCTTTTTAGTAGGAAGTGCCTTAGCTATTACAGCGGCATCAGGTATTGCACCGTATGCGGCCGATAACATTAATGCTAGCCTGCTTTATTGGGCTATTAGCGCGATTGTAAGTTTAGTGGCATTCATCATTTTGCATTTAATCACCATCAAAATAATTTTATCAGGTTGTGATATTTCAGATGAAGTTAACCGTCAGAAAAATGTAGGTGTAGGTGCTATTTCTGCTGCAGTGTCGTTTGCTGTCGGTATTACTATGGCAACCTTACTAGGCGCATAATCAGTGTCATCAACTACAACTAGCCCAAGTAAATCACGTTTACTTGGGCACGATATTTTACTAATAACTGTTATGGCCGTACTCGCTGGGTGCGGCCTTATTTATGAATACTTACTTTCGCATTACGCAGGGCGGGTACTGGGCTCTGTAGAGAGTGCTATCTATGCCATGATTGGCACAATGATAGTTGCCATGGGCTTAGGCGCATTTTTAGCCCGTTGGTTTAAAGATGCCTTTACCGCCTTTGCTTGGCTTGAAAGTATTATTGCCCTGGTTGGCATGGGCTGTATTCTGGCAATAGCCGGTGTAATTGCTGTAAGTTATTCACTTCCTCATTTGTTTTCTAGTATTTTTAATTTACCTCCAGATGTTGTGCTCAATGGCTATGTATTTCAAAAGCTGCAAGAGTGGTCACGCTTTTTACCTTATGTGTTTGGTTTAGTACTGGGTTTATTTATTGGTATGGAAATACCGCTTATTGCACGTATTCGCCAACATGTGTACGGGCGTTTTTTAGAAAACAATGCAGGCACTATTTATGGTGCCGATTATATTGGCGCGGGTATTGGTGCGGCTATTTGGGTAAGCATTATGCTGGCGATGCCTATAATGCAAGCTGCAGCGTGGACAGCTCTTTTTAATATACTGGCAGGGCTCGCCTTTTTATGGCGCTACCATGCTCATGTGCGCTTTGCTAAGGCACTTCTGATCTGCCATATAGTGTTACTGGCACTGTTTGGGTTTATTTTAGTGATGGGAAGTAGCTGGATGAACAGCTTAAGTAATGTACTTTATAAAGATAAAGTTATTTACTCACAAGCAACTAAATACCAGCATGTAGTATTAACCGAGCGCTTAAGTAAAAACCAGCCAGCGCCTATTACCGACTTGTATTTAAATGGGCGTTTACAGTTCTCGAGTATTGATGAGCAAATATATCATTCAATGCTGGTGTATCCGGCAATGCTCGCATCAAACCGGCACGATAGCGTATTAATTATTGGTGGTGGCGACGGGCTTGCCCTTAGAGATGTTTTAAAGTGGCCAGTGAACGACGTAACGTTAATTGATTTAGATGCACAGCTGCTTAATTTATTTGGCCATAAAGACGGTGATTTTACAGCGCCTGAGTCTATAAGTAAGCGGTTATTAGCGCTAAATAAACAATCGATGTTAGACCCACGCGCCAATATTATTGTGGGAGATGCGTTTTTAGAGGTTGAAAGGCTCCTTGATCAAGGTAAGCAATTTGACACTATTTTAATTGACTTGCCGGACCCTAATCATCCCGATTTAAACAAAATGTACAGCGACTATTTTTATAACCATGTACGTCAATTGTTAGCTCCCGATGGCGCAATGGCTGTGCAATCAACCTCGCCTTATCATGCCAAAAAAGCATTTTTAAGTATTGCTAAAACGGTAAAAGCGGCGGGTTTTGATTATGTTGAGCAGTACCAGCAAAATATTCCTTCGTTTGGGCAATGGGGGTGGACAATAGCCACTAAAATGGGTCAACCAGCCAGTGGGCGAATTAAAAATATAAGCGCTATGCCGGTGCCATCAAGGTGGGTAAGTAAAGAATATTTATTAGCCAGCTTTGTATTTCCTAACCAGTATTTTGAACAAGTTAAAAGTATTGAGGTCAATAGGTTAGGTTCGGGTCAGCTATATGATTACTACCGTAATGCGTGGCAGATAGAAAGCGAATTGTATAAAAATTAATAAAACATGGTTGACATAATATGTCGACCGTGCGAATCTTAACTCAGACATAATATGTCAAACAGCAAAAAGGCAGAGACATGGAATTAAATGAACTTTCAATAAAATTAGCTTCTTTTGAAACAGAAGGCGCTAACTTTGAGTCTTTCTTGATTGCCAACCCTGGTGAGCAAGATGTTTTACAAGTCATAGTTGATGGAAACGATGAGCTTCCAATTTTTGTTACGCAAACACAAGAGCAGTTGTTATGTATTAGCTACTTGTTTGGCGAAGATGAAGTAAAAAGTGAATTACGCAACGAGTTAAACGAAACACTACTACGTTTAAACGTGCCAATTCCACTGAGTGCATTTGCTAAAATCGATAACAAATACGCGATTTTTGGTGCACTGTCGGTAAATTCATCATTAGATGATATTACCCACGAACTAGTGACACTAGCTGACAACGCTATTGACGCACTAGAAGCCGTGACCTTGTATTTAAACGATTAGTAACTAGTTAGTGGAGTTAAGATTATGAGTATATTAAAAAAATTATTTACAGCAGTACGTGGCGGCGCGCGTGAAGCGGGCGAAGCAATTGTAGATGCAAACGGCATTCGTATTTTTGAACAAGAAATAGCAGATGCGCAAAATGCACTTAATCGTGCTAAAAAGAGCCTTACAGAAGTAATGGCTAAAGAAATGCAAACTAAGCGTAAAATTAGCGCAGTTGATGCATCAATTGCTGAGCACGAAGCATATGCAGGCCAAGCACTTGAAAAAGGTAACGAAGCCTTAGCATTAGAAATTGCCGAAAAAATTGGTGACTTTGAAGCTGAAAAAGCTGAAAACGAGCAAGTATTAGCAGGTTTTAGCAATCATATTGTAGCGCTTAAACAACAAGTTAAAGACGCTGAAAAGTCGATTAAAGAAAATCAACGTCAGCTTACTATGGTTAAAACCACAGAAAGCGTACAGCAAGCTACTATGGCTGTTAACAGCACGCTTAATACTAATAGCTCGTCTATGACATCGGCTCGTCAGTCGCTTGAGCGTATTAAACAGCGCCAGCAAGATCGTAGCGACCAGTTAGGCGCTGCTAAGCAACTTGAGTCAGATACAAATGGCGACGATTTAAAAGCAAAAATGGCTGAAGCCGGTATTGGCGATACAAGCCCAAAAAGTGCTGATATTTTAGCGCGCATTAAAGCCAAGCAAAACGGCTAATAGTTCGTACATTTATAATAAAAGGTAATTAAGCGTGGCTTAGTTACCTTTTTTGCTTAAGGGATGCCTCATTATGTTTAATTTTTTCAAATCTAAAAAAGAGCCAGAACGTCAGCTTAACCATGCAAGTGAGCTTAAAAAAGGTGACATGTTTAGCGTTATCGATTCATTTGCGTATCCGTCGTGGTTAAAAGGGCAAACGCTGCGAGTTATTGATATTCAAACCTATCAATATCAGCACAGTAGTGATACTGAGTTTGTGCTAGAGACGAACAGCGGACAGGTGGTATTTTTACAAATTGAGCAAGATGATGGCGAGCAGTGGGCTAATTTTTCAATCAAAATTCAGCGTGACGACGTAGAGCAAATATTTGGGCTAGACGAATTTTCACGTATTTTTGATGAAGAGTCGTTAACTCATATACAGGTACAAAATACGCCAGAGCAGTTTATGCAGTTTTTAGCTAAAAGCTATCAGCAAAGTGAATCGCCTTATGTGTGCTATTTCCATAACAAAGATTTTCGTGGCCAGTCATTACCGCGCTATGAGCAAGAGGGTGGCGAACCTTGTGAAATGATTTGCTTAGCATCGCCAGACGAAAGGCATGGCTTAAATATTGAAATATGGGATGGCGGTGAGACCGAAGTGTCACTAACGCTAACACGCCCAATTACCGATATAGTCGACTTGTTTCCAGGAGATGCGAAGTGAGTGATGCTAAAGACAAGTGGTTACGTCAAGAGCAAGCCGTGCGTGCCACACAAATGGCATTTGATTTAAGCAGCGAAGTACAAAAGTCGATAAAAAAGCAGGCCATTGACCAAGAGCTTACGCCCTCAGATATGATCCGTAAAATTTTAGGCTTAGATGTAAAGTCTAAAAAAACACGTCAGCGCCTATCGTTTAATCTAAACGATGATGAAATAGCCCAACTTGCAACGCGGTTTAATGTCCAAAGTGATGATAAGCGAGCCGTAAAGCAACAAGTAGCAGAGTTATTAATTGCTCATACTAAAAAAAACACTAAGTAGTTAATTTAGATTTATATGAATATTATTTTAATTGCTTACTTAATTATTTTTGCTTTGTTTGGCACAGCTGCAAGTTACTTTGTGCGATTTATATATGCGTACTGGGTAAAAAAAGAAATGCCAATGAAATACATTGTTAAAGCAGGAATTAGTGTGGTGCTGGTGGTGGTTATTTCAGCGTTAATACCTTTTATAGGTTAACGCTGAAATTGGCGTTTGCGCTATTTTATATCAAATGCCTGGCATTGCTGATTAATACACAGGGTTTGTACCTCAAGTACCGGTGAGCAATCGGTTAAACCTTGCGCTTTGTTTTGCGCTTTTTGTTGTTGTGTAATTTTTTGGGCAACTTCTTCGGCGTGCTCTTGAGAGGTATTAAGAGTTGAATACACAACATACTTACTTGGCCCACCACATGCTCGTGCACCTACTTCGAGTACCTTACATTGAAAGCTCGCGGTGCAACTATTATCACTAACAATGTTATTAAGATCGTAGTTCAAGTCAGACAAATTCTGATTTTGCTCAGTACTTGATGATGTGCTTGCACAGCCGCTAAGTAATAGCATAGCGCTGGTGGCAACACTCACAATTGATAATTTAATTGCTGATGGTAAACAACTCATAACCTTGTCCTTAAAATACACTTACCGCTGAACCTTCAAGTTTAACACATTTATTTTCAACACACTGCGTGCTTGGCGAAGTTAAATGCTGGCACGTGCTCATCATTTCATTTTGTGTGTTGTAGGCTTTTTCAAGCGTTGTTATTTGCTTTGCAAGCGAACTGACTTGCCCCTCTTTAGCTGATTTTGTTGAGTAAACAACATAATCACTTGGTCCGCCGCAAGCTTTGCTTCCTACAGGCATAACCTTACATTGTGCAGAGGTATCGCACTGTGTATTGGCAATTAACGTATTAAGCTCGCTTTTTGCGGTTTTAATGTCGTTAAGTGATACTGCTTTTAAAGCGGTTTTTATGGGTTGTGATGCATCAGTAGGGGTTTTGTGCTTGTTTTCACTGCTGGTTTGTTGAGGTACTTCTTTATGCGGTACTTCTTTAAGCTCGTTCACCGAGTTAGTTGGTGCATCTTGCGATGTTGTTTCGAGGCATGCAGTTAAACAAAGTGGTAAAAGTAGGGCTAACAGTGGAGTACGCATAACAAACCTTGATAGTGATGAATTATTCATCACTATCATACACGGTGCATTTTTAACGGCAATAAAAACTATATTATCAAGTAATTAAAGCCGTTTTAGATTTACCTTTATAAACCGCCTTGGGTAAGTTTAGTGGGGTTAAGCAGTGTTTCTAATTCACTGCGTGGAAGGTCGGTTTCTTGCTCTGCGACATCAATTATTGGGCGGGCTTCTTTGTAGGCTTGCTTCGCTATTTTGGCTGCTTTTTCGTAACCGATCACCGGATTAAGCGCTGTCACTAAAATTGGATTTTTGGCCAGTGCTTTATCAATATTGGGCTGGTTTACTTTAAAACTCGCAATGGCTTTATCTGCCAATGCTTGGGCGCTATTAGCAAGTAGCTCAATGCTTTGTAAAATATTGTGCGCAATAACAGGTAGCATTACGTTTAGCTCAAAATTACCCGCTTGGCCTGCCACAGTGATGGTTGCATCGTTACCTATAACTTGAGCGCTTACCATGGCTGCCGCTTCTGGGATCACCGGGTTTACTTTACCCGGCATAATCGACGAGCCAGGTTGCAGTGCTTCAAGCTCTATTTCGCCAATCCCGGCAAGTGGGCCTGAGTTCATCCAGCGTAAGTCATTGGCTATTTTCATTTGTGCTACAGCGAGTACTTTTAACTGACCTGAGAGCGCTACAATGGCATCTTGCGAGCCAATATTGTAAAAAAAGTTACTGCTTGGCTTAAAACTTATACCCACATTTGCGCTTAAGTTTTTAGCAAACTTTGAGGCAAATTCGCCATCAGCATTAATACCCGTGCCAACAGCAGTCCCGCCTTGGGCAAGCTCACATACTCGCTCTAAGCTATGGCGAATGCCTGAGGCTGCATTATTTACTTGTGATTGCCACGCGCTTAGCGTTTGCTCAAACGTAACGGGCATGGCATCCATTAAATGCGTACGGCCTGTTTTAACTATTTTGCCAACGTCTGCCTTTTTTTGCTCTAAACTCTGCGATAGTTTTTCAAGGGATGGCAGTAATTCATAAACTACGTTAATAGCACTACTTAGTGCAATGGCTGTAGGCACAACATCGTTAGAGCTTTGCCCCATATTTACATCATCGTTGGGGTGAACTGGCTCATTACCAATGCGGGTTGCAAGCGTTGCGATAACTTCATTAGCGTTCATGTTCGAGCTGGTGCCTGAGCCAGTTTGGAAAATATCAACCGGGAAGTGCTCGTAATGCTCGCCATCAATAATTTGTTGGCATGCTTGCTCAATAGCGTTGGCTTTACTTTTACTTAAGTGATTTAGCTCAAAGTTACTTTGTGCTGCAGCTTGTTTAATGTATGCAAGCGCTGTTACAAACTGTTTTGGCATAGTTAAGCCGCTAATAGCAAAGTTGTTAACTGCACGCTGGGTTTGCGCTTGGTATAGCGCATCACTAGGGACCTGTAATTCACCCATGCTGTCGGATTCGGTTCTAAAATTGCTCATAAGTCGCTCCTTAAAAAGGGTTAAATTCGTGACTGAGTACGCGAGCTTCGCGCTCAAGTTTTAAAAATTTTTCAGTATCGTTATGTGCATAGTAAAAGCGTTTTAATGCCAATAAGGGTTTATATAATTGCTCAAGGCACTGCTTACGAATGGCATTGTGTATTAGAGGGTCGCACATTTTATTGATAATTTCATGGTGAGTGCGTAATAAATACAACTCTTGTAGTAAGGGGTTACGCTGTTTTTCAAAGCTTTTAGCAACGTTTAAAGCGGTTTCTATGTAGTGAGCTACCACCATAGGCGCATGTAAGCCCGGGCGTAAGCAGTTACAAGCAAGTTCATGATGATAAGGCTGTAATGCCTGAAAGGGAGACATAAAAAAACCGATTCAAGTTAACGATAATAGTTATCATTACATTTAATCGGTTTCAGTGTAAACAGTTATTATAAAAATTATTTGCAGCGTTTAATTGAGTATCAATTATAGCCAAGAATGAATATTTGGTCTGTTTCATGTTTTTTTAGCGCCTGTTGATTTTGGTTACAGTGAGAAAGTAAGTCGATTACAGTGGCTCTACTATCACAGGTGCTACTTGGTTTTTCGGTGCTTTTTTCTGTCACTGAGACCACAGCGTCTACAGCGGTGTAAGGGGGAGTATGCATAATTTTATCCTCGTATTTAATATTGGTAATACACCCTACTTAGGGTTGATTTAATTAAAGCATAATACATACCATCGCCTTATTTTTATTTTAGTGCCATGAATTAACTCACTTTTATAAAGTATCTATAAAACTTTAATTGTTCAGTGCCATTTTTTTGCGTTAATGTTGTGCAATAAGTTTCAATATTGGTGCAGGTCATGATCAAACCTTTCTCACAAGCGTGTGAAAACAATAAGGGTCCTATTTTAGAAGTGCTTAAAACGGCTTTTAATAAGACAAAATCGGTACTCGAAATAGGCTCGGGTACGGGGCAGCATAGTGTGTTTTTTGCTGAGCAATTACCGCATTTACTGTGGTATACAAGTGATCGCCATATTAACCATGAGGGCATAAATTTATGGCTTAAGGAGGCAAATTTAACTAATTTACACGGCCCTCTTGAGCTTGATTTGAACTATGCATGGCCGGTAAATAACGTAGATGCCATTTACACAGCAAATACGTTTCATATTGTAAGTTGGCAGTTGGTTGAGCAATTTTTTAAAGGGGTTTCAATGCACTTAGCAAGCCAGGGAGTAGTGTGTATTTATGGCCCTTTCAAATACCAAGGGCAGTTTACAAGTGCAAGTAATGAAGAGTTCGATCGCTTTTTAACGCAGCGTGACCCATTTAGCGGTATTCGTGATTTTGAGGCCATAGAGCAATTAGCAAGGCATGCTGGCCTTACACTCATAAGTGATACAGCTATGCCAGCGAACAATCAGTTATTGGTTTTTAAACGGCAGTAAATCAGCGCACTGCGTTTTATAAATTGTCATATGCTGGCGTTCTCGCTTTAGGTAGTCGTTTATTGCTGCTCTAAAGTCGGGTTCAACAATATAGTGGCTGGAGTAGGTAAAAACAGGCTCAAACCCACGAGGTATTTTATGCTCACCTTGAGCGCCTGAGTGAAAGCAATGTAAGTTATGCTTAATCGCAAATTCAATCCCTTGGTAGTAACACAGCTCAAAATGAAGAGAGTCTATTTCTTCGCTGGCGCCCCAATAGCGGCCATACAAGGTGTTTTCACCTTGTAAGCTGAGCGTTGCTGCCACTATTTTGTTGTCTTTTTTGGCAAGCATAATAATTAGCTGATCGCCCATTAGCGCCTGTAATAAAGTAAAAAACTCAATATTTAAATACCCTAAATGCCCAGAACGTTTTAAATAAGTACGCTGATAAAACTCACAAAATAGCTGCATTGTTTCAGGGTTTAGGTGCGAGCCTTGCAGCCATTCAATGGTAATATTTTGCTGTGCTATTTTAGCTCGCTCTTTTTTTAGCGTTTTTCGTTTGCGTGCGGTGAGTGTATTTAAAAAATCGTCAAAGGTTTTAAAGCCTTTATTAAACCATTGAAACTGCACGCCTACGCGCTGCATTATATCGTCAGTACACAGGGCCTGAGCTTGAACCTTTGGGCAAAAGTTAACATGCCAGCCAGACCAACCTTGCTCCACACTCGTTAAATTTAATTGCTTTTTTATGTACTCGTATACGCTTTGTGTATTCGTATGTGCAATGGCAATACGCTGGCCTTCAATGGGGCTAAAGGGCACACCGCTTAGCCATTTAGGGTAATAGGCTAATCCGTGTTGCTCGTAGGCTTCTGCCCATGCCCAATCAAAAACATACTCTCCGTAAGAGTGGCTTTTTAAATACCCAGGTGCGAGTGCGACTAATTTGTCAGCTTCATAAACCGCTAAGTGCTGAGGTTGCCAGCCTGTCTCTTTGTTTACACAGTGGCTTTGCTCTAATGCATATAAAAATGCATGGCGGGTAAAAGGTTCATTACCGAATAAACGAGTCCATTCGTGTACGTCTATTTGGTTAATATCACTAAACCATTGATGGGTAAAAGTGGCCATTACTGCTTACCTTGGGCTGCTTTATAGTGGGTGGTGGCGTTTTAAACTAAGTTAACACAAGCGCATTTATTTAGCGCATTATTGTATTAGGGCTCTTCAATTTCGGCGTATTGGGCTAAGCACGCGGTTAGCTTAACCAGTTCTAGCGGTTTTGCAAGATGCTGATTAAAACCAACGGCTTGAGCATGGGCTTTATCCTCAGGCATAACATCGGCGGTCAGCGCAATAATAGGCAGCTCTACCTCACTTTTAAATTGCCTAATTAGGGCGGTGGCTCTGTAACCATCCATTATTGGCATTTGGCAGTCCATTAAAATTAAGTCAAAGTGTTGCTCTTTTGCTATATCTACTGCCGCTTCGCCATTTTCGACAATATGGGCAACAATACCTAATGAGCCTAGCATGGCTTTAATTACCATTTGGTTTACCGGGTTATCTTCTGCTACTAGCACTTTTAAAGCCGCCAATTTAGTACCCGAGTATACAAGCTCGGCTTGCTCTTGTACTGGGCTGGTGCGAAGCTCAACGTCAAATTTAAACGTAGAGCCAACGTTTGGTTCGCTCTGTAATGTGACGTTACCGCCCATTAATTTACTGAGCTCTTTTACGACAGTTAAGCCCAGGCCTGTGCCACCGTATCGCCTTGATGTTGAGTCGTCTGCTTGGGTAAAGGCACTAAATAGCTTGGACTGCTGGGTAGGCTTTATGCCAATACCCGTATCTGTAACGGTTACGGTAATTTTAACTTTGTCAGTACTGATAAACTCTCCGCCAAAGTCTACATTTACTTTGCCTTGCTCTGTAAATTTTATTGCGTTGCTGCAAAGGTTTAGCACTACTTGCTCAAAGCGTAAAGGGTCGCCTACATACCAAGTATCTACCGGAAGATGACTGCTAACCTGCCAGCCAATGCCTTTATTGGCTGCACTGGCTTCAAACATTGTGTTAATACGCTTTATAATTGCATGTAGGTCAAACGCTGTGCTTTCTAGCTTGAGCTTATGTGATTCAATTTTTGAAATATCGAGTATGTCGTTAATCAGGTTTAGTAAGCTTTTAGATGAAGAGTTTATTTTGTCTAAGTAACCAATAAGAGTGTGTGCGTTGTCTTCTTTGCGCGCTAATGATGAAAAGCCAATAACTGCATTTAATGGTGTGCGTATTTCATGGCTCATATTGGCTAAAAATCGGCTTTTAGCCTGATTAGCTAAGTCAGATTGCTTTTTAGCTTGCGCAAGCGAATGGGTGCGCTCTGCGACTTTTCGGGTAAGGGCAATTTGTTGCTGATTAAAAAGCAGTAAAACAATTAAAATTAAAGCGCATACCACCAATTGCAAGGCCATTAAATACAGTGTTAATTGGTTATTATGGGGGGCAAGGTATTTTTCTTTTAAGGCTAAATGTGCGTTCCATATTTGCCCACCAAAGCTGAGCTTTAGTTTCATAACACGGCTGCCCTGAGCGATATTTAAACTTTTGCCGTAGTTACTATAAAAAGCGGGCTTATTTACATCTTCATAAAACGCAATAGAAAACATCTCTGATTGTTGCTCGTTAATCGCTTGCTCAATAATATTACGCACTAAAAACACACCTGTTGCGTACCCCTTTATAGTAGCTTTTTGCTGTTGTTGTTCGTACACGGGGGCAAATAGCAGATAAGCGGGCTCAGGCTCAGCTGTTTGCACTAACTGAATAATTTTAGTGCTGACAGGCTGATACCTAATTGCAGGGTCTACTAGCGATGCTTTTCTGTCTGGGTTTGAGTACACATTAAAACCAACCGCTTTTTGGTTGCCATTAAAAGGGGCAATGTATTTAACGATGACCATAGGATCGTCTGGTTCAAGGGGCTCCCCGACAATTTCAAAGTCTAGGTGGTATATATCGGCAACTTCTTGGGTAAACGAAGCTCGCTCACTTTGCGCTATTTTTTGATTCCACGAAAGCGCTTTAATAAACGAATGCTGTGCCAGTAACTCGCTGGCGTAGGCGTAAAAGTCTTGTTGGTTTAAATCAGGGTTAGATTGTACTTGGCTGGCTAAGCTTTGCACCGCTATTAAACTTTGGTTGATGTAGCGATATAAGCTATTTTCAATAATGTGAGCTTCTCGCTCGGCGACTTTAACGGTATTTTGTCTGTTTTCTTGGTTATAAAGCTGAGTAGTTACTGCAACAGATACAAATAAAATACTACATACCGCTAACGTAGGCAGCGGCGATATAGGCCTATTTTGCCCCTTAAACTGAGTAAGCACCAATAGCAGAGGAGTGGCAATAATTACGCCTAATGAGTCTCCTAGCCACCAAAATAACACATTTTGCCAATGATCTTTAATATCGTATGCGGAGTTAAATTGGCTCAGCGCAAACACCCCAAAATTTGCTGAAATTAAACTAACCGCAATGCCCACAACAAAAATAAAATAAATGATACTTGCGCGTTTTTTAAAATACAGCGGGTGCCCAAGCCAATATTTAAGTAAACCAGCCCCCACCATTGCCTGCAATACAATGCCAATAGCAATATACATGGCTTGGCTGAAGGTATTGCCAACTAACACCATATCGTGAGCTGTGCTGTCAAAAATATTAAAGTTAAAAGCAAAGGCTGCTATAAAAAGCGCTGGAATGAAGCGCCACCACCACATATAGCATCCAACTAAGGCAATGCCTGCAGGCAACCATACCGGGATAATTTGAGTATTAAAGGCGAGTTTAGTGAGTGAAATACCAATTAAAAAGTACGCTAATGAAAAAATTATGTAAAAGATAACTGAATGATATTTTGAGTTAAAATTTTTCACATAGCTCCCTGACTTTTTAAAAGTACTTAATTTTAAATATCAGTATAGCGAACAGTATGTTATTTGCGGTATTTTTTAATATATGTTGTAAAAGGTGTACCTTGCGCAATGTGTAAACTGCTTATTTAGCAGTTAAGGTTGTTTGCTCAGCTGCTGTTTCTGCTGCTGTAAAATAGAGATTTGTTGCTCTACAGCGCTAATTAAGGCGTTATAGCGATTTTGAATCGCCGTAGTTTTAGTGGCTATCGCATCGGCTATTGATTCGGCGCCCATTCTATTAGCTTGATCTTGAGTAACATAGCTGGCTTGTTGTTTGGCGTCAGCTAAGTCTTCTTTATAATTTTTGATAGTAAGCTGGTGGCGTTTAATTTCACGATCAATTTTTTTAATCTCAATGTAGTTATCTACAGAGGCACCAGGCATTGCGGGTGAGTTTGCATTATTGCCGTACTTATCGGCAACTAGTGGCTGTTTTAGCTTAATAACTTCTGCATTGTCAGCACAGGGTGTTTGGCTAAATGTAGCGACTCCTTTAATTGTGCATTTATAAACCGTAATGTCTTGGGCTGCGTGTGTACTTAAAGCCACAAGGCCTATTAAAGGTGCAATTAAACGAAACATAATTAAACTTACGTTAGTGGAGTTGTTATTAATAATGCCGTAACTACCCAGTGTATTCAATGAGTTTTGATTCACCTACTTTAATAAGAAATGGTGGAGAAGGAGGGATTAGCTTAATTACATCCATGTAATTAATTGCTTCGCAACGCCTGCGGCGGCTTAAAGTGTTCCAGACATTTTATCGAACCCTAGCGAGGATTCTCACCCTCCTTGGATACATGGGTTGTTAAATTTTAGGCACAAAAAAACCGCAACTAAGCGGTTTTTAATAAGAAATGGTGGAGAAGGAGGGATTCGAACCCTCGATAGAGCTACAAACTCTATACTCCCTTAGCAGGGGAGCTCCTTCGGCCACTCGGACACCTCTCCGTCTTGTGGGGCGTATAATAAAGATTTCAGAAAATATGTCAAACACTTTTATGCCAAAAATGACTATCTGGTTACAGAACGCACATAAGTCAGCTTTAATTGTATAATTGGTTTGAAAAGTAAACGATTTAAATGTTTTTGTCTTGTGGGTTAACGCCCATTAAAGGCACTAAATCATCTTTGAGCTGCGCTAAATATTGCTCTTGGTAACCTAATTGCTGAAACTCAGCAATACAGGCTCGGTAATAAGCTTGTCGCTTTTGCTCTGTGGTGTCAGTTTCTGGCGATTCTTCAACTCGGTTGTCTTTCATATTATATTCTAAGTCCATTTGAGAATTCATATTTAGAGTGCTATTTTAACCCAGCTCAAAATTTTGGCGTATTTTAGCTAAGTTTTTTACATAAATACAACATAATGTTTAAAAAACAGTCATAAAATTACGTTATAGCACTGTTATTAAGGTCATTTAAAACAAGGCTACATTAAATAACCCAATCTGAATTAACTATTAATAAGCACTAATAACTAGCTTTAAAATTTAGTTTAGTACTAATTAATTAAAAAGCGAACAATCTTACCCTCTCTTTCGTCTGTTTTTATAAAGCAATTTACTCTCCAACTTTTTCTGCATTGGCGCTTATTTTTATACTCACACAAAAACGCCGCTAAAATTTAGCGGCGTTTATCACATTTATTTTGTTAAAGCTTAGTCAGCTTGTGGGCGCATATGCGGGAACAAAATAACATCTTTAATGGTTGGTGAATCAGTAAATAACATTACTAAGCGGTCAATACCAATACCTTCACCGGCAGTAGGCGGTAAGCCGTACTCTAGTGCGCGTATGTAGTCTTCATCGTAATGCATTGCTTCATCATCGCCGGCGTCTTTTTCTTCAACTTGGCGAGTAAAACGCTCTGCTTGATCTTGCGCATCATTAAGCTCCGAGAAGCCATTTGCAAGCTCACGTCCGCCAACAAAAAACTCAAAGCGGTCGGTAACAAATGGGTTTTCGTCGTTACGGCGCGCAAGTGGCGATACTTCCCACGGGTAGCCTGTAATAAATGTAGGTTGGATAAGCATGTGCTCAGCAGTCTCTTCAAATATTTCACATAAAAACTTACCTGGGCCCCATACACAATTTTCAGGAATTTTAACGTGCACTTGTTTAGCGTACGCTTTTAATTCTTCAAAGTGGTTTTCTGGGTCATTAAATACCGCAGCATCAAACTCAGGGTTATATTTTAAGATAGCATCAGCCATGCTTAGGCGCTCAAACGGTTGGCCAAAGTCGTACTCTACTGAGTCGATAACTTCGCCGTTTTCATCTTTAGTGGTATTAACTACAATTGGGCTACCTAAAACGTTTGTTGCAACTGTACGTAGCATGTCTTCGGTAATGTTCATCAGGTCGATGTAATCAGCGTATGCTTGGTAAAATTCAATCATAGTGAATTCTGGGTTGTGACGCGTTGATAACCCTTCGTTACGGAAGTTACGGTTAATTTCAAATACGCGGTCAAAACCACCTACTACTAAACGCTTAAGGTAAAGCTCAGGCGCTATACGTAAGTACATGTCTATATCAAGTGCGTTATGGTGAGTCACAAATGGACGCGCAGACGCACCGCCAGGAATAACCTGTAGCATTGGCGTTTCTACTTCCATAAAGTCGCGCTCTGCTAAAAAGCGACGAATACCTTCAACTACTTGTGATCGAATGCGGAAAGTTTCGCGCGTCGCTTCGTTAGTAATTAAATCAACATAACGTTGACGGTACTTGGTTTCTTGATCTGATAAACCATGAAACTTCTCTGGTAATGGGCGTAGTGACTTAGTAAGTAGTTCGTACTCGGTCATTTCTACGTATAAATCGCCTTTACCTGATTTATTAAGCGCACCTTTAACACCAATAATATCGCCAATATCTAGTTGGCCATATTTTGCTTTTAAGTCTTTTTGCACATCTTTAGATGCGTAAGCTTGTACACGGCCTTTCATGTCTTGAATGGCCATAAAAGGACCACGCTTAGCTAAAATACGGCCAGCAATTGATACAACGTGCTTAAGCTCTACTAATTCTTCTTTACTCTTATCACCAAACTCAGCCTGTAAATCAGCCGTGTAATGTTCACGACGGAACTGATTAGGATGACCGTTGGCTGGGCAATTTTCGCGAATAGCGTCTAATTTGCCGCGACGCTCAGCGATTAACTTATTTTCGTCTTGGATTTGATCAGTCATTTTTTAGCTCTTTTTTAGCTTGGTGGTTATAGGCCAGATTTTAGGCTGGCTTCAATAAATTTGTCTAGGTTGCCGTCAAGTACCGATTGCGTATTACGGTTTTCAACGCCAGTTCGTAAATCTTTAATGCGTGCATCATCAAGTACGTAAGAACGAATTTGGCTTCCCCAGCCAATATCCGACTTTGCGTCTTCTTGCGATTGCTTTTCAGCATTTTGCTGCTGAAGTTCAAGCTCAAATAATTTTGCTTTTAACTGCTTCATTGCTTGGGCTTTATTTTTGTGTTGTGAACGCTCGTTTTGACACTGAACAACCGTGTTGGTAGGTACGTGAGTAATACGTACTGCCGATTCGGTGGTATTAACGTGCTGACCACCCGCGCCCGATGCACGGTAAACGTCTATACGTAAGTCAGCCGGATTAATATCAATTTCAATATTGTCATCTACTTCTGGGTAAACAAAGGCAGAGGCAAACGAGGTATGACGACGACCACTTGAATCAAATGGGCTTTTACGGACTAAACGGTGTACACCTGTTTCTGTGCGCAGCCAACCATATGCGTATTCGCCTACAAAGCGCACTGTTGCACCTTTAATACCGGCTACATCGCCATCGGTTGCTTCTACTAGCTCAACTTTAAAGCCTTTAGCTTCGCCCCAGCGTAAATACATGCGTAATAACATGTTACACCAGTCTTGTGCTTCAGTACCGCCAGACCCAGACTGTAAATCAAGGTAAGCATCGTTTGCATCGTGAGAGCCCGAAAACATACGGCGAAACTCTAAACCCTCAAGCTGTTTATTTAAGCCTTCAAGTTCAGTTTGCGCTTCAACAAACGTGTCTTCATCTTCTGCTTCTACTGCAAGCTCTAATAAACCTTCTACGTCATCAGCACCTGCTACTAAGTTGTCGATTGTTTCAACAACGGCTTCTAAGGCTGATTTTTCACGACCAAGTGCTTGTGCGCGCTCAGGTTCATTCCATACGGCTGAATCTTCAAGTTCGGCGTTTACTTCTTCTAGGCGCTCTTGTTTGTGAGCGTAGTCAAAGGTACCCCCGAAGCAGTTCAGTACGTTCGCGAATTTCCTTGATTTGATTAATCACAGGATTCACTTCAAACATGTACATTACTCCAAAATGGCTAGATTATTGCGCGCTAAAATTAGCACTAAACGCAATAAATTATCGTCAAATGATAAAAACGCCCGATTTTAACAAAAAACCGCGCGCTTTATTAGCCTTTTATGCATGCATTGTGCATATTTTTTAATGCACTTTTTCAAGCTCGCGAACAATTAATTGCAGGCTAAACTTACCTCTAAATTCGTTTATGTCGAGCTGATAAGCCACTTTGACATAACGGGCTTCGGTGTCGGGCCATGCTTTTACATCTATTCCAAATGCAATGGCGTCAACTAAGCGCCCAGATTGATGTTTAAGCACCAGCTTTAAGTGTTTTTCGCCTACTATACGCTGCTGAATAACTTCAAAGGTGTGCTCAAATACCGGCTCAGGAAATTGCTGCCCCCATGGGCCTGATTGCTTTAATAGCTGAGCAAAGTCCATTGTAAAGCACTCGTTTGGCAGCTCGCCATCGGTAAATACAATGCAGCGTTTACTTTCTTCGCTTAACTGCGCGCTTACAGCTGCATCAAACGCGTTTTTAAAGTCATTAAAATTTTGCTCATCAATACTTAGCCCTGCCGCCATGGCGTGGCCGCCAAATTTATTAATTAAGTGCGGGTCGGCGGTATTTAGCCCTTCGAGTAAATCGCGCATGTGTAGCCCTTCAATAGAGCGGCACGAGCCTTTTATTTCACCGTTTTCGCCACCGGCAAAAATAACGGTTGGGCGGTGGTATTTTTCTTTTAAGCGACCCGCCAAAATACCAATAACACCTTGGTGCCAATCTTCTTGGTATAAACAAATGGCATCGGGAATGTTATCGTCACTAAACGCGAGCCTATCAAGCACTGCTTGTGCCTCGGCTTGCATGCCCTGCTCTATTTCGCGCCGTGCATGGTTTAAGCTATCTAACTCGCTGGCAATCCGCCTTGCTTGGTTTATATCGGTACTTAATAAGCACGCTATGCCCAAACTCATGTCATCTAGTCGCCCTGCTGCGTTTAAACGCGGGGCCAACGAAAAACCAAAGTCACTGGCGCTTAAACGCGCTGCATTACGATTAGCCACTTCAATAAGCGCAGTAATACCTGGGCGTGTTTTACCGCTGCGAATACGCGCCAACCCTTGGTGTACTAAAGTGCGGTTATTTGCATCAAGCGCAACTACATCGGCCACGGTGCCAAGGGCAACTATATCAAGCAAGTCGGCTAAATTTGGCATAGCATGGCGTTCAAAATAACCTTGCTCTCGTAACGTGCTTCTAAGGGCTATAAGCAAGTAAAAGGCAACGCCGACACCCGCAATTGATTTTGAAGGAAAACGGCAATCATGACGGTTTGGGTTAACAATTGCATCGGCATTAGGGAGCTGCTCCCCTTGCAAGTGGTGATCAGTAACCAGTACTTTAATGCCCACTTTTTTTAGTATGTCTATGCCTGCAATACATGAAATACCGTTATCTACCGTAATGACCAGCTCTGGTTTTATATCAACAATTTGCTCAGCAAGCGCAGGGCTTAAACCATAGCCTAAGCTAAACCTGTCCGGTACAAGGTAGTCTAAGTTATTAAAGCCAAACATTGCCAAGCCTTGCATTAAGGTGGCTGTACTGGTTGCGCCATCGGCATCGAAGTCGCCAACAATTAAAATGCGGCTTTGCGCATTCAGCGCATCAATTAATAGCTCGGTGGCTTTGTCGATGTCTTTAAACAGTTTAAAGTCGATTAGCGTGGCTGCACTATTATTTAGCTCGTGTGCATTTTGCACGTTACGCGTGGCATAAATTTGCTTAATAACAGGGTGCAGATCGCTTGGCAGGTAAGAATCGTCTACATTTTCGCGCGCAATGATCAGTTTTTTCATGCTGGTTTTTAACTTATGGTGTTCATAATAAAAAGACAAAAAAAGGCCATAAAGGCCTTTTTAAACCAATTCGCTTAATTAAGTGATCTATTTTGAGGCTGAAAAAACGTGTTGATAACTAAGCAAAAAATCCGCTATTTAGTTGTTCTCGGCAATAGCTCCTGCATTGCTCTATCTTCTGCATCCATGCTGTCGTAAATAAGCATTTTTTAACGCCAGTAAAACACGTTTAGCCCCGCAAAATGATAAAGTATTATCGCGGATTGGTATTAAACAGGTACTCAGATTTTTAATTAACCTGCTTTGTTCGCCTCAAGCGCTGCACTTAATGCCGCGGCTGGCTGGTAGCCAGGGATCATTGTACCGTCTTCTAAAATAATGGCTGGCGTGCCGCTAATACCAAAGCTTTGGCCTAGCTGGTAATGCTCAGCTACTGGTGCGCTACAACCGGCAACAACTGTTGTGTCTTCGCCTGATTTAGCTTCTGTTAGTGCTTCTTGTTGGTCGCGTGCACACCATACATTCATTAAATCGGCGTAGCCCGAACCTTGCAGTCCACCACGCGGAAATGCTAAATAACGAACAGTAATGCCTGCATCAAGCAAGTCGTCTAGTTCGCGGTGTAATTTACGACAATAGCCACAGCTAATATCGGTAAATACCGTAATTTGGTGTTTTTCGTTGGGCGCTTTATAAACAATCATTGAATCTTGGTATTCTTTAATACCTTCAACACGTACACCATTTAACGCTTGCTCGGTTAAGTTGCTGCGGTTGTTTAAATCAATTAACGTGCCTTGCATTAAAAACTGGCCGTCTGGGCTGGCGTAAAGTACACCTTTATTTGTAATAAGCTCTTTTAAACCGGCAACAGGGCTTGGGTTTATTTGCTTAACTGTTACACCTAACGTGGCAAATTTAGTAACAATAGGATCATTAGCATCTGGCGTTGTGGCTACGCCGTTTGCAAATGCACTAATACTTGTGCACAACATTGCACCTGCTAACATTAATTTTTTCATAATTTTCTCTATCTAATAATACGTACTAAATTGACCGCTAAGCTGATATTAAATTTCATATTACGCGCGCGGATGATGCTCTGAGTGTACCGATTTTAATCGCTCATTGGCAACATGGGTATAAATTTGTGTAGTCGATAAGTCGCTGTGCCCTAACATCATCTGCACCACTCTTAAGTCGGCACCATGATTAAGTAAATGTGTTGCAAAGGCATGACGCAATGTATGCGGCGATAAATCTGACTCAATAGACGCCAAAATAGCATAGTGTTTAATACGATGCCAAAAGGTTTGTCGGGTCATACCTACACCGCGTTTTGAAGGAAACACAAAATCGGTGGCGTGTTTTATCATTTGTGCACGCCCCCCTTTTAAAAACTGCTCAAGCCAGTACATGGCTTCTTCGCCTAAAGGTACTAAGCGCTCTTTGTTGCCCTTACCTTTTACAAACACAACCGACTGGCGCAAGTTAATTTGCTCCATACGCAGCCCTACAAGCTCGGTTACACGCAAGCCCGTAGCATAAAGTAGCTCTAGCATGGCTTTATCGCGCAGCCCCATTGGTTCTTCAATATTGGGCGCACTTAATAATGCCTCTACCTCGGCTTCTGAGAGCGTTTTAGGTAACGATTGACCCGCTTTTGGTTGCGCAATGTTTTCAAGCGGTGAGCTTGCGATATGTTTTTCACGTACAAAATACTGATAAAACCGCTTTAAAGCACTTATGCTGCGTGCCGTGCTACGTGGTTTTAACCCTAAATCTACGCGATACGCTAGGTAGCTTTCTATATCTAAGCTGGTTACCGTCATTAAGCTTTCGCCTTTTAAAAACTGACAAAACTTATCTAGGTCACTGCGATACGCGCTAAGGGTGTTTTCGCTTACACCTTGCTCTAAGTACAAGCTATCTAAAAAGGTTTCTAAAAAGTCGCTGTTGCTGTTTAGCTCGGTATTTGGTTCAGGTAAATCGTCAGGTAGCGTTGTCACGTTGTGATCTCATGTTGGTAATACCCACGGTAGAAGGTATCAATTAAAAATACCTTACGGTAAACTGCGCCCTATCATAACAGGCAATTACACAGTGATAAATACGATGCAGATTGGTTTATTTTTTGGCTCTACTACATGCTACACAGAGATGGCAGCAGAAAAAATTCGCGACCTTATTGGCGCCGATGTAGTGACCTTACACAATATTAAAGACGAACCACTTAAAAATGCAGAGCAGTACGACTTTATCATCTTTGGTATTTCAACATGGGATTTTGGAGAAATACAAGAAGACTGGGAGTCTAAGTGGGACGACATTAAAGATGTAAACCTAAATGGTAAAACCATTGCTTTATTTGGCATGGGCGACCAACAAGGTTACGGACAATGGTTTCAAGACGCCCTTGGTATGCTTCACGATGAAATAAATACCCAGTCGTTTACGCAACTTGGTTTTTGGCCAAACGATGAAAACTACGAGTTTGAAGCGTCAAAAGCACTTACCCCCGATGGCAAACACTTTGTTGGCCTAGCGCTTGATGAAGACAGCCAATACGAGCTAAGCGATGAGCGCATAGCCAGCTGGGTTGAACAAATAATGACAGAGTATAGCGAAACACTATAACGAGTTTGGCCTAAACCATGTTTAGGCCAACGCATTACAAATAACTAAGTTTTTTAGCGCACTTTTTTTCACGTATTTTTGCTTTCCTTTGCAATAGCCAATTAGGCGCAAAGGTATTAATAATACATGCCAGTACAATAAGCGCTGAGCCTATTACTTGCGATAAACTTAATGTTGTATCGTAAAAAATTAGCTGAAATAACAACGCAAATAATAAGTTAGAATAAATAAGCGGCGCTAGCTGCGAGTTAGAACTGGCTAATCGGTACGCCTTTCCTCTAAAAAACTGCGTTGCAGCGGTCGAAAACCCAATTAATGCCACCATCAGTAATAAACTGTAATTGCTTATATCGATTGCAAAACCTTGGTAAAATAGCTCACCTTCGCTGGTAAACATTAATACTGGCACCATAAAAATGGCAGCCAGCGTAAAACTCCAACCGTTAATAACCATCATCGGAAGGTTAATTTTACTGGCTCGAAACAAGGTGATTTGCGAGCAGGCATTAAAAATACCAGCCCCTAAACCAATTAATAAGCTCCAGCGCCATTGTATGCCGTCGCTATGAATATTTTGAATAATCACACCCGCAAACATCAGCGCCATTGTAGGTAGCAATAACCAATTTAATTTAGTTTTAAAAAGCACCCGTTCTATTAGCGGTATAAATAACGGCCCAGTGCTAAATAAAATAACCGCCTCCACCAGCGTTAAAGTATTTAGCGCCACTAAAAAGCAGTTTTGGCACAGCACTATAAAAATTGCGCGAATAGCAAAGGTTCGCCATGCTGATTTATTAGGTAGCTGCCATTTAATACCTGCCGCCAATGCCAGCATAATAATCGCGGGTAAAAACACCCGTAAAAAAACCACTTCGCTGGTGCTAAAGTAATCGGTAAGTAACTTGGCTATAAAGCTATTTAACGCCAAGGTAAATGTAGAGAGCAGCATAAACACACTAGCACGAGAATTTAACGTCACCGCAGTTATCCTTTGAATAAAAAATGAATGTAAAAAGCAAAATTAAAGGCTTAATTTTTTTAATCTATTTATTATTTTTCAAAAAATTGGCATTGGCTTTTATGGCGCTAATTTTACGTGTACTTTATAAATTTAAAAGCGAATAATATTAAACTAACCTGTAAGTAAAACTTAACTGTTAATAAGTAACCTATGATCAAATCAGCGCCGTTAAAATCTCTCTATACGTTTATAGCTGTTGCCGAAACTGGCAGCATGGTGCTCGCGGCTGAGCAGCTAAGTATTAGTCACTCGGCGGTAAGTCAGTCTATTAAAGCGTTAGAGTTACAACTTAATACACCGCTTTTTAATCGCATTGGTCGCCGCGTTGAGCTCAACCCTGTGGGTGAGCGCTATTACAAACGCATAGCCCCGGCCATGGCTGAAATTTTAGCAGCCAGCCAAGAGGCTAGTAACACAGCGAATGAGCCAACTTATTTAACACTCAATATGGTTAACTCACTAGCACTGCACTGGTGGATCCCTAGGGTGGCCGATTTTCAGCGCATTTCGCCAAATAGTGACATTCGTATTTCTAACTTGGTGGGAGAATTTGATTTAGAGCGCGAAGGGATTGATGCAGCGATTATTCATGGCCAGCCCGATAAGTGGCAAAAATATCACTGTGAAAAACTAGCCGACGATCAGTTAATTTTAGTCTGTAACCCACAGCTTTTAGTTGGCTTAAATAAAGATGAGTTAACCGCGCAAAATTTGCTGCAGCGTTTTAAAGCAATCTACGTTACCAACCCACGTAGGCAAAACGATTGGCAAACGTGGTGCGAGGCTAATAATTTAGCGCAGCCTAAGCAGCATAATAACTTAACCTTTAATATTTCAGTGCAAGCAACACAAGCCGCGATGCGCCAGCTTGGCGTTTTGGTCACCCACAAACAATTTGTACGCGACGATATAAAGCACGGCATGCTCACGCAAATTGGCCAAAGCATTGTAAATCCGCATCAGCAGTTTTATTTTGCAACGAGCCACGCCATGCTTAATCACCCACAGGTAAGCGCATTACGAGCATGGCTTAAACGCGAGTTTTTAAAAACAGCAAACGAGTAGTGCTACTCCACACGTTGCCAATATTGGTTACGGTAAAAAAAGCCTATATAGCCACGTACTTCCAATGTTTTACCGTCGTTTTGTGGCGTTAGTTGCACGGTATAAGTTTTACCATTTGTAGGGTCAAGTATTTCACCATCGCCCCACACGCCATCATCTTCTGGTTTTACATCAGTGATTATGGTCATCCCTAAAATAGGCTGATTTTTTAATGCCCCATCACACTCTTTACAAATACCGGTTTGTTTAGCTGGGTCTAAAATAGCCTCAACTTTACCACTGAGCACCTTATCGTTTTGAGTAATGCGTACGTACGATTTAGCCTCGTTGGTGTCTTCATCTATGGTTTTCCAAAGCCCAACAGGAGTCATGTTTGCAAGCGCACCTTGGCTTATAAATAAAGCCGCAGCGAGTGTTGTTAGTAACGGTAGTTTGTTTAACTTTTTCATTGTGTTGCCTAAATTAAAAATGGCGAATAAAACGATAATACCAGCTGATTTATAAACGCACTATTAAATTAAACTGCTATTTAGGTACATATAAAAGTAAAAAACCAAGTGCGCGTTAACCCACTTGGTTTTAAATTGGCTGATAGTTTTTTAACGTACGCGTTTTAAAGTACGTATTTAAAAGTCACGTACCTCTACACTTGAGCTGTTAAATTCAAACATATTAATTTTGCCACACTGTGCCATATGGTTAGTACTTGTATAGGGGGTATTTGCTTGGCTTATATCGCCTTCCCACTCTTGGCCATTTTTTATAAATGCTTTTAATTCAAACCATCCGTTAACAGCTTTACTGCAATCCATATCAACATCCAGCATCCAATAGTGTTCGCCCCATATATTAAGGGGTGTAACACCAAAGCCATCTACTGCTACCGATTTTTGGGCGCCATATTCACTTGGCCAAACATTTGTAGTCCAATCCATGGCAGTACCTTGCGCTTCACTGTTTTGGCCTTGTTCAATTCCATACCAATCTAGGTAGTTATCGTTTGCTTTCCAAGGTGTTGTGGTGTTGTTTTTTAGATTGTTATGGCGAATTGGCATAGCACATTCAACATTTGTTGTTTGGCAGTTTCTAGCAAGGTTTGTATTTGCATAGTTGTGGTCTATACCACCGCGTACAAACATGTCTTGTCCGCTTTGTGTTTGAGCATTAATAAAAATAACGGTTCTTTGCCAGTCGCTATTATTAGGCACTGTCCCTTGAGTTAATTTAGCATTTTTATGAATTGCTATTGCATCCCATGGCGCTACATTTAAATTGATGGTGCCGTTGCTATTAACTGTTATTACTTCACCGCTACAACTAGTAGCATTACCCAAAAGCTCGCCTTTTAACACATTACAGTACTGTCCAGGCGCCATATCTGTTTGAATTGTTGTATTAAGCGTTGAGTCTTCTTTATTAATTGCCATATGACCAGAGCTACCACGTCCAAATGCAATCTGGTTATGGGTGTTATCCCACCAATTTGTTACTACCCAGTTGTCGGCTGTGTTATTTCTAAAAGCGACACCACCCGCAATATAAGACCAACGATGCTCACACTTCCAGTTACTTGCAAAACATTCTAAATTACCATTATTGTGCACCGGTACACTTGGCCCACCCGCATCTGTATCGCCGTGAAAATCATAACTCGACATTACTTTTGGATACCCATACGGATACGCCAACATAAATACGTTGGCTAGGTCGTATAAACGGCCATCTTCAAAGGTAATTACATTACCTGCACCACCATGGCCGCGCTGATTGTCGTGGTTATCTACAAATACCACAGCTGATGAACTTGGCATAAAGCCCCAGCCTTCACCAAAATTACTTAACCATGCAAGCGAGCCATTTCTAAAGGTATTACCAAGCTGCGTACTGTATTTAAACTCGGTAACTAGCCCTGTACTTAAATACTCTGAGGCAGCAACCGCTTCAGTACCTTGATCTATCACCTCATGAAACACCACTGGCGAGCCATTTATTTTTGCCATTAAACTTTGAATATCACTTGCAGCAACATGCTTAGCAGCATCAAACCTAAAACCTTTAACACCCATAGCTTGAAGGTCATTAATATATGCCGCTAATGTATTTTGCACATAATTTGAAGAAGTATTTAAATCGGCCAGCCCTACTAGCTCACAGTTTTGCACGCGATAACGGTTATTACCGTAATCTTCTGGGTTAATAGAACAACTTTCGTGAAAATCTTGTGGGCTATAAATAGGGTATTGTTTATTACCAAAAGTGTTACCAGCAGTGCCCGTACCACTGCCGGCTGCCATATGGTTTATTAATGTATCAACATATATATCGACGCCTGCGGCGTTACAGCGATTAACCATATCTATAAATTGCGAACGGTTACCGCCTCGGCTTTGTAGTTGGTAGCTCACAGGTTGATAGCGAGTCCACCATTGGCTACCTGTAATATGCTCGTTAGGCGGAGACACCTGTACAGCAGCGTACCCTTTTGGTCCTAAAAACTGCTCACATTCTCGGGCTACATCTTGCCAATTCCATTCAAATAAATGCACAAATGTTGTAGGTGCAGCCGATACTAAACTTGGTAAGGTTAAACCTAAGCTAAAACCTGCAGTGGTGATCATTTTATTCAGTTTCATAGTGTGTGTTTCCAGTGTTGGGCGAGTTAAACAACATACTCGACGTTATTTACAAGTGGTTAACACTAGTTTGAGAGTTGCTCAAATAAAAACTGAATACGTATGCATAATGGGTAAACTATCCTTTATTACTAGATAATTACCTGCCTTAAAACTTACATCTTCAAGTAAAACGCTTTACATAACGCAATATAATCATCGCTGTAGCGGTTGTTGTCATCTTTTATGCATAGGGAGGTAAGCTCTGGCAAAGTGTCTACTAAGCTAAAGCGCATTAAACTGCGGCTAAATGCTTTACTTGGTGTGGTTTTTACTTGGCAATGCGCGTTTAAATAAAGCCCGCTTTGTTTTGCCAATTCAACGAATAAGCCCACCTCTGTGGTGGGTAAAATTACGTTAAAGCACGATTGCTCATGACTTAAACGCATATAGGCATGTATTAGTTCGTCAAAACTTAAACCATCGGTATGGCGTGCGGTGTTACGGGCATCGCTTAGCCCTTTTAAACTACGGTTAAAATAAGGGGGGTTAGAAATCACAACATCAAATGGCGCCGCCTGTTTAAACGCTTGTATAGTGGTGTGCTTTACTGTGATATTTGGCCACGGGCTAGAGGCTATATTTTGCTGCGCTTGCTTGTAAGCAGCTTCATCAATTTCAACAGCGGTTATGCTAAGTGCTGGTTGGCGCTGTTTACACATAAGCGCAAGTAAACCGGTGCCTGTGCCTATATCGAGTAATGTATTGGCACCTTTTAAATACGCCCATGCGCCAAGTAAAATGCCATCGGTTGAGACCTTCATAGCACAGCTATCGTGCTCAACCTTAAATTGTTTAAACGTAAACCCTGACATTTTTTCACCTTTTCATTCACCAACTGGCGTATAGCGCGTATAATTGCAGGTAATTGTCCCTTATTTTAGACACTCTATGCAATTTTCTGAATTTGATCTTGATACTAAACTACTCAACGCCATTGATAAAATGGGCTACGAGACACCAACCAGCATTCAACAACAAGCTATTCCTGAAGCGCTGCAAGGTCGCGATATTTTAGCATCAGCACCTACTGGCACAGGTAAAACGGCGGCATTTTTAATTCCGGCTATTCAATACTTAATGGATTTTCCGCGTCGCGACCCAGGTTTTGCACGTGTGTTAATAATGACCCCAACCCGTGAACTGGCTTATCAAATTCATGAGCAATGTGAACTGCTTGCTAAAGGCACTCACCTTAAAATTGGTGTAGTAACAGGTGGTATAAACTACGGCACCCATAAAGAAATTTTTGAAAACAATAACGATATTTTAATCGCCACACCAGGGCGTTTAATGGAATATCTTGAAACCGAAAATTTCCATGCTGAAAACGTAGAAATGCTTATTCTTGATGAAGCCGACCGCATGTTAGACATGGGCTTTAGAAAAGAAATGCTGCGCATATGTGACGAAGCTAAAAACCGTCGTCAGTGCTTTTTATTCTCTGCGACGTTAGAAGGCGATAGCGTTGAGTTATTTGCTGAGCGTATTTTAAACGACCCAGCTTTACTTGAAGCCGAATCGTCACGCAAAGAAAAAGCTAAAATTCATCAATGGGTTCACCTTGCTGATGACTACCACCACAAGCTTGAGCTGTTGGTTAATACCCTAAACGGCCCAGATGTAAGTAAAGCCATTGTGTTTGTAAAAACCCGTGAGCGCCTAGAAACGCTAATTGGTGAGCTAACTAACAATGGCGTAAAAGCCGCGTGGCTGCGTGGCGAAATGCCGCAAGATAAGCGCATGAAAGCGATGGAAAATTTCCACAGTGGCAAAACGCGCATATTAATAGCAACCGATGTTGCGGCTCGCGGTATTGATGTTTCTGACATTAGCCACGTAATTAACTTTGATATGCCGCGCACTGCCGATGTCTATGTACACCGTATAGGCCGTACTGGCCGTGCGGGTAAAAAAGGGATTGCTATATCATTAGTTGAAGCGCACGACATTGGCATTTTATACAAGGTTGAGCGATACACAGAGCAAAAACTTAAGCGCCGTATAATTAAAGGGCTTGAGCCACAGCATAAAGAAGCTAAGCCACCCGCTAAAAAGCGTAAAGATCCGGTAAAAATGAAAGCTAAGAAAAAAGCCAAAGCTAAAATTAAAAAGAAATAACACCATAAATAAACAAGCCGGCAGTTGCCGGCTTTTTTGTACCCGTTACAAATGTAACCCAAGCATGTAACTCATTCCCATTAAAATGTAATTATTGCCTACCTGAATTCTCACTTAATAAAATAACCTTATATTTCAACAAATTAAAACTGGCATCGAAATTGTAACTGAGAAAGTAACTCAGCTAAGAATAGCTGCACGATTAACCGTAATGTAAGGATGAAGTTATGAACCGCTTTAAGTTAACTATCGCTTTAGTATCATTTTGTTGTTTATTTTTATTAGCTTGCGCTACAAAAGTAAGTGCAGCAACTAACTTAGCCGTAGTAAGCAGTGTGGCTACTCAACCTAACTTACAACAAACTATCACCAATACGTTACGCACTAACCCAAACTTAGCATTAAACGATATTCGCGTGCAGGTTGAAGACGGTGAAGTTGACCTATACGGTGAAGCGCAAACAGGTTTTCAGCGTGCACTTGCGCAAAAGTTTTTAGAAAATATGGATGGCGTTAAAATTATCCGTAATAAAATTAGTGTTATCTGATACCGCATTACAACATTTGTTTATATAACTTATTCCTCTGCGTGGCTTGTTTCTCCAACACAAGCCGCGCTTTTTTATGCTTAACAGCACACTTTAGTATCTAAACTTCTAGCTTTAGCCCCCCTATTAAAAAATAGAGCAAACACTGAGCCGTCCTTTCCCACTCTTTTAAATTAGTGACTTACTACAGCTTTGATAAAAGAATGCTATAACAAGGCTGTAAAGTTCATCTAATCAGCGCATTTTTAATACCGTTGGCAATCTACAAGTGTTTGCTAATCAACCTCACCATGGATAACAGTTAATAATATATGGCTTAACGCATGCAAATACCCCATCACTTACACAAGGAAGCTAATACATGAAACGGTTTATTTACTACTGCTAATCCCTCTTATTGGCCATGCAGAGGAAGCTATATTTGGCTTTGCTGCAGATGTGTCTGTATCCGGCTTTTTTAGCCCAGAAATTAGTGAACGAGATATTATAAAAGCCTTTGCTGATTTGGCAGGATTAAAAGTAGGCGACAAGGTAATAGAGTTAGATGGCAGCCCTATTCCAGCCTGCTCTGCTGAGTTTACAAAAAAATCGATGACAAAAAGCAGTGGTGAAACGCTTTTACTACTAATCAAAAGCTCGATGGCGGCGAAAAGCAAATAAGTATTAACTTAAAATAAATTTATTAAAAGTATGTAGTTAAATTTAACCCGACTTAGCGCTTTGAAATTACTAGCAGCGCACTTTTTATGTAAAAATGCGCTGCTAGTGGGTAACTATTACTGGGCTAGTTTAAAGCAGTATTAGTCGCTCATTCGCTTTGATTTGAACCCGTATTACTCCCGCCTTGTTGTTTGGGTGACTGTTGGTTTATTTTATCGCTTATCATGGCATCGAGCTTTTCACCGCCTTTAATGCCAAAATCTAACGTACGTATTGGGAATGGAATACTTATATCTGCAGCATCAAGCGCTTGTTTAACAGCGACTACGCCTTTATGGCGTACTGTCATAAAGTCTGGCTCGCCTGGGTATTTTATCCAAAACCACACCAGTAAATTAATACTACTGTCGCCAAAACCTTCTGCGTACACAGCGGTTTCATCTTTACGTATTACAAAGTCAAACTCGTTAATTTTATCAACGATAACTTCTTTGGCTTTTTCAATGTCGTCGCCGTATGAAATACCCACCGGTACCTCTATACGCCTAACGCCTAACGTGGTGTAATTCTTTAACACGTTTCTAAATAATACCTTGTTAGGTACCAGTATTAACTGCCCGTAAAAGCTCTCTATTAGCGTGTTACGCAGGTTTATAGAATGTACAGAGCCAAATACATCGTCGGTTTCAATTACATCACCCGCTTTAAATGGCTTGCGTATTCCCATAGCAATACCGGCAATTAAGTTCTCGGTCATGTCTTGAAAAGCAAAGCCAATGGCTAAACCTACAATACCCGCACCCGCTAGTAACGATGTGACTGTGCCTTTTAACCCCATAAAATCTAAAGCGATAAATAGGCCCACACATAACACAATAACCTTAAAAATAGACGCCATTAAATCTGCAATTTGCTTAGAGTCGAGTGAGCGCCTTAATAGGTTTTTCATTAGCTGGCCGGCAAAGCGCGCTATTATTGAAAATACAATGGCTATTACCACTGCCACAATAAAGTTTGGGATGTGGCTTATTACTACATCAAACCACCCTCCAAGTTTTTCTTCGATGAGTTTTTCGGCTTCGGCTACTGAAGGTATGCTGATCATATTTTTACACCTATCTATTTTTTATCTCATTAATAGTAGGTGAAGTTAGCAAGTTTAGCGCCAGCATAAAAAAAGCCATGCAATGCATGGCTTTTTAACTCATTGTTTGCTGAGTACAAACGCTTAGTTTTGCTCCTCGCGCATAAATACTGGCTCAAGCTCTTTTGCTGTTGCTTCAGGGCTAAAGTAATAACCCGCCACAGTAAACTCTTTTAATTGGCTAAGCTGTGTTACCTGGTTTTCTATAATGTAACGGGCCATCATGCCGCGCGCTTTTTTAGCGTAAAAGCTAATTACCTTATATTGACCATTTTTGCAGTCTTTAAAATGCGGGGTAATAATTTGCGCATTGAGTGCTTTTTTATCTACTGCTTTAAAGTACTCGTTTGAAGCAAGATTAACGAGATATTGTGCGTCTTGCGCTTTTAATTCCTCGTTTAATTTATTCGCAATAATGCTACCCCAAAATTCATACAAATTTTTCCCGCGAGGGTTATCAAGCCTAGTGCCCATTTCTAGGCGGTAAGCTTGCATTAAATCAAGCGGCTTTAATAAGCCGTATAAACCTGAAAGTATTCGTAAATGGCTTTGCGCATAATCGAGGTTAGCGGCAGTGAGTGTTGCGGCATCTAAACCACCGTACACATCGCCGTTAAAGGCTAGTACCGCTTGTTTAGCATTACTTTGTGTAAATGGTTGCGACCATTCGCTAAAGCGCGCAGCGTTAAGCCCTGCAAGCTTATCGCTAATTTTCATTAGGCTGCCAATTTGCGCTGGAGTTAGTTCACGGCATACTTTCATGAGCTCTTCGCTGTGCTCTAGTAATTCAGGTTGAGTGAACTTATCTGTTGCGGGTGGCGTTTCGTAATCAAGATTTTTTGCTGGTGAAATAACAGTGATCATAGTTAGCTATTGACTTGTAATTTATTTAATGTCAATTTCAACATTAAATGAGACGAAAAGCACGTTTTGTTTATAAAATACCATTGAAAATTAATCGCAATGGCCTAAATCCTACCTTAATAAATCATGCATCGTCGTTTTTCTATTGATAAGGACATAAGACCTATCAAGCATTGTCACACTGTTGCAGTATTGAATACTTATATTAAGGTAGTTTAGATTTTCTTTTAACTTGCTTGGAATGAGGAAGGCAAATGACTAGCGCTCTACAAAGGCTAAAACAACATTCATCTATCGTAGCCGACACTGGCGATATTGAAGCGATCAAAAAGCATCAACCAGAAGATGCAACCACAAACCCGTCGCTTTTATTAAAAGCGAGCGAGATTGAAGCTTACAAGCCTTATTTAGATAAAGCTTGGAGCTATGCAAAAGAAACAGAGCAAGATGCAGCTAAACAGCTTGAACTTGCATGTGACTACTTTGCCGTATTAATTGGTAAAGAAATTAGCGAAATTGTACCTGGTTATATTTCTACTGAAGTAGATGCTCGTTTATCATTCGACACCCAAGCAACTATTGATAAAGCACATACCCTGCTTAGCCTTTATGAAAAAGAAGGTGTAAGCAAAGACAAAATTTTAATCAAAGTTGCGTCTACATGGGAAGGCATTAAAGCGGCCGAACAGCTAGAAAAAGAAGGGACTAAATGTAACCTGACTTTATTATTTAGCGATGCTCAAGCGCGTGCATGTGCTGATGCAAACGTATTTTTAATCTCGCCATTTGTTGGCCGTATTTTAGATTGGCACGTAGCAAATGGTATGGAAAAACCAACCGATCCGCTACAAGATCCAGGTGTTCAATCTGTACGTAGCATTTTTGAGTTTTATAAACGCCATGATTACAAAACCGTTGTTATGGGCGCAAGCTTCCGTAACACTGGCGAAATTATTGCGCTTACAGGTTGTGACAAGCTAACAATTAGCCCTAACCTACTAGAAGACTTAGGCAATTTAGAAGGCGCAGAAGAATACTTACTACAAAGTGATATTCCTAAAGAGCCAAAGCCTGCCCCTCTTACTGAGTCACAGTTCCGTTGGTTACATAACCAAGATGCAATGGCAACTGAAAAACTAGCTGAAGGTATCCGCTCATTCGCAGATGCACAAGAGCAGTTAGAAGCACGTTTTAAAGCAATGTAATACGCGCTAATTATGTATTAAACGCCGCACCTGCGGCGTTTTTTTATGCCCTTAATATAATCCGCACTGATTTATACTAACCTGCCACAGCATGTACCATTGCCTACACAGCTAAATAGCTCACTTTTAGTATTTTTTATTTATTTTTTCTATCTAAAAATAGCGCGGTCAATAAAGCTAGTTAGTATTAAACTTCATCAATGCATCACATACCTGTAACAAATTCGTCACTTTTTTATTCTATTTTAGCTAGGCCTGTGGTATAGGTATTCTCGAGGTTCACTAAAATCAATAGGAGATAGTCATGGATAGCCTAAACGATATATTAGAGATATTAGAAGGTCCTGATACAACAAGAAAAACCTCTCAAAAGAATAAAAAAAGAAAGTGGCGCGAGATTGAGGCCATAAAAGACAAACAACGGTTACGTAAAGAACTACAGGAGTTAGACTTTTTTACAGACAGCATTGAAATTGATGAGCTAGATTTTTAATTTCAAACTCATTGCGCTCAATTAGGCAATTTATTTTGCGGCAGGAAAACCGTATCGATAGTAAAGCTAACGCCAGGTTTTACCCCTTCAAAGTAATTGATAATTATTGCGCATGGGCATTAGTACACAATAACTAAGCAAAAGGCTTTCATGATACGAAAGCCTTTTTTAATATATCAATTAAACCTGCCAGTTAATGGGCGTATCGCCTTGGGCTTGTAATAACTTATTTGTTTGTGAAAAGTGCTTACAGCCAAAAAAACCACGATGCGCAGAAAGCGGCGATGGGTGCGGCCCTTTTAAAATATGATGGCGAGCGCTGTTAATATTTTTACCTTTTTTTTGCGCATGAGCGCCCCATAAAATAAACACCACTCCTTTGCAGTGTGCATTTATATGGGCTATCACGTTATCGGTAAATTGCTCCCACCCTAAATGCTTATGCGAGTGCGCTTGGCCTTGCTCAACCGTGAGTACTGTATTGAGTAAAAACACGCCCTGCTCTGCCCAGCTTTGTAAGTAGCCATGGTCTGGTATTTCAAAACCGGGAATATCCGTTGCCAATTCTTTGTACATATTTTTTAACGACGGCGGTAACTTTTTAACCTCTGGCAACACAGAAAAACATAAGCCATGGGCTTGGCCTTCTCCGTGATATGGGTCTTGGCCTAAAATAACCACGCGAATATTGTTAAGGGCTGTCGCTTCAAAGGCGCTAAATACTTGCTCTTTGGGTGGGTACACAGCAACACCTTCGACACGGCGTTTTGCTACATAATCTAATGTTTGCTGCATATAAGGTTGCTGTAATTCATATTCTAAAAAGGCTGGCCAATCGCTCATTGTATACTCTTAATTTGTTTGCGTGATGCATCTATTTTATCACACATATTTGCCAGTCCATCTAGCATGCGCGGTGTAAAACGATGTAATAAATCGGCATTTACACGTATAAATTGGTTATGTTTTACAGCGGGGACTTCTGGCCATTTTTGCCAATTAATTTTAGGTTGTGGCTTATCGGCTTGTTCATCAGGAATAATAATAACCTGTGGTTTTTTAATCACCACGTTTTCAATACTTATTTGCGGGTAGTCGGTTGGGCTGTGTGCAAATACATTGCTTACATGACATGTTTCAATAAGCTGGTTTATCCATGTATTTTCACTTACCGTCATCATTGGCTCTGGCCATAATTGATAAAAACCAGTTAATATTTTTTTGCTTTGCTGCTGCTTTTTAATTTTTTTGAGCTTAGTAATAAATGCGTTTGCTACTTGCTTGCTTTGCTCAATACGCCCTGTAAATTTTCCAAAAGCAATCAGCTCGTTTGCAACTTCTTCTATTTTTTTGGGATCACTTAAATGTATTTTTATACCAAGGCGTTTAATTTGTTCTAAATCTTCACTTTGATTACCGCTTTTCCAACCAATCACTAAATCGGGTTTTAGCGCTAATAATTTTTCAAGAGAAATACCATAGTAACCACCAATGCGTTCAATACTTTTAGCTTCATTTGGGTAATCAGCGTAATCAACAGTGCCAACAATATTACTTCCCGCACCTATAGCAAATAGGTTTTCTACTATATGCGGTGCAAGTGCTACAACGCGCAGTTTATCTGGCGCAGCTGTATCACTGGCCACGGCACTGCCCCCAGAACACAATAACAGCAGTGCAGTAAAAAACGCTTTATACATTAGTAATCAAACCCTTCTAGTGCTTTTATACCCGAGTCGAAGGCGTGTTTAACATTGCGCACTTCGCTTACTGTATCGGCAAGGTCTGTTAACGTGCGGTGCGCTGCGCGACCTGTAATAATAACCGATTGCATGGGAGGGCGATTATTTAGCGCGTTTACTACCTCATCTAAATCAATATAACCGTAAGTCACCATGTAGGTAAGCTCATCTAGTAATACTAAATCAATACTGCTATCAGCAAGCATACGCTTTGACTCTTGCCATGTTGCTTGCGCGGCTGCGGTGTCGGCTTCTTTGTTTTGCGTATCCCATGTAAAACCGGTATTCATAACGGCAAATTCAACCCCTGCGCCTTGTAATAAGTTACGCTCTCCACACTCCCATGTGCCTTTAATGAACTGACAAACAGCGGCTTTTTTACCATGCCCTACGCAGCGAGCAACCACACCAAAGCCTGAGGTGGATTTACCTTTACCATTACCCGTAATTACCTGAAATATCCCTTTAACATCTTGCGCAGCAGCCACGCGTGCATCTACCTGCTCTTTTACTTTTTGTTGGCGCTGCTGGTGCTTATCGTTATTTGTATCCGTCATTATTATCTCCTTCATAAATCGATATAATGTGTTGTATGTTCAAATGCGCCTCGCACATAGTGGCTAAGCGCTCAAGTTGTTGCTCGCGGTGCGATACAATACTCACAGGTTGTATGGTTGCATCGCTTTTTACCCACTTTAAAATTTGCAGTGTGGCAGCGGGTTCATCAAACAAGCCGTGTAAATAAGTACCAGCAATGGCATTGTCGTCACTAATAAAGCCATCGTTTTCAAATCCATGAGGGTGCGCGTTAAACGTTAAAAATGGCTTATTAAGTGCTGCGCCTTCACTAATGCCGGCATGAATTTCGTAGCCGCTACACGGTGTTTGCAAATCATTTAACTGCATAGCCGCCGTTACTTTAGTGAGTACTTTTTGGGTGCTAAGTGTGGTTTCAAAATCGCATAGGGCAAGCCCCGTTACTTGCTTTAATGACGACTCGACTCCGTTGGGATCATTTATGGTATACCCCAACATTTGCATACCGCCACACACACCCAATACTTTACCGCCATAACGTATGTGGCGCTTTATTTGCGTATCCCAGCCTTCATTTTTTACAAAACTTAAATCGCCCAGCACGTTTTTACTGCCAGGAATAATAATCAGATCAACCGGTGGGATCGCGTGTGTGTGGCGTACATAATTTATATTAATATTTGGGTGCAGCCGCAATGCATCAAAATCGGTATGGTTACTAATATGCGGCAATAAAAGCACGGCTATATTAATGGTGGCAGTCGTCACCTTATTATCTATTGCTACAGCATCTTCGGCATCAAGTGCTAAATCATGCAAATAAGGCAGCACTCCAAGCACTGGTTTTTTTGTGTAGCGCTCAAGCCAATCTAGCCCACTTTGTAGCAAGCTTATATCGCCTCTAAAGCGGTTTATAACAAAGCCTTTTACGCGCGCTTGCTCGGATTCGCTTAATAACGCAAGTGTGCCCACTAAATGCGCAAACACACCGCCTTTGTCTATATCGGCAATAATAATGACAGGGCAATCTACCGCTTCTGCGTAACCCATATTGGCAATGTCGTTCTCGCGTAGGTTTATTTCTGCGGGGCTGCCTGCGCCCTCAACCAATAATAAATCAAACTGCTTTGCTAGGCGTTTATGCGAGGCAAGCACGGCATCCATCGCAACCTGTTTATAGTTATGATAAGCCCCTGCCTCCATATTACTAATGGCTTTTCCATGTACAATGACTTGTGCTCCCGTATCACTATTGGGTTTGAGCAATATGGGGTTAAAGTCGTTTTGAGGCTCTACTTTAGCGGCTATAGCTTGCAAAGCTTGCGCACGGCCTATTTCGCCCCCCTCTTTTGTAACCGCGCTATTAAGCGCCATATTTTGCGGTTTAAAAGGCGCGACCTTTATACCTCGCTTTACAAAAACTCTGCAAAGCGCAGCGACTAAGGTGCTTTTTCCGGCATCTGAGGTAGTGCCTTGAATCATTAAGGTTTTCATCAGCACTATGCCTTTGTTTTTCTAAAAAAGAGTAAGCTTAAAAAAAATACGCTACCCATGGCTGCTGTGATCACCCCTACAGGGAGCTCTTGGTTTTTAAGTAATGAGCGCGAAAGCACATCGACCCACACCATAAACGTGCCGCCCACTAAACTGGTAATTAGTAAGCCAGCAGTACTGCCCTGAGATATAAAAAAGCGCACTATGTGCGGCACCATTAAACCTACAAAACCAATACCGCCACATAGGGCCACCAGCACGGCCGTTATTAACGAGCTCAATACCAACATTAAAATTCTAAAACGGTGCACACGGACCCCAAGCGTTATCGCGCTTTCATCGCCAAGAAGCAGCGCATTTAACTGCCTTTTAAAGCTCAGCATAAAGCTAATACACACCACTATAACCACGCATGGCAACCATAACGTGGCCCATTGTGCGCGGGCAAAGCTACCTAACGTCCAAAACAAAATACCAGCCACTGCTTGCGGGTCACTCCAATACAGCAATAAACTTGTAAATGCGCTAAATAAAAATGACAGCGCCACCCCCGCTAACAACATAGACTCTACTTGCGTGCTTTTTTGCCGCCCAGCAATAAGTATCAATAAGCCCATTGCTAAAAAGCTCCCTAATAAGGCAGCAGCCGATAACATAAACCCTGCACTAATACCCGCAACAGCCATGAGCAGTACTACCCCAAACGACGCGCCTGACGATATGCCAAATAAATACGGATCAGCGAGCGGGTTACGGGTGACCGTTTGTAAAATAAGCCCTGCAATAGCCAAACCTGCACCCGCCATAAAGGCAAGTAAGGTACGAGGTAACCTAAGCTCATAAATAATACGCGCGTTAAACGAGCCCTCTCCTGCAGATAAAACCCCTGTGAGCACATCACTTAACGGCGTATCTGCGGCGCCAAAACTCAGTGCGCTAAAAAGGCTGCTCAGTGCAATTAACACGGCTGCTATAAATATTGTCCACTGGTTTATTTTTGTTATATCCATTTAATTAATAGCCATAAAAGTAAGTAATATGAGGAATAGTTTGGCCATTTTCTGTGCGTTGAGGGTGGCTAGTTACGCGCGCACATACCCCAAAAACATCCGCTAGCATGTCCTCACTAAGTACCTGCGCAGGCGAGCCTGTATGTGTTATTTTACCTTTATTAATAACCACCAGCTCATCGCACATAGCGGCTGCTAAATTTAAATCATGAAATGAGGCAAACACAGTAACCCCTAGCGATTTTGCCAATTCCATCACTTGTATTTGGTATTTAACATCTAAATGGCTGGTTGGCTCATCCATGATGAGCAATTGCGGTTGCTGCACTATAGCTCGGGCAATCAATGCACGTTGCTTTTCGCCCCCCGAAAGCGATTCAAAATTTTGCTTACACTGTTGCTCAAGCCCTACGGTTTTTATTGCCTGTGTAATTTTTTGTTTGTCGCTGTGGGTGGTGGCGCTAAATAAAGATTTATGAGGTGTAAGCCCAAGGGCAACCACATCAAATAATGTTAGGTTAAATTGCGCGGGCGTTTCTTGTAGAACTACAGCAACATATTTTGCGTAGTCTTCACTTTTAAGCTGCCAAATATCCTGCTGATTAAAGGTAACGTTACCAGCGGTGGGTTTATTAAAGCGATACAAACAGCGCAGTAAGCTCGACTTACCCGCCCCATTTGGGCCAATTAACCCAATAAACTTACCCTTAGCTATGTGTAAATTAATATTGTTTAAAATGGCGTGATCATCGACTTCCCACGACACATTTTGAACGTTTAATAAGGGTGTATTTGGCGCTAATGTAGTTTGCAAAAGTGAGTCCTTGGAAAGCGTGCACTCACTAACACACAGCTAAAAGACTAGTGCATCAATAAAAATGAGTTTACCCGCTCGTTAAAAAAGTATACCAATCTAGAATTTCTCATGCTGATTGATATGTCTCATTTGTATCTGACTTGAAGCGTGGTGCTAATTACAGTTACGGGAATAGTTGAGGAATTTCACCCCATTCCAAATGAGGGTCTATTATGGGCGGGTAAGTAAATAATTTAAAGCAAAAAAAACCGCGCTCATTAGAGCGCGGTCAATAAAGGGAGTGTTTAAGCAACGCTTAAAACTTGTATTCCATACCTAGGCCAACGTAGTCTTGGTCAACATTGTTGTCCATATCAAAGCTTGAGTAAAAACCAAATACTTTAATGTTTTTATTAAACTTATGATCAACACCTACAGAAACTGCCGTTTTGTCGTCGCTGTCATCAAAGTCCATTGCTTGGTATTGCACTTTAAACGTGTTTTTACCCATGCTGTAGGCTGCGTTTAATAAATAGCCGTCAGCTTCTGCGCTACCGTCTACTTTTTCTTGAGTTTGGTACATAGCGCCTAATTTAAAGCTCTCTACTTTACCTTGAATTGACGCACGCACTACATCGTAGCCATTTACTTCGCTATCGGCTGCAACCGAGGCGTATACCGCACTCTTTTTAAGTGCAGAGTCACCGTAGGTAACCGCCATTGAATAACCGTTATCTGCATCTACGTCATCTTCGGCAATAAATGTAGCAAGTACTTTAAAGCCTTCGTAGCTTTTAGATGTATAAGTGATTGAATCACCTAGGCGGTTTTCACCTTTAAAGACATTTTTAATATCGCCTTCAAGGTCATTAAATAAATCTAACTTACCTTGCGATTGTTTAAGCGCTGTATCGTTACGACCCACAACAACTTGACCATATGCACCTTTTAAACCTACATACTGGTTACGTGCAGAAATATTGTCGTCGTTATCACCTTTAGAGTCAGCATCAGATACATCAACTTGAAACTCAAACTTATAAACCGCTTCTAATCCATCAGTAATCTTTTCAGACCCTTTTAGTCCAAAGCGAGATGCATTACTTTTAATTTCAGTGAAAGACCCTTCGCCATCATCAGACGATTGCACAGTAACATTCGCTTTACCGTATACATCAACGTCTGCAAACGCGCTAAAAGATAAACCACTTACTAGTGCAACACATAAGCTCGATTTTACAAAATTCATGTTATTTCCTCGATAATCACAAGACTAATTTTTAAAACAGCTGCAGTTTGTCACCGTTAAATGACAGATATATTACAAAGGAAACATTTTTGTCTTTTTATTTTAATAAAAGTGTCTAAATTCTGAAAACAAACCGACATGAATATTTAATAAACAAAATTGTACCTATTCAACCTCATTAAAAATCATAGTCGGTATTTAGTGTTCATCAACAGGCTGATAAGCATTTATTTTAGGTAATAAGTTAATCAGGGTTTCTATTAGCTCTTTTTGTTCGTTGTCTCTGTGGTAGGCCACAAAAATATCACGCGAAGTATGTTCTACATCTTTTACATGAAACAGCTCACCCTTTTCTAGGTGAGATTCAACAAGTACCTCGGGGATAAACGCACTGCCGCCACACTGAAGAATTAAATCAAGGGCAATACGCCCCGTACTGGTTCTAAAATAAGGCGGCGTTTTACCGGTAAATTGGCGCGCATGCCATAGCGAAAACGTAGTGCCCCAATCAACATATACATATTGGTTATCAAAAAAGTTCTCGTTAGTGGCCGTGTCATAGCCACTAACCGGAATAATTGGCAGCTCGCAAATTCGCTCTACCACAAGCTCGTCTACTTTAGGGGGGTCAAATAAAATGGCTAAATCAAGCGTACGCTCTAATAATAACCGCGTGCTTTCTTGTTGGGCTTTAACCTCTGCGACCAACGACACCCCAGGCATAGCCGACACAATATTAGTAATGCCAAATTGTAAAAACGCATCCCATATATTAGGCGTACCCGCTAAACTTATTTGCTTGTGCATGTTATCGGCAAGTGCCACATCGACTTTGGCACGCTGCATGCCGGTGATGATCATTTTAGCGTGCGGAAGCAATCGCTCTCCTGGCGCCGTTAATTGAATATTGTTACGCTGGCGAATAAACAAGTTTACACCCAATCCCTGCTCTAACTGGCGAATTCGAAAGCTTACTGCCGATTGAGTGATATACAGGTTTTCAGCCGCTTTACCAAAGTGACGCGTGCGCACAACCTCTACAAATGTTTTTAATAAATCTATATCCAATTTTTTATCCTCACGATAAAAATAACTTGTTTAATAAATTGTCAAACTTGCATCATACTCCAGCAATAAACAGGGTATGAGGATACAGTTATGAGCAACGATATTTCACTACTTCGCCAAGCGTTTGTTAGCCAACGTCAATTTTATGATGATCAAAACTTTCCTCGCGGGTTTAGCCGCAGCGGAAACTTCACCTTATTAGAAGCCAGCATATTAGAGCAACACGGCGTTGTACTAAAAGGCCTTTATAATAAAACTTTAGCACCCCAAAATACGCTACAAGAGCAATTTGTTGACGTAGTTTGTGGCAGTAAAGAACCTACAAACCCAATCGAAAAAGCCTGGGTTAAATATTTAAAACTAACAACCTGTAAAACCAAGTTTCATACACTTTTTGGCCGTTCAAAAATGTCAGGGCCGGTACCAATAAGCCAAGACGATTATAGCGAATCAGATAGCGTATAAGCCTCTAAGATATTTGCTTTTTTGCGTTTTAACAGTTACAACTTGTATAAGCAAATACTTTTGCAAAATATCAAACAAGGTTGTTACGTGACGCGAAAAATACTCATAGTTGAAGATACGCCTACTATAGCGCGTGTGCAAAAGCATATCGCGCTTAAAGCAGGTTACGAAGTAGATATAGCCGAATCTTTAGCGGCAACAAAAGAGCTAATAAAACACAATAGCTACTTTTGCGCTGTTGTTGATTTTATCCTTCCCGATGCTCCTGCGGGTGAGGCGGTTCCGTATACTATTAATGCCGACATTCCCACCATCGTAATGACAGGCAATATAGATAAACAAACTCGCGACACGGTAGAAAAATACCCAATAATTGATTACATAATCAAAGAAAACAAACAAGCTTACCAATACCTAGAAAAACAACTAAGCCGTTTACCACGTAACGAGAACGTAAAAGTGTTGGTCGTCGACGACTCAACCTCTACCCGTAGATACATTTGTAGTTTACTAAAGCGCCATAAGTATCAAATACTCGAAGCTAAGGACGGCAAAGACGCGCTAGAAGTACTTGAAAGCCAAAAAGACGTGTCTGTTATTATTACCGATAACGAAATGCCAAACATGAATGGTGATGAGCTATGCGCCGAAATTCGCCGGCTTTACAGTAATGATGAAAAAGCCATTATCGGTATTTCAGGTGCTGACTCGTCAGCATTATCGAGCCTATTTTTAAAAAATGGTGCCAACGACTACCTCCATAAACCCTTTAACAGCGAAGAGTTTTACTGCCGACTAAGTCAAAACGTCGACATGCTTGAGCAAATAGCAACAATTAAACGCCAAGCAAATACTGACTACTTAACAAACCTGCCTAATCGACGCTACTTTTTTGAAGAGTCGAGCAAGTCTCTCAAGTATTTAAAAAAATCGAATCAAGATGGCGCACTCGCCATGCTTGATATAGACCATTTTAAATCGATTAACGATACATACGGTCACGATTCAGGCGATGAGGTTCTCAAAGGGTTGGCGGTGTGTTTTAAAAAGTACTTTGAAAAGCAGCTAGTCGCTCGTTTAGGCGGTGAAGAATTTGCCGTTTACTTTACTGATGCAACCACAGCGCAAGCGCTAAAACGCCTTGAAGGGTTTAGGCAATTTATAGAGCTTAATAGCCAAGAGTTTAGCCAAGAAAAAATTAAATTTACAATTTCTATTGGTTTTGCAAGCGGCCCTATTTATCAAATAGATGAGTTACTTAAACAGGCCGATTTAAAGCTGTATGATGCAAAAGAAACCGGCCGTAATAAAGTAATAAGCTAAACCTTAACGCTGCTTTATAGCAACTTGCTTAAACTATTATTGCGCATAGGTATTAAACTTCGGCGGCGGTTACAGCCGCTTTTTTACGCTTACGCGATTGATGATAAGAGTCCCAGGTAAATATAGCCAGCGCACTCCAAATACAGGCAAACGTAATCACCCGCTCTGCATCAAATACTTCATCGTAAAACACCACAGCAAGCATAAACATTAAACTTGGTCCTATGTACTGAAAAAAGCCCAATGTTGTGTACTGCAAACGCTTGGCCGCTCCGGTAAAGCAAAGCAGCGGCAACGTAGTAATAATACCGGCACTAATTAACAGCGCATTGGTATGCCAATCGTTTAGGGCTAAGTCGGAAGTAGGTGTTGGTGCCATTACCCACCAGTAAATTAATGCAACCGGCAGTAAAATTAGGGCCTCGAGTAAAATGCCTGGCAGCGCTTCAACAGGCAACTTTTTACGCAGTAAGCCATAAATAGCAAAAGACGTGGCAAGCGAAAACGCCACCACCGGAAACGAGCCAAAACTGACCAATTGCAATACTACGCCCGCAAAGGCTAAAAACACTGCAAACCCTTGTAACTTTCGCAGCCGCTCGCCTAAAAATAGCATACCCAACAGCACATTAAGTAATGGGTTTATGTAATACCCTAAACTGGCATCGAGCATATGGTTATTATTAACCGCCCAAATAAATAACCCCCAATTAAAGCCTAATATAGAAGAGGTAAGTACTAACATTAAAATAATTTTTGGCTGGGCAACTATGCGCTTAACCTTATCCCAGTATTTAAGCACACTGACCACAAGCACTAAAAAAACCACAGACCAGACAACACGGTGAGTTAAAATTTCAAAAGCAGAAACATGCTGTATTTGTTTGAAATAAATAGGCGCTAAGCCCCACATTAAAAAAGCTAAACAGGCAAAAATACCGCCTTTACGCTGCTCGTTTGCAATCGACATACATACTACTTATTCATACTAAAAGACCGACAGTTTATACCAATTCGCGCTATTAAGTGATTTATTTTGCGGTAACTAAAGCTCAGCGCAAGGCAAAGCTTTTTATTTTAGCCGTACGTAATTAGCAGCTTTAACCTACTAAATACGTACCTGTACCAAAGGCGATTTGGATTGCCTTTTCATTGTGTAGCTCCATTCTACATACACACACTTTATTACCAGAGCGGATCAAAGTAGCACTGGCTGTAAATGCTTCCCCTTTGCCAGGGCGCAAATAATCTGTGCGCAAATCAATAGTGCCTAAGGTAGCCAGCTTTTGCTGTACGCTAGGGATATCAAGGTCGGTTAATTTATCAATAACACTGGCTGCTGCAAGCATGCCGCCCACATTATCGAGCACCGCCGATATAATACCGCCATGAAGAATTTTTTGTGCAGGATTGCCTATAAATACATCCTGCCAGGGAAAGGTAATTTTAGCTTGCTCAGGGCTGAGCGACTCTACCGAGATATTTAAAAACTGATTAAATGGCATGCCATTTACAAACAGTGCGCCAACTTGTTCAATTAACATTTCTTTATTCATTATTATTCTCTATGTTTAAATTAACACTGGTACGATGAGTTAAGCATACCTGAAGCAAAACCACGAGGCACTAATTAAATCATTTACCTCTAAGCTAAAGACATCCTATAAAAAAACCACTAAAATAGCCGCCGATGAATACTCTAACCCCTACACCTAGCACATTGGTCCGCAAGCCCGACACGGTTCTTAAACAAGTGTTTGGCTACAGCGAGTTTCGTGATGGCCAAAAAGCGGTGATCGACGCGGCCATTAATGGCCAAGACTCTTTGGTACTACTGCCTACAGGCGGCGGTAAATCAGTGTGTTACCAAGTACCAGCGTTAGTGCTTGAAGGGGTTACTGTGGTAATTTCACCGCTTATCTCGCTCATGCAAGACCAAGTAACGCAACTGCAAGCATTAGGTGTTAAAGCCGCTTACATTAATAATAGCCTGGCTCGCGAAGAGCAACAATTGGTGTACCAACAATTGCACCAAGGGCTAATAAAATTACTGTATGTTGCCCCTGAAAAAGTGCTTCAGCATGAATTTACCGAGCGACTCAGCCATTTAAATATTAGCTTATTTGCAATTGACGAAGCACATTGTGTATCGCATTGGGGGCATGACTTTAGACCTCATTACTTTAGATTAAATGAGCTTAAGCAGCGCTTTTCCCATGTACCTATGATGGCACTGACCGCCACGGCCGATAAAGCGACCCGTTTTGATATAGTTGAGCAATTAAAATTACAACAGCCCTATATACATACCGGCAGCTTCGACAGACCGAATATTCGTTACACCATCGAAGAAAAGTTCAAGCCAATGGCGCAACTACTGCGCTATTTAAAAGAGCAAAAAAATCAAAGTGGCATTATTTACTGCACTAGCCGTAAACGCGTTGATGACATTGCCGAAAAACTCGCGGATGCAGGTTTAAATGCCGCCGCGTACCATGCCGGCATGAGCAACGAGCAACGCCAATTTGTGCAAACCGGATTTGCCCGCGATGATATTCAAATAGTCGTTGCGACCGTTGCCTTTGGTATGGGCATAAATAAACCAAATGTGCGTTTTGTTCTGCATTACGATATTCCAAAAAGTATTGAAGCCTACTATCAAGAAACCGGCCGCGCTGGGCGTGATGGTTTAGCCGCAGAAGCCATTATGTATTTTGATCCCGCCGATATAGGCCGCGTTAGGCGCTTTTTTGAAGACATAGACGATGAACAACGCCGCCGCGTAGAAGAACAACGCTTTAATGCCATGGCCAGTTTTGCCGAGGCGCAAACATGCCGCCGGCAAATACTATTAAACTACTTTAGCGAGTATAAACGCGAGCAATGTGGTAACTGCGATATTTGCATTAACCCACCAAAAAGCTTTGATGGCACATTAGTAGCGCAACAAGCGCTTTCGTGTGTGTATCGAGCTGGGCAGCGTTTTGGCTTAGGCTATATTGTAGAATTATTACGCGGGGCTAATACCAGCCGCATACGCGACAACAACCACCACGAACTCAGCACCTATGGCATAGGCAAAGACAAAAGCAGTGAATTTTGGCTCAGTATATTACGCCAACTTATACACCAAGGCTTGTTAAGCCAAGATATTACCCAAGGTGCCTCGCTGCGCTTAACCGAAGCAGCACGCGCTGTACTTAAAAGTGAATACGCTCTACAGCTTGCCGAGCCGCGCTTACAAGCTAAGCACGTATACCAAGATAAACTGGCGCAGTTTAACTACGACAAAAAACTATTTGCCCGCTTACGGGCTCTGCGTAAAGAACTCGCTGATGCCGATGATGTACCGCCGTACGTTGTATTTAACGATAAAACCTTAGCCGAAATGGCGCAATTAATGCCCACCAACGACAGCGAATTTTTAAAGGTATCGGGCGTTGGCTTTACCAAACTCAATAAATATGGCGGCGAATTTTTAACGGCCATTCGTAATTACCTTGCTAGCAATTAAGTAAACTATGACCCAAATTGAATACAATCACGCCCATAAATGCATTGTTATAAGCCCGGTAGAAGCCCCACACGATGAAGACTTTGAGCTGTGGAGCACACTGTTTTTACACGCCGATGAAATAACAATTATTGACTACGCAGTGGGTGCTGACCGTCATCAATTGCGCTTTAGCTATCAACAGCAAACCTTTAATTTAAATTTTGAACACTACAGCGAAAGTATTTGGATTAATGGCGAAGGCCAAGAAGCCGAGCATTTATTAGCAGCCCTTGCTTTTTACTTAAGCTAAAACACTTCGCATATGCACTAATTAACAAAGGTGCGTAACGGTAACAATTAATTAGTTTCAAAATCCATACCTTTTACTTACATTGTAATAACAATGATGTAAGCTGATATTACGACTCATATTTGCAGTAGTATTGAAGAGGTTGAATGGTGAATAGAAAATGGATTGCACACTGTTGTATAAGCTTAGCCCTTGTAAGCTTTAGTGCGCCTAAAGCCTTTGCACAACAACCACCCAATAAAACTAACACCTGCTCCGCTGTGCAAACTCACTCAGACAAAAGCAATAATTTACGCCGTGAGGTTGAAGATAAAACCACACTGATTAATAGTCGCAGCGACGCCCAAATAACCTCAATTACCCTTAAACAACTTAACGTTTTTAATACCGAGTTGGAGGAGGAAAATAACGCGCTTTTTCGTTTTGCCAACCGCGCGCATATTCAAACCGAGCCAGACGTTATTAGTAATATTCTGTTATTTAAACAAGGCGATAATTACAATGCCAGAAAGCTCGCTGAGTCAGAGCGTTTATTACGCCAACAAAACTATTTATATGATGCGCAAATAAGCGCGGTTGAAAACTGCGACGGCAACGTAGATGTAACGGTGGTAACTCGCGATTTATGGACCTTACTACCCGAAATAAGCTTTAGTCGCAGCGGTGGCGAAAATAAATCGAGTATTGGCTTTCGCGAATCAAATTTACTGGGTTGGGGCAAGCGTTTATCGTTTTCACGCACTACCGACAGCGATCGTAATGGTTATTTATTTGTTTATGACGATCCTAATATATTATCTAGCCGGTATCGCGGGCGCTTAGAGTATGCCGACAACAGTGACGGAAAACGCCACTTATTAGAGCTAACCTATCCGTTTTACGCCATAGATACACCTTATAGCTATGGTATTAAAAGCTTTTCTGAACAGCGAGAAGAGTCGTTGTATCGCCGTGGTGATGAATACAGTGAGTTTGATCAAACAACCGATTTTTTTAGCGCTTTTTTAGGCCACTCTAAAGCATTATCTGATAGCTGGACACAGCGCTTAACGCTTGGCTATGTAAACCAAAAAGACAGCTTTGCAGAAATAGAAACAACCTTTGCTCCCTTGGCCAAAAACAGACAACTGAGTTACCCCTATGTGAGTGGTCATTGGTTTGAAGACAGTTATATAAAAGTGCGTAATTTTGACAGTATTTCGCGCACCGAAGATTTAAATTTAGGGTGGAATATTAAAGCCCTATTAGGCTACTCAGATGAATCTCTAAGTAATGATGACAGCAGAGCCGTATATTCGTTAAAAGCTAAAAAAGCACACTTTACTACCGACAGAACGCTGTGGCGTTTTAGTGCTCAAGTGGATGGTTATTGGAATAAAGAGCAAAAACAACTAGAAAACTTTTTAGCCACCAGCGAAGTGCAGTACTACTTAAATACCAGCGAAAACCAATCTTGGTTTGTTAAAGCCCGTGCCCAGTATGCTAAAAACCTAACCGCCGATAAGCAGCTAACACTTGGCGGCGAAACGGGCCTTCGCGGCTATCCTATGGATTACCAGCATGGCGACCGAAGCTTTTTAGTCAGCTTAGAAAAACGCTATTACTGGGAATACGATTTACTGCAGCTATTTAAAGTCGGTGCAGCGGGCTTTGTTGATGTTGGCCGCGCTTGGTTTAACGATGAAGACAACGGCGAGAACGATCATGTTTTAAAAAATGTTGGTGTGGGTTTGCGTTTAGCACCTAGCAGAGCAAACTCTGGCACCATGATCCACCTTGATATTGCCGCCCCGCTTGATAGCTACGACGATGTTGATTCGGTGCAGTGGCTCGTAAGTGTTAAAAACACCTTTTAAATAGCGAGCAATAAACGAAAGCGTTACACTAGCGCTTTAAATTTTCCTAAAAACAGTACGGGATCACACTTTGGAATTGTTTGCGCTTTTAGAGCTAATGGGTACGCAATATAAATTGATTGTTACCCTTATGGCCATTTTACTTTTTCCTCTTTTATTAAAAGTCACTAAAAAGTTGCTCGAAAAAACCATAAAAGGAAAAGTAGATGTTCATCGTAAATTTAGAGCTGAGCTGTTATTAAAAATAATACTCGCGTTTGTAGTGCTGTGCTTAGTGCTTATATTTTGGGGTATAGAGCTGCGCGGGCTATTAGTTTTGGGCTCATCATTATTTGCTATGCTCGGGGTCGCTTTATTTGCCGCTTGGTCGCTGCTTAGTAACCTTACCGCTTTTTTACTCATGTTTATTCAAAATGGTTTTCATGTGGGAAATTGGGTGCGTATTGTTGATGGCGCAAACCATATAGAAGGGCGCATTGTCGAATTAGGTTTAATGAACGTGCTACTTGAGCATGTGGATGGGCACCGAGTTGTTTACCCTAATAACCTGTTTGTGACACGCCCGGTTATGGTATTAAATAAAGAACCTAAGCCTACAAAGGCACCGGTAATAAAACGGATTATTGGCCCTAAAAAGACATAGTTTTAAAAGTCATATCCGCAAAAAAGCCGCAGTAAGGCAAACCTCACTGCGGCTTTTTACTAGCTAACATAATGCTAATTATTTAGCTCAGCTGTTTTAAGCTCTTCATCTAAATCATTTATTTCGTCAATAAAATGCTCTAACTGCTGCTCTACTAAGCTGTTATCATTTGCAAAGTAAGCAAGGTGGAATACCGCATCCCCTTCGTTTACTAGTGGCATAGTTTGCTGGCCTATCACAATACCGCCCTTAGGCGCTAAAAGCTCAAGCTCGGCATCACCTAATGGGCTACTTATGTACGCCAGCACTTGGCCTTTTTCTACGTGTTCACCTAGCGATACTTGCGCACGCACAATGCCATCTACCTCAGCGCGTATCCAACTTGTAGACCCTGCAATAATAGGATCGGGCAGTTTTTTAGGACGCTTGCCGCGGATCATTTTTAAATGCCGCATCACATAATCCACACCCTGCACACCTGCTGCAATGGCAATAGGGTCAAAGCGTAAGGCTTCACCGGCTTCGTAAGTAATAACCGGTATACCTAAATTAGCGGCTTCACTACGTAATGAGCCATTACGAAGGGATGCATTTATAACCGCTGGCGTACCGAATGCTTTAGCCATATCAGCGGTTGCTTCATCATCTAAGTTAGCGCGTATTTGCGGCAAGTTAGTTCGGTGAATAGCCCCCGTATGTAGATCAATAATGTGGGTACAATGTACCGCCACCTGATTAAAAAACATATGTGCCATACGCCCCGCTAGCGATCCACGCTCAGAGCCCGGAAAGCTGCGGTTCATATCACGTCTATCGGGTAAATAACGTGATTTATGAATAAAGCCAAACACATTAACAATCGGCACAGCAATTATGGTTCCGCGCAGTTGGCTTGCATCTATTTTAGAGAGCAGCTGGCGAACAACTTCTACACCATTTAGCTCATCACCATGAATAGCGGCACACACCATCAGCACTGGGCCTTCCATTACACCATTAACCACCTCAATAGGAATATTAAGCGGTGAATGGGTGTAAAGTTTAGCAGCCTCTAAGGCAAGGGTTTTACGCTCGCCCACGCCTACACTTTCACCTAATAAGGTAAAAGGACGATTAATTTTAACCTTTGCCACGGGTTGCGGTTCCTTTAATAGCTGCATTTTTTTCGATGAAATCAATCACCATACCGGCAATATCTTTACCTGTTGCTACTTCAATACCCTCAAGGCCTGGAGAAGAGTTTACTTCCATTACCAACGGCCCACGAGATGAGCGAAGTAAATCAACGCCCGCTACATTTAAGCCCATTGCTTTTGCTGCAGCAACGGCGGTTTTACGCTCTTCTGGGGTAATGCGTACCAATGTAGCGCTACCACCACGGTGAAGGTTTGAGCGAAACTCGCCTTCTTGCGCTTGGCGCTTCATGGCCGCTATTACTTTATCGCCAAGTACAAAACAACGAATGTCGGCTCCGCCGGCTTCTTTAATGTATTCTTGAACCATAATATTGGCTTTTAAACCCATAAATGCTTCAATAACACTTTCAGCCGCTTTACGTGTTTCAGCAAGTACAACACCAATGCCTTGTGTGCCTTCAAGTAATTTAATAACAACCGGAGCACCGCCTACCATTTCTAGTAAATCTTTAACGTCATCTGGTTTGCTGGCAAAACCGGTTACCGGCATGCCTACCCCTTTACGTGATAACAGCTGAAGTGAGCGTAATTTATCGCGCGAACGAGAAATAGCCACCGATTCGTTAACAGGATAAACCCCCATCATTTCGAACTGACGTAAAACAGAGCAACCATAAAATGTCACCGATGCACCAATACGCGGAACAATGGCGTCAAAATCTTTTAAATTTTCACCACGGTAGTGAATTTCTGGCTGTTCTGAGTTTATATTCATATAGCAACGAAGCGCATCAATCACCTTTACCTCATGACCGCGTGCCTCTGCCGCTTCAATTAAGCGGCGCGTTGAATACAAATTTCTGTTGCGAGATAAAATACCAATTTTCATAGTTAAAACCTTAACTATCTAATAAATGAGATAAAGCCGGATCAACGACTATACGATTTTCCATGGCTGTACGCCCTAGTAACATTCTAAACTTCATTGTTGCTCTACTCGTTAAAGTAACTTCTATTGGCCAGCTGTGCTGCCCTGCATGCAATGTTGTTTCTATAAAGTAGCGTAACTCTTTTTGCCCACTTGAGCTGGTTACCGCCTTAATTTTTTTAACCTTTGCAGTGCACGCAACCTGAGTGTGTTCGTCATCTTGCAATGGTTGGACTATAAATTTTACCCACTTTTCTTCGCCTTCTTCGTACTCTTCAATGTTAATTGCATGAATACATGAAGTGCGGGCGCCAGTATCAACTTTTGCTTTTATCTTTTCGATGCCAAGCTCGGGTAAACTTAACCACTCACGCCAACCAACAGTTAACTTTGCTGTCATAAATGTGCCCTTAATAAAAAAGTGACTTATACGCTACGGCGCAAAAAACACCAGCGAAATAAATTTATCTAGTCGATGAGTAAATTAAATTGATCTTTTATAGGAACTAATCACACAATGCGCGCCTTGCTGTTTAGTGCCTTATTTAGCGATTCAAGCCTGCATATAGGTTTTACCTTAAGGCTAACTAATTAAAAGTTAAGGTAAGTTTGTAAAGCACTATGCAGATACACTATAGTTAACTGTATTAAAAATACACTATTATATGAGTTTAAAATATGATTAATGGTTTACTGCATGCACTGGTGCTTGATGAAAAAGGCGGCGCGCACGCCATAGAAAACACCCGCGATTTAAATAACTGGCACCCTAGCCAAGGTAAACTGTGGATACATATGGACTACAGCCAAAGCGAGGCAGTAACGTGGCTTAAAAGCCAGGCTCACCTTACCGACTTTGAGCTTGATTCGCTTATTGCTGATGAAACTCGCCCTCGCTTAACACCTAGTACCAATGGCCATATGCTGTTTTTGCGTGGTGTAAATTTAAACCCAGCGCAAAGCCCTGAGGACATGGTGTCAATTCGTTTATTTATTAGCGAATCTGTGGTTATCACAACGCGCAAACGTCGCTTACTTTCGATTCAAGATATATTAGCAGAGCTTAATGCTGGCCACGGCCCATGCTCAATATCAGAGTTGGTCGGCTCTATTACGCAAAAACTGACATCACGCATGCAAAGTGTCATTGATACGCTTGATGAAACCCTTGATGAATTTGAAGAAGAAATAGACGAGCCAAGTAAAAAGTTTGATAACCAAGGTTTATCTCAACTGCGCCGTCAAACTATTGCCTTAAAGCGTTACTTAAAACCGCAAAAGGAAGCGTTAAGTTTAATGGTAAATAACCATTACCCCTGGCTTTTAGATGAAGATAAAGCAAAGCTAAACGAAACCACTAACTTACTTATTCGTTATTTAGAAGAGCTAGATAGCGCCATAGAGCGTGCGCAAATTATTCAGCAAACCATTACTAACCAGGTGTCTGAGCAATTAAATCAACGCATGTATGTAATGTCAGTTGTGGCTGCGCTTTTTTTACCACTGGGCTTTTTAACGGGCCTTTTAGGGGTAAATGTAGGTGGCATACCTGGCACCGAAAACCCTTATGCATTTAGTGCATTTGTGATTTTTTTAATTGTGCTTACTGGCGGTATTGGCGTGTACTTTAAAAATAAAAAATGGTTATAAAATAAAGTTTTTTTATTATGGCCACTCAATTGAGTGGCCATAATAAGTCACTAATTAATTAGTTTCGCGCGTATAACTCACATTGGTCATCGTCACTTTTGACTCTGTAATGCCTAAATCCTCAAAACAGTTTTTAAACGAGTTAGAGTTTCCGGCCTCACCACATTTATCTAATGTGTATGGGTCTTGCGATTGCAGGTAGTTACCAAACTTAAAGTATGACTGCGAATCATCCTCTACTGGTATACCGAACGAGTTACCGAATGCCGTAACCTCTACATCGCCGTAGTTATTAACTACCCGCAAGTTAAATGTCTCACCGCTGGTCATTGTACCCAAAGCAAATTTTTCTTCATTACCGCTGGTATTACGTAAACGTACGTACACATCAAAAATTCCGTTGTTCGCTACGCTATCATTAAAGCCCGATTCATCAGTATCCGACACATACACTTTAGATATAGTGCCGGTATCACTAGCATGGTGCTGCGATATAATTGTTTTTCCGCCATCAGACATCTCAACTTTTACCGTAGCTTCGAACACTTCATAGGTTTGAGTCATAGCAACGCGTAAACTTTCTTTAACCTTATACTCATGACGCCAGCCATTACCATTAGGCGTAATATGTTGTGCCTCTAACGGCACAAACACTAAGGTGCTATCGTCAACGAGAGGATTTGGGTTATCCCCTTCTAAATCAAAAATGCTACCACTGGTTATGCTGCTAGGAATTGTTGAACCATTTGAGTTATCGCTGCCGCCATCTGAGCCACCATCATTACTGCCGCTGCCCTCAACCAAGGCAAAATTATCAAACCTTACATCGCTGGTGTTGTTGTAATGTTTAGCAAAAACCTGAAGTGAATTGGTGTTTGCTGAGGTAAATGTTTTTGTTACTTTAGTCCACGAAGAAACATTAAAGGTTTGGTTTTTAAATAAACCATTTAAATCGTTTACACCAATTTGCCCTTTACCCAGCACATAAGCACTTAGGGTGTATTCAGTGTTAGGCTGTATATCTACCACTTGATAAACCCGTGCTGGACTGCCCTGAATTTTTAACGATTTTGAGCCACTGTAAGCATCTGAAGAAATAGCGGCTGGGTCGGTTTCGTTCCAATTACTAAAGCCACTTTCAAAGCCTGCATTATTAATTGTTGCAGCATGAGATAGCGCTGAACTTGTCGCAATTGCGCTGTAAAAAAACAGTTTTTTATGGTTAATCATTATCTTTATTCCTTTAAACCTGAATATAAAAATAACCTAACTACCTAGTTTTGTGTCAGTCACTAAAACTTAGATCACCCTGTGTAAACAGGTTTCTATTTTTGTGTATGAATAGATTTGGCAAGAAAACCCAGGTTACAAAAATCAATCTAAAACCCTTAAATTGGCCTTACCAATATTAATGCCATATGGCGAGCTAAAGGCTATATTTTTTGTTACCAATATGTCAACAGAGGATGTAATAGCAAATAAGTATTAGTTTTATTAAATATTGCATTTACAACTTGTAAATAGTTATAACTATTCAACAAGTTATATATTAGGGACAGGTTAGCAATAAATAAAAATATTTTTTCAATTTAATGAATAAGTAGTACGTCGAAATAAGCCCTATTACCAATAGGAATATGAACAAGCTTAACTTTTAATGAATATATTAAGGAGAATTAAGTTTTTTATATGAAAGATAATAATTGGTTATAACAAAAATAAAATTGGTAACACTGAAAGTATTAAATTTTTGCCGTTAAATAAGGCAAAATAAAGGGGGGGATTAATGCGCCACTACACTGAAAATGAATTAATATCTGAAAATAGGCTGCGATTTAAAGAGTCATGTTTACTCTGTGCACAAAAAAAGCGAGCATATATAAATGCTCGCCTTTATCAACTAGCTAACGCCTTACTCTTGAAAGTAAGTGCCCCAACCGTCGTATTCAACGTCACACTCAACAGCTAGCGCTGCAAGTTTATCAACGTCTTCCATTATAACTTCAACGTCTAGCTCAGCTTCGACTACAATATCAAAGCTCCAAATTTTGCTGCCATCTTCTAGCTCAAGCTCTGCCGGTTCTTCAACATCGTAGCCTAGTTTAAAGGCAGCCAGTGCCGCTTGCTCTAATTTGCTAAAATCTTCGCATACAAAATGATGCTCAACTTCATAAAGTATTTCAGGATCAGAGCCATCTTCAAGTAGTGAACTTACGATGTCTTCACTTATTTCACGCCAGTTTTCCATTATTTATCTCTCGCTTGAGCATCTAATTCAGTTATTTTAGCAGCCATAATACTATGCACTTGGGTGGCCTGTTCACGGGCACTCACTTTTTTATCAAGTGATATAGGCGCTAACATTTCAATGTAAATTGTACCATTATCCCAGCGGTTTAGCTTAATAGTTTTATCAGTTGTGCTCATACATACCGGTACTATGGGTACATCTGCGCTTAAAGCGGTGTGAAATGCGCCGGTTTTAAATGGCAGTAAACCGCGGCCATAGCTTCTTGTGCCTTCGGGAAATACCCAAATAGATAGGCCTTTTTGTTTAATTTTTTCAGCGGCTTTTGAAATTGTACCTGCCGCTTTTGAGCGATTAGCTCTATCAATCAATATGTTGCCCGACAACCAGTAAAGTTGTCCAAAAAATGGGATCCACTTTAAGCTTTTTTTGCCTAAGCTAACGCAGTTTTCAGGCACCATAGCCGATACCGTAAATAAATCGTAATTGTTTTGATGGTTTGATAGGTAAACCGCAGGGCCAATATTAAGCGCATCAGGGTGGCGTTTAAGGACAAGTTTAACCCCTAACATTTTAGCCATTGAGCCAAACCAGCCGGCTATCACATGCACATTATTAGGGTGAAACGGTCTCACAATCGACAATAACAACCCAAACACGCAGCTGAAAAATATAAACAGCACCATAATTAAAATACGTATAACAGCTAACAAACTTCTCTCCAAAATGTGTGTGCAATGCGCTATAAGCCACGCATATTTCACTATTATAACGTGATTTTATGACGATCACGAGACAATAGCGAACAGCTGTAAGCTGAAAAATACAGGATAAACAAAAACGGCCTGCAAAAGCAGGCCGTTAGAGGTATATATTACGGGTTTATTCTTCGGCTAATGTGTCATCACTTTGCTCATCTGCCGGCGTAAACTCCACCACTGCTTCATCAACACGCTGTAAGCCTCGCGGTAACTTATTACCTCTACGCCCGCGCTCACCATGATAATGCTCCAAGTCGCTCGGTTTAAGCGTTAGCTTTCGTTTACCGGCATGGAGTGTAACGCTACTGCCTTGTGGTACCACCGCCAGCACTTTGACAAACTCTTCACGTGCTTGCACTTTAGCCCCTGGTATAGAGATAATTTTATTGCCTTTACCTTTACCTAGTTTTGGTAAGTCGCGCAGTGGGAACAACAGCATGCGTCCTTCGTTCGAAATGGCCATGCAGTAATCGGTTGCTACATCGTTTACTCTGATTGGTGAGAGTAAAATTCCGCCCTTAGGCACGCTCACTAAGGCTTTACCGTTTTTATTTTTACTTACTAAATCTTTAAAGTCAGTAATAAAACCATAACCCGCGTCAGAGGCCATAAGTAGCACCTGATTGTCTTCACCCATTACCACGTGCTCAAAATTAGCCCCAGTGGTGAGGTTAAAGCGCCCAGTCATTGGCTCGCCCTGGCTACGTGCCGATGGCAAGCTGTGTGCATCGGTTGCAAATGCACGCCCTGCTGAGTCTAAAAATACCGCAGGCTGATTACTCTTACCCTTAGCGGAGGCTTTGTACTCATCGCCAGCACGGTAATTAAGCCCTTCTACGTCAATGTCATGGCCTTTACCAACACGTGCCCAGCCTTTATCAGAAAGCACGACTGTTACCGACTCTGAAGGAATTAAATCTTTTTCACTCAGTGCTTTAGCTTCTACGCGCTCAATAACAGGTGAGCGGCGATCGTCGCCATACATGTCGGCCGCTTCTTGAATTTCTTTTTTAAGAAGCGTTGACATACGACGGTCTGAGCCAAGCGTTTGCTCTAACTTGTCACGTTCTTTGGCCAGCTCATCTTGCTCGCCACGTATTTTAAATTCTTCTAGTTTTGCTAAATGACGAAGTTTTAATTCTAAAATGGCTTCGGCTTGAGTATCGGTTAAATCAAAGCGCTCCATCAACACAGGTTTTGGTTTATCTTCTGTGCGAATAATTTCAATTACTTCATCAATATTTAAAAAGGCAGCAAGTAAACCTTCTAAAATATGCAATCGTGCCAGTACTTTATCTAAACGGTGCTGTAAGCGCCTACGTACTGTTTCGCGTCTAAACGTTAGCCACTCAGATAAAATACTGCGTAGGTCTTTTACTTGCGGGCGGCCATCAAGGCCTAGCATGTTTAAGTTTACACGGTAGTTTTTTTCAAGGTCGGTGGTGGCAAATAAGTGCGCCATTAACGGCTCAGCTTTAATACGGTTTGAACGCGGTACAATCACAATACGGGTTGGATTTTCGTGATCAGACTCATCTCGTAAATCAGCGACCATTGGCAGCTTTTTAGCATTCATTTGCGCTGCTATTTGCTCAAGCACCTTAGCCCCTGAACACTGATGCGGTAGCGCAGTAATAACAATATCGCCATGCTCTTCAGTATACACCGCGCGCATTTTAATTGAGCCTCGGCCGGTTTTGTATATTTTATGAATATCGGCTTTTGGAGTAATTATTTCAGCGTCGGTTGGATAATCAGGTGCGTGTACAAGCTCAAGTAACTCATCAAGCTCGGTTTTAGGCTTATCAAGTAATAAACAACAGGCACTGGCTACTTCACGCACATTATGTGGTGGAATATCGGTTGCCATACCTACTGCAATACCCGTTACGCCATTTAACAAAATATGCGGTAAGCGCGCCGGTAATACTAATGGCTCGTCCATGGTGCCGTCAAAGTTTGGCGTCCAATCAACGGTGCCTTGGCCTAGCTCTTTAAGTAATACCTCAGAGAACTTTGATAAGCGTGCTTCGGTATAACGCATTGCCGCAAACGATTTAGGGTCATCTGCTGCCCCCCAGTTACCTTGCCCATCGACTAATGGGTAACGGTAAGAAAACGGCTGCGCCATTAATACCATAGCCTCGTAACAGGCACTGTCGCCATGTGGGTGGTATTTACCTAATACATCACCTACCGTACGAGCCGATTTCTTATATTTAGCAGCGGCCGATAAACCCAGCTCGCTCATAGCATAAATAATACGACGTTGAACCGGTTTTAAACCATCACCAACATGCGGTAATGCACGGTCCATAATTACGTACATAGAGTAATTTAAGTAGGCGTCTTCGGTAAAACGCCCCATTGTTTGTTGTTCAATTCCTTGCATTAGCAAGGTATCTGTATCACTCATTAAAGCTTACCTAGTTTTTCTTATAGCTTACGCGGTAGATCACGTTTGCGTAATCGTCGCTTATTAGCAGACTGCCGTCATTTAATTGTGCAAATGCAACTGGGCGTCCAAAGGTTGTTTCGTTATGCATAAAGCCGGTAATAAGTGGCGTGTATTTAGTAATACGCCCTTGCTCTACATTGGCTACAGCCACTTTATAACCTGACTTTTTAGTACGATTCCACGAGCCATGTTCAGCAACAAATAGCTGCTCTTTGTAAGAGCCCGGGAACTGTTTACCGGTATAAAAATGAATGCCAAGTGGCGCAACGTGAGCACCTAGCGCAAGCGCTGGCGGGCTGTAGTCGCTAATGTTTTTACCTTTACCAAACTCAGGATCTGCAATGGCACCGGCGTGAACGTAAGGAAAACCAAAGTGCTCGTTTTCTTTACTTACGCGGTTAATTTCATCAGGTGGAATATCATCACCCATCATGTCACGGCCATTATCACTAAACCATAATGCTTGCGTGCTTGGATGAAAGTCAAACCCCACTGAGTTACGTACCCCTTGGGCTATTGTTTTAATTTGTTTGGTTTCTACATCAAGTGCAAAAATACGCCCGTAACGCTCATCTTCGGCGCATATATTACACGGAACCCCAACCGGAATAATAAGCTCGCCAGTGGGTGCAAAGCGTAAAAACTTCCACCCGTGGTGACGATCCGATGGCAACGCGTTGTAAACCACGTCAAATTTAGGGTCTTTTAACTGCGTGTCTACGTTTTTAAAGCGAATAATACGGTGTACTTCACCTACGTATAAATCGCCATCTTTAATTGCTAATCCCGAGGGCATATTTAACCCCTCAGCAATCACCATTTTTTTATCTGCTACGCCATCACTGTTATGATCGATTAACGCATACACATTTCCTGCTTTGCGCGAACCTGCGTAAACAATGCCTTTTTTTGATACTGCTATTTGGCGTGCATTTTCAACATCATCAGCAAATAAGCTTACCTCAAACCCAGGTGCTACGGTGAGTTTGTCTAGTATGTCTTTTGCCATTGCTGGGGCTGTTGTTAAGCCAAGCAATAATAAACTTCCTAGTATTTTATTCATTTGCCTCTCCAAGTGTTAAACACAAGCTTATTATACCTGTGCTTTATTACCGTGATCTTCTAGCCACTGGCGTCTGTCTGACGAGCGCTTTTTAGCAAGTAGCATATCCATCATTTCTAATGTTTGCTCTTCTTCATCTAGCGTAAGTTGCACTAAGCGGCGAGTATTTGGGTCCATTGTCGTTTCGCGCAGCTGCAGCGGGTTCATTTCGCCCAGCCCTTTAAATCGTTGCACGTTTACTTTACCGCGCTTTTTCTCTGCTTCTATGCGGGCCAAAATACCTGTTTTTTCATCTTCATCGAGGGCGTAATACACCTCTTTACCAATGTCGATTCTAAACAGCGGTGGCATAGCTACGTATACATGTCCTGTTTTAACCAGTTGCGGAAAATGACGCACAAACAAAGCACACAATAAGGTGGCAATGTGTAGTCCATCCGAGTCAGCATCTGCCAATATACAAATTTTATTATAACGCAGGCCGGTTAAATCAGTTGAGTCTGGGTCAATACCCAGCGCCACCGAAATATCATGCACCTCTTGCGAGGCTAATATTTGCCCTGATTCAACTTCCCACGTATTCAAAATTTTACCGCGCAGTGGCATTATTGCCTGAAACTCACGATCGCGTGCTTGCTTAGCCGAGCCACCTGCTGAGTCACCCTCTACCAAAAATAGTTCTGTACGGTCGTTATCGGCTGCACTACAGTCGGTTAGTTTACCGGGTAACGCAGGGCCTGAGGTAACGCGTTTACGCACCACTTTTTTAGCCGCTCTCAATCGGCGCTGTGCATTTGAAATACACAGTTCAGCAAGCAATTCTGCAGTGTCTGTGTGCTCGTTTAACCATAAGCTAAATGAGTCTTTAACCACACCCGATACAAACGCTGCACATGAGCGAGAAGAAAGCTTTTCTTTGGTTTGGCCGGCAAATTGTGGGTCTTGCATTTTTACCGATAACACATAGCTACAGCGCTCCCAAATATCATCTGGGGTAAGCTTTACGCCACGCGGTAATAAGTTTCTAAATTCACAAAATTCGCGCATTGCTTCAAGTAAGCCTTGGCGCAAACCATTTACGTGTGTACCACCTTGTGCGGTAGGAATAAGGTTTACATAGCTCTCCGCAATCGACTCACCGCCCTCAGGTTGCCATACAACAGCCCAATCAGCCCCTTCAATCGAGCTTGAAAACTCGCCTACAAATGGGTCTTTTGGCAGTACTTCAAAGCCTTTAACAGCTTCAATTAAGTAATCCTTTAAGCCTGTTTCGTAAAACCATTCTTGAGTTTCTTTAGCTTGCTTATTAACAAACTTAATGCGCAAGCCTGGGCATAAAACCGCTTTAGCTTTTAATAGGTGGTTTAATTTAGTAATTGAAAAGTTAGCTGAGTCAAAGTAACTCGCATCGGGCCAAAATCGAACGGTAGTACCGGTGTTGCGCTTACCAACAGTGCCAATGACATTTAAGTTTTCAACTTTATCGCCGTTTTCAAAGGCCATTCTAAATTGTTGAGCGTCGCGCCTTACCGTTACTTCAACACGGTGCGATAACGCATTTACAACCGAAATACCTACCCCGTGTAAACCGCCCGAAAACTGATAGTTTTTGTTAGAGAATTTACCACCTGCATGCAGCTTGGTAAAAATCAGCTCCACCCCAGGAATACCTTCCTCAGGATGAATATCTATAGGCATACCACGGCCATCGTCTATAACTTCAAGAGAGTTATCTTCGTGTAAGATGACATCAATTTTAGTGGCATGGCCCGCCATGGCTTCATCGACACTGTTATCGATAACCTCTTGGCCTAAATGGTTTGGACGTACCGTGTCGGTATACATACCAGGGCGGCGTTTTACCGGCTCTAATCCATTGAGAACCTCAATGGCTTCGGCGTTATAATTTTGCTGACTCATAATTTTTATCTTTATATGCGCTTAGGCTAATTTGTTTTAGGTAATTTAAGAAACTCTACAATACTATCTAAGGTGCGTTCAAAACCAACAAAGCTGTGATCGCCACCAAACTCAACTAACTGTTTGCATTGTGAAAAATAATTTACTGCGTGTTGATAATTTAACACTTCATCTCCCGTTTGCTGCAACAAATAGAGCAATTCGGGGGATGTTAATTTAGGCACATACAATGCTTTTAAAGCATCCATGTGGCTGGTATTTAACTCATAATGATAATCTTGATACGGATTATAATTGTGGCCAATAAGCGGCGCTAATAAGTTAAATGGTGCTACTGCTGGGTTTATTAATGCTGCTCGCAGGTTATAACGCTGCGACAAGTAGGTGGCATAAAACCCACCTAGTGAGCTCCCAAGTAACGCGGTATCTGGCGTTAATAAATGCTCAAGCTGTAAAATAGCTTGTAAGGGCTCGTGATTTAAACGCGGTACGCAATAGTCAACGTCATAGTTTGCCATAAGCTCGCCAAAGCGCACAGCTTTATATGATTTTTCAGAACTATTAAAGCCATGAATATAAATTACGCGTTTAACCATACAACATCCGTTTTAACTGTTAAAGCATTGTCCTGTGTAGTTAAATGCAACACTCGATAAGCGGGGCCGTGGTTTTCTTGCTGCCATTGCGGGCAATTTTTTGTAAATTGCACCGAACTGGCGGGCGTTGCATAAATACTCAGCTCTCTAAAAGTTTGCGTATAGTGATTATGCACATGACCGTGCAGCAACGCCGCTACATTAGCACTATTAACTAACACGTTTAATAATTGCGGGCCGTTTTCAAGCATGTGTTTATCAAGATAGCCATTAATAGCAAGCGGGTTGTGATGACAAAACACCACATGCTGTGATTGCGAACTTGCTAAACAATCCGCGATTTCATTTAAGTGCTCACTAGACACCCACCCTGCAGGTGTAGGGCCTTTTGAGTTTATAAGTAGCAGCTCAAATCCTTGTGCGATTATGCGTTTAGCTGATACTATTTGCCCACCACTGATGCGATTAAGCATGGCAATCTCATCATGATTGCCTGGTACCCAAAATACTGGGCAGGTCAAATCAGCGTTATTAATAAGCTCAGCAAATAATAAATAAGAGTCAAAACTATGATCTTGTGTTAAATCACCACCAAATATAACCGCATCTAATGACTGCGTGGCCATGTGCGCTAATGCTTGTGCAAAATGCGCGGCGGTGTTTACGTTAAAGTACTCTGCGTTAGGGTCGGCAAATAAATGGCTATCGGTTATATGCGCAACACGCAGCGATGAGCGGTTAAAGTGATAATGCTCATCAAACCAAGCCATTGTTTATATCCCAGTTTAGTACTGCTCGGCCATGCTCTACACAGGCTACTAACCAGTCATATAAAAATGCATTAAGTTGATACTTTTCATCTTTTTGGTGCATTTTAGGATTTGGATAACCATAAGATGGCTTTATCCGTTGATGATAATCGTGGTGAATAATTTCAGCCACTTTTGCATCTTGATAAAGCCTGACTGTTAAATACAAAGGAGAAACGCCTTTAACCATCCCTGTTAGCTGTTTGATAGAAATATCCAGTGTGTACTTAGCACTATCGTCAATGATAATGGCAAATTCACTATGACCTAATTTAACCTTACGCACACTATTAGCGCTGCGCTCTTTAGGTAATAGTTTTGAAAGACGTACGTAATTATGCTCGCAAAGCGTCATGTACTTTGGGAGGCTCTGAATATATCGTTGGGTTGCTAAAAGTGCTGTCAAAGTACCGCCGTATTAAAAAGTTAAAATTATGTCCACTTACTGCTTATTTTTTCACGATTTAACGCCAACCACTGTAAACAGATTACTGTTGCCGCATTATCTATTTCACCGTTATTGAGGCGCGAAAGCGCATCATCAAGGCTTAAAATATGGGTTTTAATGTCTTCACCTTCGCTTTCAAGGCCATATACACCACTTTTTACTTGGCTTAAATCTGCCCGTGCTAGGTATAAATGTAAGCGCTCAGTGGTACCACCCGGACTTGAAAGGTAAGAGAGCATAAATTCAAGATCAGTAAGCTCAAGTCCAGCCTCTTCATAGGCTTCTTTTTTTACCACCCCTTCGTAATCGGTACTGCCATCGGTCATACCGGCAATACATTCTAGCAGCCAGGGCGAGTGTTTGCTGTTAATAGCGCCAATACGTATTTGCTCTATTAAAAGTACACTTTGCGTAGTTACATCATAAGGTAGAACAGCAATGGCATCACCCCGCTCTAGTATTTCGCGCTTTATAATTTGCGATGTACCACCATTAAACAGGCTATGCTCAAACTCATACATATCCACCTTAAAAAAGCCATTATACAGACTTTTAACTGCTTTTAAGCTCACATCTTTATGTGTAAATTGAACCAAGCTTTTATCTGCCATATTATACATCCCGCTTATTTAAACGATTAAAGTTTGTTAATATATTCTGTTACATTTGAACATACAGTTTTACTAATTTCTTTTTTAGTTATTAAGCAAAACACGTTACCATGCTTTTAGTACAAAATTTGTCTAAGGACTGAACCTAACATGAAAAAGAACATCCTTGCAGCGCTCGTTAGTTTGTCGTGCGCATTAGGCACAACCACAGCAAGTGCTGAAGATTTAATGCAAGTTTTTGAAATTGCTACTGCTAACGATCCCACTGTTTTAAAAGCAAAAGCCCAAGCAGATGCGCAATCTTACGAGAGCGATTTAGCAATGAGCGCATTACTGCCGCAAATTGGTTTAACTGCGAGCTATACAAAAAGTGACTCAACTTCTTTTCAAAGTAATGAAGACTTATCTAATCAAGTTAAAGTTGAGTCTGAAACTGATGATTTCAGCCGAGGCGTTAGCTTAAGCCAAACTCTGTTTGATTTAGGTGCATGGAACACATTAGACATTGCAGATAAACAAGCACTTCAAGCAAATGGTCAATACGATGCAGCCAAGCAAAACTTAATTATACGCGTTGCTGAAGGCTATTTTAACGTATTAAGCGCCATTGATAACCTTGAATTTGTGCAAGCCGAAAAGCGTGCCATTGAACGCCAGTTAGAGCAAACAAAACAGCGCTACGCAGTTGGCCTTACAGCGATTACAGATGTTCACGAAGCGCAAGCACAATACGATAACTCTGTAGCACAAGAAATTATTGCCAGTAATGCCGTTGAAACCGCACGCGAGCAACTGCGTGAAATAACCGGTAAGTACCATGCAAAACTTGATTTTTTAAACACTGAAACGTTTTCAACGACCAAGCCAGTTAAACAATCTAGTGATTTTGTAAAAATAGCTGAAGAAAATAATATTAACTTACAAGTGGCTAAAGTCACTGTTGATATTGCAAAAGATCAAATTGTACTTGCTAAAGCAGGTCATTATCCAAAGTTAACTCTTAGTGCAAGCTACGGCGATTCACTCACTGACACAGAAAGAAACGGGGTTAACTTTGATGATCAGCCTCGCTCGGACTCAAGCTCTGTAGCACTTAACTTTAGCGTGCCTTTATATTCAGGCGGCGCAACCGTAGCTGCAACTAAACAAGCCCGTGCGTTTTATGTTTCAGCCAGCCAAGATTACGAAACAAATTACCGCGCCGTAACGCGTACCGTTATTACCTCATACAACCAAGTTGTATCAGACATCGCGACTTACAAAGCCTTAGAGCAAGCCGTGGTATCAGCGCAAAGTGCGCTTAAAGCAACAGAAGCTGGCTTTGAAGTAGGCACGCGTACTATTGTTGATGTGCTTGTAAGCACGCAAAACCTGTACGATGCAAAACGTAACCTAGCTGATGTACGCTATCGTTACGTGTTATCTACGCTTCGCTTAAAGCAAGCTGCAGGTACACTAACAAGTGCCGATTTACTGGGTATTAACCAAGGCTTAAAAAAAGCCTAATAAGTTAAAAAGTAGCGTTTAAAGCCAGCCATTGCTGGCTTTTTGTATTTTATAACACTAAGCGTTAAACTAGCGTTTTTATTTTAGAGAGTATTTTGTGGTCACCTCATCTCCTTTTAAAGCCTCGTTTTTAGGCCCTCGTTATTGGCTAACGTGGATTGGTGTTTTCTTTTTGTATTTGATTTCGTGGTTGCCACAAAAAATTCAGCTTAGCTTAGGTAAGTTATTGGGGCGCTTAGTACATAAATTTATGAAACGTCGTCGCCATATTGCCGAGGTTAATATAAAGCTGTGTTTTCCTGATATGAGCGAAGCCGAGCAACAACAGCTTGTGCTAAAAAACATGGAAAACACCGGAATTGCCATGGTTGAAACTGGCATGGCTTGGTGGTGGCCGCAGTGGCGCGTTAAAAAAGCGTATGGCTCTATCAAAGGACTAGAGCACTTTGAGCGCGTGCAGGCTCAAGGTAAAGGCGTATTGCTATTGGTGCCGCATATTTTGCATTTAGAAATGGCGAGTCGTGTTATGGGCACCAAATGCCAAGGGCTGGGGTTTTACCGCCCACATAACAATGCACTCATGGAATACTTTACAACTAATGGCCGCCTTCGTTCTAACGAGTATTTAATTGGACGAAAAGACGTAAAAGGCTTGTTAAAGTCACTAAAAAATAAAAAGGTGTGTTATTACCTACCCGACCAAGACTACGGCCGTAACCGCTGTGAATTTGTGCCTTTTTACGCAGTGCCAGATACAGCCACCACCACAGGCACATTACTTTTTGCAGCAAGTAAACACTGCGAAACCATGAGCCTAATTAGTCGTCGTGATGAGCACGGTAAATACCATTTAGAAATAGTACCTGAGCTTGAGAACTTCCCTAGCGGCGATGATAAAGCAGATGTAACACGTGTAAATCAGCGCGTTGAGCAATCAATTAACGCAGCGCCTGAGCAATACATGTGGCTGCACCGCCGTTTTAAAACACGCCCTGATAAAAATACCCCTTCTTTTTATAAAAAGTAGTGGTATAAATAAATAATGATAATAAATGAGCATGAGTTATGTGGTTTTGGGTTAAGCATTTAATACTAGCAGTTGCATTAATCTTACTAGCTACCTATGTGTTAGTTGGTACGGGTCCATTGTTTGACATAAAAGAGACTAAAAACGCAGCTGCCGAGGGGCTTTCTCGCTTTTATTCGTCTATCCGTAACCAAGTTAAATCCGATAAGGAGCGCGATAAGTTTGTACTGCAGCTTAAAAAGCCCGAGCAAACACTTGATCGTGTTTTAGCAGAGCGCGGCAGAGCCGTTGACCCTATGCCTGCTAGCTGGACAGGAACAAGTGCACCAAGACGCTTTGAAAACGGCTCAACGTTAAAAGGCGTACTGGACCAATACGCTAAAAGCGAAGGTATTCAATTATATTGGTATTTGAGTAAAGACTACGTTGTAAAAGATTATTTTAGGGTTGATAGCAGTTTTACCTCAGCGCTTTACCAAGTTGGTAGTGCAATTAATGATGACTTTGAAAATGAAGTTTATACTTTTTTTTGCTTCAGACAGCGCGCAGCGGTGATCACTGAATTACCTTCTGAATTTGTGCGCAGCAATTGTTTAAAGCTTAATACTTAGCAGCGTAAATAAACCAAACCCACACATAATAAAAACCCAAGCCTGTGCTTGGGTTTTTAATGTTTATGTTTCGAGGGCGTGTTGAACTTTGATGGTTGAATTTGCAGCATCATGTTTGGTTTTTAGGCAAGACAGAGCCTATGCAGTGTGGTTATTCCACATAAATAGGCGATAACGCAGCATAAATGCCAAACATGCGCTGCCCTT
>NZ_LKBC01000017.1:0-67650 GCF_001400005.1 Pseudoalteromonas sp. P1-30
TATTTGAGCGCCAAGGATCTAAATAAGGGCTGCCTGATTGGTTACCGCTAGTAGCACAGAAAACATCTGCACCATTCGACTTCTGTACATTACAAGCTAACGTGCGATTTACTGTAATGCCGCCAGCAAGATTATTAGTATCGTGCACTGTTAATGTTTTGCTATAAGCAAAACGCATAATCATATCTTCATTTAAATCTACTTTTAGATTTAATGCAGGTAAAAAATCATCGTAGTCACGTTTCGTATTAATAGTGCCCGCAGCTGGAGCTGGCGTGCCTAATGCACCTTCTATGATGTACTCAACACCATTATAAGTTGCTGACGTTCCTGAACCTGATTCAGTTTGATTAATATCATACTCAGTTTTAACGTATCGAAGGCCAACGTTACCTGAGTAAGTAAAGTCGCTTATTTCTCCAGAAAAGTTAGCTTGTGCGTAGATAGTTGATGTTGTTTCTTCTAAATCGTATGTACCACCGCTTCGAGGTGTCTGTACGATAGTTCCATATATATCTTCATGAAAACCGACAGGGTCTTTCATTGCTCTTGGGTCTATAAAGTACAGTGAGCCTAAACCAGATGCGCCCTGAAAATCACTAATTTGCGTTACGCTTCCGTCTAAACGAGAATCCGTAAATGCTATATTATCTATAAATGACTCTAAGGTTTCTGGTGCTTGTGAAGCAGTATCTTTCCAATGAGCTAAAAATGGGTCACCATATGCGTTTGTTCTTGCAACAGCACCACGCCAAGTTTGTTGCTCAACTTCTCTAACAGCATAGCGAACCCCAAAATCCATCGAAATTAGATTATCACCGTCAAATAACCATTTACCATCAAAACGAAATACATCTAGATCCGCATTTTTATTTACGCCGTCTAAACTGCTCGACGTTAAGCTATAGCGATCTATATTTGTACCAAACTGCTCTGTTGTAACTGTTCCATCATTTTCAAGAACAGACATAGTAGGCAAGACCCAATGCTGTTTATCACCTGAATAGGCAATATTTACAGGTATTTGAGTATATGAGCCTTCAACTGGAGTCCCATCGGGTAATGTGGCTAAACTGCCGTCATAACCCCACGGATTAGCATTACCTAAAGGAACACCATTTGGACCTTTATATGTCGCACCTACCTGAGAGCCACTGTTTACGTAAGCATCTATATAACTAACAGCTTGATCATCTTTCGCTGTACCATGTACCCATCTAAATTTAGCGCTAAATGGTCCATCGCCTTCATATTCAAACTCTAAATTCGTATTGAGTGCTTCTTTTTTTACTTCATGAGTTTCAGAGTGGACCATCGTACGTCGAGCTTGCAACTCCCCAGCTGAAAATGAATTATAACTACCGCCTATATCGACACCATCAACAATATTTTCATGTGCGGTAAAACCATCACTTGTAGGTGTAAACCAGCCTGTTTCTCCTTGCCATGCTTGACTTGCAACGAAACCAGCTTGGTACTGATGTTCATCTAATTTTGTATAAAATACATCACCTGTGATCAATAAATTATCATTTAATTGATGCTGTATAGTAAAGTTAGCCCCTGTACGCCCTCTTTCTATAAATCTGTTTGAAGCCTGATGGCCTTGAAAAGCGTAATACACATCGTCTAAGCTGCCATTTGAGTTTGCATCAACATCACTTGTTACAAAGTTAGACCTTTCTGTTGCATTGAACCCCCAATCATTTCCAGTAGAGCCAATCAAATAATCTGCAAGTTTCACATCGTCATAGCTAAGGTTTAATGACACGGCTGTTTTAGCATCTAAATTATAGGCGCCAAAGATAGAGAACTTACTATCAGTGTCATCTCCCATAGAGCCTTGTGTTGCCTCACCTTTAGCAACAAATGTAGCACCTTCATCTAAGTAAAGAGGCCTTACAGTTTGCAAATCAATTGTGCCAGCTAGACCACTTACAACATGCTTACCTTGTGCTGACTTAATAACATCAATACCAGAGACCATTGTGGAAGGTATATCTGAAAAATTAGGTTGTACCGTCGTTATGCCGCCAGCTGAAAGCATCTGCTCACCATTGAGAGTGGTAGCAACTTGAGGCAACCCTCGAATGTTGACCTGTGCTCCTTCCCCGCCTGAACGTGATATTTGTACGCCTGTTATACGCTGAAGTGAATCTGCAATCGTAACATCTGGTAATTTACCAATATCAGTAGCTGTTATTGAATCAACCACTGAGTCTGAGTATCTTTTATTATTAATCGATTTTACGATTGAGCTTTTAATACCACGAACATATATAACCTCAATATCCTTCTCTGCTTGTTCAGCTGTTTGTGTCTCTGCTTCTTGAGCATAGAGAGAAGAGGAAGCAAATACGCCGCTTATAATGCCTGATGCGATAAGGCTATACTTGAAAGTATTATTATTCATAATTTTCCCTTATATGTTGTGTGTGTGGGCAGCCTAAAGCTGCCGAATAGCCAGTGATTTAGTTATTCAAATTCAACGCTGTCGATATAAAATTGACTTGGGGTATCTACACTCCCTTTAGCCCCCATAAAGCGCACACCAAAACCACTCAACTCATTTAAATCAGAAATATCTAGAGATAGCTGAGTGCCATTTTCAGATAGAGGCACTGCACCTCCATCACGCCATTCATCATTCTGATCTTTGGCAAATAGCTGAATTTGAACATCGCTCCCGGCATTTTCTGTATGCGCAGTAATTTTCAATGTATTAACTGAGCCTAAAACCACACCGCCTTCAGGGTACGTTTGCAAAATAATATTATCATCACCTTCAACTAACTGAGTCTCGCCACTAAGAGATTGAGCTCCATCAGAGAACCATGCTGTACTAAGATTTATACCATCTGTTGGAGACCAATTGTTTTGGAACTCCCACGCTGAAATATCGAACTCATCGCTATTTGCTTCAAAGTTTTCATAGGTACCAGCTTCTACTTTTTCAGTCGTGTTAGGTAAATCGAGTAAGTTGATAATACCGTCAAATGAATAATTACTATCTATCGTTATTTTATCTGCCCCTTGCGGTCCTATAACAGAGCTAGTATCCCAAGTTTCACTGTTCCAGGTTATAAAAAAAGACCACCATGCATTTTGTTCATGCATAGTTTCAACGTTAGGAATAGTGCCAGTTTCTGTAAGTGCCACTAACTTCTTACCGTTATGGCGATCTTTTAATGTTGAAAATTGACTCTTGAATGTGACTTCATCATCGTTCTTTGGCTCTGCATAGCCATCATAGCCAACAATATCTACGTACTCGTCACCTGGATACCAATCTGCACTTAGTGATTGTGTATGAGTGAATACCCAGATTAAATTATTCAGTTGGTGATGGTTAGTCATGCGCTCATACATGATTTCCCATAATTGTTTTAGTGCATCAGAGCCATGAGCCCCCCACCAAAACCACTCGCCTTCGGCTTCATGTAATGGGCGCCATAAAACAGGGATGTCAGCATTTGCAAGCTTAGTTAACTCAAGAGCTACAGTATCGATATCATTAATCAGCGCTTTATAGTCATCACTTTGTTCATCAGCTAGAGCTGCTGTTAAGTCAAATGAGGTACAATCACTGTAAAAACACCCTTGCTCAGCTTCGTTACCGCTTGGGGCACGCCAATGAAATAGTGCAGACACAATAATATTTTTTTCTTCGTGAGCTTTTATTATTGAATCGGTTAATCCAGCGATATCGCTACCGTTATAACTGGCTGAGTAATTCATGTAATCGAAGGCTACAATTGCCGGGGCATCATCTTCTGTTGCATCAACAATTGCGTCAAAATTCGTTAGAGGGAATTCATTACCAACTTTCGCAGGAAACTCAGTTTGACCAGATAAGGTAGATGAACCGTAATTTTGAGTTAGAAACTCCATCAACTTTTTTGTTGTACTTGTGGCGTTAGGATTAACTAAAGATGGCTCTACAGCTAAAGGGGCTGCAGGAGCTGCAGCAGGAAGAATTTGAATACTGTCAACTCTGTAATAGCTCCAGCCTCCGCCAACTTCAATTGTATTTTCCCCTTGATTCATGTTAAAAACATCAACACGAATTTGTTCAAATTTACCCGTTTCAGCAAGTGATAGCTCGCTTACCACACCATTTACTTTTACCTGACCAACTTTGCCACCATAGCCGATACCTATGGCGTAGTTGAGATAAACAGTGTAATAACCAGGTGCATCCAAATTAACATTGAATGTTACTGAGTCGCCTGGGTTGATATCTGATGTATGGCTAGTCCCTGAGTGGCCGGCGATATACATATCATCATTTTTATCAACTATTCTCACTGTGCCTTTTAAGGTTGCAACACTACTGTCTTCAGCTTCAAGTGTAATAAGTTTTTCTGGGTCAAAAACAGTAATGGTAACGTCATCTTTAAGTTCGCTGCCATCAGCATCTACGACAACACTGCCATCCTCGTCGATTGCTTTAATTTCGAATGTGTATGCTTCAATTGCCTCTACCTGAGGCGCTACAAAGTTAAGCGTTGTACTAGTCCAGTCTTCAATTGCAATTGAATCCCCTTCTGTTTGCGACCATAAAATAGTTTGGCCTGCGGTGGTACCTACTAAGCGGCCATCAATAGTTACTTGCTCGCCAGGTGCAAACTCACCGTCTTCGCCCGCAATGACACCGAGCTGTCTAGATTCTGGAGTGTATTCTGCCGTTTCTGTATTAATTTTTTCTCCTTCAACGCAGCCTGATATTCCAGCAAACATTATTGAAGCGACTAAAATAGCTAATTTTGAGTGTTTGTGTGTGTATGTTGTCTTATTCATCATTCTTCCCATACCGTAAACTGTTGCCTACTTCGAAATGGCAAATGAACCGGTTCATTTTTGTGTTGTTAAAAAACCGGTTCGCTACAGTTAAAACAATAATGAACCGGTGTATATGAAACGTATAATATTTAAACTCTAGTTGCAATCAAAAGTTAACAAAATTAAAACAATTTTGATTTATTCCCATTAGTCTTTCGCAATGTAATCAATCTCACTACGAACAATTTCTGATTTATCTGAAAAAATAATTTTAATACGCCCAAAATCGAGCCTAGATAAAGTATATTTCTTTGGTATTAAATAGTCGTAGTTTTTCTCTTTAGAGCTAAAATTGCTAACCTTAGCATTAACAGGACGGTAAATTAGAGAGCTATCAGCATATTCAAAACTAAGTGCATTTTTTTGAGAGCGTTCATAAGTGAAAACTTCTACCTTTTGAATGGGTGCAGAAACATCGTACTTTATCCAAGAGCCTTTCTTGCCCGACAACCGACTAAATGCTTCTTTATAAGACCTATAATCACCAGTTTTTAGCTCAATACCTCTTGATTCATCCAATACAGCAAAGTTTCTCGCCTTATCAACTTGGGTTAAATACTTAATTTCGACAGGGCCTATAATATTTGAAGGCTCAGAGTTTCCAGCCTGATTTAGTGCAATAACGCGGTAATAATAACTTTTTCCAATCTCAGCTGTTGTATCACTATATAAATCAAAGCCAGGAGTATCTAAATCCTCTACATTATATGCAATTGTTCTCCATGCACTTTTTCCTGAGGGGCTTCTTTGTATATTATATCCCGAAGCACCAGCTGAGCCCTGCCAACTAAACTTTGGAGATTCTTTAAATGACAGTAGCTTTGGCGCCTCAGGAACCACTATCTTCGGAGCTACTTTGCCCTGAATTTCAAATGCTTTCTCTCGGTAGAGCTTTAATAGATTTCTTTCATCGTAAATGTGTCCATCATCAAAGCCAGGCCAGTGATAAGCTCTGTATAGCCCATATCCAACCGGTTCAGAATGCTGATAGAAACCACCTTCAGGATGATGACGTCGGAGACTCCACAAAAAAGTCCCTGGAATAGCAGGTTCAGATATTACATAGTCGAGTACCTTCTCTACACCTGTAGTACTTATAAAACCAAACTCTCCCAAAAAAACAGGCTTTTTACCACCAATCATCTCAACTGTTTTTTTAATATTTTTGAGCATTTTATCAGGGCTACCTTCATAATGATGAGTATTCACCATGTCGATAGTTGGCTCATCAATTGAATACTGCTGCACCCATACATCTTCTTTTTCTAAGTGAATTGCATTAAAACCATCAATTAATAAGTGATTATCGTCAATACTCTTTATATACCTAGAAATTTCAATCGCCCACGATGCCGGGTTTTCTAACTCATTCCCAGTTTCCCAAGCCATGATAGTTGGGTCATCTTTGTATTTTATTCCGGTAATCGTGTTGGTTCGATTAAGCACATAATTAACTGTCGCTTTGAAGTCTTCGATCAGCTGTCGGTCCGTCCAAAAATCTTCTGATTTTTTCCCTCTAAAATCTGCATAGTTAGGGCGGCCTCCCATCCAAGGCCAATTATTTAGTAGCGGTACAACTAGGCGTACTTTATATTCCCCAGCTAAGGCTATTGCCATATCCATAGCCTTAAATGCTTCTTCATTAAAAACACCAGGAGACTCAACAAACGTAATAGATTCATCCGGAAAATTATTATTTCTAACAGGGATGGTGTACGAGCGAATAACTCTGCCCCCTAATTGATTCACTGTTTTAAATAAGTCATGTAATTCAAATTCTGAAGGAAGTGCATATGGATTTGCTGTTTCAAATGCCATTTCATCTTCAACATAATTTAATGTAGGAACATTGAAAGATAAAAATCTGAACTCTTCATCGCCATCCATAAGCTTTGTGCCATCAACAGTTATAAAATTATCGAAACTTTTATCACTAGCAAATGCTGTAGAGCACATTAAGAAAATTATTAAAAATATCGCTCTCATTGATTCACTCCTTGTAAATTCTCATTTACTTTTTTGATGATTTTTAAGGTACTAACATCGGTTGCAAATACACTATTCAAACCTTGGGGCTCTTGTGCAGGATCGCCAAGATAGTCATCTCCTTCTTGCCAAATATAATTGCTCTTGGGATTAGCAACGCCATAACCGGCATAAGCCCAAAAGTTAAACCCCGCAAGCTCACCATCATGATTTCGACTATGAGTAATGTTTCTAAACATGGCCTTGTAAAACTTATCGCGGTAATCAGTAAGAGATTTAGGAGAGTTACTTTCCTTATTACGCGGAAAGCCGAATTCAGACATAACGATTGGCTTATTCATAGACTTAGCTATTTCAATATGTTCACTCATATATTGGTTTGCTTCATCTATTGCTGTTTCTAATGATTCAGCTTCATTATTAACATCGTACCAAGACCAATTTTTTGGCCACATATGCATAGTTAAGTAATCTATATGCTTATTGGTATGGTTTTCTCTAAACAGCTCTAGACTACCCATACTCCCAGCAGCGCCCTCATTACCGGTACTTATCAACTGATTTGGCGCTAAAACATTGATAAGGTTGACCGATTCATTAACCCACTGTCTGAATGGTATTTTTGACTTTTCTGAAAATACACGAGGCTCATTAGCAAGCTGCCAACTCATTATGGTTGGATCATTTTTATAAGGCACACCTGTAATACTATTTGTGCGTTCTAATAAGAATTTAACGTGTTTGTAGTAGCTTGCCTTACATGGATCACAACTATAAAACTGTTCAGTGTAATCCATATATTCTTGCCAAGAGACTCCCTCTTCAAATGGATTAGGCACATCCCCATACCCCATCCATTGTAAGTACTGCGACATCCCCCCAGACCAGATCCAATTATTATTTAGATATAGAACCGCTTCCATGTCTCGCTTTGACATTTCGGCAAGTAAATAATCTAAGCCAATTAATAAATTTTCATTGTATTCGTTAGGTTTAATTTGTAATGCTGGTTTCACTGAGGAGTCTGTTATCCCGCCATCAGCTCCAGCTAGTATTCGTAAGTTTTTAATTCCATTATTAGCTAAATTATCGAGTTCCTTAATAAGCCTTTTCCTATCCCCATCGGGAGCAGCTAAAAGAGGGCCGTACCAATAGTTTGTACCTACATAGTAATAAGGCTTTCCATTTTTTATGAACTGGGAGCCTTCAACCTTGATAAAAGTATTTTTGTTATTTGAATTTGTATTCACAACATTACTTGGCGCGGATTTCCCCGCCTCGTTCTCAGCAATTACCCTATAGCTTATTTCACCTGAGTATCCAGCTGGCCAAGTATCTTGAAACAATGTATCTTTTTGTGGATTAAACTTATTTTTACCGTCAGTTACTTCACTAGCAACTCGTTCCCAGTCTGAACTGTTTGACAGTTTACGCTCTATTGAATAATGTTCACCAACTGGGGAACCTAGCCATGATAACTTTAGGTCTTTGGTCACATTTCTTAATATAGGTGCTTGTGGAACAGGAAGAGTAGGAGCACTTTCTAGGCCATTCATTTTAGCCTGTGACTCTCTGACTAATTGAATCACCTTTTTCTCTTCGTTAGCATTGCCTGCATCAAAGCCTGGTAAATGGTAACTATAGTAACCACTATCGCCCTCTGCGTGCCAATAAAAGCCACCATTATGTCTGCGCCCACGGAAACCCCAAATCATAGCGCCTGATGCTTTAACTCCGTTGTAAGAATAATTTACAACCGTCTCCATGATATCTTGAAGCCCTTCTATGGGCTGTAAACCAAATTCACCTACAATATAAGGTTTTTTCCCTGCGATTTTTTTTAAGTCATTTTTAACTGTTTGAGGTTTATTATTACCATTTACCGTATAAAAATGATTACTAATGATGTCTATATTCGGATCGTCCAAAGAAGAATCTAAAATTGACAAATAGTTACCATCTATAACCAATTGATTAGGGGCTAAAGACTTAATATACGCTGCAGTCTGTGAAACAAAGTCTGTTGTACTTTTTACTAGTTCATTACCTGTTTCCCATGCCATGATACTTTTTTCTTCATAATAGTATCGCCCTGTAATCGTATTTTTTCGGGTAATCACCTGTTTAATAATACTTTTGTAAGCGGCATATGTTTTTGAATTAGTATTATAAAAGTCATCTTCCGTTTCTGCATAAAATGCAGCTAACTGCTTACGTCCCCCCCACCACTCCCAGTGGTCAATGAATGGAATTATTAAGCGTAACCCTTCATTATCAGAATGTGCGATAAGTTGATCGAAGATTCGCATAGCTTTCTCATTAAGCCTTGGCATACCATCTTTTTCTTCGGGAGGTAATATATGTGTCTCCCTCGCACATTTTTCATCATCTTTTTGCGCAACTGAAAAGACGTATGTGCGAGTAACATTTAGACCTGATTTAACAAAAGATTGTACCCAATTTTTTTGTTCATCTGACGTTGGCCATTTAAAATATTGCCCCCAACTTCGACTATCATTCTTGCAAACCCCTAATGCATCATCCTCAATTCGATGTAACTCTGGAGCATTCAAACTTGCGAAACGAAAAGGCGTGTTACCATCGTATAACTCACTACCTGTTCTTGTAATATAGTTATCAAAAGCCAATGTAGGGGTAGCGATAAGTGCTGTAAGAAGTGTCAGTAAGCGCATTATTTAATTCCTTCATCTAACTCGGTGAACAATCTACATAACTCCATCATCGCTCTACCATTATGATAAGGAGCTTTCCAAAATCCGACCTTATAGCGAGCTTTCACATCGTTAAGATCGTTAGTGGATACCCAATGCCACTCTCCAAACTCTTTATCTAAGTGGTATTCGTCTATGTAATTCCATATTGCTACACAAGCATCGTAGTATTTTTTATCTTTTGTAATTGCATATGCATTTAAAAATCCGACCAACGCTTCAGCCTGCACCCACCAATCACTATGTTCCAACCTTGTTTCAGTTGAAAAAACAAACTCATCGCAAACTTGCCCTTTATTACCGATAGCTTCAGATAGACATGAAGAGGCAAGCTTAATAACTATTGGGTAAATCTTTGCGTTAATTCTCTGATTATCCAACACTTCAATAGCTTCATTTAATAACCAGCTAGCCTCAATATCATGTCCATAGGAAAATGCTTCTGATAAGTCATTCCACTCCATATCGAAAAATAATTTTTGATGCCCTCTGTCAGCATCAACAATATTGTCTGCGAAAGTATCAAGTACACCTGTTAAAGCTTGCTTGGTCACTGCATCTTTTTTTATTTGATAGAAAGCAGTATAGGCTTCAAGCACATGTAAATGAGTGTTCATTGATTTCGGCGCATTCATATCTTTTTCGCTCAACCGAAAGTCTTCAATGCTTTCCCAATGTTGGGTCATCGCTTCTATATAACCACCATGCACTTTATCTAGTGCAAATTTCTCCACTAACTCAAAGTATTGTTCAGCCTTACTGAAGGCCAATTTTGAGCCTGTTAATTTAAAGTATGAAGAAAAAGCATAAATACAAAAACACTGTGCATATGTTTGTTTTTTAGAGTTGATAACGTTACCTTGGTAATCAAGCTCCCAAACAGCCCCTCCAAATTCGGCATCATCAAAATAATTAATTATGTAATTAAATGAGCGGATTGCTGCTTCAACATGAGCTGTATTTTTAGTTTTCAAAGCCAACTCACTAAAAAACCAAAGGATACGACTATTCAAAACGATCCCTTTACTAGCGTGAAGTACTTGATTACCTTTGCAATCGATTTCACCAATAAAGCCACCATTGAGATGATCTATTGAATTATCTATCCACCATGAAGCAATGTTCTCAAGCTCTTTTGAAATTGTAGAGTGATTAAAGTTAGTCATATCCTTTAAACCTCAAACTAAATAGCTAAGTTGCTATCAATTAACTTATTAATTGACTCAACTGATTTTGCAGAACTTAGTCCATCACTTGGCGCGTTAACGCAGTGATCGACTAATTTTTCGATGGTTGATGTAGCAACGTGCATGCGCGTATCTGACGAGGCATAATAAATAAATACATCACCATTACTATCAGCTATCCAACCATTGCTAAACACAACGTTAGATACATCACCCACTCGTTCATCACCTTCAGGTGCAATTAAATGACCACCAGGTTTATGAGTAATAATCCAAGGTTTTTCTAGATCAGTTAGAAATGTATATAGAACATAACGTAAACCGGCCGCGGTGTTACGTACCCCATGCGCTAAATGTAACCAACCATGTGAAGTTTTAAGTGGCGCAGGCCCTTGCCCATTTTTGACTTCAGTAATTGTATGGTAGATTTTCTCATCGATAATCGTTTCTTCATTGATGACTGCTTTTTCCATAGAGTCACATAGTCCGAAGCCAATACCACCGCCTCCGCCAACACTAATAAAACCATCTTGAGGTCTTGTGTATAAAGCGTACTTACCATCAATAAACTCAGGGTGTAATACAACATTGCGCTGTTGGCCAGAGAAAGTAACTAAATCAGGTAAGCGCTCCCAATTAACTAAATCTTTTGTTCTTGCGATACCACACTGTGCTTCTGCCGCACTAGTGTCTTCTAGTTGAGTTTTGTCTTTTCGTTCTGTACAGAACAGCCCATAAATATAGCCATCCTCATGCTCCACGAGGCGCATATCATATGTGTTTGTATCTGGCTCTTCTGTCTCGGGCATCGTAATCGGACGTTCCCAAAACTCAAAGTTATCGACGCCATTATCGCTTTGAGCAACCGCAAAATATGACTTTCGATCAACACCTTCCACTCGAACTACTATTACGTATTTTCCGTTAAATTTTATCGCGCCTGAATTGAGTGTTGCGTTTACGCCTATTCGTTCTAGTAAAAACGGATTTGTTTCGTGATTAAAATCGTAACGCCAATTTAATGGAATGTGATCATTAGTGACTATTGGATTGCTCCAACGACTATAAATACCATTGCTTTTTTGTACTTCTGAATTTTCTTTAGCAATTAATGTTTTGTGCTGTGCCTGTAACTTTGTAAGCTTTGCTTCAAATTCTGTGATTGTTAATTTACTCATCATAATTCTCTTTAATATTTAACGACTTTTAAACTTTTGTGTTGGCTAACTGCGCATGTTCGGGGTAATCGACTAACTTATCCCACCAATTGAACTTGAGGATTAGCGACGTAATTGCGGCAACAGTTAATGCGATGGTGAACGGCACCCAGTGTTTAATAACCATAAAGATTGGAGCAGCGGTAAGCGATGTGTGCCATATAATACCCAGCACAACATTCAATGCGTCGCGTTTAAAATCTTGGTTAGGTAAAACAGCTGAGTTGTCTTTATGAATCTCTTCTAAAACAGGCTTCCAAAACCCCCAAGGTCGAGTTTTTAGATAAAATGCTTTAAGAACTTCCATATCATCTGGCTTGGTTTTTAAGCTCACGACAACACATGCTAGTAAACAAAAAGCAAACATAAATGGGAATGCATAAAGAGGCGAAACGCTTGTGAACATCATAGGGATAGCAGCCACAATACCTACGGCCATGCCGGCAAAGTAGCCCATTCCATTGAATCTCCACCAATACCACTTAAGAACGTTAGATGCTGTATAACCACCGTATAGAGCTGAAACTAGCCACAGTACTATGTCATTTAATGAAGGTACAAATAAGCCAATAGCCGTACCTAAAACAACGAACAAGATAGATACAACGTAACTTAGTTTTAATGAAACTGACTCAGTCGCCTCTGGATTTATATAACGTCGATATATGTCATTTACAACATAGGCAGGTGCCGCATTAGTAGTGGCAGCAAATGTGGACATGAAAGTAGCTAACAGGCCTGCAATCATTAAACCGAGTAAACCCGCTGGAACGTAATTAGCTAATGCAAAAGGGAGAATTTTTTCAAAATCAACAGCATCGCCCATTCCATTTAGCTCGTCCATATAAAATACTAAAGCTAAAACAGTCAAGCCTGCAATCATCATGTAGCGAGGAAATAATAGAACAACATTAACAAGCCAGCTCATTTTAGCTGCATCTGTCGGAGTTTTCGCCGAAAGAACACGTTGCATGTCAAAATTAGGAGCTGGCCCAGCCAGACTTTGTAAAATCCCTTTAAATAATACCAACATTATAAATACCGAGAATAATGACCAGCCATCTTCGATAATTTTTTGGTTGGCGCTGTCTAAAATACCAGACCAATCTATGTCTAATTGCCAAGCGAAGCCTATTTCAGCCCAGCCATCTGGCGTCACTTTTGCTAGCATTTCAGCTGAGACTTGATTCATTGCAATTATACCAATTGCAATACACACAATAGTCATCAAAATAAATTGGAGAACTTCAGTGAAAACCACACTTGTCATGCCACCTTTTACAACATAAATAGTTGTAAAAGCGGTTAATATTAGTCCGTAGTACACTTCATTGGTTTGCGGGTCAGCTGAAAGCTCCCACGGTAAAAATGCAACTGCAAACTTACCTATACCGATAAAACTATAGGCTAAAAAGCCTAGTACACTTAATAAAGCAAAACCGACTACAATTAAATGGCTCAGCTTTGCACCACGGTTATCCCCAAACCTAAACCTAATCCACTCGGCACCAGTCATAACCCCTGATCGTCTTAGCCAAATAGAAAGGAAAACCATTAGAAATATTTGATTAAACGCAGGCCATAGCCAGGGAATAAATATACTTTTAGCCCCGTAGATGAATAAAAGATATACCATCCACATCGTTCCGCTAATATCAAACATACCAGAGGCATTTGAAAGCCCGAGATATTGCCATTTGAGACTATTTCCACCTAAAAAATAGCCTTGTGTGCTTTTTTTTGCTCGGCTGGAAATCCAAACTCCTAATAGAACAATTCCTACTAAGTAGCTTAAAATTATTGCCAAGTCTAATGTTGTCATATTCATTTTATACAACCTAACTTAGTGACTTTTGACCACAAGATTGTGGATAAATTATTTTATTGTGTTAATCTAAAAATGAACCAAATGAACCGGTTCATATTTTCAAGATAACTTTTAATAGTAAAGATTGCCAGAGATATCTTTAAATTTCTGTAAAAGTTAATCTAACTGTTTTATTATCAGTACATTAATGTTTTTGCCCAAAGGTTGATAATGGCTACAATTAGAGACGTTTCTAGAGAATCGGGGTTAAGTACCGGTACTATTTCTAAGGCTTTAAGTACGCCAGAAAAAGTGTCGCCTAAAAATCTTGCTCGAGTTGAAGCTGCAATTAAAAAGCTAAATTATAAGCCTAATATGCTTTCGCAAAAGTTTAGGAAAAAAACATCGAATACCATTGTTGTTCTAGTACCAGATATAGCCAATTTGTTTTTTGCTAAAGTAATTTCTGGTATCGAAACAGTAGCTCAAAAGGAAGGGTTTAGCGTATTACTTGGGGATACAAAAGACTCAATTGAAAGAGAAAAAGAGTTTGTTTCTATGGTGGAAACTAAACTTGCAGACGGTATTATAAATCTTCGACCATATAAGGCCGGTGATGCGCTGTTACCGAAAGAAGGTATTATTTCCGTTAATGCTAGTAGTTGTGAGAATACACCAGGGGCAACAGTTAGAATAGACAATGTTCAAGCTTCGCAAAAGGTGGTTGAATACTTAATAAGCTTAGGCCATAAAAGAATTGGAGTGATTAGTGGCCTAGCTGATAACCCGCATACAGTGGATCGCTTAAAAGGTTATAAAAAAGCTTTATCTAACTTTGACATAGAATATGACGCTGATCTTATCGTTGAAGGTGACTTTAATTACTGGTCAGGACTAAGTGCCGCAGAAACATTTACTCGAATGGCCAACATACCAACTGCAGTTTTTTGTATGAATGACCAGATGGCAATTGCCGCTATGAAGGGGTTTACCGACAAAGGACTCAAAGTTCCTGATGACATGTCTGTTACTGGTTTCGATGACATGAATGTATCTCGCTACTGCACACCTACGCTAACCACGGTAGCACAACCGGCTGAAAAGATTGGGGAAAAATCAGCAGAGCTACTATTTGAGCTACTCTCAGGAATAAAACCAAAAGTAACAGAGCATATTTTACCTTATGAGTTCGTGATCAGAGAAAGCACTAGCGCGCCCAAATAAAATTTAAATAAAAAATGAACCGGTTCACATTGGTGTTTTTGACAATTTAAAATTTGTCAGAGTAATCGTTAAAAATCAAAAGGTATAACACAATGAAAAATAACCTATATGAGTATGTGAACTGGTTAGAAAATAAAGCACTACCCTATTGGAGCACATTGGCTATTGATGAGCTCGGTAGCAGCTATGAAAAAATAAATGCTAATGGTGAGCCTGACATCACATCTGATCGAAGAGTGAGAGTACAAACAAGACAGATGTTTGTTTTTTCTGTTGGTCATAAATTAGGATGGATTAAAAATGGTTTTTCGCTGGTTTCAGGCCTAGAAAACTACATATCCAAATATGCAAAAAAACCTGGCGCAATACATTACGCTCATTTATTAAATTATCAGCATGAAATAATTAATGATGATCAAGATTTATATGACATAGCTTTTTTATTACTAGCATACGGTTGGCGTTATCACGTATTCAATGACCTGAACGCACTTAATGCGGCAAACGAACTACTCAGTCAAATTGATAAACAGTTAAAAGATTCACCAGGAGGTTGGAGTGAGGGTAGCTATGAAACAAAATTTCGTAGACAAAACCCTCATATGCATTTATTTGAAGCCTTTTTAACTCTTTATAAATTTACAAATAATGCAAAATGGTTAGCCAAAGCTGGGGAAGTATATTGCTTGTTCGAAACCTGCTTTATGGATTTAGAGCAAGGTGTTGTATATGAATTTTTTAGCAAAAATTGGGAAAAAGCAGCATGTGATAAAGGAAACACCGTTGAGCCTGGGCACATGATGGAGTGGGTTTGGTTACTTCGCCAGTATCAAAAATACACTCAAGCACCGGTAGATAAAATTTGTAACATACTCTACCACAATGCCCTAAAACTAGGCTTAGACGAAAATAGCGGTCTACTTCTTGATGAAATAAACATTAAAACACTTGTATCATCAGGTACCAAACGCTGCTGGCCTATGACGGAATGGTTAAAAGCAAGCCTAGCGCAAGCTGAATATGAAAAAGCATCAACTTATAATTATCTGCAAGATGCCGATCAGGCTGCAAGTGGAATTTTAACTCACTTTATTCGCTCAACTGCTCAAGGTGCATACGTAGACCAACTTGATAAAAATAATGATGTCATCAATGACACTGCCCCTGCGAGTACTCTTTACCATCTAGTTATGGCTGGCGTTGAAGTATTACCCTTAATAAAGGAGCTTTCACATGCGTCTTAGTATATTTATTCTGATATTAATTAGCCTCCCACTATGGGCGAAGGAACCACCTAATATATTACTTATTACTGCCGATGATATGGGATTTGATGATTTATCACTGCATAAACACCCATATATAAAAACTCCTAATTTAGATGCCTTAGCTAAGCAATCAGTTCAATTCTCTGACTTTTCGGTTACGCCGGTTTGCTCAACTACACGGGCGGCCTTATTAACAGGAAGAGATTTTTATAAGACAGGCGTATCTGGGGTGCACGGTGGTCGTGATTACATGCAGCTATCTGAAACTTTGATTTCTGATATTTTAAACGACAATGGTTATGCTACTGGGCTATGGGGTAAGTGGCACATAGGTAAAACTGAAGGTTATATGCCAACCGATAGAGGTTTTGATGAAGCCTACTATGCAGAGCTTTACCAACATAAAAACAGTACAGGTTTTTATAATGGCAATCCAGTAGAGCATAAGGGTTGGGTTTCAAAAGTAATCACTGATTACAGTATCGATTTTATAAGAAAAAATAAAAATAGACCTTTTTTTGCATATACAAGTTACTTAGCCCCTCATGAACCCTGGATAGCACCTAAAGAATTTACACAAAAATTTATTAATAAGGGAATGCGGCCAGCCATTGCGAATTTATACGGAATGATTGAAGAAATGGATTATCAAATAGGTCGCCTTTTACAAAGCTTAGAAGAACAAGGCTTAGCTGATAATACTATAGTTATTTTTATGAGCGATAATGGCCCTTGGTGGGATTCCAGTAACTTAGGCGCAATGACCAAAAGTGAGTGGGAAGAACGTAACCCCTCTAAAATGAACGGTAATAAAGGGCAAAGCTGGCAAAATGGCATAAAGTCCCCCCTATTCATTCGCTGGCCTAATGAATTCAAAGCAGGTACGGTGAATCGTTACGTAGACGTGAAAGACATCTTCCCAACACTTTTATCTTTAACCGAAACTCAATTACCAAAAACAAATAAACCTATAGATGGACAGTCTTTTGTCGATTACCTGTACGGTAATACTGAGGGGCCTAACAACAGAGAAACATATATAGCTTCGCACAGCGTTAAATCTAATAAAGAGCATTTTAATCAATGGACACCAATTGATGATGAGGCTCGTTCACAAATGACCTATCACTCTCAAGTAATAGGTCTGCGAAACGAGCAATATAAGCTTATTTTAAACCCAGCTAATGACCGCGATGGCTACCCGCAACCAGTACAAAGATACATTCTTATTGATATGCAGGCAGATCCTTTAGAGCGCCACAATGTCATTTCAAAACACCCTGTTGTAGCAAATAAAATGAAGGTAAAGCTAAAAGAAAAGTTTCATCAACTTCTTGTATCAAAAACAAGCTATGCACCACCTGTTTTTGTTGTAGGTGGTAACGAAACGATCTCTGTGGTAAATGGCTTTGGAGCTGCAACAACAAATGGAAATACTATTAGTACAGCGCATCATATGACTAATATGAAAGCTAAAGGAGATAGTGCTAGTTACTTAATAGAAGTAAAAAAAGCAGGGAATTACGATGTATATTTCAAGCAAGACAATACTGATGCCGCGGGAATATTAATAAATGTAAATATCGGACAAAACAACCTTTCTTCTGAGCTAACAGAGCTGAACTTACAAAAATTAGGTTCGGTAAAATTAAAAATCGGTACTCAACAAATTAAATTTAATGTCATGCAGAATAATAGCTACAAACCCTGGGCTGAAATATCAGGTTTTAGGCGCCTAATACTTGTGCCTAAAGGTTACGAGATTTCAAATCATGACTTAAAAATGCCTCAATAATGGAGAACATTATGTATTCCCTAGACTGTTTTAAAGCCTACGATATTCGTGGCATAGTGCCAGAGCAATTAAATCCTCTACTTGCTTATAAAATAGGGCAAGCTTACGCACAAGTGCTTACGGGTGATAAAGTTGTTATCGGTCACGATATACGTTTATCAGGCCCAGATATTTGTGAAGCCTTAGCACAAGGATTAATTGATTGTGGTGTAGATGTAATTCATATAGGTCAGTGTGGTACCGAAGAAATATACTTTGCCGTACCACATTATAATGCTGATGGTGGTATTTGCGTAACCGCGAGTCATAATCCTGCCAATTATAACGGCATGAAAATTGTTGGAAAAGAGTCAGTCCCTGTAAGCGAAAAAACGGGTTTAGCTCAAATAAAGGCTATAATCGAAGACAATAACTTCCCTGCTCCCGTTAAAGAAAAAGGGAGCTTATCATTTCAAAACCCAAGAAGTGCCTATACGCAAAAGTTACTCGAGTTTATTAATATCGATAAGCTGAAACCACTAAAAATAGTTGTCAATCCAGGCAATGGTGGAGCTGGAGAAGTGGTAAATTCACTTGAAAAACACTTACCTTTTGAGTTTATCAAAGTGAACTTTGAGCCTGATGGTCACTTTCCTAATGGCGTACCAAATCCCCTATTAATTGAAAATAGAGCTGTTACCCAGCATGCAATTAAACAGCATAAAGCTGATTTAGGAATTGCTTGGGATGGTGATTTTGACCGTTGCTTTTTCTTTGACGAAAAAGGTGACTTTATTGAGGGGTATTATTTAGTAGGACTCTTTGCGAAACTAATGCTGGATAAAGAACCAGAGGGTAAAATTATTTTTGATCCTCGCCTTTATTGGAATACAGAGTCCATCATTAATGATACAAATGCACTAGGGATAAAAAGTAAAACGGGGCACGCCTTTATAAAGGAACGCATGCGCGAAGAACATGCTTTATATGGCGGTGAAATGAGTGCACATCACTATTTTAGAGACTTTTACTATTGTGATAATGGGACAATTCCTTGGTTATTAATATGTCAATTTTTGAGTAGTATAGACACCCCGCTATCTTCTCTAGTAGAGCAATACCAGCAACAATACCCATGCAGTGGCGAAATTAACTTAACTGTAGATAATGCAATAACCGTACTAGAAGCTCTTTATACAGCATACGCTCATGATGCTATTGAAACCGAGCATATTGATGGCCTGGGAATTACCTTTGATACATGGCGTTTTAACGTTCGATGCTCTAATACTGAGCCGCTACTTAGGGTAAATCTAGAAACAAGAGGTGATATTAATTTACTGAATCAAAAAACCTCTGAAATAGTGAATTTTATTAAGAGAATATAGGTCCCATTATGTTTAAATTTTGCCCTAATTGTAAAAGTATTAATATCAACTTTATCAATCAGCATTTCTGGAAATGTAAAGATTGTGATTTTCTTTATTATCATAATGCTGCTTCTGCGGTTGCAGGAATAATTAAGTTTCAAAATAAAATACTATTTACGATCAGGGCAAAACAACCATGCCACGGAATGTTAGACTTGCCCGGTGGCTTTGTAGATCATAACGAAACCCTTGAACAGGCTTTAAGCCGAGAGGTAGAAGAAGAGCTTGGTTTGCAGATAGAGAGTACCTGTTGGCAATATATTGCATCATTCCCAAATACCTATAATTTCCAAAATATCACTTACCATACTTTAGATAGTGTTTTTTACTTTGAATTGACAAGTTCTCCCTGTTTAGAGCTACAAAAAAGCGAAATATCAGAAGCTAAATGGATAGAAATAAGCAAAATAAATTTTGACATGATTGGCTTTGCATCACTAGCTAAAGCACTAAAAACCTACCTAAATCAACTTGATAACTTGTAGCTCATGTCCGATTTTACAGTTTAAAAGAACGGGGTTAGACTTCGCCCTACAGGCGGCTTTGAGCGAGAAGCAGACGGTCGAGTAAACTCGTTTTTGGACAAAAGCAAGTTAGAGTATTTATTCGGTAATGCTTGCCTAACCTGCGCGGAATAGCAGACTTAAAATAGCAACGAAGAAGCGCAAACCTGTTGTTTTGCGTCCTTTGATTTAGACACTTGTTTTATTTACACTCGTACGCTGTAAGTTTTTGCCAACTCTTTTGCTTTTGTTGCAAATAACGTTTTATGCTTTGGCTCAGCAATTTTATCAAGGATATCTCTATAGCAATGCCTTAACACTCTAAGTTCCACTACAATTTCTTTTTGATCTTTAATCGAAAATTTCTTTAAATCACAAATTGATTCTGAAAATTCATATTTTTCCATGACAACTCTACGCATCCAGTCGTCTTTTAATTCATTCTCTTTTATAGAATCCCCTAACATTTGATTGAAAAACAAACCTGCACCTAAGTGATAAAGTCCTTGCTCTTTACCTCCAATTGCTCTTTTCAAATCTTTTTGGATATCGGCATCAAGTAACTCAATAGTAGGATTTTCCAGAAATATATCCTCCATCCGTTGTAGCCTTTGAAGTTGAATTGTTAGTTTGCTCTGCACGATCCCATAATGTTTTTGCAGTTCATTCTCATCTAATTCTGAAAATATGATGGCATCTTTTCCTCGGCAAATATCTAACAGCTCATCAGCGGTTTCAACGAGGTCACCCATGATAAAAAAACACTCAAGAAGCTCAACTATTTTATCGTCATGTTGTCCTTGTCGGTAAAGTTCATACAGCTTTGGAGCTGCATTACATAATGAGTTTAAGAACTTAGCAAATTGGCCTAACATCAAACCTCCATAGTAAACATAACGCCCGGCTCTCCGAGCAAATTTTTGATGGCGACTTTTGTGCGTCTTTTGCACAAAAGGTGAAAGCAGAAATTTGTCCGGTGCGGCCGTTTGTTAGATTCATTTAAAATATGCCGTATAGCGTCTCGACACCCAGCCTTGATCAAGCACTCCATCAATCTCTACTTCGACTAAAAGCCATGAGCGGTGTGACTTATCTATTACCTCAACTAATGAACCAATTGGCAAAGTCGTTATTATTTCAGATTTCATACTGGGGCCTTCTCTAAAATGAAGAGATTGCACTGTTGTTACACGAAACCCTTTTAACGAGGAACGATCAAAATTGCTGTTAGCTGCGCGAGTAAATTGCCTAACCTCGGTAGGCGTAGATATAGACTCTAGCTCTTTTCTTGCCTCCACTGCGTTGGTCATCATGTAAGCAGATAAGCAACTAAGTAAAATCGGCAAAAAATAATAGTGGTATAAATAGAGCAAGATGCTCTTAGTTTTGTCAGATAGCGCATTAAAGTCTGTTTGTGAATATACCTCTGCGCTTATTTGAGCATCTATCTCTATAAGAGATTCATCTATTGTATCGGTCTTGCCCATTTCCGACGTGAAGACCAAGGCTACACTTTCAGGAAATGGGCTGTTATCTAGACTGGCTAAAGCTTTAAATGACGCCAAGTTACTAATTTGAGATATTTGCTTAAATGCCTCAGATTGCTGCAAGGCAATTGAGGCAAGCTGACTTGTTTTTTCAAATCTTTTCAGCTGTTTCGCAAAATCAGACTGCTGAAATGCCAGAGAGGATAGTCGGGCTGATTCAGCTACAGCCTTAAAAGACCTCATAGCATCCGATTCTTGTAGAGCTAACGTTGCCAACCGAGTTGATTCTGTCATTTGCCTAATAGACTTCATGGCATCTGATTCGTGGAAAGTATGCGAAGCGAGTCTGCTACTGTCAGCGGCAATCCGAGCAGATTTCATTAATTCTGATTCGTTAAAAGCCAAAGATGCCAGCCTTGTTGTCTCACTGAGCTTTCTTATTGTTCGAATTGTTTCAGATTCCTGAAACACTGAAGCAGCAAGGCTTAATTGTTTTTCCATCTTTCTTATTGAATTCAACCAAGGCGGATTGATAATTTTTTCGATGCTTTTATCCATGATTCTATATAATCTTCCCTCTTAGACGGCGCGTAGGAATCTAAAGCCTAAATCAGCTGCGTCGTAGGCATCACCTGGATTTACTTGTTTGCTACCGCATACGAGGCGCTTGTGTTTGTTGCTGATTCTGGAGCTCTTGATCAAGTTTGATTTGGAGTTTTTTTTCTAATTTTATCGCTTTACCAAACTCATTTAGTCTCATACATCTGGTTACAGCACCTGTTTTGCTTACACCAGCTACCAGTCCAAAACTTCCAGAACCACTTTTAGAATTTTTCTTATGTTCAACAAATTTATTAATATATTCGATGAACTTACTCTTTGATATTCCCGATTCTAGTGCCAGTTCGGTATCAACTTTCTTGCCAGAAAAATACTCTTGACATACAAGTTCAATATCTTTACCTAAGAAGTTTTCTTCCCCATAAATTATTAGATGGTGCTGACCAATTGATTCAAGCTCTTCCTTAGCTTTCTTATAATCTGTGAATTTTTTTAATTCATCACTAACACTCTTAGAATCTCGCTTAAATTCAATTAACACCCATTTAGAAACATTTGCAAATATAGCATCTCCAGCCTTTTCGTGATTTCCATCTAGCGGAGCTACGAATGTTCTTAAATCAACGTACTTTTGGATGAAATAGTATTCAACTGTCTTTTCCCACCAAAGAATGCTCATTTATGCTCCTATGTTGATTGAGGTAGCTAACAATTTTATAGTGCGTTCGTCGCGCATCTTTGTGCCGATGTTACGCGCATGTATTAATGAATCTATTTTTAACAAATAACGTAATGCATAGCCAACTTTAATATTATTATTGACACTAAAGATATTCAAGAAAATGCACTCGTCGCTCATTTTTCTTGAATATGGGAGCACAACAACAAAACTGTGTGTTCATACAGTTATTTATGTCATCACCAACATAAAAGTTAGTGGAATATAAGATTATGGAGTAGAACCAATATCATTAGATGAATCAGACTGTATCTGATAGCTCAAAGCCGACCTATAAAGTAATTACGTTAACTCACTTTGGGGCAGAAACGAGTTACGGCTTATAGTCGGCTCATGGCACTTATGCGACTGTCAGATCTTGTCTGGACTAATACATAATTCCTTGGTAATTAGACCGACATAATCCCTTGATAATCACACTTATTCAGATAACTGGCTCATAAAGTGAAGCTTAATACTTTTCTCATGACTTAAACTTTACGACGAATTTCAACAAATATGGCCTATCAAAAGCTACTTTTATAGGCCAACTCCTACTTCGCGTTTTAGTGCTTTATTAATTGTATCGCTATAACTTGATCAAGTTCAGCAACAGTTGTGTTAGGTTTAACCTCAACTAGTTCTAACTTTAACACTGAGCAAGTGGCATCTAGCTTTATATCCCCAAGAATAAAGTTATGTATTTCTGCTTTAAAGGTTTCCGGTTTATCAAAGTCGCTCCAGTAAGCACTTTCATTTTGAATTAACGTTCCAAACTCATTAGTAGTGTCACTTGCTTCAAGGCTCGATGATAGAGCGCTCTCACCACAGCTAAGGGTAAATACTCTTGATGAGGGCTCTTGCATGTTTGTAATTAGTCTAGCTTGATAAGTACCACTTGAATTAACATTCACATTATATTTGGCCCATGCGCCTTCGTTAGTCCAGTTAGCTAGAAAGTGATTGGTATTCATTAAGTCAGCGCTAATATCCGAAGGTGATGATGCGTAAATTTGACTAAGTTTTCTATTTTTATAACCAATTTGAAAAGTAGGCATTTTCAGAGAATTAGGTTCATCCAATACTTTTTCATACCATTTAGTTAGGTACTCTTGCATTTCCTTGGCTATGCCTTTGTGTTCAGCGAATACATTTGTTGTTTCTAGTGGGTCTTTAGCTAGGTTATACAGTACAACTTTATCTTGATTACCTTCATTTTGTACTAATTTAAAATCGCCATGCCTAACAGCAAGCCTCTGCTCAGAAGCATCAGATATATCTATTCGATAATCAGAAGATAAAGGATAGTAGAACCCTGTAGGATCTAATTCGTGATAATTCACCTTTTGGGTTGAAGGTGATGCGTAAGCACTCACAATGTAGCGCTCACTTAATTCGCCGCCATTTAAAACGTTAACCAACGATGAACCATCTAGTTTTTCACTATCAAATTCAATACCTGCCCAAGTAAGAATTGTAGGATACAAGTCTTCAATTTGGCTGAGCTGCTCAGTAGTTTTAGCTGCATAATTTTTTGGCCACCGTATAAATAATGGCGAATGTATACCATTTTCCCAGTTATCTCCTTTCATACCTTTTTTATTATTTGGGTTTCTCAAGGCCCATTCATCTTCGGATAAACCAAAACGGTAACTCTTAACCCAAGGCCCATTATCACTAACAAAAATAACTATGGTATTATCACTGACCTTAGCTCTTTCTAGTGATTCGAGTAGACGACCTATATTTTGATCTAAGTTATCAATCATGGCATATAGAGAAGACATCGCTCTTGATAACCCCTTTTTTTGATATTTTTCTATAATGCTCTCAGGCGCCCGCCAAGGGTTGTGAGGTGCCATATAAGGAACGTAAGCAAAAAATGGTTTACTTTTATTCTCTTCTATAAAGTTAATCGCAAAGTCAGTTATCACTTTAGTGGCTGAGCCCTGAGTTTTTATTTCACTGCCATTTAATAAACCTACATTATCAAAATAGTTGTATAGGCTCGCATAATAAGCTTCATCAAAACCACGATCCCAAGGAAAGTAACCGTTTGTTTTTCCACTGTGCCACTTACCCCACATACCTGTTATGTAACCATTTTTTTGTAATTTTTGCGGGAGCAGTGTTTCTGATAAATCAATATAATCGCGCCCACCATGAACACCAGAAACTCCTGTTTTCATGAAATTTCTACCCGTTAATAATGAAGCTCGGCTTGGTGCGCATAAAGACGATACATAAAAATTATTAAACTGAACTGACTGGTTTGCAAGCTCATCTAAGCTAGGCGTTTGTATAATTTCATTTCCATGAATACCTAGGTCGTCATATCCAAAATCATCTACTTGTATAAGCAATATATTGGGTTTAAGCTTTTCGTTATCTGTCTCTTTAGACTCATTAATTTGTGTATGGGTACAACCACCTAGTAGCAAAATTTTTAACGCCACAATAATGAAAAATTTCTCTGCCTTCATACTAATTACTCCCTGCTTTATCTGAGCTCAACAACGTAACTGAGCCCCAATTAACCATAAAAATTATTACTTGGCTTTAAAGGGGTTACGTAAGGCTTGAAATTAAATACAACACGCCATATGAACCGGTTCATTTTGATTGTACAATCTATATACTTTTTTCTCTAGTAAGTTTTAGCTTTAAGCTAAATTAACAAAAAGACTTTATATGATATTTAAAAGAGCTTTATCCTTACCCGTATTATTTATATTTATTACGTCAAGCCTTCAGGCTTTTCTGTTTTCTTTAACCCTTCCGACGCTTAGTTATTATATTTCAGAAAAATTTTCAGCTGATGCTTTTTCAATAGGTATGTTTTTTATACTCATAGCGCTATCAGGAATAGTAATATCTCAACTAATGGGAAATTTATCAGATAAGCTTACAGATAGACGCCCTTTAATTACATTTGGGTTATTTTCAGGTGCAATAAGCTGTTACATATTTTCAGAAGCACATACATATATCGTAGCCTTACTCGCAGGGGTTACTTTTTTTAGTATTTCATTTTCCAGTATTTCTCAGATTTTTGCTCATGCCAGAGAATATGCAGAGCAAAGCTTTAATCGTAAAGAAATAGTAATGTTCAATACTAGTTTACGCGCATTATCTGCATTTTCCTGGGTTGGCGGCCCTGCCCTAGGGTTTATTTTACTTAATTATTTTAATTTTTATTCATACTATAAACTGATAGCCCTGCTCTATATTGCTTGCACAGCCTTAGCCCTTTTTGTTTTACCAGCAGCAACTATCTCATCATCAAAAGTGATGACTAATGCTAAACCCAACGCCTTGATAGCTATTGCTTTTATAGCTTTCTCACTTATGTTTGCGTGTAACCAGGCTTATATAATCGCCCTCCCCTTATATGTAACACAAGAATTAGGGGTAGATGTAAGTTGGTCAGGTTGGCTGATGGGAACCGCTGCAGCTATTGAAATTCCAATAATGCTTTTTGCAGGGTGGCTAGGCACACGCTTTGCGATATCTTCTTTAGTTTGCATAGGAGCTATTGCTCCAATTGTTTTGTACTTAGGTTTTTGGCAGGCTACTGAGTTGTGGATATTATTCCCACTTCAAATTAGCAATGCATTAATGATAGGCTTTATTGCTGGTTTAGGCATGACGTGGTTTCAAGATTTGATGCCCAATAAAACAGGTGCTGCTTCTGCACTATTTTGGAATACAACAAATGTAGGCAATATTCTAGGCGCGGTAATTATCGCTTCTTTCGCCCAGCTACTTGGCTATAGGGATGTCTATTTAATAAATACCATCATGGCAATCACTGCGACAATATTATTGCTCTATGCAGCGCGAAGAACCATGACTATTAGAGTAAATTAAAAGCGACTATTAGTAGCTTAAAATCAGATAAGTGGAACACTTAAAATATGTGTTCCACTTTAGCTATTACACAGCCCTAATTATATGCACCGCTTGCATAGTGTAACTCGTAACTGTGACTATAAATTTCGATTACATTACCAAAAGGGTCTTCCATAAAAATCATTCGATATGGTTTTTCTCCAGGGTAATAAAACCGTGGCTTCTTCATTCTCTGTTTCCCGCCAGCTGCAACTATTCGCTTAGCTAACCCTTCAACATCAGGGTCTTGAACACAAAAGTGAAACACCCCAGTTTTCCAATATTCGAAGTTATTCTCGCGGCTTTCTTGGTTTTTAAATTGAAACAGCTCTATGCCAACACGATCACCTGTAGACATGTGAGCAATGCGCAAAGAGCCCCACCCCTCACCCAGTGCGTCTGTACACATTTCACCAATATCCGAATCGTCTTCAACAATATCTGTTGGTTCCATTATTGTGTACCAGCCTAGTACATCAGAATAAAACTTCACCGCTCTCTCTACGTCCGGAACAGAAATACCAATGTGAGAAAAAGTTCTTGGGTATACATGTTCACTCATATTTTTTACCTTATATTTATTGTGTGGAGCCAACAAATTAACAACAAAGTATAAGTATGAAAAATTATTATATGTTATTAAAATAATTACAAATTATAATATCAGAAGTATATATACCCTTATTATGGAACCCTATAGCTCCCCTTAATCAGTTGATATAAATAATCTTAGTAAAAATCTGATCCAGAACTCATAGCGTCTAGTTGCTAATTATACTCAATATTATTTATTACTTGGTATTAGAGGTAACCAGCTCTGTATAAAAAAGAAGAATAGGGATTAAATGAAGAAAATTTCCATCAAGATATGAGAAGTCATCCAAATAGACCAATAGGGTGATATTACTGGAAAGAAATAAATCTAAAAGCGCTTTAACATTCATAATTTACAATATTATTTTTAGTGAAAATTGCAGATCAAATTTTTACTAAGTGCTATGCCATAATGCTTTTTAATAGTCATTCCACATTGTGGAAATCTTAATATTACATCCACATTTTCTTTTATTGCACTAGCCCCCCCCTAGAACTCCCAACTTTCATCAAACAGTTTTTAATTCAAAATAGTACGTCTCTTCAATCAATCCTGTGTATGAATCGCGTTTTTTGGATTGTATAACATTTCTACAAAATTAACTTTCTCAGCTTAGCTCATTGAGTATATCTTACGCTTAACTATTCGCTTTTTAATCGTTAGAAATTTAGTAATCCCATTGTCATGGCAATTTTTTAAATCGACTAATTGGTAGCAAAAGTTACACTTTTTCATAAGTACAAGCTAATTAGCATAGCCCTACTTACAATCTTTTAGCTTAACGTTGATAAACAGTAGTTGAGAGTACATTTATAAAAGGTGGTAATGCTTATTCATTGGCCAACTTATAATCCTCTGAAAGAATAAATTCATTACCGTTCCCACATATAAAAAAACTCATAGTTACTTTATTAAGTAATGTTGCTTAGCCACGATTGATTTATTTACGTGATAATAAATTATTTACAATGCGAGATGCTATGCCGTTTGAGAAATGGCAATATTGATAGTTAATTTACTCTTTAAGATTATATCGGTGAATTATTCTAACAATATGTTTTTCGCTTGGTTGTAGATATGCTTCACACAAATCTGTATTTATCCGAGGTGATCATATTTGCAGCTACTAATGCCCTAATGAGTAAAAATAAACGTTTATTCTCAAACGCTCTATCACTTATAGCTCTTTAATGACGCATAAAAAACTACGATGCAGCTTAAGCATACGGTACAACGTCGTGATGGAAAACTAGTGTAAATTAAATATATGATTCTACCATTATAGGCGAGCAGAATTTAAACTAATGAAAACTATGAGTGAACTGTTGTGATAGGTCTGGTTTAGGAAAAAGTTTTATATAATAAGTAGTTTGTTTGTAATAAAAATACCCTTTCCACAGTGTGGAAAGGGTATTAAAAATAAGCAAGCGTTAGGCGTTAAAACTCGTTAATAGCATTTCTAATATATCGGGACTCACTTTAGACTCGTCTATTGAAATATTTACACCATTCTTTGTCGTCGTAAATTTTACCCCACTTACATTGCTTTTTATAAGCTCTTTAAATTTACCATTATAAACAGTTTCACCTTCAGTTTTATCATTTCTAATTTTATTTAAAATATCACGTTGTAACTTTTTAGATTCCTTTTCTAAAAGCTCGTCTATTTCTGATAACTCTTCTTTAGATTCTTTACCTGTGAGTGGTGATGTTTCAATCGATTTAAAATGTATAGCTAAATTATCTAGATAACCTTCCTTATTGTATTTTACTAATTCTCGTAGAAATGGAGTAGATATAAATTTTAGGGCAGGGAACAGTTTTATAATGTCGTTAGGTATATTTGAAAAGCTTAACGCGTAGTACACGTTGCTTTTTTTCATCCCCAAAATTTCGCAAAGTTTTGTTCCTGTCAGCTCTATACCATTTCTTTTTTCGAGTTTATCCTTTAACTCACTAATAGAGCGTGCTTTATCCATATAGCTAGGCTCTGAGTATTCATCCATTACTAATGCAAAATGAGCACGTTCTTCTTCCGTTAAATTTTTGGCTACAACCAAAGTTAATTTAGTGTTTGGTAAAAGAGAAACAGTATAAGCACGACGAAGACCACCTAGGATTTCATACTTTCCATCAACAAGTTCAGCTCTTACGGCTTCGGTATTACCGCCTGTAGATTTTATCGAATGATAAATATCGAGCACAGATGCTAAAGATAAATCTTTAAAAGATCGTTTATTATAAATCGACTTTCTACATTTATTTAAAACATCCTGGCTTTCAATTTCAACGCGTTCCCATTCAATGTCTCGTTCAGAAATAGGTGAACGTTCAACTATATTATTTCCACTATTTTTTGTAATAAGCTCATCTAGATTAGTAGTTGTAACCTTACGCCCGATCACGGCTCTTTTTTTTGTGTTCATAGTGGTCTAGCCTTTGTTTTTTCTATTAAACGTAATTGTGTCAAATACTGAACGTGTAAATTCCTCAGCCTTTAAACGCGCTTTTTTCAACGCGTCTCTGTCGCCAGGATAAAATTTTGGATTAGTTGAAAAAACAGTACCAAAACTCTCACCACAACGTTCAAATGCAGTGGATAATGGCAATGACGTATCTAGCATATCTGCACCGCAAACTTCACGAAGTAGGCTCTGGGCATCAGCATGATCAGATTTCCTTGCAATTTTAGCCATATATCCAAATATCGAATTAAGTTTAATCTCGCTTCCTGCTGTTTCGGTCATATCGAAAAGTTCAGGGAGCCTTTGCATAAATTTTAAAGTCGAGTGAAAATCAACTTGAGCTGGGGGAACTGGTATTAAAAATGTATCGGCGGCAACAAAAGAGTTTAATAAAAATGCATCTAAATGAGGCCCTGAATCAATAAAAATGAAATCATAATCATGTTTTAGCTTATCAATTATATTTTCTTGCAGGACATCATATATATTTTGTCCAGGTAAATGCTCACTTGCTAATTTTTCGAATTGAGAGGCTATAAATGCGTCCTCAATAGAGGCAGGTATAATATCCACGCCAGATACATTCGTTGGTTTTACAAACTCTTCCAACAACTCCTCACGGCTTACGTTTTGTAGCATCGCCTGCGCAACGGTTTCATCTACAACGCCAATAGAAAGGTCATGTTTCATAAACATTGTTGCACTTGCCTGTGGGTCTAGATCGAGCACTAATATTCTCAAATCATGGTGAAGTAGGGCAGGGGTGCACCTTAAGCCGTGAGCGAGAGTCACGCTGGAGACCGTCTTCGCAACGCCTCCTTTAAGGTTTGTAAGGAAAATTGTATGGGCTTCTTTAAATTTATCACGGTATTTAGGAACACCTCTGTGTTCATAAATAGCGGTAATATCTTTATGTCCCATACTATAAACGTTATTTAAACCTGCTGGTTTTTTTTGGAACTGATAGCCTTTTTGCTCCATTTCTGCAACGGCTTTATCAACTTTTGCTTTGGCTAATTCTGGTAAGTTTGCAACTGCAGATTTTGAATAAGTAGGTTCATATTTTTCAGCATCAAATTCTATTTGAGAATTTGTAATTTTTTCAGACAATGCCTCTAAGGTTACTTTTGCCCTAGTGGCTATTTTTAGTATTCTGTCATCCATCAACTTACCTTGAAATGTGCAGCTTTTTTAAAAGTTTCCATATAATGCTGCATATGAATAAGTTTGTAAACATTAAATTAAATAAATAGTACACTTCATAATTCTCATGTATTTCAATGTTATGCACTTATACACAGATACTATAAATTCTATTATTCCTATTTTAAAATATAAACACTATTAAACTATAGAACTTCTAAATTATTGATTATTAACAATTAACAAGCCAGTTAAGATCAGTTATATGGTATTTAAGATCACTTAGCTGGTATTGCTGATCATATAACTGGTATTCGGGATCATTAAAGTGGTGTTGTTGATCAAAAAACTGGTATTAAGACTACATAATTATGGTGTATTCTAGTAATCGATGTCCTTAGTCAACTCAATCAACGATGACACCTCTTCTCTTAATTGTTTTTCTTTATCGTTTTCTTTATTTTTATTGAGTGCAGAGTGAGTACTTAAAGCTTTTTCAACTTTATTAGCTTCTGCATCCTGACCTAAATACCTGTAAGCAAACATTAATTTTGTTAGTTCTGCTGGGGATAGCTTTTCCTTTTGAATCAATTGCTTAGAAATAAGTTCTTTTACTGTATTAAGCGCATCATGAGTATTTAATTCTTCAGTAGTACCTTTATTTAGCCATCTAATAAGAAATTTTATTTCAGAAATTTTCTTACCTTGTGTTTTTAATTCATAACCAATGTCGTTACTTTCGCTTTCTAGAAATAAAAATTCTTTACGAGCAATAGGGTGCCCACGTAAGATTTCTATGCTATCTCTTACGCAGCGTTTCATGAATACGCCATTGTTTTTAAAAGAGCTTTTATTTTTTTTCAGTCGCCCGCTTTCATCGAGTAAACCAAAAAGTCCTTTAAGTTCTTCAATTGCAATATAATGCATTTCATAACCGTCTTTCTTAAATCGGCTGAGAATTTCGTACAATCTTTTTGCGTATTCTTGTTTTATATCTAAATATGTTCTTGTTGTTATTAATGCAAACCCTTGTTTATATTCAATATATTCACTTTCAAGCATGTCGTTAGGCACCATTGTTAACACGCCTCGTTTGTACTTAATATTTTTAAATAGAGGTTTGTAATCAAATTCAAAGTCGCCAGAGGTCCCCTCTACTTTTATTCCTATTTTGTAGCTTGCAAGTCGTTCAGCAGCAGGAGATAAAATACTGCCAACATGTTTAGAGCTTATATTAAGCCATTCTGATAGCTGGCTTGCTGTATATGTATACTGTGGTGTGCTTTTTTCCCAATCGGAATCTTTCATCTGCGCCATCATCAATGCAAATAAGTCCGCTTCTCTTTGCGACAAGTCCTTGCGGCTGAATACAAGTTTATGCCCTTGTTTTATATGTTTAGGTAAATTTGAACGAGAAATTGGGTTTGGGTTTAGTTTTTTTTCCACTTTCACACCAGAAATCTATAATTAATAAGCTTAAAATACACAATACTGGTCAACAACACCAGTTTTGTGTATCTGAAACGGTTGTTTTACATATAACTGGTGTTTTTTACCAGTTTTATGTAATCGATAAATTTATTATTATTGAAAAATATTATATTTCAATGCTTTGCTGTTAAGGTGGCTTATAAAGATAACAAGATAATGGTGTTTCTATACCGCTATTATGTTATCTAATCTTATAAAATACCATAATTGTGTTATCTCAATTTGTTTATTAAGCCTTTAAACTAAGTATTACTCGAATATAGAGTACAAAATAATGGTGTTTTTAGTGTAATTACCATAATTATGTAAAGTTAATAGCCAAAGGTTACATATTTATGGTGTATTTAAGGAGGTATTCGACAGTGAATACACAATTCTGGTGTATTTAACCAGAATTATGTATTGATAACCTGTTTCCACAATGTGGAACGCATTTCCATATCTACTATTTATTTATATGGGAGGGGGCTTAGAGCGAGAAGCGGCCGTTGAGGTTGGCTAATATCGTCGTTAATTGATTTGTTAAACAGCTCTTAGTGCATATATTCACAAAAATGAGCGCTGCACGCGTATTGGTTAATTTAACTTCATCTAAAAATTCTAGAAAACTTAGTAATAGTAATACCTTAGGTAATTTGTTAAAACTATATAATTTAGAAAAATGAGCGTAGCGTCAGCAGAAATATGCGCGATGAGCGCACTATTAAATTGTTAGCTGCTTTGAGGTAAATCATTAAGAAGGTGCTGTAAATGAGAATATTGGTAACAGGCTCTGCGGGTAGAGTAGGGCGTGCGATCTATATTAAATTAATGCGAACACATAACGTAGTCGGTATTGATAAAATACCTTGTTCAACAGCCGATTACATTGGTGATATTCGTGATAGTGCTCTGATTGATGGGGTTCTTGAAAATATTGATGTCATCATTCATACAGCTGCTCTTCATGCTCCTCATGTTGGTTTAGTGCCTGATTCTGAGTTTAAATCTATCAACGTAGACGCGACTGAGAAACTGGCTCTGTCTGGCGTAAAAGCAGGTATTAAGCACTTTGTTTTTACCAGTACAACTGCGTTGTACGGTTATGCTTCGACTCCGAAAGGTATTTCAGGTTGGATTAATGAGGAGGTTACTCCGCAACCTAAGTCGATTTACCATAAAAGTAAAATTGATGCTGAAACTAAGCTAAAAGAAATTTCAAACCTGTTTCAGCTTCCAGTGACTGTGCTGCAAATGTCGAGATGTTTTCCTGAGGCTGCGGATTTAATGGCGGTATTTCGTCTGACTCGTGGTATTGATGCTCGAGATGTAGCAAGTGCTCATTTATGTGCTGTGGAAAAACGTTTAAACGGTTTTAATCGTTTTATAATTTCAGGTACAACACCTTTTAATCTTTCTGATTGCGAAGCTTTATATACTGAAGCTGGATCTGTCATCAAGCGTAAGTGCCCAGAAATCGCGCTAGCATTTAAACAAAGAAATTGGCAATTACCTCAATGCTTAGATCGCGTATATGATTCATCGTCCGCACGTGAGAAATTAGGTTGGTCACCTATACATGATTTTGAAAGCGTTTTGGAAATGTTAGATTCTGAAACCGCAGAAGTATTGCCAATTTTAAAACGCAGCTAAACGCGGTAAGTCGGGCTGTTTCTAGTAAACTCATCATTTTTGTCGGATGGCGTGGCTTCGCCACTTATCCGACCTACCCCGTACAGTAACGTCAAAAGGTAGGTTGGTTAAGCCGAAGGCGTCACCCAACAGAGTTACAGATTCACACCTTGAAGGTCCGCAACTGGCACACAAGAGCCGTTCGCTAGTAAAACTTGAAAGGCAGCAATCCGCGGTAATAATTACCCATAGGTAAAAGCTCTTAGTGCGCTTCAAAAGTAGACGATGCGCTGTCGCCGTAGTTCCTCTGGAAATTATCAGCCTAGATACTATTTACTTTGTTCAATGATCTTCGTCAGAATAATTAATCTAATTCTCACTTCAAAGCACTTACTTTAATAGACCCTTAAAACAATTTCTCGTTGTGTTTGAAATTTACCTAATAAAAAACATAGTTATTTTTAGATCGTAATTACGATAATAAATTCCAATAGGGGGCTGTATTTGATGATAAATCAGTAGCTTATAAAAATTTTGGGAATTCTCAATTTGAGTAAATGGCACTGTTCAAGTAAAGGCTAGAAAGACCATAAATTTAACCTTCTTTATAGTGTCTCAGTATAATTTTTATAACAATTAGCGTCAGTACTATCGCTGGTAATATCCAAATAAAATCAGTCATATTGTTCATTCTCGAGGTGAAAGGTCTGTACTCCACATTAATGATTTTTATTATTTTTGCAAATTTAGCCAACATAAACGCAACTCTTCAATTTACCCATCGCATGGCCCTAGTTAATTTCAGGACAATTAACTAGGACAAATCATGAAAAACACTAAATCTCAATTTATTCGCCAATACGTTCGAGCCAGTAGATCTCCGTGGGATGACTGCTCTACAATTTTATTGTTAGCAGATGTAGTTAATGAACAAACATTAGAGTTAAATTTCAATAATTACATCTATTTACATAGAGATAGCGTTGGAAAAATACTTGGCATTAGTATTTCAAATAGTATGTTGGAAAAAAATCCAAGTTTTGAGAATAGGTATTTAGAAGGGCACGACATGACGCTTTTTTTACTTATCTACATAGAGCAAATAACGCAGTTTTGTGATTTTTTCTCGGAGGAGTTTCAGCAAATATTTATGCAAACGCCAACTACATTTTTTGCAGCAGCAGAGAGTGATTGGGTCGATATTATCGACAATGCATAACCCCCTAAGCGAACATTTGTTCGCTTTTTTTTATAATTTTTTCGTAAATAGATTTAAATTCCCATGCATGATTATTACCTAATAATGAGTTATCGATTTTGATAACAAACCACACAAGGATAGTTATGAACATGCAAAATAGATATGTATCAACATTGGATTTTTTAAATTTATTACAAACATTTAGCCGAGTAATCTCCGCTAATGACCATCAGATAAACTTATTAGAATTACGCAGTGATAATGCGAATTTAGATGAGCTGTGGGAGGTTATTGGCCCTGAAATTACAGCAAATAGAGCGCTCAACCAGTATGCTATGCGAAAACTCACCTACGAGATTATGCATGCTCTAATTAGCGACCCTGTAGAGCGTGTGGAGCTGCCGTGCGACTTTGAAGATGATGTTTTTGCTTAGTGTGAAATTGGAAATAATTAGCAGTTGAACTAGGTCATAATGGTTATTTTCAAATTAAAAAGTAACAGCCTGATCATGTCTCCCAAAATATGCCGTGAATCATTATTTGCTGATTCGTTGCCCTAACTGCAATAGCGTTTAATAGGGCATTTTACTCAGTTACTGAGTATCAAACCTGGGAGGAGGTCCTGCGCAAATACAGGATTTCGTTACGGTGGCTCAAAAGCGCAGTCATTGTAATCATGTTTGGCAGGGCGCATAGGTCAAATGCAAAGGGGAGGTAGATACGTCTACCTCCCTTTTGCGTATTTCAGTAAGTCAGTTAGTTCACTCAGTAGCCTCATTACAAATCATAGTGGCGTGGTCAAAAAAATTAAAAAAAATAATTAATTTATTTTTTAACTGTCAGAAATGAATTAATAAATTTATAAAAGTGGCAAATGTGCCTGTATTTTTATTTTTTCTATTTTAATACTTTTAGAGTGGTTTATCTTATTGAAATTAAATGAAATATTTACTGTTTTGGTGGGCAATTTATATGTTTGTTGTGGCACTTTATACGAAATGAGTAGGCAATTTATACGGTTTAGGGGGACATGTATGCTGTGAATAAATAAAAATTTTATTTATCAAAAAACTTACCGAAATTTCTTTTATTGGTTGGGCCGCGGTTAGCATAACAGCATCAACCAGAAATGAGGTAGAGAAATGAGCAGTAAAAATTCTCCAAAAATTGTTTTCGCTAATAAATTACTACATGCGGGTTATTCGCTCGATATTAATGAGCAGCGATTAATAAATCTAGCGCTGTCTAAAGTAAATTCAAAAAAGCCTAACCCAGGAAAAATTGTGATTTATCCAACGGAATATGCCAAGTGTTTCGGCCTCAATAAAAGCAGTGTCTATGAGCAGCTGAGCGCAGCTGCAGAGTCACTAAGAGATAAATCTGTCACTATTTTAGACGATAGTGGGACGTCGCTTTCAATCCCCTGGGTGAGCAATGCTAGATATGAAAAGGTGAAAAATCAGGGCTCGTTTATCACATTGGAGTTCTCAAAAGACATCGAGCCCTATATTTTTAATATTGAGGGTGATTTCACAGAGTTATTTTTTCATAACACAGTAAAATTAAACAGTCTGGCATCATTTCGATTATACGCACTCCTTAATCGGGTGCGAAATTACCACAATTACAAACGACGGGGCGCGGTAGTTGTGAATTTTCAATTACCAGAGATGAAACAAAAATTATTTTTATCCGAATCATATGGAGCATGGCGGGATTTTAAGGCTCGCGTACTCATACCCGCTATTGAAAAAATCAATGCTCATACAGATATATGCGTAACGTTTAGGCCAAAAAAAATGGGCAATTGTATTACTGCGATTGAGTTTGCGTACTTCACCCAATGCCCTAGTAAAAGTGAACATATAGCACGGCCGAATCTATTTCGCCGCCCTAAAGTCAAAAAAGGGTCAGCTAAAGAAGGTGTCTGGGCTCGTGAAAACCTCAAGCTATTAAGAACCTATGAGTTGTTAAAACAGAATCAAAACCCTGATTTTAGGTTGGCAAAAGTCGATATAAGGCGCTGTATAACGTATGCAAAAATCCTTGGTGACGATGAAACTAAGGTTTTTTACTCTAAACAATTGAACAAAAAAACCATAACGCCTTAATGTTTATACTACTGCATTACGAGTAAAACATTTCATTAATTTCTTCACACAATTTAGTTCGGTATATTATTGAGGCACGCAGCAGCTCAGCATCACTTTCACTGAGAAGTGGTGCTCGTGTTTTTTTGTCGTAACGTTCAGGTAGCTCCGTAAGTAGCTGCTCATGTAATCGTTTTATATCATCAAAAATTTTGACCGACTGAGAGAATAAAAAAATCTTACTGTAATCTGCTTCTTTTAACGAGGCCAAATATTTTAGTAAAATGACCTGTCGTGCCGTTTTATTTTTAAATGAATGCTCAATTTCAATTGCTGCAACAGAGCCATCTAGGAGTCGCACAGCACCATCCACAGTTCGTGTATCAGATAGGTTATTAATACGTTTAAATTCAGGCTCGGTAATAAACCCATTCCACATTGGTGCGTACGTTTCATCACTGTGGTAATTATGTATACCGCGCAGCATGACAAATGCATTAATCAGGTTATGCATTACATTGTTTTGATTGAACTGCAGAGCAGGGTTTCTATTCGCTCTAAAATGTATATCGATGCCCATTAACTCCTCTGCAAATTTGGCTGCAGTGTAGGTAGGTACATAGACTCGACCGTCTGGGCTTCGGTGTGTTTTTACCACACGCAATAGCCCATCGTTTTCTAGCCGGTTTAAATGCTCTAGTGCTAACCGATGGTTGATGCAATATAACCAACGAATAATCCCTGGTGTAACAATAGAAAATCGAATAGCAATTAAAACGGTTAATCTAGTTCGGTTAACGCCTTTTTGATGGTTATTTGCGCCTGGATAATACCGCATATCTATATCAAAATAGCGAGGGTAGTTAAGTAGTAATGAGCTGTTTATTTCTAAATTTTTTGATGGCTGCTGAGTCAATTCACAAAATCCTTTTAGTGAGTTAATTAGTAAAATTAACTAGTACCGCAACACAAAAATTATCATCATTTTATAAATGTATTTCCGTTTTTCATTCCGAGATGCTCTTACAGCATGTACGGAATGATTGTCGCGATAATTATCGCAACAAAAACCGCCTTCAGCGGATGGCCTCGTCGCTTCGCTACTCAACCATAGGGTCTAAAACGCCCGCCAGCTCTGGTGTTGCTCCGCAACGAGCTGACTCGACGCGCTATCGCGCTAGCGTTGTAGACCCCGCGCGAATGTACGAGCTACGCTCCGTACTAACCGCCATACTGCCGCTTCAGACAATGCGATGGGTGCCCCATTATCCGCATTTTTCTTCGCTTTTATTTTCTACGAAAATAGATGGTTCGATATCAATTTGTGCCAAATTGATATCGAATTTCGCTGATGCGAAACACTATCGCGGTTAGTACAGACCAGCCTGTACATTCGCGCTGTCTCCATGTGTCTACGGCTTCGCCTACAACACATTACGCGCTTGTTGGCCTCATTCTGAGGCGCTTTTTTTGCAGTTTTTCGTGCCGAAAAATGCGATCTTAAAACCTATCTTTCAGACAAAAACCGCCTTCAAATTAAACTAATTAATAAAGTTTTTTAGAAAATAATAAGGGGTTTTTACTTAATAAAATTAGGTGAAGTAAGGGAAGGGCTAATTACTTAATCCAAACTGTTTGTTGCTGAGCTGCGCAGTCAAACGAGTTTGTTTTTTATCACGAAATCATTAAATTGTGAAGTTGTAATTAATGATTAATAAGGTTTAAAAAATGAAAAACGACGCTAATGATATTGCTATTAATCCAACAACAGGGTTACCTATCACAAATGCGAGCGCTAATATCGTAGATGTTGGTGGCAATGTGGTGGGCCAACCTGATAGAGTAATGACTGTTTATGAGATTGAAGAGTCGGTAGGGGGCTCTATAGAGAACGATTGTTTTGATGCATTTGACTCGTTTGATGATAGTTTTTGATGTCCAAATTTTTAAAAGCTATCCGTGGTTATCGAATAGAAATTGCCTATTCTACTATTGCTTTTAGTGGCTCAGCTATACTGCTTTTTCAATATCAATCAACTCAAAACTTTGCCTGGTTTATCGCTCTAAGTTTGTTTTGCACTAAAATGTCTGTTGGTATAATTAACTATGAGCAATATCGCCAAAGTAATAAGCGTAGTATGAAAGCTATGCTGCAATATTTGTTATTTAAATTTGTATAATCCTTGTTTATTTGTCCGAAACGCAAAGCGCTCTGAGTAATCAGGGCGCTTTTTTGTTGAAAGCATTATTTAGACTGTCACAAGATAAAAAAGATAAAAGTTTATATAAAAATGAGTTTTTAAAACTATTAAATACGACTAAATAGGAGAGAGTAACTTAGAGGGGAGTTGGTTCAATGAGTTGATAGACATGCAAAAATACACACCTACCAACCACAAAGAATATACAAATTAGTTTTTATATACCTCAGCTTACGCAAAGGGTAAAAATTAGTAGTTACAAGTGCTAACTAAATTTTTTGCAAGTTTCAAAATTTAGATTCACAGGTTTAGACCAACTATTTTGTAAACCTTAAATTCAGTAATGGGTTTATCGTTAAACAAAAATCATTGAACTCATTAAATACATGACTATAAAAAGCTTACGGGAAATTTTACTGATAAAGGCTGAAACCTTTTCTTATGCTTATGTTTACTAATTTGTCTTCACTTTTATCACTAATTAAAACTCAAAAAAACGTGACCTTTGCGGTATGATAACCTAATAATTTGTATTGATATTTTTTCCTAGGAGAGGTTCCTTGGACTCAGCACCTAAAAAGCACACTACTCAAAAAAATAGTCCTAGCACTTCCAATAGTGCATTACTAAGCGATATTAAGTCAGTAATCGTGGAGGCGCGCGCCCATGTTAGGCAAACAGTCAATAACACAATGGTACATGCGTATTGGCAAATTGGACGTTTAATTGTAGAAGATGAGCAACTAGGTAATACTCGTGCCCAATACGGTAAAAACGTACTTAAAAGCCTTTCTACTCAATTAACAGCAGATCTTGGTAAAGGATTTGATGTAACTAACTTACGTAATATGAGACGTTTTTATCTCGCGTTCGAAAAACAAGAGACACTGTCTCTCGAATTAAGTTGGTCGCATTACAATGTTCTTGCGCGTATAGAAAATCCAGCTGCGCGCTTATGGTATATGGAAGAGTCAGCACAGCAGCATTGGAGTGTCAGGGCACTAGAGCGTCAGATTGGTACGCTTTACTACGAGCGCTTACTTTCAAGTAAAAATAAACAACCTGTAGAGCAAGAGGCACAAGAAAAAACACAAGTATTGGCTGAGTCAGCAAAAGATTATCTGCGCGATCCTTACATTTTAGATTTTTTAAACCTACAAGATAAAAGCTATCAAGAAAATGAGCTAGAGCAGGGAATAATAAATAACTTGCAACAATTTCTACTGGAACTAGGTAAAGGCTTTGCTTTTGTTGAGCGGCAAAAGCGCTTGCGCTTTGACGATGAAGACTTTTACATCGACCTAGTTTTTTACAATTTTAAACTTAAGTGTTTTTTATTACTCGATCTAAAAATTGGCAAGCTTAAGCACCAAGATATAGGGCAAATGGATACATACATTCGTTTGTACGATGAGCGTTACACCAGCGAAGGTGATAATCCCACTATCGGCCTTGTGTTGTGCAGTGAAAAAAGTGAAGCAGTAGTAAAATACTCGGTACTGAGTGATCGAAAACAACTTTTTGCAGCAAAATATTTAGCTCACCTTCCTACTGAAGAAGAGCTTCGCATAGAGCTTCAAAAAGAGCGTGAGCGCGTTCAAGCACAGCTACGTAAGCAGGAAGAATAAAATTAAATATAATAGTGGAAAAATTAATAAGTTACTGATATTTAATGTTTTAAAGTCTAGGCTAATTTATTAGAGCTGCCCGATAAGTAAAATCATAATTTCCACATTGTGGAAAAAACTAAAGTCACAACGCGTATAGACGATTGATCATATATTCTAGTTTGTTAAGTTGAGTATTTTTTACGGTAAAGTTTTTTAACTTCTTAATTTTTACTAGATGATCACTAGCGACTATAAAAGGTAAATGCGCGTGGCGTAAAATACTGGGGCTGTTATCTATGAAGGAAATGTTCGCCATAGGCGCTGGTGTTAGGGGCCTTTTTATTTTAATTGGTTCATCTCTCTTACGTTGTTGTACCAGGTGAAGTTCTAGTCCAACAAAGTAACACCATTCACTCTTTGTTACCCCTTTGGGCGGGTGTTTCATACTATTATTTAGATAATCACACATTTTTTCATAGGTAAAACATTTAACGCTAAATTTATTACACCAACTAAAGCTAATTCTTCTTGTGTTTACTAGTGGAGGTAATATATGTCTGTAAATCTGCAAAGTAATAGCATTAGGAACTACAGATTGAATAACTTCTCGTTTTTTCTCCGCTGTGATTTTTGATGAAGAAATAGCGTTTTTTATATTGTCTTTATGAATATTACAGTTTTCTATAAGCGAAGAGAGTTTAGCCGAGTGCTTTTCTTCTACAATTAATACTCCCGGTAATCTAAAAGGGTACTTAGCATTACTTTTTGCTACTGGATTAAATTGTTTATATGAGCTGATTATTTTGGTTTGTGCGGTAAAACCGCTAATGTGGGATAGCTCTATTGATGGATTATCTGCGACGGTAGAAGGCGATGAATATACTGGTGGAATAATAGTACAATTAGCACTAAGGGGTTCAATGCTATGCAACTCCTGATAAAGGTTATCAGTTAAATTTTTAAGGGCTGTAAAGTTCAAATCAACGTGAGTAAACAAATCCATTTTATACCATCATACTTTATTAATATAACGCACTATACCTTTACTTATGATTGCTCGTATCGAATCAAAGCTTACCATGCTAAAGGTTGTTATCGCCTGCAAATATGTATGATGGTATAAATAATTACTTTATACAAATAATTTATCTAATACAGTTTTATCTATTTCTCGCTGCTCTGTTTTAATGTAGATCTCAGTTGTTTTTATACTAGAATGCCCCATTAGCTTTGAAATATGCTGAATATTAGCGCCATTACGACTTAACCAGGTTGCATACGAACGCCTAAGTGAATGAGGAGTTATCCCAGCTGATACCAAACCATATGTCTTGCATAGTAGGTATATAGATTCTGAAGAAAAGTGGGGGATCTCATCTGTATTGTTTATGCTTACACTTTTATGAAGTTCGCCAGATTTATAGACTCGTGTAAATACAGCACCCTCCTTATAGCCTCGTATAACCATCCACTCCTTTAGCGCTCTCATAGTTATGGGGTGAATAGCAACAGTACGTTCTTTTCCGCCTTTACCATCAAAGGTTATTTTATTACCGGTTAAATCAATTGCGCTTAACTTTAATTTAGCTAATTCAAACCGGCGTAAACCGCAACCGATGAGTAAATGGAATATAGCCTTATCTCTAACTCTCTTTGTGTTAGTAAGTGCGAGCGCCTCTATTGTATTTAGCAAACGTGCAAAATCACTTTGCGATAAGGTAGCGTGTAGCTTTTTTTTCCCGAGCATAGGTGGCTTAACTGATTTAACTCGCTCCCAATGTAGTGAATTTATTTGACCCAGCAGAAAAGCTTCTCTCAAAACACTTTTTGTAATAGATAGGTAAAGGCCTATTGTTTCATAAGATAAATCTTTATCTTGTAACAGTGCGACTAGACTATTAAGTGTATTCCTATCAAAGCGAGCCCAGTTAATACTGTAGTAATTACTCTGACCTAACTTTTGTGCAATTGAATGGAGTACACGTAATGCCGTACTTTTTGATGAAACAGCCCTAAGAGAGTTTATATATGCATATACAGGGCATTCGTCATTTTGAATAACTAAAGGCATTTTTTGCTTAAGGGGTACTAATGTTTGGGATTTTAATAAGTGATCAAAACGTGTTTTGATAAATAGCCTCCTTATTTACGCCTGCATATATTGGAATAAGTTAAGTGTAATTGATTTTTCTCTAAATAACTAACGTAAATGTTTATTTACGGTAGTTATCATTATGTTAAATTAATAGGTTTTATGATTTCACTTACCAATACACCTATTAATTTTGAGAAGGGCGATAGTGGTTTTTTAAATTTCGAAAGTATCTAATCTCATTAAATGACTTTTGTTAACTCAAAATGTTAATCTGCAAACATCTGTTTAATGGATTAAAAGTACAGTATATGAAAACCTTATTTACAATAATAACCTTTCTGTTTTTGTGCAGCTTTAATTCATTTTCTAACGAAGAATGCCAGTCTTGTCATCAACAACAAACCCGTGATTGGAAACAATCAGATCATGCAAGTTCAATGGCTTTAGCCAATAAAGATACGGTGCTTGGTGATTTTAATGATATAACCGCGACCCACTTTTCTCAAAAAGCCGTTTTTTATAAAGAAAAAGAGTCCTTTTTAATTGATTTGACCGAGCAAGGTACTAAAAAAACGTACACCGTAAGTTATGTTTTTGGCTTTGACCCACTGCAACAGTATTTAATTGAAGTTGAAAAAGGCAAATACCAAGTATTTCCTTTTGCATGGGATAGCCGCGCTAAATCACTAGGCGGCCAGCGCTGGTATGCCAATTACGCTAACGAAGATGTAAAACCTGACGATCGTCTCCATTGGCTACAACCTCTACAAAACTGGAACGGCATGTGTGCCGATTGCCATTCAGATAATTTAAAGCGTAATTTCAATAGTGAAAAGGAGCGCTTTGATACACACTTTTCAAACATAAATGTGGGTTGTAAATCATGCCACAGTGAGATTACGGATGAACATAAAACTAAAAAAGTGACTAATTCGGCCCAAACAAGCCCCACCAATATGTCGCAGTGGAAAATAATCGGCGATGACACAATCGCCACGTGGCAAGGTGAGCCCCGCGATAACAGCTTTATGCAAGGTTGTTATGCGTGCCACTCATTACGTAGCCCACTAACGGATGGTTTTGACAATAGCCAAGCGTTTTTAGACCAGTTTAGCCCTTCCTTTTTAGAACCGAATTTGTATCATGCTGATGGCCAAATTAAAGAAGAAGTGTATGTATTTGGCTCTTTTGCGCAAAGTAAAATGTACAAAGCCGGTGTTAACTGCCTTGACTGTCACGATAAACACACCATGAAAGTTAAAACAAAAACGAATGGGCTGTGCTTACAGTGCCATAGTGTCAGCGAATACAATAAACCCGAGCATCATCGCCATAAAGAACAGTCAGCCGGTGCACAATGTGTTAGTTGCCACATGCCAACAAACAGGTACATGGGCGTTGATGACAGGCGCGACCACAGCTTTAAAATTCCGCGCCCTGACATATCAATAAAATACGATACACCCAATGCGTGTGTGCAATGCCATGACGGCCAAACAAACGAATGGGCAGCAAGCACGCTTGAAAAGTGGCACGGTAAACCGCCTGAATTAAGTGCAAGCGAGCACAGTATGCTTGAACTACGCTCATTAAAAGCGATATCGAAAAATGCACATATGAGCTTGATTAATGATTTTTCGTTGAACGAAATAGACCGTGCCAGTGCAATAAGTTATTTAGGCGGCTCAACTACAGAGCTTAGCGATAGTGACGTAAAAAGTTGGGTTAACTCGCCGCTTCCGCTTATTCGCTTAGCGATTGCTAAGGTAGGCTTTTTGCTGCCCGAAGCAGAGCGTTTAAAAAGTTATAAGCAACTATTAACCGACAAGTTAAAGTCGGTGCGAGTTGCTGCAGCACAAAATCTAAGCCAAACAAAAGCGCAGTTAAATGGGCTTAATCAATCAATTAGAGAACTTGCATATGCTAATAAGGTAAATACATGGCGCGGTGAAGGAAATATAAATCAAAGTATGCTCGCGCTTAACAAGCAAGACGTAAACGGCGCTATTAAGTCGTTACAAAAAGGCATTAGCATTGACCCTTACTTTGATGCAAGTTATGTAAATTTAGCCGACATTTATTACCGACTAGGCCAAATAGAAAAAATGCAAAATACGCTTAATAGCGGTTTAACTACAGTACCAACTTCTGCACCGCTGCATTATGCAAATGGCATGGCGTTAATTAGAGCGGGTAATAAGGAGCTATCTGTTAATTCATTTAAACAGGCAATGTCGCTTGATAGCGGCAATGTTCAGTACGCCTATTTGTACTACTTAGCGCTTGATGGCATTGGTCAAACAAAGAGGGCGTTGAATAAGCTCAAGAGTGATATTTTTCGCTACCCGAATAATCAACAACTCAAGGAGCTTGGCGTTAATTTTGCTAGAAAAACTCAAGACAAGAACGCTTTTAAATTCTTTATTAATCTGCCGTAATTAAACATATCTATGATGTTATAAAGTTAATAATCAAGATAAATAGTCCACCTTTTTGCTTAATACCTCTCTATAAGTTTGTAAATAATTAACTTAAATAGAGGAACGCAATGCAATATAGTGTAATTAAATATATTTTCTTACTTTTTATTATTAACGCTAATTTAACATTGGCTAATCAAATAGAAGATTTTCGACCTGTTTATAAGCTTAGAAGCGACCTGCAATGTTGGCCAAGTTTTCCCAATAATGGCATAAACTCCGGGGAGTGCCGAACCAAAGAAAAGTTCACAAAGAACCCTCCACCTGTATATTATGAGGTATATCCTCAAAGCTTAAATGGGGAACAAATAAATGGGAAATCCCATAAGCTCATAACTTATTGGGCTTATTATAGTAATCAAAATTCATGTACTACTCTAGACTCTGGCCATAGCGATGATTGGGAGGCAATTACCGTCCATCTTGTGGATAACCAGATGAGACATATTACTTATTGGCAACACAATGGCCGGTATACCCTAGATGCTAAGGACATAGAAAAAGATGGTACTCATCCTATTGTTTATGTTGGCAAGTATGCTCATGGTAATTATCACGATCAACGTAAGCGTACCTCTACTAATGCATGGAGCTATTCTACCGGAACATATTGCTACTATTGGCGCGATCCTCGAGGCCCAGGAGAAACGTGGGCATTGGGTGTAAAGCCACTTTCTTCAATTGGCGAGGAATCTGTTTTTTCCGGTTCAAAAAACCCCTTACAGAGAGACAAACAGCCTCATGAGTATGGTGTTTGTAAAGAGGATGGTGGTAGTGTCATTGCTGGGTTTATCGACGGTACTGAAAATACGTGTAAACGAAACCCTGCTGAAATAAAAATAGAAGCTACTCTGCTCAAAGAACTTTTTTACCTATAAGTAGGATCTAATTATTACAGGTGCTCATATCGAAATGTACCTGTAATAGTTCAGTCATATAATTCATTTAATATCTCTGTAAACGGAATAAACGACAGAGTAATGAAAACTTTTAAAAGCCCTTTAGACTTACAGCCTTCCTCTGAAGAAAGTGAAGTTAAAAATATTATTCGTCATATACGGAAATATATAACCCGTCGAACTTCTAATGCAGATAATGTAGATGATCTAGTGCAGGAAGCTTTAATAAGAACAATAAACAGGAATAAATCCACTAAAATTGATAACTTTCCAGCCTATATCAATCAAGTAGCAAAATCTGTCATTTATCATGATTGGCAAAAAAATAAGAATCAACTCAATAATGATGACGAAATGGAGCTGATAGCACCAGAAAGTAACGACCCCGAGTCTAAAATAATCACAGAACAAAAACTAGAACTTGTTAAACAAGCACTTGATGAACTTCCCCCATTACGGAGAAAAGTTTTTGAACTTAGACGTTTAGAAGGTTTAAGCCGAGAAGAAATTGCCTTAAAACTAGGTATGAGCCAAGAGTCTGTAAAAAAACATATCACTCGAGCTATGACCCAAATAACATTGCATATAGAAAAACATCAGTAGAGATGTCCCCTTTTTTGTTTTATTACACTCTATAATATTAATACATGCTGGTAAGAATTTTTGAATGAATGAACAAACACTAGAGCAAGCCGCTGACTGGGTAGATCGGATTAACGATTTAAACGAAGATGAATCAGCAGAACTTTCCCTGTGGCTAAAACGGCCGCAAAATAAAGCTGCATTTGATAGAGTTACTAAAATATTTGGCGACCCTTCAATTGATAAAGCTCTACATAATTTACATATCTACCATAATGATACGTCTATTACTCCATTAAAGAAAAATGCAAGCAAGCAAAAGAGTTTTCATAAAATAGCCATTGCAGCTAGCTTTAGTGCTATTGCCTTTATGGCGTACTGGTTTTCTTTACCACAACAAGAAGCATCAATTACACCGACCATTGCTTCTAATGATAAGTTTGAGCCAGTTAAAGCTATTAGCGCGCCTATAGGTAAGCGTGTTTCAAAGTTGCTAACGGACGGTACCTATCTGCACTTAAATGCAGGGAGTGAGCTAACAGCGAAATTACAGCCCAATGTAAGAAAAGTAGTACTAAATAAAGGGCAAGTTTTTTTTGATGTAGCAAAAGACATAAAACGCCCATTTATTATCGACTCTGGAGAAACTAACATCACCGTGTTAGGGACCTCATTTGATGTACAGCATAATGAAAATAAAGTAGTAGTGACTGTTTATGAAGGGAAGGTAAAAGTTAATGCAAATGACACAGTAACATTAATTCCTCCTCAAAAAGCAGTCGTGGTGGGTGGTCGTATTACTGTAACTACTGATAAATCATTGGAGCAACTTCCCCTTTGGAGAACCGGCTGGATTGAAGCAGAAAAAGAAACTTTAGACAGCATAGTTGAACAACTACAACGATATAGTAACGATAAAATTAAACTAGATAGTAAGCTTAGTAATACGATTATTAGTGGTCGATTCAATCTAGAAACACCAAAACAGAGCTTGATGTTAATAGCTGATGCTTATAATTTAAAACTTGAAGAAAGAGAAAATATACTGCTCATTTCGAGAATTTAAGTGTTCGATTTATTTAAATTCATTGATATGAACAAGCTACATTGTTTAAGACATAAAATTTTATACCTTACGCATGCTCTAATTTGTTTAAGCATATTAATTCCTAGCCCTATTCAAGCAGCACAAACAAAAAGTAAATTTGTTCAGGTGCCAGCAAGTCCACTTAGCGACAGTTTACGCCAGATTGCAATTGCATATCAGGTTTCCTATAGCAGCGATCCTACACTACTCAATAATAAAGAAAGCCCAACTATTAGTGGTTCTTACACCTTATCTCAAGCGCTTAAATTACTTTTAGATGATACTACTTTGTCTTTTAAAATAAAAAATAATGGATTTGTAATTTATAAAAGCCCAAGCCAAAACAATATTAAACTAATAGAAGAGATTACAGTTAAAGGTATTCGTTATTCTCAAGCCCGCTCGCGTAATTTAAAGCACAACACAAAGGCAATTAGTGAAGCCATTTCAGCACAAGACATCACAGATATTCCAAATACAAATTTAGCAGAGGCTCTACAATATATACCCGGGGTAGCTATAACTCGCGAGGCCGGTGAAGGTCGACAAGTATCTATTCGAGGCAGTTACCCAGATTTTAGCCTAGTTACACTTAATGATATGCCAGTATTGGCAAATAATGACTCACCTATGGATAGTAGAGTGCAAAAGCAGCGCGATCGATCTTTTGATTTTAACATTTTACCGGCTGAGCTATTTAAACAAATACAAGTATTCAAAAGTTATTCTTCTGACCAGATCGCCGGCGGAATATCAGGTACGATAGCCTTAAAAACAATAAGTCCACTAGATAAGAAAGGGTTTAACTTTGTTATTACCCCCGAAATTGGCTATAACGATTATGTTGGCTCAGTGTCCAAACGTTACTCTACCCTTTTGTCAAATACGTGGGGGAACTGGGGGGCGCTTGCAAGTGTAGCCTATACGAGCAGAGAATCATTAGAACAAGGTGCTAATACATTCAGATGGCGTAACATAGCCATTAATAATGCTGACTTATCCTCATTAAGTAAATTACAATCAGAAAATTTAGCACAAGGGAATTACATCATTCCCCGAGGAAACAGATATTCTGTTTGGCAGGGAACTCAGCAACGCTTTGGTACAAACTTGTCTTTAGAATACAAAAACCCGACTACATATATAGATGTCGATGTGCTATCTGGCTTTTTAAAAGGAAATCGCTCAGAGTCTCATTTATATCCTCGGGGGGACCAATCTACACCCGTTATAAAAGATCAAACATCAATAACAGGTATCAAAACAAATAAAGACAATGAGTTAGTATATGCTCACTATGTTGATGCAAGAGTAGCAACAGAAAGCAGAGTGCAAAAAATAAATACGTCCTACCACCAAGGCCAGTTTTCAATTGAAAAAAAGCTCAATAAACGGTGGGATGTGCATGCCATATTAGGTATGCAGCAATCAGAATACGAAATACCGTATAGTAATAAAATTTATACTCAAGGGCTAAGTGATGTAACTATTGATTATACACAAGACCCTTTTTACGCCGACATTAACTATAGCCAAAACTTACAAGACATTAGTATATGGGATTTATATCACGGAGATTTAGAATACTATCAATCAGATAATAAATATCTATTTGCAAAGATAGACCTACAGCATCGTTTTAATGGCACTTTCTCTATGAAATTTGGTGGGGACTGGATCTCATTTACAAATAAAATGAATAACCTTCAACAAAATGATATTTTTTTTAGTGAAATAAACAACTCTCCACAACAATTAATTGAGTTACCCGAAACACTCATAACGCCCCAAAATAAACATAATAACCAGCGCTGGTTGAGCATTAACACTAATGATGCACTTGCACTTTATAAAATAAATCCATTTAACATAAAACAAAATAACGCTTCTTTTATAAGAAAGTATGAACATATAAAAGAAAACAGTCTGGGTGTGTATACATTATTAGCGCTTGAGAGAGATAAGTGGGAGGTCGATTTTGGGCTACGTTACCAGTTTGATTCTATAACAACTTCTACTCAGGACTTATCAAGGTTAAGCTATGATTTATGGCTACCTAGCCTAAATAGTACACTCTTCGTGGGTGAGAATTGGCGCTTTCGTTTTGGGGCTTCTAAAAATTATTCTAAACCGTTATTAAGTTCTCTAAACTTTGCCGACTCTAACAATACCCTAGATAATATTGAATATATTTTTAACCCAAATCTTAAGCCTTACATATCCTATAATACTGATGTATCTCTGGAGGGTGATTTTAGTGGTCATAGTTCATTGGATTTATCTTTGTATTATAAAAATTTAAACGATTACATTGTTACTACTCAAGCTCCATTACCCCACCCTATTAAAGCTGCCAACGATAAAATAGCGGTATGGCAAAGCAATGCAGAAACAGCTTATCAATGGGGCATCGAATTAAATTTAAATTACTTAATACCCAACTCTTACTGGGGTATTAACCTACAAAGTACGTATAACGAAGGCAAGGTAACTTATTACAACTCCAATGATGGCTTAGCATTATTTAAAAAGAACTTGCCGTTTTTATCTAAAATCACAGCATCGAGTATGATTTTTTACGATCGTCCCAACCTGAACTTTAAACTAGGTGCTATTTTCAGAGGTAGATATTTGGTACGTGCTGGAGGATTAATAAATGATGAAAATGAAACCGGCTTTATGCCAACAACGTATTGGGACGCAAGCTTTAACTACAACTTTACTAAAAACTGGAAGTTAAAATTAAGTGCTTTTAACCTTAGTAATGAACAAGAACGCCAGTATAGTGACTCATCGCTGAGAGCTTATAACTCTACAACAAGTGGCCGCACTTTTTACCTGGGCCTGAGTTATCAATATTAAAAAACCTTACCTGTTTTTAAATCAACGCTAAAATTTTCTCCCTGGGTATTTTTACTAAACTTTGCCATTACTTGTGTAAGTGAAGCTAAATATTGCTGTATCTGCGTTTGAGTTTTGCAATTTGATTGTTCTAATAAGGTGCTTAACTGTTGGTAAAAGATACGCCTTTTATCGGATATATCAGCTGTTACATCACCATTTCTTAATAAATAGAAGTCTTGCAGCCAAGATTTTGTTGATATCAATTTCAATTGAACTAACATTTCAGGGCTAGCACTATCAATACATTGCATTGCCGTAAACCAGTTCTCTAAATAAAGGTTTTTATCTAGCCACGATACTAACTCGTTAGGCCAATCACGCTTTAAAAATCGTTGCTCAATCAACCCAATAAGGTGACGCTTAGTAAACTCTGCATAACTTTTAGAATTTAAAATAGTGCGATCAAAATTATCTTGTTTATTATCATTTCTGTATAGCCACTCTCTATCATAAAAACTAAAGAGCCTATTAAAATCTGCCACATCGTTAAGTGTATAGGTATTTATATGGGCGGTTTGCTTTTGTAGATTTAATTCAGCAACTTTATAAGCAGCCTTATAGGCAGCAAGGCTTGGCACTTGAACATTAACTAATTGAGAGCTCTTATTATTAGTAATTAATGCAGTATCGTTTAAATGCATATGGCCGGCAAAATGTAATGTTAGGTCTGTCTGTGCAAGTATTTTTGCGGTTTGTGCAGTGGGGACTCGTGGTAATGAAAAGTCTCCGTTATTAAATACCTTATGTAATTCCTTATTAGCATTATCGTAAAAATCTCCCATCGGAAAATGGCTAAATGCGACAAGTGTTTTATCCTGCTCCTTAGCCCTTTTAACCACAGATTTTATCCACTGGATTAGTAAAGGCTTAGCTTTTATTAAAGCATTGTAGCCAGCTCCTGATGAACCTTTAAACGTAATAGGTGTATTTTTCCATTGAGGTGCATATACATTGGCATCAATTGCTAAGAGCCAAACCCCTTGTTTTGGCTCAACCAAGTAGCTGGCATCAGGCATCATAATACAGCGAGTCGCATTATTCGGATCACACCATGAAAACTCTCTATTTTTATACGGTGTTTCATATAGTAAGTCGGATTCGTGTTTACTAAAGCCAAAGTCATTAAGTGTACTTAGAATTTCTGAGTAACCCCAATGCTTAACTCCATCATCGCAAAGAGAGTGATTATGTGCACATTTTGTATGCCCGTGGCTATAAAGGCCAAATTCATTACCGTCAGAAGTTAAAAAGTCCGCTTTTCCAGCAGGAGATGAAAATGGTTTTACGGGGTCATGATTACCAGGAATTGCAAAAAATCTCATACCGTATTTTTTTTGGTACCTGCTCAATATTTTAGCTAAAGCCCGAACGTTAATTGGCTGGCCATCATCAGTAAAGTCACCTGGTAATGCTATTAGCTTAATGTTTTTTTGAGCTAGCTCATCCAATACATGAATAAAAGCAAAGTAGTTCTCATTAAATAAGCGAGTCGAATGAAGTTGAGCATACATACTACGGATTAGAAGAGGTTGTCGGGTTTTAGGGTCTTTAGGTAACGCAGTGTTCACAGCCTTAACTGTGGTTGCAAAGATATCATGCAGATGAATATCTGCTAGAAAAGCCACTTTTACAGTACCAGGCTGATCCTCACTTTTCATATCAAAATATTCAATACCTGCAGCATTCAATGAATTAAAAGCGCCAAGTATTACAAATAACCATGTCAACCTTTGTCCCACCACCACTACACACCTCAGTTAATGTTTTCTTTATTGATAAAGAGTTCAGTTATGAGAAATAGGGGACAAAACTTTTAAAAACACGACTTTAATTATGAAGCTTTTATTAAATCAAAACTTTTGTGTCCCCTAATTTAAAAATGAGCGCTCTTAGGTAGCAAACTCACAATTGAGATGCGCTATGCGTTTTATTATTTTTATTGCTGCTATAACGTGGCTAACAGGTGCTTTAGCCACCCCTTTGAATCAATTCCAAGTGATTGGCTCACATAATAGTTATAAAAAAGTACTTAATCTTGGAGTTAAAAAAGAGCTAAGCAAGCTTAACCCCAAGCTTACGGCACAAATTGATTATGGCCATATTAATATTGTTGATCAGCTCAATAGTGGTATCAGGCACTTAGAAATCGATGTGCTAAAAGATCCAAATGGTGGTTTATACCTCAGGCCGTGGGCTGAGCGTTTCTCAAGTGAAGCATTGTTTAGTGAACATGAAATAGAGCAGCTATCAATTCCTGGTTTTAAAGTCATGCATATACCTGGTGTTGACGTACAAAGTCACTGCGTATTATTTAGTGACTGTTTAAACAATCTCAAAAAATGGTCACAGGCAAATCCGCTCCATTATCCTATCGTTGTCATGATTAATGTTAAGGAAACGGGTACCTCTATAGACCCTCAACCCCCTACATTAAAATTTAAAGCCAGTGATTACCATTCTCTTGATGCCGTAATAAAGCAAACTTTATCAGGCTCATTATTTACACCCGATAATTTACGCAAAAGCAGCCTGTCTTTAAATGAGACAGTGACCCAATTTGGCTGGCCAAATGTAGATCTGCTTAAGCAAAAATTTATCTTTTTATTTGATGGAAAGAAATCACAAACCTCATTGTATAGAAAAAACCGTCCTTCGCTGAGAGGAGCCAGTATGTTTGCACACTATGAAGCAGACCAACCAGAAGCTGCTTTCATGATAGTGAATAACCCCATAAAGCATTTCGAAAAAATTCAAAAATTAATAGCTTCAGGCTACATGGTGCGTACCCGCGCAGATGCAAATTTAAGTGCCACTAATTCGCAACGAACAATGCAGTTTAATGCTGCAAAAAATAGCGGCGCACAAGTAATTTCAACCGATTTTATACCCGGCTCGCCACAGCAGGCGCGCTTTAACTATGTGGTGCAATTTGACGAAGGTCATTTAGTGCGCACAAACCCTTTTATTAATAATCAACTTTAAATTAAAAACCAAGGAAGCATTATGTTGAACAAACCATCTCGTACGCTTTTAGCAACGGCTATAATAAGTTCGTTAGGCGCGTCTAATTATGTGTATGCAGAACAATCTGCGCAAACAGAAGTGGAAGAAATTGTTGTACAGGGTTATCGCAACAGTTTGTTAAAAGCAAAAGATTTAAAACGAAATGCTGTGGGCGCGCAAGATTCTATTGTGGCTGAAGATATTGCAGATTTTCCCGATCTAAATCTAGCAGACTCACTACAACGTGTACCTGGCATTGCCATAACTCGAGAAGGCGGCGAAGGCCGACAAATTTCGTTACGAGGCTTGGGTCCAAACTTTACACAAGTACAACTCAACGGTATGGAAGCTTTAGGTACCTCATCTTCAGCAATGGACAGTCGTGGTTCTGTAAGTCGCTCTCGTGCATTCGATTTCAATATTTTTGCTTCTGAGTTATTTCAACGCGTTGATGTGAAAAAATCATTTTCAGCCGAAATGGATGAAGGCGGTATAGGCGGTACTGTTGGTCTTCATACAGCTAAGCCATTTGATTTTGATGGGTTCAATACGGCCATAACAGGGCAGTTAGGCGATAACTCACAAACCGACGATATTAGCCCACGCATTGCAGCGCTAATTTCAAATACTTGGAATGATGAATTTGGCGCATTATTCTCAGTTGCATTTAGCAAACGTGATGTAAATGAGCAAGGTTACAATACTTATCGCTGGCGCAAAAAAAATGCATCAGGCTCCGATATATCTGAACTATCAGATGAATTACAAGATAAAATTAACAACGAAGAAGTGAGCTTTTCACGTGGTAGCCGCTATTCATTGTTTGAAAACGAGCAGGAACGTTTAGGTACAACTCTAGCTTTGCAGTATCGTCCTTCTAATGACCTTGAATTTGGCTTTGATGCTTTATATGGTGAACTGAATAATGAACGTGATGAGTTTCATTTACAAAGTCGTGGCTCTAGCTCAACTGCGCTAGGCTGTACAGGACCGGCCTATATAAGTGAACCTACTTGTTCAAAACTCACCTCGTTGGAGATAAACGAAAATAATGACGCTATTTACTCAGTATATGAAGATGCCGCAATTCATTCAGAAAGTAGAAAACAGTATGCTGATACTGAAATTAGCCAATATGTGCTTAATAGCGATTGGCAAATTACCGAAGATTTAAATATGGCTGCGTTAGTAGGGCGCTCTGAATCTAAGTTTAATACCGGTAGCGCAAAAATATATTTAGAAACATTCGGTGACGAAACTATTGACTACCGTGGCGATGCTTATTATGGAGAAAATACGTATGGGTTTGCTCCTACCGACAGTAGTTTATTCCGTTACCACGAAATTGATTTATCAGAAGAGGAAATAACCAATACTTTCGATTCAATTAAACTAGATTTTAATTACACACTTAATAATTCTTCAACTATTAAATTTGGCTTGTCAGATAAAAAGTTTGAAAGTGAAAACGGTGAAACTAAATCTAATAATATTAATCGCAGTGATTGGGAAAATGGCATACTAGATGACACGGTAGATTCAAGCCTTACATTTACTAATACTGCGCACAATAAGCAACAATGGGTAAGTGTTGATGTACTAGGCACTCTAGCGAGTATGAATATCGACCCTAATTTAGATAATCCTGATTTTACCGATAATGTACAAGAAAAAACCTTTGGTGCTTATTTGCAGTACGAAGCTGAATGGGAGCTAGGCTCAGGTTACTTAATGGGTAATGCGGGCGTGCGTCATTACGATACTACAACCAATGCTATAGGGTTAATAAATGGCGAAGTAGTTGATGTAGAAAATACTTATTCGGGTTTGTTACCTGCAATCAACCTAGTGTGGGATAGTAATGATAGCTTAGTTTTACGTGCGAGCTACGGGGAAAACCTAACGCGTCCGTCACTTGGTGCTTTAGTTCCTACGGGCGTTGTACAAAATGATGCAACATCAACCAATGGCCTAAGTATCAGTTCAGGAAACCCTAACCTTAAGCCTTATGAATCAGTTAACTTTGATTTTTCAGTAGAGTATTACTTTGAAAATATTGGATATGCTGCCGTAAGTTACTTTCATAAATCTATCGATAACTTCATTATTACCGAAACCTATGATATCCCATACAGTGAAACAGGCTACCCACTTAGCTTTCTAGGTGATGTAGATGAAGCAGGTAATCCTCAAAATGCGGGTACCATATTCACTGTTATTCAACCACAAAACTTAGATGAAAGTGATATTAGTGGCTGGGAACTCGCTTTTCAACGTGACCTAGACTTTTTACCCGCCCCACTTAATAACTTAGGTGTTATTGCTAATTATACATTCGCTGATGGTGAAGCGCTTTACCGTAATGTGGGTAACTCAGGTGTTGATCAATATAAATCATTCCCAGGTCTTTCAGAACATTCTGGTAACTTTACAATATATTACGATTCTGACTCATGGGGCGCACGCGTTGCAGCTGCATACAGAAGTGACTATATTGCAGCAGTACAAGCAGGTAACGGAGATGAAGACGAAAATGGTTTTCATGCCAGCACCTACATAGATGCATCTGCTTTTTATCAGGTAAGTGATAAGCTAAAAGTTACAATTGAAGCAAGTAACTTAACTAACGAACGTGAAGAGCAATATTCAGACTCAAATGATCGTCTATACAATACAACAATTAACGGCCGTACTGTGTATTTAGGCGCGAGTTACCGCTTTTAATAATGTATCAATAGTTAGGTTGCATAATCTCATGTAACCTAACTACTAAGAGCGTATTAGCTCTTTAATAGGTTAATTTTATTATTCTATATTCCCATACTTTGAAATAATTTGAGCTATCTCTTTTTCACTATTGCGTATAGTTGAGTTAAATTTTTCTAATGCTTTATCGTCAAATAACCTTTTTCTAAACATGTAGTGCGTTGGGCTTTTATTTACTATAAAGCGACCAGGCATTATATTTTTAGCTACTTGAAGATAAAGGCCGGTTAAATAGTCCTCGACTACAAAGTCGACCCTATCGGTACTTAATAACATAAACCTTTTTTTTGCTAAGCTTAGTTCGAGTAAACAACTTGAGCATTCTTTTTTAAAATTTTCGAAACTTTCGCCGTAATAACTCCCTCTATTTTTAGCAATAAGGCTTTTTGATAATAATGAATAAGGTGAGTTAGAAGTAGTAAGATTTTTAATTAAATCTTTGTTATGCTGGTTCTTATCATTGTAGAAAAAAATCATTTTTTCATCTCGATAAGCGGTGCTAAATGCTGCAAAGCTACTGCGCTCTTGTGTATAAGTTGCACCAAAGATAAGATCTACGTCCCCTTTTTCTAATTCGGTAAAAGCACGGCTTGAAGAAGGAAAAACAATATACTCCCAACAAAAATTGTTCTTCGTTAAAATTAATTCCAAAATTTCTATATCGAGACCTTTGAATTTTTCGCCAACTGTGTATGAATATGGCACCCACGTAGATGATGCACTTACTAACAGTGTACGGTCACAAGCAAAACTATAAAAAGGAATATAAAATAATAATGCGAGTATGAAATTATTAACCATGTGTTTCAAATATTGAATCATTTACTGCCATAAAAGTTAAAACAAAGTCTTGATAATAATAGTCTAAACTGAGAAAACAGTTCATCTGATTACTTATCGGTTTTATTTAATTGTTACTAGACAAGTTTAAACGCGGTTTAACGTAGTCCAAAAAAATAGAAATACGTGAAGCAAGTGCGCTTTGCTTATAGTAAACAGCATGTACAGACTCCCTTCTATTAGGGTGCTCGATTGCCTTAGGTAAAATTTCTACTAATGTGCCTTTAGCTAGCTCTTCATGCACCATATAGTACGACAAAGCAATCACTCCCACGCCATTAATACACAGATGTTTTAATATCTCCCCACTATTAGCTATCGGCGTAATCTCTGGTGAAAACGATTTATCATTCAAATACCAATTATTTAAATGAGCTGAGTTGGTAAACCCTAGTAAGTTATGATGCTTTAAATCAGTACACTTATGAGGTGTTCCAAACTCGGCCAAATAAGCCGGGGAGGCAACTATGCAAAGTGGGCTATACCCTAAAAATTTTGCGCGCAGCGTTGAGTTTTCGGGCTCGCCAACTCGAAATGCAACATCCACCTTATTCTCTAATAAATCAATAACTGAATCATTTGTTGAGAGCTCAATAATGATTTTAGGATATAACCGCTTAAAACTATCTACTAAAGGTACAAGCTGACTCACCATAAATGGAAGCGCGGAATCTACCTTTAATTTACCAGAAGGCTGCCCCTGATTAACTTTAAGTTCCTGAATGCCCAATTTAATTGAGTGTACCGCCTGTTGAGCATGAGCCTTAAACAAATGTCCTTCTTCTGTTAGTACTACCTTTCTTGTAGTTCGGTTAAAAAGAGTTGTTTTAAGATCCGTTTCTAATCTCGAAATAGCTCTAGATAATGTCGCTATTTGCATCCCTTCACTCCTTGCTGCCTTTGAAAAGTTTCCATACTCAACAACAGCTAAAAATGCAGTTAAATCTTCTGTTTTAATCATTTAATCCTCACTCCAAATACACTCTTATTGTTACACATTAAACAAATATGATTTGTTAATTTTGAGGATAGTGCAAATTTAATGGTTTGATATGATCTAGCAGCAATCAGTAAATAAGCTTTTAAACTAATGTCTACGCCTAAAAGTTAATACAAGGATAAATATGAACCAAGACAACACCTCTTATACAACTGCATGGAGCTTTGATGGTAAAACAAGCTCTTTATCGATGACAATAAAGCCTTTACCAAGTTTAAAAGAAGATGAAGTATTAGTTGAAAATCAAGCGATAGGAATTAATCCCGTCGATTGGAAAGTCATAGACAATGGTAGTTTAGCTGAGAAACAAATTGCCGGTGTAGATGGTGCTGGAATAATTAAAAAGGTGGGTTCAGAAAAGTTAAATCATTTATTAAACAAGCGTGTGGCTTATCATCAAGACCTAAATAAAGATGGAAGCTTCGCTCACTGTACGATCCTCAATGCCTCTGTACTTATGCCTATGCCTGAAGAGTTAGACTTTTCAACAGCCGCTAGCTTACCTTGCCCACTAATGACTGCCTGGCAAGCTGTAGAAAAAATTCCTTCTTTCCCAGGAAAACCGGTACTTGTTAATGGCGCCTCTGGCTCTGTAGGAAGATATTTAATACAACTATTAATGAATAAAGGCTTTGTGGTTTCGGCCATTGCCAGTGAAAAACGTCATAATGAGCTGAAAGAGCTGGGGGTTGATAATCTGTACCCTGATTTAGATAGCATAAATTATGAAAGTTTCTATGCCGCTTTTGATACTAAATCTGTATCAAGCGCAGAAGAAACCTCAACTAAAGTGAAGGCTAATGGTCATTTAATTCCAATTCAAGGACGAATAGAGCAGCCACCTTTTCCCGCTTTTGGAAAGTGCATTTCTTTACATGAAATTGCCTTAGGTGCCTTACATAAGCACGGCACTAAAGAAGACTGGATGCAACTTACGTTAGCTGCTTCGCAATTAATGGAGCTAATTAAACGTAAAGAGTTCACACCCAACCACTTCATGACTTTTCCATTTTCTACTCTAGATAAAACACTAAAAGAATTTAAGAGTGACAGAAAGGCATTGAAATACGTTGTAACTATTTAAGCCTATTTTGGCATATTCAGAATACCTAGGAGATTTTGTAATGAAAAAGCTAGTTTGGATATTTCTATTTTTTACATGGAGTTCACTGGCAGTTGCTGCCGATAAAATTTTAATTGTAAGTACAAGTTACTCAAAACTGGGGAATACCGTTGAGAAAACAGGGCTTTGGCTTTCAGAGGCTTCACATCCGTATATTATTTTAACTGATGCAGGATACGAAGTTGATATTGCGAGTGTTAAAGGAGGTAGAATTCCCATAGATCCAAATAGTACAAAAGAACATGACGATATTAACCAGTCATTTTTAAATACACCTGAGTCTGCGAATAAACTAAGTAACTCTTTAGCATTAAAAGATGTATCTGGTAATGATTACATAGGTGTAATCTTTAGTGGCGGGCATGGCAGCGTATGGGACTTTTACCCGAATACAGATATTGCACGTATTGGCACGCAAGTGCAAAAAAATAATGGAGTGATTGCGGCTGTATGTCATGGTGTATCAGCGTTGTTAAGCATTAAAAATTTAGAAAACAACCCTATTATAAAAGGAAAAGAGATAGCGGGTTTTAGTAACAGTGAAGAGCGCGCGATTAACCTAGATAAAACGGTTCCATTCATGTTGCAAGATGCACTAGAAAAACAAGGTGCTAAGTACAATTCTGGCGAAAATTTCACTGCTTTTGTCAAAGTAGACGGCAATATCATTACAGGCCAGAACCCGCAATCATCGTCACTTTTAGCAAAAGAAATACTTAAAAAATTGAAGAAGTAAGTGCTAATAGCCTAAAGAGGCAAAAACGCTATAGTTCGCTAAACAAATAGATAAGTTTTTTTAAAATGGCTGAGTGTGATGGATTGCCTTCATCATGCTTAGTCGTCACTTTTGTACCAAACCGGACTATGGTACTAACTCGTTTATGCCCCAAAACGTGTTGAGGCGAATGCCTCAAAAGAGCGAACAGCGGTCATTGGAAAAGTTAAATTTATTTTAGTGTTTTGAGTAGAAATCTAATTTTGTCCAATAACATTATTAAACGCCGTTTTGGTGTGTTATAAGCTGTTAGTAAGACACGAATATTTCGCATATGGAGTTGCCAATGAATAACGAAACAAATAACCCTCGCATTAAAGAAGATGTTGAGCCAAAAGACCTAATTAAAATGCAAACTGAAGTCGGTTTAATTGAATCAATGCTTCAGTCGAAGACGCTCACAGCTATAGTCATCATTGCAATTATTTTGTTGGGTGGCTTTTTCATGTTCTTGTCCAAGGTGACAGGTTAGCCGCAACAGAATGTATTGCTAACAAGCATCTAAATCCTACATTGCCGGCAGCCACACTTTTAGCAAGCAACGCAAAAAGCTCGCCAGTGCAAGGCGTATTAGGCGAGCGTTAACAATGTCCGCAATTGGCACAGAGCCGTCCTTCGGCTCTAACTCATTTATGTCCAAAAACGAGTTTAGTAATTGCCGCTCTTTGCGAAGTTCGGCTCAGTGCTAATTAGCAAACATTGGTACCATAGCTTTTTTATATCCATGCTCCATCAACCTGTCTTATTCGAATTTACCCCTAGCTTTCGAGGCCTGCTGCCATCGCATTAGCTTTATTCAACAATTAGTGCGATGGCCTCCAGTTTAAATTATTTAGAATATTTTTTACGGTATGTCATTTTAGTTTTTTCAGTTAAGTTTATTATCTCTAAACGTGGGCAGTCTAGTCTATTAAACCCACTGTTTAGCATTCTAATGACTTGAAATTATGGTTTTGTAAACTTCGAAAGTCATATTACTTACATCGCTTCCGGCGTCCTGTATTTTGCTATTGGTATAGTAAAGCGTGTTGTTATGAATACTAAACGTGTCCGCCCAGTTTACAGCATCTCCTTTTACAAGCGTGCGTAAGTCAAGACTAGGCGTGAGATACTGCACTTCTTGCGTTTCAAGATTTGCTAGATAAACATTACCTTGATGGTAGACCATGCCATCAGGTGCGCCCGTTGTTGCAACCTTACGCACAGCTTTGGAAAGCGTCTCGTTAGACGCTTTTTTAATGTCAGATGTATCGATAGCGTAAAGAGAATAACCCGATAAAGCGTGAAAATAGAGGGTGCCGTTTAATCTATCCAACGCTATACCGTCAGAGTGAACGACATTGTTGAATGGCTTCCCCTTAACACTTAATGTGTCGACTTCGGCTTTTGTTGTTTCATGGTTATCTAAAATTCGATAACTTGTATTATCATCAAGATTATACACAACAAGCCCAGCATGGCCCGAATCTGTCATGAAGATACGATTGGTTTTTTCATCTACACGTAAATCGTTGATGTAAGAATCTGGGTGGTAGGCATCATCGCTAAGTAGCAGTGTTTGGTCGATTTTGTTTGATTTTAAGTCAACAACAAACAAACGCGGGGCATCTATAACGCCTTGAAATTTTGGGTTTCGGGTATCAAGTACATAAAGCTTGTCTTTGTGCGCCACTACCGACTGCACCGCTAGAAAACAGTCTTTTCGTACCTCACTTTGTGCTACACATGCGTTTACTTGCTCATTAGGATAGGCTACAAATTCACCATTACTAGTGATATTCGCTACAGAAAAACGTACACCGTCGCGCCAATTCGGCGCATTAACGAACACTCGGCCGTTGTCACTAACGGTTACACCGGTAATTTGCGTTCCTTTAATTTCTCCAACCAATTCAACCTGAGAAGTTGATACGTTTTTTGCTACCGCATTAACAGAAAAAAGCGCGGCTATAGCGGTAATCACCAAACCTTGGTTTATTGCCTTTGTATTCATGTTTATCAACCTTTTAAAATTTTCTGAGTAAGCCCCAGCCTAAATAGCATTTAGCTTGCGATAGATTAAACATTTTACACTAAACTTAAGCATCACAGATAGTCACTAGAAAACCTATTGCAGCTCAACTTTCAGGCGGTAGGAAGAGACCTGCCGCTAACACATAAAGGCTAAATGAGTGACTTAACTTAGAGATGTTAGCAGCCAAAAATTGTATTTTATTAAACTTGTAATATTGTAATAGTGAATATTTATTATTCATATTTTGACAGGTATTGATACTTTTTAAGTAATTTTACCGTTAAGTCACTTCCTTCTATTTCAGTTTTAGAGTCGCCTTCATATTCAGCACTTACAAAACCATTAAAACCCTCATCCACCAATAAGTTTAAACAATGCTGGTAGTTTATTGATACTTCTTCTCCATCAAGAGTAAAATTATGTGTTTTAGCGCTGATACCTTTGGTGTAGGGTGCCAAATCAATTAACCCTTGTGTTCTATCGTAAAGTCTTTTTGGAGACAGGTTCCACCCACCCATAAAGAAATTGTCTAAATCTGTAAAAACGCCAACATTCTTATGGGCAGTCATTTGCATTAGCATGGCAAGCCACGCCCCATTGTTAGAGGCATTGCCATGATTCTCTACCAGCAATTCAATATTATATTGCGCAGAAATGTCCGCTAATTTATTTAATGACTCACTACAACGCTGCAATTGCTCTAAATAGTTCCCATCCCCATAGGCATTTACACGGAGCTGTTTGCAACCTAGCTCTGAAGCGCATTCGAGCCAAGGTAAGTGGTTATCTATCGCTTGCTTTCTTCCTAATACAGTTTCGTGGCCAATTTTACCTGTCTCATCACACATTAATAAGTTAAAACCTACTCCTTCATTTCTCGCTTTGGATTTAAATGCGTTAAGCCACTTTTTATCTTGTGCGTGGCCGAAGAATAAAACATTGACCAAGTCGACATGGCTAACCCCAAGCTTGCGGGCAGCAATAACTATGTCTGTGGTATCCATTGTTCCTTGAAGTACATCATCAGGAGTTGAGTGAAGTGTTTTTATAAATTGAGAGTAATCTTTTTTACTTCCCCCTAAAATCTCTCTATGAAAAGACCATTGAGATAAAGAGATGTCGAATCGTTTATCATTTGCTGTGTTATTACTTGAAAATGCAGGCGTGCATGCAGCAACCCCGCTACATGCTAGTAATTTGAGCATATTTCGTCTTGATATCATGACTATTCCAATTAATTTACAGGTATTAAAGAAACCGGATGCGAAATTATTACATCATTTCCGGTGAAACTGAGCAGCCCGTCATTACTAATACTAAAGGCGCTGATATTATTGGTATGTTGGTTAGCAACTAGCAAAGACTTTCCGTCTGGCGTGATAAGGAAAAAGCGGGGCCATTCTCCTTGTGTATCTATATGCTGTATAAGCTCCACGTTACCTTGGCTTTTTATTGCATAAACGCCAATACTGTTGTCCCCGCGATTAGTTACATACAAGAACTTACCATCTTCGCTTATTTGCATATGGCCAGCTTGACTAATACTTTGAGATCCTTTGGGTAAAGTGCTAACTGTTTGTGTGTGATTAAGCTTTCCTGATTTTTCAACTTTTGTAACAGTTAATGTGTTATTGAGCTCATTTATAACATAGGCCACTTTCATATTTGGATGAAAAGCCATGTGTCTTGGGCCTGAGCCTGGAGGAAGGCTGAGCGCCACCTTTGAGTCAGAGAGTGTGTGGTTGGTGTCATCAACTGATTTAATAAAGATTTTGTCTATACCTAAATTCACAGTGTATAAATATTTATTATCTTTACTCCATTTAACCCAGTGAGCGTGGGAGCGAAGCTGTCTTTTTAAATCAACACTATTACCAAAAAATGTATAGTTTTGTGTATTGCGTTTAAACTTTCCAGTTTGGGGATCATAATCAACGATTGCGATATTACCGCTATTGTAGTTTGCAACGGCTAGCTGACTAAAGGAAGGATTTATATTTATAAAACATGGGTAAGCCCCAAAACTTGAGATACTATCAATCGGTTCCAATGACAAGGTGTTTTTGGACCATTGATGACTAGCAATTCTGCCAGTATCCTCCTCTATAACACTATAAAGAATTTTCGTGGTTTTATCGTAATTCGTGTAAGACGTGTTTTGCGCATTGGATACAAGCATAGGTTCTTTAAAAGTATGCTTATCAGTATCGTACTGCAGCAAAAAAACACCTTGCTCTTCTTTTGCTAAAGAAGTATTTGAATAAGTGCCAACAATAATATTTAAAATATTGCTTTTATTATCCGCAGCGCAAACAGGCGCCACGGATAATAAAAGACAGCTAATAATTAGTGCTATCATGTTGGTGTAGTGTGTTTTAAGCAACATGTAAGCCTATTTATCAGTGTATAAAATTTCAGTGCGTGCCAAATGTGCCTCACCACCTTTAAATATAACTTTGATATATTTAAAAGGGGTACCTGCTTTGTACGCATATATTTTAGGTTTCCAATAGCCATAATTAGATTCACTATTTGCATAAACACTTGGTTTTACATTTAAATCAACCCATTTCTTTTTATCGTTAGAACCTTCTAAAGATAAATAACTGAAGCGAGTTTTTTCAAACGCAAATAATTTAAATTCAGCTAACTTTCCAGGCACTTTATAGATAGCTTCTGAACCATAATCACCAAATAGTCTATTGCGGATCTCTTTAAAGCTGCGATCATTACCAGTGGTAGGAAAAAGTGCTTTACTGGTTTCTACAACACCCAGGTTTTTCATTGTATCTATTTTTGCATAGTAACGAGATTCAACAGGCCCTACTACGTTTGAATAAGTTGATTTACCAGCGCTATTAATGGCTGCAACTCTGTAAAAATAAGGTGTATTTAATTGGGCGGTTTCATCATGAAAAAGAGGGAAATATGGTACGTCTGCATCAGATACATTATAGCCAACTAATGTCCAAGGCCCCTTATCACTTTTAGCCCTTTCAACATTATAACCAGTCGCTCCCATAGAGCCCTGCCAATTAATCGAATGTAAGTTTTCAATTGGTAATAACTTTGGTGCTGCAGGTATTGATATTTCAGCTGGTTTAGCGTTTTGAATTTCGAATGCTTTATTTCGATACATAGTCATCAAGCGTTGCTCATCATAAGCTAAACCTGACTCAAACCCTGGCCATCTGAATGCTTTAAATAAACCAGCCCCTAGTGGCTCTGAATGCCAATAAAACCCACCTTCTCGTCTTCTGTGCCTTAGGCTCCAAATTAACGCGCCAGCAACCGAGGGCTCATCAATTACTTTATCAAGTGCAGATTCAATTGCAGAACTACTGGCAAAACCAAATTCGCCAACCATGTAGACTTTACGGCCTTTGACTAAATCGATATTTTTTTGAATATTTTGAGGTATTAAAGAAGCATCGCGCTCATAATGGTGAGACGATACAATATCTATAGACCATTCTGTTAATGACTCTTCTCTTACTACTGGCTCATCAAGATCATCACTGAACCATCCATCCATTACTAAGTGGTTTTTATCTAACGATTTAATATAACGTGTAATATCAACGGTCCATTCAATTGGACTTGTTAGTTCATTACCTGTTTCCCATGCCAAAATAGCTTTGTCGTCTTTATACTTTTTACCAGTAATTGTGTTTTTTCTATTCAACGTGTATTTAATGGTTTTTTTAAAGTCATCTCGCAACTGCTTATCGACCCAAAAGTCTTGCGCTGTTTTACCTCGAAATTCAGCATAGTTAGGCCTTCCACCCATCCATTGACGATTATTTAATAATGGAAAGATAATACGAATTTCATATTCGTTAGCTAAAGCTAACATCATATCTGTGACTTTAAATGCCTCCTCATTAAATTTACCAGGGGCTTCAACATACGTAGGTGCATCTTTAGGGAAATTATTGTTTTTAACTGGAATTGTATAAATACGAATTACCTGGCCACCCATTTCTTTTACAGTAGAAAAGATATCTCGCATTTCAAATTCATTAGGTAAACGGTAGGGGTTTTTTACCGTAAAAGCCATTTCATCTTCTTGAAAATTTAATGTGGGAACATTAAAGGAAATAAAACGATAATCTTCGTCACCATTTTTTAATCGGCCATTATCTGCAGTAATAAAGTAATCAAACCCATCAGCAAAGCTTATAAAAGGGATGAAAAATAGTGCACATAGCAATAATACTTTTTTCATATAACCTACTTAAATATCATAAATAAAAAGATAGGGCAGGTTTCCCCTGCCCTCAAGACTTATAGACGGTATTGGAAACTTAATGATAAGCGACGTTCGTTTATATAACGTTTATCAACAAGATCTTCCCACTGTAGGTATTGTTCTTGTGACTCTTCGGTAAGGTTAGTTGCTTGAAACGTAACATTCATATTTTCATTCAAGTCATAACTTACAGAGGCATCAATGTAGTTTGTTGGCGCTTGATACCTAGCAAATTGATAAGGCGCTTTATTAACAATCCACATAAACTTTTTACTACGGTAATTGTGAGCAATACGAGCTTGTAAACCATCTTTCTCATACCATAGCGCTAAGTTTGACTGATGCTCAGAGTTATCAGCCATAGGAGTATCTTTGCCATAGTAGTCCTTTGAACCACTTTCACTCGGTGAAAAAGTATAGTTAGCTGTTACACCAAACCCATCTAGCATGTCACTAAACGTACCTAGCCCTTGCTGGAAACTAACTTCTAGGCCTTTAATATTTCCGCCTTCACTATTTGTAATAGATTGAATAGGCGTTGTCCCGGTAAACTCTTTAGAGTTAATATCATATCCTCGCACCTCTCCATCACTATCGGCGATAGGAAGGTAAACGGTCTCACGTGAAATAAACGATTCGATATCTAAATAAAACGCACCTAATGAGAACATACCAGCTTCACTAAAGTACCATTCGTAAGAGGCTTCAAAATTACTTGAGCGCCAAGGATCTAAATAAGGGCTGCCTGATTGGTTACCGCTAGTAGCACAGAAAACATCTGCAAGATCGGAAGAGA
>NZ_LKBC01000018.1:0-57874 GCF_001400005.1 Pseudoalteromonas sp. P1-30
GAGTGCCCACACAGATGATTGCTTTATATTGTTAAAGAACGTTGCGACGTTGTCGCTAGGGATGCGTATAATACATCCTTTATTTTTCGAGTCAACACTTAATTTTAAACTTTCTTTTTAGAAGATTTAAAACCGAAGTTTCACTTAACTCTCTAAGCCGTTGTGCCTTGCTATGCTTCAGCGTTTCCCGTCTCAGTGGGGTCGCATTATAGGGAGATTCGAGCGGGGGTCAATGTTTTATTTCAGCTTTTTGACAAATAAATGAATTTAGTATGAAACGCATACAAATAAAGGCCTGCGGGCTGATTTTAGATTAAAAAACGCGCATGTTAAGTCGCTATTTTACAGCTAATATTTGCGCGTTAGAAAAAGCAGTACATTTAGTAATCGCTGTACTGCTTTGTTGGTTTTAATTTGCTGCAATTTGCCATACAGCTATAGAACCTGAGATCTCATTACCGATTATAAGCAGTGGCTCGCCTGTCGCACTTTGTTCGGCAGTTACAAACACCATGCCTTCGGGTGCAAGGTCGCCGGTTATATCTGCCCCTTCTATTACACCACGGTTATAAAAGTAATCTTCAAATTGCACATCGTAAGGGTTGGTAATATCGTAAACCATAATCCCGCCCATGCGCTCAAGACCTATAAAGGCAAAAGTGCGTTCGTCTATCGTACCTATTGTTAGCGCTTCGGGTTCTGCGCCTTTATCATCTGAGCGTGTGTCACCTTCGTTTTCATCTTCATTGTTATTAAAGGCTTCACCATGAACCGATGCGGTAATACGACCTATGTCATCGCCTGAGTCAAATACCACCAGCCCATTGCTGTCCCAAATAGTAAATGAGCGTGCACCATAGGCATAAAGCGATTCGTATTGACCGTCGTCATTCGTATCACCTTTTACAGTGCTTACCTTCAAGCGGCCTATATCGTCATCGTCGTTATTTAAGTAGTCAAAATTAGCTGCAAGCGTTAAATCTTCAACGCGGCTTTCATCTATATAGGCAAGACAGCCATCATCTTCATCGTAATCTAGGCCGCCCTTTGCTGTGCAGTCTGCTTCATCTGTTACATCAAAGAAGTACTCGCGTGCATCACCTTCATTTGCCGATACTATAAAATTTGCACCTTTCCAGCTAAAGCTTGAAATTGTATCTGGCTGATACATACCATAAAGCCCTGGGTACGATTTAAAATTAACACCGCCGTCTTTATCTGATGCATCTATTTGTAAATCTGACCAGTCTTTAAAACCTAGCGCTTTTAGCTCTACGCTATTATCTTCTAGGTTAATAATAGCGAGACCGTTATTTTCTTGAATTGATACGTAGGCATATTTGTTATCTTTAGAAATGCTGACGTACTCAGGCTCTAAATCCATAGCTACTGTCGTATTTATTACATTTCCGTTAATAGTGCGCCCTGTAGGGTTAGCAAACACAAATCCATCAGACTCAAGTTCAGCTTGCTGACTATTGTAAGTAGTAAAGTCAATATTAGTTGCCGTATCAGCTACTACACCTTCTACTATATTAATTATGCTTACAGAGCCTTCTGGGTCGATACTGTAATCGCCATTAGGTTCACCTTCATTGGCTACAACTACTTTTGTACCGTCGTGGTTAAAAGTCACCATGTCTGGTAAAAAGCCCGCTGGTACATTTTTTATGAAGGCGGGTGTATCGCCGCTTATGTCGTAAAATGCAATTTGACCCGCTTCGCCCACATTTTTAGCAGCCATAGCCACAGCTAGCATTTGGTTGTTTTCATCTATTGCTATGCTGTTGGCATCGCCTGGGGTGTTGTCGTTTAAGGTAAGGGTAATGGCTGATGTTAGGTTAGTTGCACTCACTATCCCTTCGTTATCTTGAACAAGGGCCGCCGTATCAAAGGTGTCGGTGGGTATAATATTAACAACGGCTTCATCACCAGAGCTATTAATGGCGTATATCCACTTTTTAGATGCTTGATAAGCAACTATTTCGGCTGCACCTTCGGGGCTTTAGGCATTAAGTACAGCGCGGCCTACTAAACTTATATTTAACGCAGAGTTTGCATTAGTGCCGTTAGTACCATTTTGACCCGCTGTGCCTTGCTCCCCTTGGATACCTTGCGTGCCGTCTTGGCCGTCATCTCCATCTAGTGAGCAACCCGTTAATATTGATATGAGTGAAAGTGCTATAAGTGACCTTTTTAACATTGTTATTTTCCTTAGTGTGGTGTTGAACAAAATAACAACACACAGGTATGACAAAGCTATGGCACTTTTAATAAAGCTTTTTTAACTTAAAAAACGAGTTTAAATGCTAAGGGGCACACAAGAATAAGGCTTACTGTATAACCTAATAATTTATAAGGCTTGATATAGCTATTTTGAGTTTTAACACCTATTAAGGGCCTTAAAATATCAATACGTGTCACTATTAACGTAATAACCGCGCAAATACACCATGTACCAATAACAACCAAGAGTGGTTCAATAAAAGAACCTACCTCTAAAGGCTGCAAAACAAAACATAGGATTATGAGTACACTTTGGTGCAATAAATAAAAAGGGAACACCCAGCTATTAAATGTTTTTAAGTAATTAGTTTTAAAGTTTAAAAAATGCTGTGCGAGTGCAAGCATGGTAAGCACTCCCAGTACTCTTTGAATATTGTATATAGTAGTAAAAATATAACTAGGTAAATCAAATACGTTTTGGTAAGCCATTAATATGTATATACACAGCAGGGTAAAGCTTACACATAACACCCAATAATAGTGTTTTAGGCTCGCCCAAAAATAATCGTGTTTGGCTGACAGATACCCTATAAATAGAAATATAAAGCCGTTAGCCTCCCTTACAGCATCTCCTTCTAAGTAGTTATGTGTAAGCAACATGGCTATGACTAATAAGCTTACCAGTAATGGCAGGCTCACTTTACCTAACTTGAGTAAAGGCATAAAAAAAGGGAGTTTCATGAATAGTGAAAATAAAATAATGATAAGCATAAACTGCCAAAGAGAGCGTAAATACCATAAATGATTTACATCTACGTGCGGCCATACCCCAGACTGGTAATTAGCAAACATCTCATTATTAATATCTAAAAACGCTAAGTAGAACTGCCAATACGTTATGTCTATTACGCTTTTTTGCGACATTTCTGCATACAACTGAAAGGGAACTATTAACCATAACCCCACCAGCAATGGTAGTAATATAAAAATAGAGCGATTTAAAACAAATAACGCATTTGATTTAACACCTCTCACTTTATCGAGCATAAAGCGAAGTGCTACTCCAGATATAAACCAAATCAGTAGCATTCTCCAAGGAGCAAACACCAACAAAAAATACTCTACGTAGTGAGATATATAAGTGCTTTTAAAGTGAAAGCCCCAGTTTTCGCTGTACAACATGCCAATGTGATAAAAAATAAGTACAGCAAACGCAATGACTCTCAGCCAATCAAGAAAGTAATGGCGGTTTGTTACGTGTAATTGTTTATTCATGCTAAAACCAATGTATACCTATTGGTACTAGTAAGACTTAAACGACTCGCAAAAACTATTCATAAGTGCTTATATTACAGGCAATAGTGATAAACGGTGGTATTTAGGGATAAACCCACCACATAAATATAAGCACATACTATGAACCTACAACACTTTCAGCGTTTTCAAACCTTATACGCATCAGTATTACTGTGTGCTTACGTATTAATTAATAATACCGTAAATGCAACAACCCAAATCATGGAGGTAAAAAGATCAGGAGATTTACCATTTTTAATTTGGGAGCCATTTGTATGGGAGTATTCAAGCGCGTTAGGATCTTTGCTTATGTTTCCGGCTTTAATTTGGTTTTTGAATAACACACCTTTTAAATGGCATAAAATACCTGCTTCATTGGGTATGTATTTTGGCGCTTCAATTGTATTTAGCATGTTACATATTGCTATTATGGTAGGCAGTCGCAAGCTTGTATATTTAGCTTGGGGTCGCTCTTATGATTTTGGTTTGAGTTGGTTTGAATTAATATACGAATATCAAAAGGATGCTATAAGCTTTATATTTTTTATTGCGCTCATAAAAGTATATCAATATGTCGTTCAGCAATTAATTGGGGAGGCATCTTCTATAGAAGAAAGCGAGCAACAAGCCACACCTAGTCTAAACCGGTTGCTTGTAAAAAAGCATGGTAAAGAGTTTATTGTAAAAATAGATGATGTTGATTGGCTTGAATCATCGGGCAACTATGTAAACTTGTATATTGGCACGTCTATTTACCCTTTAAGAACGACCCTTACAGCACTAAGTGAGCAACTAGAAGATAAAGGCTTTTGCAGAGTCCATCGCAGCCATGGCGTAAACCTTGATAGAATAGAGTCTATTACACCGCTACCTAGTGGCGATAGTGAAATAAAACTAACTACAGGTAAGATGCTTAACTTATCTAGACGCTATAAAGAACAGTTTAAACTTCAACTGAAATAAAAAAGGCTACCTAAGTAGCCTTTTATAATTATTTTTTAACCGGGCGTTTCCAGCCGGTTAAATTACGCTGTTTAGAACGTGCTATTGCAAGCTGCTCATCTTCAACGGTACTGGTGATCACAGAGCCTGCACCTACAGTTGCTGTTGCACCAATGTTTACTGGGGCAACAAGCGATGAGTTAGAACCAATAAAGGCGTTATCACCAATAATGGTTTTTGCTTTATTAACTCCATCGTAGTTACAGGTAATAGTACCTGCGCCTATATTCACTTTTTCGCCAATTTCAGCATCGCCTAAGTAACTTAAGTGATTAGCTTTAGAGCCTTTACCTAAGCGGGTTTTTTTCATCTCTACAAAATTACCAATGTGCGAGTCTTCTTCCATAACCGCACCAGGGCGCAGGCGAGCATATGGGCCTAGCGTACATTTAGCCGCTACGCTTGCATCTTCAATTAGGGTATTCGCTTTTATTACAACGTTATCGCCTATGGTACAGTTTTTAAGTACGCAGTTAGGGCCAATTTGTACGTTATTGCCTAGGGTTACATTACCTTCAAAAATAACGTTTATATCAATTAATACGTCTTCGCCTGTTTTAACATTGCCACGTACATCAATACGAGCAGGGTCGGCTAGGGTGGCACCATTTAACATTAACTCTTCTGCTTGCCATGCTTGATAAGCACGCTCTAGGCCTGCAAGTTGTACGCGGTTGTTTGCGCCTTCAACTTCCATTGCATGATCGGGCTGTGCTGACGTGATTTCTACACCTTCACTGTGCGCCATAGCAACGATATCTGTAAGGTAGTATTCACCCTGCGCATTATTGTTAGATAGATTGCCTAACCATGTTTTTAAAAGCTTGCCGTTAACCGCCATAATGCCGGTGTTTACTTCGCTGATAAGTAGCTGCTCAGCGCTTGCATCTTTTTGCTCAATAATACCTACAAGCTTGCCATCTTCTCGTAGCATACGGCCATAGCCATTTGGGTTAACCAAATTAACTGTTAATACCGCCAAACCATTTTTAGGTGTTGCAGCTAGTAAGCGCTCAAGTGTTGATTGCTTTGTAAGAGGTACATCACCGTATAAAACAAGTACAGTATCGTCATCATTAATATGAGGGCTTGCTTGTGCTACTGCGTGGCCAGTACCAAGTTGTTCTGCTTGCAATACCCAGTTCACGTCGTTATCGGCAAGTTGTTGTTGTAATAGTTCGCCGCCATGCCCGTAAACTAAGTTAGTGGTGGTTGCACCAAGTGCCTTTGCGTTATCTATAACATGCTGCACCATAGGTTTACCTGCCACTTTATGCAGTACTTTTGGTAGAGCAGAGCGCATACGAGTACCTTTACCCGCAGCAAGAATTACTGTTGTTAGAGCCATTAAAACAATTTCCTTTTTCCGTTGTTTTAGTGAGAAGTTAATGAAAGTAGCTTAACTAGATTACGCATGTCACTCCATGTATACATACTCAGCCGTATTATAAAAAATAATGACTGAATCTATGATAAACAAACTATTCATAATAATTACACTTATTGTAACCAGCTTTGCTAACCGATATAAGTGTAAAGCCAAATTACAGGCACAAAAAAGCCCACATAACGTGGGCTTTTAAAAACCGGATAGGCTTACTTTTTACGTAATTGCTGAATTACGCGAAGTTGTGCAATAGCTTCTGCTAGTTGCATAGCTGCTTTTTGATAATCAAATTCAGCTGCTGACGCATTAGCCATTTGGCTTTCTGCGTCACGCTTAGCTTGCTCTGCGGCTTGCTCGTCTAGGTCTTCACCACGAACAGCTGTATCAGCAAGTACGGTTACTATGTTCGGTTGAACTTCTAGTGTACCGCCAGCAATATAGATCAGTTCTTCTTCACCATGTTGCTTAACTAAACGTACCATACCAGGTTTAAGGGCAGTTAGTAGTGGGGCGTGACCGGCATTAACACCAAGCTCACCTTCACTACCAGATACTTGAATCGATTCAACTAGACCAGAGAACAAGCTCTGCTCTGCGCTTACTACGTCAAGATGTACAGTCATAGCTGCCATACTACCCTCCTAATTACATGCTTTTAGCTTTTTCTTGAGCTTCTTCGATAGAGCCAACCATGTAGAACGCTTGCTCTGGAAGGTCATCAAATTCACCGCTTAGAATGCCTTTAAAGCCAGCAATTGTGTCTTTTAGTGAAACGTATTTACCTGGCGCACCTGTAAATACCTCTGCCACGAAGAATGGCTGAGATAGGAAACGCTGGATTTTACGTGCACGAGATACAAGTTGCTTATCTTCGTCAGAAAGCTCGTCCATACCTAGGATAGCAATGATGTCTTTAAGTTCTTTGTAACGCTGAAGAACTGTTTGAACGCCACGTGCTGTATCGTAGTGCTCTTGACCAATTACTAATGGGTCAAGTTGACGTGAAGATGAATCAAGTGGGTCTACCGCTGGGTAGATACCAAGTGATGCGATATCACGTGAAAGTACTACTGTTGCATCTAAGTGAGCAAAGGTAGTTGCTGGAGATGGATCCGTTAAATCATCCGCAGGTACGTATACCGCTTGGATTGATGTAATTGAACCTGTCTTCGTTGAAGCGATACGCTCTTGAAGTACACCCATTTCTTCAGCAAGTGTAGGCTGGTAACCTACCGCTGATGGCATACGACCAAGAAGTGCAGATACTTCTGTACCAGCAAGCGTGTAACGGTAGATGTTATCTACGAAGAAAAGTACATCGCGACCTTCGTCACGGAACTTCTCAGCCATAGTAAGACCAGTTAACGCTACGCGTAAACGGTTACCAGGAGGCTCGTTCATCTGACCGTATACAAGCGATACTTTATCAAGTACGTTTGAATCGTTCATCTCATGGTAGAAATCGTTACCCTCACGAGTACGCTCACCAACACCTGCGAATACTGAGTAGCCGCTATGCTCGATTGCGATGTTACGGATAAGTTCCATCATGTTTACGGTTTTACCTACACCGGCACCACCGAATAAACCAACTTTACCACCTTTAGCAAATGGACATACAAGGTCGATTACCTTGATACCAGTTTCTAAAAGTTCTACTGAACTTGATTGCTCTTCGTAAGAAGGCGCTGCACGGTGAATAGACATACGGTCTTCTTCGCCGATTGGGCCAGCTTCATCGATTGGCTCACCAAGTACGTTCATGATACGACCAAGCGTTGCTTTACCAACTGGAACTTGAATCGCTTCACCTGTATTTTCTACCGCTGCGCCACGACGTAAACCGTCAGTAGTACCTAGTGCGATAGTACGAACAACACCGCCACCTAGCTGTTGTTGAACTTCTAAAGTCAAACCAGCTAAATCGCCATCTGTTACTTTTAGCGCGTCATATACGGCTGGCACGTTGTCTTGAGAAAACTCAATATCCACAACGGCACCGATAATTTGGACGACCTTACCTAAACTCATGTCTATTCCTCTCGTTAATCTTTGCCTGAAGCATTAAACTGCGGCTGAACCAGAAACAATCTCACTAATTTCTTGTGTGATTGCCGCTTGGCGGGCCTTGTTATAAACAAGCTGTAACTCATCCATAAGGTCGCCGGCATTATCTGTTGCAGCTTTCATTGCAACCATACGGGCAGCCTGTTCAGAGGCAGCGTTCTCAACCACACCTTGGTATACCTGAGACTCAACAAAGCGTACAAGCAAAGACTCTAATATAGCGTCTGGGCCTGGCTCGTATAAGTAGTCCCATGTGTGGGCAGATACTTCTTCTTCAGCTTTTGGCAAAGGGAGTAACTGGTCAATTGTTGGTTCTTGCTTCATGGTATTAACAAAGTTGTTATATACCAGGAATAAACGGTCAATTTTACCTTCAGAGAATGCATCTAGCATAATTTTTACAGGACCAATTACGTCTTGTACTGAAGGCTTATCTCCAAGGCCTGCTTTTTTAGCAAGCACTTGACCGCCAAAACGTTGAAAGAAGCTAGCAGCTTTGCTACCTAAAGTTGCAAACTCAGCGTCCACACCTTTTTCTTTCCACGCTTTAATGTCTAATGCAACTTTTTTAAACTCATTTGAGTTTAAGCCGCCACATAGACCACGGTCTGTAGAGATAACAATATAACCAACTCGTTTTACTTCTCGTTCTTCTAAGAACGGGTGAGTAAAATCAAGATTTGCTTGAGCAACACGACCAATTACTTTGCGTAATTTGTCAGCGTATGGACGGCTTGAAGCCACTCGTTCTTGCGCCTTTTTCATTTTAGACGCAGCAACCATTTCCATTGCGCTAGTGATCTTTTGAGTATTTTTAATACTCCCGATCTTGCTTTTAATCTCTTTTCCGCTGGCCATGACTCTCTCTCCGAATCAAGGTGTGCTTTAGTAAACTAAAGCGCACCATTAATAACTAAATTACCAAGTTTGCGTAGACTTGAACTTCTCAAGAAGTTCTTTAAGCTGCGCTTCGATCTCGGCGTTGTAGTTACCAGTTTCATTGATTTGAGCCACAAGCTCTGCGTATGTGCTACTTGCATAAGAAAGTAAAGCTGCTTCGAAATCCATAATTTTAGAGATTTCGATATCTTTAAGATAACCTTTCTCAGCTGCAAATAACGACAAAGACATTTCAGCAACAGACATTGGTGCGTACTGTTTCTGCTTCATTAGCTCTGTTACACGCTCACCATGCTCAAGTTGAGCACGAGTTGCATCATCAAGGTCAGACGCGAACTGCGAGAACGCAGCTAATTCACGGTACTGAGCTAGGGCTAGACGGATACCGCCACCTAGTTTCTTAACGATTTTAGTTTGTGCAGCACCACCAACACGCGATACCGAGATACCAGCATTTACTGCCGGACGGATACCTGAGTTGAATAAGTCAGTTTCTAAGAAGATCTGACCATCGGTGATAGAGATAACGTTTGTCGGTACGAACGCAGAAACGTCGCCGCCTTGAGTTTCAATGATTGGCAATGCCGTCAATGAACCAGTTTGTCCTTTCACTTCACCGTTAGTGAACTTTTCAACGTAATCAGCGTTTACACGCGATGCACGCTCTAAAAGACGCGAGTGAAGGTAGAATACGTCACCTGGGTATGCTTCACGACCTGGTGGACGCTTAAGTAGTAATGAGATTTGACGGTAAGCAACAGCTTGCTTAGATAAATCATCATATACGATTAATGCGTTTTCACCACGGTCACGGAAGTATTCACCCATAGTACAGCCCGAGAACGGTGCTAAGTACTGAAGTGCCGCAGACTCAGAAGCAGATGCTACAACTACGATAGTATTTGCAAGTGCACCGTGCTCTTCTAATTTACGTACTACGTTAGCAATAGTAGATGCTTTTTGGCCAACCGCTACGTACACACACTTAACGCCTGTGTTCTTTTGGTTGATGATTGCATCGATTGCTAGTGCAGTTTTACCTGTTTGGCGGTCACCGATTACAAGCTCACGCTGACCACGACCAACTGGAATCATCGCATCAATAGATTTGTAACCAGTTTGAACTGGCTCATCTACAGATTGACGCTCGATTACACCTGGAGCAATTTTTTCTACAGGTTCAAAACCGTCGTTATCTAAAGCGCCTTTACCGTCGATAGGAGCACCTAGTGTGTTTACAACACGACCAAGTAAGCCAGCACCAACAGGAACTTCTAAGATACGACCAGTTGTGTATACTTTTACGCCTTCAGTAAGGTCAGCGTAAGGACCCATAACTACTGCACCAATTGAGTCACGCTCAAGGTTTAGTGCGATAGCATAACGGTTGCCTGGAAGCTCAATCATCTCACCTTGCATACAGTCAGCTAGACCGTGGATGCGGATGATACCGTCAGTAACAGATACGATAGTACCTTCGTTACGAGCTTCACTTACAACTTCGAACTGCTCAATACGTTGTTTGATCAGATCTGAAATTTCAGTGGAATTAAGTTGCATGCTCTTTTTCCCAATTACGATTGTAGTGTTGTGGCTAAGCGGTTTAATTTACCGCGTACTGAGCCGTCGATTACAGTGTCACCCGCCTTAATAATAAGGCCGCCAACAACTGCAGCGTCTTCACTACAATTCAGCTTAACTTTGCGTGCGAAACGTTTTTCAAGTGTCGCTACCAATGACTCTTGCTGCGCTGCAGCAAGAGGGGTTGCCGAAATCACATCTACGTCGATTTCTTTGTCATACTCTGCTTTAAACGCAGCGAATAACTGAGCAACCTCAGGCAGTGCAATCAAACGTCCATTTTCAGCCATCACCTTAACTAGGTTCTGACCTTGTTCGTTGAGCTGCTCAGCACATAAGTTAATAAATAACTCAGCTTGTGCAGTAGCAGTAGGCAATCCAGCTAGAATGGCTGATGCTTGTTCATTGCTGGCAACTTCGCCTGCAAAAAACAACATGTCATTCCAGCTTTCAATCGTGCCTTTTTCAACGGCAAGTTCAAAAGCCGCTTTAGCGTATGGGCGAGCGATAGTAGTCAATTCAGACATGCTCATACCCTCCTAATTACAGCTCAGCGACAAGTTTTTCAACGATGTCACTATGTGCGGCTTGATTGATTTCACGCTCTAAAATTCTTTCAGCGCCAACCACTGCCAGAGTTGCTACTTGCTTACGTAGCTCTTCTGTTACACGGTTACGCTCTGATTCAATTTCAGAGTGCCCTTGAGCAATAATTTTTTCACGCTCTTCTTGTCCACGAACAGTTTCTTCGTCAACAATAAGCACGGCACGCTTTTTAGCTTGTTCAATGATATCAGCCGCTTGAGCTTTTGCATCTTTAAGCTGTTCTGCAGCTTTTTGTTGCGCAAGTTCTAAGTCTTTTTCGGCTCTATCAGAGGCAGCTAAACCATCTTCAATTTTCTTCTGGCGAGACTCAATTGCATCATTAAGTGGTGGCCATACATATTTCATACAAAATAGTACAAACACCGTAAACGCAATTAATTCACCGATAAGAGTGGCTGTTATGTTCACGACCGCTCCTCCTTAAAATAGTAAGCTGTTCAAAAAATAAAATTAAAGTACGAACAGGATTACCATTGCGATACCAACACCGATCATTGCTACCGCATCGATTAGACCAGCTAGGATGAACATCTTAACTTGTAATGAAGGTGCAAGTTCAGGCTGACGCGCACATGCTTCTAGGAATTTACCACCCATGTTACCGAAGCCGATAGCAGTACCGATTGCACCGAAGCCGATAAGTAAAGCAACTGCGATGTACTTAAGACCTAATACTAGTTCCATTTTTTTCTCCAAAGTTTCAATTGTTAAAGTTAAATATAAAAAGTGTATAAATTAGTGATTGTCTGAACTTGCCATGCTTAGGTAAACAATGGTTAGCATCATAAATACGAATGCTTGTAACACGATTACTAAGATATGGAATACAGCCCAAACAAAGTGCAACGGAAGTTGCATTAAACCAACTGCGCCGATAAGTATGAATATCAATTCACCAGCGTATAAGTTACCGAATAAACGCAGTGCTAACGAGAAAGGCTTAGACACTAGAGCGATTGTTTCTAGTAATAAATTACAAGGAATTAAGAAAATCATAGCCACTTTGCTATTAGAGCTAAACGGGTGAAGTGTAAGCTCTTTAATGAAGCCACCAACCCCTTTAATTTTAATAGAGTAACCAATCATCAGAATAAACACACCCAATGCTAATGCAGCGGTTAAGTTTATGTCTGTGGTAGGTACAATTTTCATGTAAACGTCGTGTGAGTCCATGCCAAAGGCTTGTTCACCAACAAAACCAGCAAGTGCAGGTAAGAAATCAACTGGGATTAAATCCATTAAGTTCATTAAGAACACCCAAACAAAAATTGTTAAGGCTAATGGAGCAATTAATTTGCTTTTACCGTGGTAAGTGTCACGTACGTTGTCACCAACGAACTCAACAATCATTTCAATAAAACATTGAAATTTACCCGGTACTCCGGTGTGTGCTTTCTTTGCGGCGCTTCGGAAGGTCCATAAAAATAATAGACCAAGTCCGATTGACCATGCGAGGGTATCTATATTCCATGTCCAGAAACCACTGTCTGCACACGCTTTGTTGAAGGCAAGACCTGAGTCGGTCATACACATCTTAGCGTTTGTTAAGTGATGCTGGATATGGCTTGATATAGTAACTTCTTCTGCAGCCATGTTATATCCCAAAAGTTAATGTTTAAAAAAAACGGGTGCAAACAATCCAGTAAAGAGCACAAATACGTAAACACAAAAAAACGGCACTAAAACGACCGTGGTTGACTTGAGTATCAGTGCAAACAATACGATTGTTAGCATAAATTTTAATCCGTTACCGCGTTTTAACGAGGTATACGCTTGATTTGCTTTGCTTGCACCCATATATCTGAATGCATAAAGCGCAAATACTAGGTGGGGAAGTATTGCTACGCTGCTACCGGCAAGTGCTGATACGCTGGCGTTTACTCCCCAACCAACAAAAATAATTACTGCAGCTACAAGTGCTACGATACCCTGAAGACAAATTAATTTAAATGCGGCAAGCCTATAAGGTCTTGCTAACTTATTAGTCACGTTTAGTTAACCTTTATGGCGTTCTAATTGTTAGGGTGTGAAAACTGGCGAAATTATACTTAATCCTACCAGTTTTGCAACTTGAGTAGACGCTTTGTAACACAAAATAGCTACAAATGTCTCTTATCGGACATGTAAAATTTTAATGGTCGGTATTGCTGTGATTTATACGATTTAAAATGCCATCAAGCTCATCTAAATTGGTGTAAGAAATAACCAACTTACCTTTGCCTTTCGCGTTATAATTTATTTCTACTTTAGCCCCTAAGTTGTCGGCTAATTTTTGCTCTAAACGCTTAACATCTGGGTCTTTTTCTGGTGCTTCTTTAGCAGCAACCGGCTCTAAAATTGAGCGTACTAACTTTTCGGTTTCGCGAACAGTTAGCGCTTTAGCTACGGCTAATCTTGCAGCGTCAGATTGTGCTTCACCTTCAAGTGCTAATAAACAGCGTGCGTGGCCCATTTCTATGTCGCCATGCTCTAACAGAATTTTAACATCACTATTTAAATTGTTTAATCGTAGTAAATTGGTCACGGTAGTGCGCGATTTACCCACCGCATCGGCAACTTGCTGGTGCGTTAATTCAAATTCATTCAATAATCTGTTTAAAGCGATAGCTTCTTCCATTGCGTTTAAATCTTCACGTTGAATATTTTCTATCAGCGCAATAGCAACGGCGGCTTCATCTGGCACATCTTTTACAATACAAGGTACGCTTTCAAGCTTTGCTATTTGTGCAGCACGCCAACGGCGCTCACCGGCTATTATTTCAAAGCTATTTTCTGCAACTGGGCGCACCACAATTGGCTGAATAATGCCTTGAGAGCGGATAGAGCTTGCTAACTCCTCAAGCGCTTCTTCAGACATATCTTTACGAGGCTGGTATTTTCCTGAGTGTAAAAACTCAATAGGCAGCTTTTGCAATTCATTCGCAACGGGCTGTGCTGCAGTTTGTACAGCTTCAGTCACATTTACTGTGTCTTGTTCCTTGCTTGAGCTCGGCGCTGGTTTTGATGAACTTAAAAGGGCATCGAGTCCTCGGCCTAAACCTCGTTTTTTAGCAGACATGTTATTTTTTTACCTTAAAGTTAGGCGACTACCGGCGCTGTTTTTTCTTTTCTGCGTAGCATTTCGCCCGCAAGTGCTAAGTAGGCTTTTGCGCCACTTGATGCGCGGTCGTAGTACATTGCTGGTGCACCAAAACTAGGTGCCTCGGCAAGACGCACATTACGTGGGATCACGGTGCGGTATACTTTATCGCCAAAATGTTGTTTTAATTGTTCTGATACATCATTTGCTAATCGATTGCGCGGATCGTACATAGTACGAAGAATGCCTTCAATTTGTAAGTTAGGGTTAACTAACTTTGCAAGTTGCGTAATAGTGTCCATTAATGCGGTTAACCCTTCAAGCGCATAATATTCACATTGCATAGGTACTAAAATAGAATCAGCAGCAGCCATGGCGTTTACTGTTAACATATTTAGTGAAGGCGGGCAGTCGATAAAAATAAATTCGTATTTATCTTGTATTTTTTCAAGCGCATTACGAAGGCGTACTTCGCGTGCAAACAATTCCATTAATTTTACTTCGGCTGCGGTTACATCGCCGTTGGCCGCTATCATATGATACTCACCCGAGGTTTCAGTGATTATCACCTCATCCATTGGTTTTTCTTCAATGAGTAAATCATAAATGGTGGCGACATCGCCATATTTGTCTACACCGCTACCCATCGTAGCGTTGCCTTGGGGGTCGAGATCTATTAACAGCACTTTACGCTTCGTTGCAGCCATAGATGCAGCGAGATTAACAGCTGTTGTTGTTTTACCAACGCCGCCTTTTTGATTTGCTAATGCGATGACTTTTGCCACTATGTCTCTGATCCCTAGTCTTTAGAAAGAATAATTAAATGTCGTTGTGCATCAAGCTCAGGCACTACTAGCGAGATTTTATCTTCAAATTTTACCCCCTCAGGTAGCGACTCTAGCTCTTCACTAGGAAACACACCTTTAAGCGCTATAAATTTGCCTGAGTGATCAATTAAGTGTGAACACCAATCAACCATATCTTGCAGTGAAGCAAACGCACGACTTAGTACGCCATCTAATTTAACACTTGGTTGATATTCTTCAACTCTTGACTGCACAGGGGTGACATTATTTAGCCCGAGCTCGTGTTTAACTTGCATTAAAAAGCGAACACGTTTACCTAAGCTATCAAGCAATACAAATTGCGTATCAGGTAGTGCAATAGCTAATACAATACCTGGTAAGCCAGGACCTGTGCCTACATCAATATAATGATGACCGGGTAAATGAGGTGCAACAACTAAGCTATCCATAATGTGCTTAATCATCATTTCTTCTGGTAAGCGTACAGACGTTAAATTATACGCTTTGTTCCATTTGTTTAGTAACTCAACGTATTTAACTAATTGCTGTTGTTGTTTTTCGGTTAGCGCAATATCAGTTTGCGCTAACAATGTTGTTAATTGTTGCTGTAACACAGTTTACCTTTACCGTTACGCAGTTTTGCGTAATAAGCCTTGCTTCTTCAGATACACTAATAATAGCGAAATCGCCGCTGGGGTGATACCAGAAATACGAGAAGCTTGGCCAATAGTGTCTGGACGCGCATCTGTTAACTTAGCAACTACCTCGTTTGATAAACCCGATACCGTTGAGTAATCGAACTCTTTAGGCAAAATGGTTTCTTCATGACGAAGTTGTTTATTGATCTCATCTTGCTGGCGCGCAATGTAGCCTGCGTATTTAGTATGGATCTCAACTTGTTCAAGTGCAGCTTGGTTTGTAAACTCAGATCCTAGCCCATCAATAGCCATTAAATCGTCGTAACGAATTTCTGGACGACGAAGTAGATCCTCTAAACTTGCTTCACGAGTAAGCGGTGTTTTTAATAAGGCGTTTACTTGATCAACCACAGCATGATCTTTATGGATCCAGGTTTCTTTAATACGCTGTTTCTCTTTTTCGATCACTTCCATTTTTTCGTTAAATGCCTGCCAGCGCTCATCGTTAACTAAACCAAGTTCACGGCCTTTTTCTGTTAAGCGAATATCAGCGTTATCTTCACGCAATAATAAACGGTATTCCGCACGGCTAGTAAACATACGGTACGGTTCTTTTGTACCAAGCGTTGCTAAGTCGTCTATCAGTACGCCCACATATGCTTCATCACGACGTGGAGTCCATGCATCTTTGCCTTGTACTTGTAAAGCGGCGTTCATACCGGCTATTAAACCTTGTGCACCGGCTTCTTCATAACCAGTAGTACCATTTATTTGGCCCGCAAAAAATAATCCGTCTATAAATTTGGTTTCTAATGACTGTTTTAAATCACGTGGGTCAAAGAAATCATATTCAATAGCATAACCAGGGCGACAAATATGTGCGTTTTCAAAACCATCTATCGATTGCACAATTTGTAACTGCACATCAAAAGGTAAGCTGGTTGAAATACCGTTTGGGTAAAGCTCGTACGATGTTAAACCTTCAGGCTCTACAAATATTTGGTGCTTGTCTTTATCAGCAAAGCGCACAATTTTATCTTCTATTGAAGGGCAGTAACGTGGTCCTATACCTTCAATTACGCCAGAGTACATAGGCGAGCGATGTAAATTGTTACGAATGACCTCATGGGTTTTTTCGTTTGTGTAGGTGATATAGCACGGTATTTGCTGTGGGTGATCGCTTTGTTTACCAATAAACGAAAATACCGGTGTAGGCGCATCACCTGGTTGTTCTTGCATCTTGCTAAAATCAACTGTACGGGCATCAATACGTGGTGGAGTACCTGTTTTTAAACGGTCTACTCTAAAAGGTAACTCACGTAAACGATCAGCAAGTGCAATTGAAGGGGGATCGCCTGCACGACCACCTTTAAAATTCTCTAAACCAATATGTATTTGGCCACCTAAGAAAGTACCTACGGTTAATACAACACTAGGTGCGCTAAAACGTAATCCCATTTGGGTTACTACGCCAACAACTTTGTCGTTTTCAACGATAAGATCATCACACGATTGTTGAAATATTTTTAGGTTTTCTTGGTTTTGTAATGTGTTTTGAATTGCAGCTTTGTACAAAGCGCGATCAGCTTGTGCTCGAGTTGCACGAACAGCAGGTCCCTTTGAAGAATTTAAGGTACGAAATTGGATACCACCTTTATCAATAGCTTGTGCCATGGCACCGCCTAGCGCATCAATTTCTTTAACCAAATGGCCTTTGCCTATGCCACCAATTGCAGGGTTGCAAGACATTTGACCAAGTGTATCCATATTATGAGTTAGCAGCAGGGTATTCATCCCCATACGTGCAGCAGCCAATGAGGCTTCAGTGCCTGCATGTCCACCACCTACTACGATAACGTCAAACTTTTCGTGAAAAATCATTAATGGGATCCTACTTAATCAAACCAGTAAACTTCAAAAGGGAGCGTATTCTACCTAGAAATTAGCAGAAGATAAATGATTAAACAGTGGGCAAGATCTAAGTCACTGATCACTTATAATATAAAGGATCTTTTAAAGAGATCTTTTAATACTATTACTACTAGTGATCGGGTTTTCTGTTGATAAGCTCTATTTATTCATTTAAAACATAAAATTAGATCAGATCTAAAGGTGTTAATATGATCGGATCATCAGGCAAATAAGCTCTGATCAAAAAGGGGGTTTATGCACAGCCCAATATCGATTGGATCTTATCCCATGGATAAGCATGCTTAAAAACGCAGTTTGATCAGCGGTTATCCACAAAAGCTATTAAATTATTAGTAAATTGTGGGTAACTTTGTTTATGCATTTTGATCGATCACATTACTTTAATTGTGTTTTCTCTATCCACGAATCTAACCACTCTAGGGCGGTATCTTCGGGTAATGCCTCATCAAGAATATTTAATTCAAGCCTTGGCGCTATGCATGTTGCGCCAAGGCTTGCCATTAAACTATTTATATTACGCCCAGCAAGGTTATAGGTGTCGTAGCTGGTATCGCCTAAGCCAATGACTGAATATTTAATTGCAGATAAGTCACTTTGCTGATTTAGCTGCTCAACAAATGGTAAAAGGTTGTCGGGGTAATCGCCCGCGCCATAGGTCGATGTGCATATAAGCCAGATTGTATTGTGTTGATCAATATCAGATAAATTAGGTTGATCATGTAGTTCAGCACTTATACCTTGGTTATTTAACTCATCACATAGTTGTTCTGCTACATATTCTGCAGATCCCATTTGACTACCAACGATTATATTTACAGAACTCATATTTAAACTGATCACACATTACTTATTTGCCCGCTATGATAACTGAGTTAGCCTTGCAGTAAAGAAAACCTTTGTAATTTTGTATAACTATTTTTGAGTTGTTTTTACTCTTTGGTGTAATTGCTTATATAAGTTATTGAATATAAATGAATTAACAAAAACTATTTAAATGTAATCTTCTGATCAAGTTGTTGATAAGGTTGGGGAAAGCTCTGCTTAACTAGTATGCTTTGTAGATCTAAATAAAGCTAAGTCATTGATTTTTTATTATAAGTGAGGCCACCAGCCCACGTTTTTATATAGCTAAGCTGTTGTTGATCATAATGTGGATAGTAATCTTGTTGATAACTTAAAAAGGCGATCAAAAATAATTTTTAAAAACGATCCGATTAAGCAGATCTGCCCTAAAAAAGTGAAAATAAGTGTAATAAACCACGCTTTTTATAGATCGTGACGGTTTAAGCTTATAAATGTGCCGCTATTTTTGATTTATTAGCCATAAAGTAGGCGATTGTGGATAACCTTTTTTAATTAGTCTTATTATTTTTCAAGTTCAGCGAGGAGTTTTGCTGGTGGAGCAATTAAAAACGAGCCCGCTGGCCTTAATAGTACCGGTTACTTTTGCTTATAAATTCACAAACCGTAGTTAAAACGATCTACTTAAGGATACTTTTTAGCGGTATATTGGTACTTTTTTAAGCTATATCGAGCGCCAATTACGCGCTTAACGTGGTGTATTTTCATACTGTAAGAGATTAAACAGGTGAGTTGAATACGCTAAAATCAGGCGCGTTTTTATTTAATTTTAGCCCCATTTTAGCTTTTTAATTTTTATACCGGGCATAAAAAAGGGCACTAATGTGCCCTAAAGTAAGTGTTATTTTATGCTGCTTTAGCGAGTTATTTACCAATACAGAATGAGCTAAATATTTTGCCTAGTAGGTCGTCTGAGGTAAATTCACCGGTTATTTCGTTTAAGTACTGCTGCGTTAGGCGTAGCTCTTCGGCTAATATTTCGCCGGCGACGTGCATTTCTAACTGCGTTTTACCAGTATCTAAGTGATAGGCGGCATGTTCAAGTGCATCTAAATGGCGGCGGCGCGCCATAAATCCACCTTCTGTTGCGCCCTGAAAGCCAATACAAGCTTTTAAGTGGTCGCGTACAAGCTCAATACCTTGCGCATTTTTAGCGCTTAAACTAATTACTGGGTATTGTTGGTTTTCATCCATACCTACTGCATCGCCCGATAAATCGGCTTTATTTCTGATAACGGTAACACCCATACCTTGCGGTAATTTTGCCATAAACTCAGGCCAAATTGCGTGTGGGTCGGTGTCGGTGGTGTCGGTGCCATCAAGCATAAACAACACGCGATCAGCTTGATTTATTTCATCCCACGCGCGCTCTATACCTATTTGTTCAACGCGGTCTGGGCTTTCACGTAGACCTGCGGTATCGATAATATGCAGTGGCATACCATCAATATGAATGTGCTCACGTAGTACGTCGCGAGTAGTACCGGCTATTTCGGTTACTATGGCAGCTTCGCGGCCTGCTAGGGCATTAAGTAGGCTTGATTTACCCGCATTAGGGCGCCCAGCAATAACAACGCGCATACCTTCTCGCATAATACTGCCTTGCTTAGCTTGGCTCGTTACTGTGTGTAATTGACTGATGATGGCATCTAAATCGCCCGATACTTTACCATCGGATAAAAAATCAATTTCCTCATCAGGGAAGTCAATGGCTGCCTCTACATACATACGTAAATGAATAACTTTTTCTACTAGGGTTTCAATGTGTTTAGAAAACTCACCTTGTAGCGACTGTAGGGCGCTTTTAGCTGCTTGCTCTGAGGTTGCATTAATTAAATCGCTAATAGCCTCTGCTTGGGTTAAATCAAGCTTGTCGTTCATAAAGGCGCGCTCAGAAAACTCACCAGGCTTAGCTAAGCGAACGCCTTCTATTTGGCTAATTTCTTTTAATAGCATGTCGAGTACAACAGGGCCGCCGTGACCTTGCAGTTCAAGTACGTCTTCGCCGGTAAATGAATTTGGCCCTGCAAAATAAATAGCGATGCCTTGGTCGAGTTGCTCGCCGCTTAAACTTTTAAAAGGAACGTAGTCGGCATAGCGAAGCTTAGGTACTTTACCTATTATTTTTTCGGCCACGCTTTTAGCAAGGCTGCCAGAAACCCGAATTATACCTACGCCACCACGCCCAGGAGCGGTCGCTTGTGCTGCAATTGTGTCTTGATTGATCATGCTATTTATTTGCCAACGAGAGTAACTTTAATGGCGCTATTGTAACCTATGCATTTATTGGTAGCGAATAGCTGTGGTAAAAAATAGGCAATAAAAAAGGCGACCTAAGTCGCCTTTATATGAGTAGCCGTTGAGCTAGCCTCTTACTTTTATACCTTGCTTTTCCATGCCACGGTAGATGATAAGCATCTGGACAATAGAAATAAGGTTAGACACTAACCAGTAAAGTACTAAACCAGATGGGAACCATAAGAAGAATACAGAGAAGATAACCGGCATAAAGGTCATCATTTTTTGCTGCATTGGATCGGTAACCGTCATTGGTTGTAGTTTTTGCGTCACAAACATACTTGCACCAAATAATATTGGTAATACGTAGTATGGGTCTTTTGTAGAAAGGTCAGTTAGCCAAAGAATGAACTCTGCATGGCGCAGCTCTGTTGATTCTAAGAATACGTAAAATAGCGCTAAGAAAATTGGCATTTGTAGCAAAATAGGGAAACAGCCACCCATAGGGTTAACTTTTTCTTTTTTGTACATTTCCATAGTAGCTTGGCCGAACTTTTGACGGTCATCACCATATTTTTCTTTTAGGGCAGCCATTTTTGGCTGAAGGGCACGCATTTTAGCCATTGACGTGTATTGCGCTTTAGTCAGTGGGTACATTAACGATTTAACGATAATAGTGATGGCAATAATAGCGACACCCCAGTTACCTAAAATGCTGTGTAACCATTTAAGAAGTACAAATAAAGGCTGCGAAATAAACCATAACCAACCGTAATCTACAGTTAAGTCTAAATCTGGGTGAATCGCTTCAAGAATATCTGACTCTTTAGGACCCATGTAGTAAGTCGCATTAAGAGTTTGCTCGCTGCCGGCTTGTACATTTATAGGCGCTGCTTTTGTACCAATAATAGCGGCATTACTTTTAGTAATTAAGCTGTAAAGCGTGTGTGTTTCGTCTTGCTTAGGTACCCATGCACTTACAAAGTAATGCTGAATAAATGCAACGTAACCGCCTTGGGTGTTTTTATTTAGGTTTTTGTCAGCCATATCTGAAAAGCTGTATTTTTCGTACGACTCTTCATCAGTACCGTAAGCTGCACCTAGATAGTTTTGATCTACTAAGCTGCCTTTTTCTTGTACGGTACGCTTAATTTGCGTGTATAGCTGTACTTGCACTGGCGCACTTGTAGCATTATTTACTGTGTACTCTAGGCCTACATCGTATTGACCTTTTTTAAATACGTATGTTTTAGTGAAGCTAACGCCATTACTATCAACATAGGTAAGTGGTACACGTAGCTCATCACCGCTTAGCGTGTAGGCTTTTTGCGTTGCTTGGTAAGTAGGGCGACCATTCGCTGATGCGTCTGGGCCATTTAAACCAATTAAACCACTTTGTGAGAAGTATTGATTGCCATCAAACTCGCCTAGAAGCATAAATGGTGTTTCTTCACCTTTTACTTCTTCGTATTGGAGTAAGTCTGCTTCAACAATGTCACCGCCTTTGGTGTCTATTTTTACTTTGAAAACGTCAGTCGTAATGTCAATAACTGAACGCTTAGCAGCGGTAGCCGAAGCAGGTAAACCTGAATCTGACGATGACGGTATATAATCATCTGACTCTGGTGACGTTGTGTTTAGTGTTTGTGTAGTGGCACTAGGATCGGCTTTAGGTGTGTTGTAGTCATTATTCCATTCTTGAAATAATAAAAACGACACTAACATTAAACCGATTAATAAAAACGTGCGTTGCGATTCCATAACAGCTCTTATTTCTCGTGTTGGTGGTTAATACGGGTTAATTTTTCAGGAACGGGGTCTTCTCCGCCTGAATGTAAAGGATGGCATTTTAATATGCGTTTAAGTGCTAACCAACTCCCTTTTACAAATCCATGCAAATTAATTGCTTGAATAGCGTAATGAGAGCAGCTTGGATTAAAACGACAATGCGGGCCTAGTAGTGGGCTTATCCACATTTGATAACCGCGGATAAATAACACTAAACAACGCTTTGGAATAGCAACAAGTGGTTTAAGTAACCTCATGGTGTTTATACCCCTGCGTATATTTAGTGAATAGATACCATGTATTTAAAGGCTCAATTAGAGATTTTAAACGCATGATTAAAAGGTGAGCTAAAGATACCCTAATTAACCCTGCAATTCTATTGCTATCGGGTTTGTTTATTAGATTTAGCTGATTTGTTTGGGCGTTTTTTAAAAGGTGGTGGTTTAGGTGCACCAGGTTTGCAGCGTTCATTTATTTTACGCCACAGCTTTGTAAGTTGTTTAGTTATTTCTTCGTTAGACTGCTCATCAATACCACTTTTTACCATAAGCACAATATCGATATTATCGATGGTGTGTTGATTTAAACGAAAACTTTCGCGAGCGAGTCGTTTAATACGGTTACGTTGGCATGCCTTTTTTACACGTTTTTTAGCAACAGTGAGTCCTAACCTAGGTTTATCTTGGTCATTAGGTTTAGCTAAAAGAGTAAATAAAGGAGTTGCAGCCCGAGCGGGTTCATTAAATATGCGAGAGTAATGCGAGGGAGTTAACAGACGTAACTCCCTGCCAAAGCTAAAGTCTTCCACTTATATATTAAGCAGAAAGAACTTTGCGGCCTTTAGCGCGGCGACGTGCTAATACTTTACGGCCATTTACAGTTGCCATGCGAGCACGGAAGCCGTGTGCACGTTTGCGTTTTAAAACGCTAGGTTGAAAAGTTCTTTTCATAACAATCTCATCCGATCGGTTAAAGTTAAAACATCCTATGCAGGTCGCGATCCTGGCACAGGTGCCATTGCGAGCGCGAGATATTATAGATTAAGCACTTTAAAGTCAATCATAATTGCGCTGTAAACACCGTGTTTATTACATTTTTTGTACGCTAGCTTGATATTTATGGATTAATTTTAAAGCAAAATGGTCTACTTTTGCGCAAAAAGGCGAATTAATGGCCGAGACTGACTAAAAGAATGTGGATCGTAATAAAGTAGGGTGATCAACTAGGATCATCATAATTAAGAAGTTTTCCACAGCTGGTGTTTAAAAAGTGAATAAAAGCATGGGAAAACTCATTTAGATCGTAAAATTGGTTCGCGATCTCAGTGTGTTTTTGTTATGATCTGTTATCAGGCTTTAAAATAAAAGTCGCTATAAATCAGTCTGTTAAGATATTTATACACTGATATCAACAATTTTATAAAAATCAATCTTTTACTTGTGGATAAAGTGCCTTCATAATACCCGGTCTTGGGTCGGGTAGCTGGCCAATTGAACGCAATAAATGCATGATTTTTAATCATTATTGATGTGCGGGAATAAAAATTATACCTCTGGGAGTTTAACTGTGTATCTGTCGGTTTGGCAAAGTTGTTTATATGTATTGCAAGATGAGTTGCCTTCGCAACAATTCAGTATGTGGGTAAGACCACTACAAGCAGAAAGTACCGAAGATACCTTAACGATTTACGCACCTAATCGCTTTGTTCTTGATTGGGTAAGAGAAAAGTATTTAAACCGTATTAATGAGTTACTTGTAGAAATTTGTGGTGATGAAGCGCCCGAATTACGTTTTGATGTAGGTAGTAAACCACTACTAAATACTCAAGCGGCGGCGCCAAGTGTTGAAGCCCCTGCATCACCTAGTTCACAGGCACCTGCTAAACAGCAACCTGTAGAACAAAAAGCAGCAGTAGAGCCTGCGCCTAAATCAGGCTATAAATCTAATATAAAAGATAACTATACCTTTGACAGCTTTGTTGAAGGTAAATCTAACCAGCTAGCAAAAGCGGCTGCAACACAAGTTGCAGATAACCCTGGCTCTGCCTTTAACCCGGTATTTATTTACGGTGGCACTGGCTTAGGTAAAACTCACTTATTACATGCAGTAGGTAATGGCATTATGGCTAACAAGCCCGATGCTAAAATTGTTTACATGCATTCTGAGCGTTTTGTGCAAGACATGGTAAAAGCACTACAAAATAACGCCATTGAAGAATTTAAACGTTATTACCGTAGTGTTGATGCGCTAATGATTGATGATATTCAATTTTTTGCTAATAAAGAGCGCTCACAAGAAGAATTTTTTCATACCTTTAATGCATTATTAGAAGGTAATCAGCAAATTATTTTAACCTCTGACCGCTACCCAAAAGAAATTGAGGGCGTAGAAGACAGGCTTAAATCACGATTTGGTTGGGGTTTAACGATTGCTATAGAGCCGCCAGAGCTTGAAACGCGCGTTGCCATTTTAATGAAAAAAGCGCAGCAGAGTAAAATTAATTTACCGCACGAAGTCGCTTTTTTTATCGCTAAAAAATTACGCTCAAACGTACGTGAATTAGAAGGCGCGCTTAACCGTGTAATAGCTAATGCTAATTTTACCGGACGCCCAATTTCTATCGACTTTGTAAAAGAAGCACTGCGCGATTTATTGGCACTACAAGATAAGCTTGTCACTATAGACAACATACAGCGCACCGTGGCTGAGTATTACAGAATACGTGTGTCAGATTTGTTATCTAAGCGCCGCAGCCGCTCTATCGCGAGGCCGCGTCAGGTAGCTATGGCATTATCTAAAGAATTAACTAATCACAGCTTACCTGAGATTGGTGACGCATTTGGTGGACGTGACCACACCACGGTATTACATGCGTGTAGAAAGGTTAAATCACTTCGTGATGAAAGCCACGAAATAAAAGAAGATTATCAAAATTTAATAAGAACGTTGTCATCTTAGGGCTGACTTTATTATGCAAATAACCATTTCAAGAGAACAATTTTTAAAGCCATTAGTGCAAGTATCGGGTGCGATTGAACGTAAACATACGTTACCTATATTATCTAATGTATTGTTAGTGGTAGAAAACGGGCAACTTTCAATGACAGGCACAGACCTTGAAATTGAACTAGTTGCAGGTGTTTTTGTTGGTGATGATATTGCCGATACAAAGTTAACGCTACCTGCTAAAAAATTACTCGATATTTGTAAAAGCCTGCCTGATGGTTCTGAGCTTACATTGAGCTTACAAGAGCACCAACTGCTTTTAACCAGTGGTAAAAGCCGCTTTTCACTTACAACGCTTGCCGCGGAAGACTTTCCTAATTTAGAGCAGTGGGATGGCGAGGTTGAGTTTCAGCTAACGCGTTTAGAGTTACGTAAATTACTTGAAAGCACGCATTTTTCAATGGCTAACCAAGACGTTCGTTATTACTTAAATGGCATGTCGTTTGAAGTAGATAATACCGACATAAAAACAGTGGCCACCGATGGCCACCGTTTGGCAATAGCGCAAAAAGAATTAGGCCAATCGTTAAATACGCAGCGCCAATTAATAATACCGCGCAAAGGTGTGCAAGAAATTATGCGCCTTATGGTTGCCGATGAAGAATTAGTTACTATTCAATTTGGCGCTAACCATATTCGTATTATCGATGTGGAATTTACTTTTACTAGTAAGTTAGTGGATGGCCGCTTCCCTGATTACCGCCGCGTATTACCACGTGGTGGAGATAAAGTAATTACCGCTAACCGTGAATGGTTACGTAATGCGTTTCAACGTGTGTCTATTTTATCTAACGAAAAATTTAGAGGTGTGCGTTTAAACCTTGCCAATGGCTTACTTAAAATTACGGCTAATAACCCTGAGCAAGAAGAGGCTGAGGAAATAGTAGAAGTAATGTATGAGGGTGATGAGCTAGAAATTGGTTTTAATGTATCGTATGTATTAGATGTACTAAATACATTAAAAACAGAAGATGTACTATTTACATTAGCAGATTCAAACAGCAGCGCACTTATTGAAGGTGCGGGCGATGAAGAAGCAACGTACGTGGTTATGCCTATGCGATTATAAGATACCCATTATAAATGAGTTTAAGTCACTTGAGCCTCAAGTATTTTCGTAATATTGAGGCACTGACGCTAGAACCAGTCAACGGCGTTAATATAATTTATGGTGAAAACGGCAGCGGAAAAACCAGCCTTTTAGAGGCTATTTATTACCTTTCTCACGGCAAATCTTTTCGAACACCTAAACATAAAAGTATTATTCAACATCAGCAAGATCAGTTTGTAATACACGGCCGCAAAGCGCTACACGACTTGTCTATTCCTATTGGGATTAGTAAAACCCAAAGTGGTGAAACTAATTTAAAAATACAAGGCAAAGCCAGTAGAAAAATCTCTGAACTTGCACAGTTAATGCCTGTGCAAATTATTACACCCGAAAGCTATTCATTGTTTTTTGGTGGCCCAAAAGAGCGACGTAAGTTTTTAGATTTGGGTTTGTTCCACGTGGAACATGAGTTTTTTTATTTATGGCAATCGTTTAATAAAGTGCTTAAACAACGCAATGCATTATTAAAAAGTAAGCCAAAGAATTATTTTGACCAAATTAGGTTTTGGGACAAAGAATTTGTTAGACTGGCAGAACAAATAAATAAATTAAGAATGGCGTATATAAGTAGGTTTAAGCAGCAGTTTTTTGATAAAATGTGTGCAGAATTAACGCTTATACGCGATTTAGAAATCAACTTTAATGCAGGCTGGAAAGGCAGTGAGTCTTTAAGTGATGCATTAGAGCAAAACTTTGAGCGAGACGCTCGCCAAGGTTTTACAAGTAAAGGCCCTCATAAGGCCGATTTTAGTTTTAGTGTCGCTGGCAACAGCGTAGAGAATACGTTTTCACGCGGTCAATTGAAGTTATTGCTTTATGCGTTAAAAGTAACGCAAAATAGTTTAATTGAGTCAGAGACAGATAAGCAATCTATATTGCTAATAGATGATCTACCTTCAGAGTTAGGCGAAGATACAAAAGAGAAAGTGGGACAATTATTGGCTCATTGCAGTTCTCAAATTTTTATTTCTTCAATTTTGTCTGAAAGTATTTCTGCTGTGGTGGAACCCATGCAACGAGAACTACAAATGTTCCACGTGAAACATGGCAACCTAATAACAAGATAAGTGGGATTAACCATGTCTGAGAATTATGATTCGTCGAGTATTAAAGTACTTAAAGGATTAGACGCAGTAAGAAAGCGTCCTGGAATGTATATAGGGGACACCGATGATGGCACAGGCTTACACCACATGGTGTTTGAGGTCGTTGATAACTCTATCGATGAAGCCTTAGCAGGTCATTGTGATGATATTTATGTAACGATTCACTTAGACGGTTCAGTCTCTGTAAGAGATAACGGTCGTGGTATCCCAACTTCTATCCATGAAGAAGAAGGTGTGTCTGCTGCCGAGGTTATCATGACGGTACTTCATGCCGGTGGTAAGTTTGATGATAACTCTTATAAAGTATCAGGTGGCTTACACGGTGTTGGTGTATCGGTAGTAAATGCATTATCAGAAAAACTAACTCTTACTATTCGTCGTGAAGGCAAATTGCACGAGCAAACTTACAGCATGGGCGTACCTAACGCTCCATTAACTGTTATTGGCGATGCTGACACTACGGGTACTGAACTGCGTTTTTGGCCAAGTGGCGAAACATTTACAAACCTTGATTTTCATTATGATATTTTAGCTAAGCGTTTACGCGAGCTATCGTTTTTGAACTCTGGTGTAAGCATCATCTTATCTGATGAACGCGAAGAAAATAAAACCGACCACTTTAAATATGATGGCGGTATTCAAGCGTTTGTTGAATACTTAAACCGCAATAAAACACCTGTACATAAAGGTGTATTCCATTTTACTCACGAGCGTGAAGAAGATGGGATTAGCGTTGAAGTTTCAATGCAGTGGAACGATGGCTTCCAAGAAAACATTTACTGTTTTACTAATAACATTCCACAACGTGATGGTGGTACTCACTTAGCCGGCTTTAGATCTGCGCTAACACGTACACTTAATAACTACATGGAAAAAGAAGGCTTTAACAAAAAAGCTAAAACAACCAGTAATGCAACGGGCGATGATGCGCGTGAAGGCTTAACAGCGGTTGTAAGTGTTAAAGTACCTGATCCTAAGTTCTCATCACAAACTAAAGACAAGCTAGTATCAAGCGAAGTTAAATCTGCGGTTGAGCAAGCAATGGCTGAAAAGTTTTCTGATTTCTTATTAGAAAACCCAATGGATGCCAAAATTGTTGTTGGTAAAATTATTGATGCAGCACGAGCACGTGAAGCGGCGCGTAAAGCCCGTGAAATGACTCGTCGTAAAGGCGCTATGGATTTAGCAGGTTTACCTGGTAAATTAGCTGACTGCCAAGAAAAAGACCCATCATTATCTGAACTATACATAGTGGAGGGTGACTCAGCTGGCGGTTCAGCCAAGCAGGGTCGTAATCGTAAAAACCAAGCAATTTTACCACTTAAAGGTAAAATCTTGAACGTAGAGAAAGCACGCTTTGATAAGATGCTTTCTTCACAAGAAGTAGCGACGCTAATAACAGCCCTAGGTTGTGGTATTGGCCGTGATGAATATGACCCAGAAAAACTACGTTACCACAGCATCATTATCATGACCGATGCGGACGTGGATGGTTCTCACATTCGTACATTGCTACTAACATTCTTCTATCGCCAAATGCCAGAAATTGTTGAGCGTGGTTATATTTACATTGCACAACCGCCACTTTATAAAGTGAAAAAAGGTAAGCAAGAGCGTTATATTAAAGACGATCCTGCACTAGTAGATTACCTAACATCACTTGCACTAAATAATGCAGCGCTTTACACAAGCGAAGATGCAAGTGCAATTGAAGGTGAAGCGCTTGAGCAAATAGTACAAGATTACCAAAACACAGTTAAAGTCATTGAGCGCTTAAAACGTAAATACCCTAACACGGTAATGGAACGTTTGATTTACCAAAGCGAGTTAAAAGTAGAAGACTTATCTAACGAAGCTAAAGTAATTGAGTGGACGAAAGAGCTAGTTGACGACTTAGTTGAACGTGATGAAGATGCGACAATTTTCCACGCTGGAACAGAGCATGATGCGGAGCGCAACTTGTACTTCCCGGTTGTGAATATTCGTCAGCATGGTGTGGATAAAGCACACGTATTACATTACGACTTTATTGCCTCACGTGACTACCAACGCATTGCTGTTACTGGCACGAAGATCGCAAACATCTTAAAAGAAGGCGCATATGTTCAACGTGGTGAGAAAACAAAACCTGTTGATAACTTTGTGGATGCTTTGGAATGGTTGATCGCAGAATCTAAGCGCGGGATCTACATTCAGCGCTATAAAGGATTAGGCGAAATGAACCCTAGCCAACTGTGGGAAACCACAATGGATCCTTCAGCTCGTCGTATGTTACAAGTAACAATTGAAGATGCTGTAGCGGCAGATCAATTGTTTGCAACATTAATGGGCGATCAAGTTGAGCCTCGTCGTGAGTTTATAGAAACCAACGCACTTCGCGTAGTTAACTTAGACGTGTAAAAAATTATACTTACATCTTAAAAGGAGCCTAATGGCTCCTTTTTTATTTTAACAACCGCACAAACTGCTTAAAACCTGCGTGTGCACAAGGTATACTGAGGGTAATTTTCACGCTACTTTCAGATAGTAAAAAGCCAAATATGCAAAAATATGACGTTAAAACCTTTCAAGGTTTGATCCTGGCTTTACAGGATTATTGGGCGCAGCAAGGCTGTGTCATTATTCAACCACTTGATATGGAAGTGGGCGCAGGGACATTTCACCCGCAAACATTCTTAAAATCTATTGGCCCTGAGCCAATGTCGAGCGCATACGTACAACCGTGTCGCCGTCCTACCGATGGCCGCTACGGCGAAAACCCAAACCGCTTACAGCATTACTACCAATTTCAGGTAGTTTTAAAGCCATCACCAGATAACATTCAAGAGCTTTACCTAGGCTCACTAGAAGCGATGGGAATTGATACCCTAACGCACGAAGTACGCTTTGTAGAAGATAACTGGGAATCACCAACACTAGGCGCATGGGGCTTAGGTTGGGAGATTTGGCTAAACGGTATGGAAGTAACGCAGTTTACTTACTTTCAGCAAGTAGGGGGCTTAGAGTGCTCTCCTGTAACCGGTGAAATTACTTACGGCCTAGAGCGTTTAGCAATGTACATTCAAGGCGTAGACAGTATTTACGATCTAGTATGGGCAGACGGTCCATTAGGGCGTGTAACTTACGGCGATGTATTCCATCAAAATGAAGTAGAACAATCTACTTACAACTTTGAACACGCAAACGTAGATGACTTATTCGCACAGTTTGATAAGTGTGAAGCTGAGAGCCAAAAGCTAATTGAAGCAAATTTACCACTGCCTGCTTACGAGCAAGTAATGAAAGCATCGCACGCGTTTAACTTACTCGATGCGCGCCATGCAATCTCAGTAACCGAACGTCAGCGTTATATTTTACGCGTTCGAGCGTTATCAAAAGCGTGTGCACAAAGTTATTACGATGCACGTGAAGCGCTTGGTTTCCCGCTGTGTAAGGATAAGTAAGCATGTCAGCACAAAATTTATTAGTAGAAATTGGCACCGAAGAGCTGCCACCAAAAGCACTGCGCAAATTAGCAGAAGCCTTTGCCGCAAACTTAACTGCAGAGCTTGAAACACTAGAGCTTGGGCATGAAGGCGTAAGCTGGTATGCATCGCCTCGTCGTTTAGGTTTACAAGTAAAAGCGCTTGAAGCAAAGCAGCAAGATAAAGAAGTAGAAAAGCGTGGCCCTGCAACTAAAGCAGCGTTCGATAGCGAAGGTAACCCAACTAAAGCAGCAATGGGTTGGGCACGTGGTTGTGGTATTGACGTAAGTGAAGCACAAACTCTTGAGACCGATAAAGGCGCTTGGCTTTTACATATTGCTAAAGTAGCAGGACAAGAAACCAAAACGCTGATGAGCGATGCCATTGCAAAGGCGTTAGCAAAGCTGCCAATACCTAAGCCAATGCGTTGGGGCGCGAATAAAACACAATTTATTCGCCCAGTTCATACCGTAACTATTTTATTTGGTGATGAACTTATTGAAGGCGAAATTTTAGGTAAGCAAGTAACTAATCAGTTACAAGGCCACCGTTTTCATCATCCAGAAAAAATCACCATTAACCATGCAGATGACGTGTTCGACGTATTAAAATCAGCCTACGTTATTGCTGATTACGAACAACGTAAAGCGCAAATCCGTGCACAAATAGAAGAAGCGGCAAGCGCAGTGAATGCGGTTGTTGCAATGGATGAAGACTTATTAGAAGAAGTTACTTCATTAGTAGAGTGGCCAGTAACGTTAACGGCAACATTTGAAGAAGCATTTTTAGATGTACCTGCCGAAGCACTAATTTACACCATGAAGGACGATCAAAAATACTTCCCGCTATTAGATCAAAACGGCAAGCTTTTAAATAAGTTTTTGTTTGTATCTAACATCGAAAGTAAAGATCCAAGTGTGGTTATATCTGGTAACGAAAAAGTAGTGCGCCCACGTTTAGCCGATGCGCAGTTCTTCTTTGAAACAGATAAAAAGAAAACCCTAGAAAGCCGCCTAGAATCACTTGATACTGTTTTATTCCAAAAGCAGTTAGGTACGCTTAAAGATAAATCTGTACGTATTAGCGAACTTGCCGGCTACATTGCAGAGCAACTAGGTGCCGACAAAGACCTTGCAAAACGTGCTGGCCTATTAAGTAAAACAGACTTAATGACCGAAATGGTAATGGAATTTACCGACGTGCAAGGTGTAATGGGTATGCACTATGCACGCTTTGATGGCGAAGCAGAAGATGTAGCTATTGCACAAAACGAGCAATACATGCCGCGTTTTGCGGGCGACAATTTACCTACAAACCTAATCAGCTGTGCAGTAGCAATTGCAGATAAGTTTGATACGCTGGTGGGTATTTTTGGTATAGGCCAAGCACCAAAAGGTGACAAAGACCCATTTGCACTTCGTCGTGCTGCCATTGGTGCACTGCGTATCATGGTAGAAAAAGAGCTACCGCTTGATATTTTAGACCTAGTAGCAAAAGCACAAACACTGTTTGGCGAAAAGCTTACTAACCTAAATGTATCAACCGACGTATTTGACTTTATGCTAGGGCGCTTCCGCGCATGGTATCAAGACGAAGGCATTGAAGTAGATGTTATTCAGGCAGTACTGGCACGTCGTCCTACTAAACCTACTGACTTTGACCGCCGTGTTAAAGCAGTAAGCCACTTCCGTACGTTAGACGCCGCAGAAGCGCTTGCAGCAGCGAATAAGCGTGTAGGTAACATACTAGCTAAAAATAACATTACCACCGAAGGTGATGTTGATGAGAGCCTATTAAGCGACGACGCTGAAAAAGTATTAGCATCACAAGTAGCAAAATTTGCGACTGAGCTTGCACCACTTTACGCTGATGGAAACTACCAAGAGGCATTAAGCCAATTGGCAGGTATTCGCCAAAGTGTTGATAACTTTTTTGACAACGTCATGGTTATGGCCGACGATGAAGCTGTAAAGCAAAATCGCCTCGCACTATTAAGCCAGTTAAGCCGCTTATTTTTAGATATTGCAGATATATCTGTACTACAAAAATAACACCGCTTAAGCCAATAAAAAGCCAGCGTATTGCTGGCTTTTTAGTTTTAACAGAACGAAGGAAACCCATTAATGATGCCAATGAAACGAATTTTAACGCTTGCCATTGCCGGCTTACTCACAGCGTGTACTAGCCAAGTGTCTATTAACGACGTACTGCCGCAGCAAGAGCTGGATAAAACAATTTACCTAAGAGGCGATTTTACGCTTTGGGATGCAGAGCCTCAGTACCAGTTTATGCCAGTAGGCGGCGCGCTTTACCAAGCAGAAGTTAAATTTAGTACGCCAGGTAAAGTGTACGAATTTAAAATAGCCGATGCCGATTTTAGTGAAGGCTACAACTGCGGCTACAGCGATGCCCAACCAGCAGGGCAAAAACTAACGCTCGGCCAACCCGTACTTGCAGACTGTAATACTATTTATAATTACTTCAGTTACTCACCTGCAATAAAAGGCACATACATAGTAAGTATTGATTACAGTGATTATGATGAGCCGAAAGTGACGATTACTAAGAGATAGCTGTTAGTTGGGAGCTGTCAGCTTTTAGCTGCCCGAGTGGGCTTATAGATTTATGACAAGGATGTTGTAGGTAGAGTGAAACGAAACCCAACATACGCTGCGAATAGAACTGTGCTGGTGGTTATCAAATACGTTGGGTTTCGTAAAACTCAACCCAACCTACATCAATAATAATTTTTATTGATTGCTATAAATATACAATCAAATTAATGAGCTTAGTTAGTATTAATTACAGTCGTAAACCAAAAGCGCGATAATAGGTAAGTAGATTTTAAGTAGGTTGGGTAGAGTGAAACGAAACCCAACATATGCTGCGAATAAAACTGTGCTGCTGGTTATCAAATACGTTGGGTTTCGTAAAACTCAACCCAACCTACATCTGGTTTAAGTTCTTAACGATGCGTTAAATATTCAAAAATAACCCAACTTACTAAACCAACTTTCAAACCTATAACCCTTTCTTCACCACATACCTATAAGGTGCTTCATCGGCGTCTGTAGCCACCAGCGTGTGATCCATAAATGTACAAAAACTTGGAATATCGCGAGTGGTTGATGGGTCATCAGCGGTAATTAATAACGTTTCACCGTCGTTCATCTTACGAATTGCAGCGCGTAACATCATTACAGGTTCTGGGCAGCGTAGGCCCATGGCGTCTAATTGGTGATCGGGATTATCAAAGCTCATAAAAAGTTACCTGTAAAAATAGTCGCGGCTTGGTTTGGTCGGGTAGTTTAGCGCAATTAATCTGTTTGGTTAACTGTTTTGCATATAACGGGTAAGCGTAATACAGTAAAAAATAATCTGGTTTAAATTTAATACACCCGAACACATTATTCATATCAGCAATAAGCTGGTGGCATAAAAAAAGGCGAACTAACTTGCGCTAGTTCGCCTTTTTAATCACCAAGATGGTTTACATGTTTAAGCTAATGATTAGTCTTGAACACGTTCAAATACAGTCGCAATGCCTTGGCCTAAACCAATACACATAGTTGCTAGACCATATTTTGCATTTTTGTCTTCCATTAAGTGAATAAGCGAGGTGCTAATACGCGAACCTGAACAACCTAGTGGGTGGCCAAGTGCGATTGCGCCGCCGTTTAAATTCACTTTTTCATCAACCACGTCTGCTAAACCTAAGTCTTTAAGTACAGGCAGTGATTGTGCTGCAAATGCTTCGTTAAGCTCTGCTACGTCAATGTCATCAATAGTAATACCAGCTTGTGCAAGTGCTTTTTTACTTGCTGGTACTGGGCCGTAACCCATGATTGATGGATCGCAACCGGCAACAGCCATTGCTTTAACGCGTGCACGAATTGGTAAGCCAAGCTCTTTTGCTTTCTCTTCGCTCATTACTAACATGGCTGATGCGCCATCAGAAAGTGCAGAAGATGTACCTGCAGTAACCGAGCCAGAGGCAGGGTTAAATACTGGGCGAAGCTGAGATAAACCTTCAACCGTTGTTTCAGGGCGAATTACTTCATCATCTTCAACTAAAATTAAAGAGCCATCAGCTGCGTGACCTTCCATTGCTAAAATTTCGCGGCGGAAACGGCCTTCAACTGTTGCAGCATGTGCACGTTGATGTGAGCGGTATGCAAATTCGTCTTGCTGCTGGCGGCTAATTCCGTGAATAGTAGCAAGGTATTCTGCAGTTAAACCCATAGAGCCAGATGCTTGCGCAATTGAAGTTGCTAAGCCTGGGTGAAAGTCGTTACCGTGAGTCATAGGTACGTGACCCATGTGCTCAACACCACCAATAAGGTAAGTGTCGCCAGCGCCTGTCATAATAGCGCGTGCTGCGTCATGCAATGCTTGCATTGACGAGCCACATAAACGGTTAACGGTTGTAGCTGGTACTGAATGTGGAATACCCGCAAGCAGTGATGCGTTACGTGCAACGTTAAAGCCTTGCTCTAATGTTTGCTGTACACAGCCCCAATAAATATCGTCAATTGATGCAGGGTCAACTGCTGGGTTGCGCTCTAATAACCCTTTCATAAGGTGAGCACTTAAATCTTCCGCACGCTTGTTTTTAAATACGCCGCCTTTTGAGCGACCCATTGGTGTGCGGATACAATCTACAATTACTGGATTATTCATGATATTAACCTTCCACCTTATAGAAAACACGACCTTCTTCGGCCCATTTGCGAGTTTGCTCTGATACTTGGTAAATCGCACCTAGGTGAGCATATTTGTCTGCTGCTGCAACAAAGTTAGCTAAACCTGTTTGATCTAAGTAACGGAACGCGCCGCCTCTAAATGGAGGGAAACCAACGCCGTATACAAGGGCCATATCAGCTTCTTGAGGAGAAGCAACAATGCCTTCTTGTAAACAAAGTAGTACTTCGTTGATCATTGGGATCATACAACGGTCGATAATTTCTTGTTTATCAAATTCTTTAGGTGCATCAGTAATTGGCGCTAGTAGCTCAACTGCTGTTGCATCGCTTGATTTTTTAAGACGACCACGACGGTCTATTTCGTACTTGTAAAAACCTGCTTTGTTCTTTTGACCAAAACGTTTTTCGTTAGCAAAAACAGTCACCGGATCTTTTTCTGCGCGTGCCATACGCTCAGGGAATCCGTCAGCCATTACGCCAGTACAGTGATACGCCGTATCAATACCTACAACATCAAGCAGGTAAGCCGGGCCCATTGGCCAGCCAAATACGTTTTCCATTACTTTATCTACTTTTGCAAAGTTAGCGCCTTCAACAACTAATTTGCTAAAGCCTGCAAAGTAAGGGAATAAAACACGGTTTACAAAAAAGCCTGGGCAATCGTTTACAACAATTGGAGACTTGCCAAGTTTAAGAGCGTAATCAACAACTGCATTAATTGTTTTATCGGAGGTTTTTGCACCACGGATAATTTCTACTAATGGCATTTTTGGCACTGGGTTGAAAAAGTGCATACCACAGAAGTTTTCTGGCTTTTCTAACGCTTCTGCAAGTAAGTCGATACAAATAGTCGATGTGTTTGATGTAAGTACCGTGCCTTCAGGCATGTTCTTTTCAAGGTCAGCTAATACCGCTTGCTTAACTTTAGGATTTTCTACAACCGCTTCAACAATAATGTTGGCGTTTTGTAGGTCTGCATCGTTAAGCGTTGGCTTAATTTTGCTAAGCGTTGCCAGCATTTTTTCCATAGGCATGTGGCCGCGTTTAACTTTTGCACCCAGTAGTTTAGATGCTTCACCCATACCTAAATCAAGCGCGTCCTGTTGGATGTCTTTCATTACAATTGGGGTACCTTTATAAGCTGACTGGTATGCAATACCGCCGCCCATAATACCAGCGCCTAATACAGCCGCTTGTTTAATTTCTACATCGCTGTGCTTAGCAAGCTTACGTGCTTTACCTTTAATAAACTGGTCATTTAAGAAAATACCGGTTTGCGCTGCAGCTTCATTAGTACGCGCAAGTTTTGCAAAGTTAGCATTTTCGATTGCCATTGCTTCATCGCGAGTACAGTTGGCCGCTGCTTTAATAGTGCGAACTGCCATAACCGGAGCAGGATAGTGGCCTTTGGTTTTACCCATTACCATACCTTCTGCCATTGCAAAGCTCATGCCTTGCTCAACACGGTTTAATTTAAGTGGCTGAAGTTTAACATCGCGCTTTGCCTGCCAATCTAGCTTGCCGGCAATTGCTAATTCAAGTGTTGCTAGGCTTGACTCTAAAAGTTTGTCAGCACTAACTACCGCGTCAAACGCACCTACTTTTAGGGCGTCAGCGGCACGGTTTTCTTTGCCTGAGGTGATCCAAAGCATGGCGTTATCTGCGCCAATAATGCGTGGTAAGCGCACTGTGCCACCAAAACCAGGCATTATACCTAGTTTAACTTCTGGTAAGCCCATTTTAGCGGTTTCGCTTGCAACGCGATAATCGGTAGCAAGTGCCCACTCACAGCCGCCGCCAAGTGCCAAGCCATTTATAGCGCTAAGAGTTGGGAATGGTAAGTCTTCGATTGCGTCAAAAACGTCGGTTGCGTTTTTGATCCACGTTACTAATTCTTCTTCTGGTTTAGTAAATGTTGGTAAAAATTCGAAGATATCTGCACCAATAATAAAGTGATCTTTATCACTGGTAAAAATCATGCCTTTGATATCAGAATTAGACGCTAATTCTTTTAATGCTGCTGCACAATCTGAAAGAGTTTGCTGAGATAGTGTGTTTACAGAACCTGCAACACAAAACTTAAACTCGGCGATGTTTTCCTTTAGGAAGCTAACTTCAAAGGAATCGCTTTTATATAACATTATTATTCTCCCTAGTTGACGAACTAAGACTGGTACGATGAGTTTGCATTTCGACCAGTGTGCTTGCTTTAAAATTAAAATGCAACGAAAAATTTAACTCGGTTACAAACGGTTGGTTAAAATATAGCTGGTTTGGTGCTAAGGTGTACTGGAATATGCTAAAGGTACTCATTAATTATTATGAGTGCGTAAATTAAATGTTGTTCATACTTTATTAAAGGCACTCTCATTATTGTTTTAGTGTCTCAAACTGGAAATTATTAACCCTGACAGGTCGTTAAACCTAAAGGATATTATGAAAAAAATTTTATTAAGCGCTGTGGCAGCTGCCTTTATTCTTCCTTTTAGTTCTGCCCAAGCGAGTATCGATAATGACGCGTTTTTAGATGCTGAAAAAAAAGTGCGCTATGGAAGCTACCAAGACTTTAAAGAAGCAATAAACGGGTTAGACCACCCGCTAAAGCCGTATGTCGAAAAAACATATTGGCAACGCCATCCCAATTTTAAATACCAAAGCGAAATAGAAGATTACCTAACCATTTATGAACATACCCCGCTTGAGTGGCCGGTACGCAAAGCGTGGTTAGAGTATCTTGAAAAAAACAATAAAAAAGCAGCTTATATAAAAAACTACCGAGAAACGTCTAACGCAGCGCTAACATGCACGTTTTTAGATTTTCAGCTTGATTTAGGGGCGCCAGAAAAAGCCATTTTTAATCAGGTTACCGATTTATGGACGGTGGGTAAGTCGCAACCGAATGAATGCGACCCGCTATTTTCGCTTTGGCGCAAAAAAGGCTATTTAAATAATGAGCTTGTATGGAAGCGCATAACCCTTGCAGCGCAGGGCGGTACGCAAAGTTTACTCCCTTATTTAAAAACGTTGTTACCTAAAAACGAGCGTTACTTAGCCGATTTATATTTAAAAGTACGCCGCGACCCTAGTGCGGCAGCAGGCTTGTATCGTTATAAAACTAAGTCGGCAAAAGAAGCGCAAATAGCCATTTATGGTGTTAAGCGTTTAATTTGGCGCGATAAAGCGCTGGCTTTAAGAGCCTGGCAAAAGCTAGAAAAAATGTTTACCTACAGCGATGAAGAAAAAGCAGATTTATATTACACGTTTGCTTTATCACTTGCTTCAAGTGGGCATAAACAGGCCAGTTTTTGGCTTAATAAGGTGCCAAAAGCGCGACAAGACAGAAAGTTAATTCAGTGGCAACTTGGTAATATGCTTAAAACCCAAGACTGGGAAGGCATAGCGGCTTTTTTTACAGGTAAAGACGATTTAAGTTTAGGTCAGCAATATTGGCTTGCTTATAGCTATGCTAAGCGAGGCGAGCAACAAAAAGCAGACGAAATTTGGACTAAAGTGGCCGCTAACCGCGATTACTATGGTTTTTTAGCGGCGGCACGATTAGGGCTGCCAGTTGATTTAAATAATCAGCCTTTGCAGGTTGATCAAAAATTAGTAGAGAAGGTGAAGAATGCGCCGGGCTTTAAACGTGCAAAAGCACTTTACGAACTCGAGCGTTTTACCTCTGCACGCCGAGAATGGAATTACTTAACGAACACCTCTACAGATGAAGAAAAACTAGCTGCTTCAAAGGTTGCAGCGCAAAACAATTGGCACGATAACGTTATTTTCACGTTAGCTAAAATTAAAGCATGGGATTATGTTGAACTGCGTTTTCCGTTTGCATTTCAAGATATATTTGAGCGCTACAGTAAACGCAGCAAAATAGACCCCGCGTGGAGTATTGCAATTGCACGGCGCGAAAGCTCGTTTGCACCAGATGCGCGTTCGCATGCAAATGCGCGTGGTTTAATGCAATTGCTCCCTAGTACGGCAGAATACGTTAATAAAGCAAGGGTATCGAGTACGCGTTTGTACCAACCTAAAACCAATATACGCTTAGGTACTAGTTACTTGCAGTACTTAAAAAAGAAAAACAAAGGGAATGAAATACTTGCTACGGCATCTTATAACGCAGGCTATCATCGTATTAAACGTTGGTTACCTGACGAAGCCATACCAGCAGAGCTATGGGTTGAGCTGATCCCGTATAGAGAAACGCGAGATTACGTAAAAAATGTGTTTGCTTATCGCCAGGTTTATCACACCCGGATGGGCCGAGAAGGAAACGTGCTCGCGCCGTTACTCAACATGAAAATGGGCGGGTAAATTATGTAATACTAATTGCCTAAAATATTTAGCCATTCTAGCGTGCTAAATAAAGGGCTAATAACGTAACACGATGGGTATAAGTATTAGGGGGATATTTACATGTTAAATATCCCCCTTTTTTGAGCGCTTTACGTTTAAGTGGTAGACTCAAAGCAAGTTAAATTTAACAGATGGATTAACAATGGATAAATTAGCCGTTTTATATGCAGAGCATATTGCCACATTACAACAACGTACGCGTACAATTTGTGACCGTGAAGGGCTCGAGGGTTTAGTTATTCACTCAGGCCAAGCTAAGCGCCAGTTTTTAGACGACATGTATTACCCATTTAAAGTTAATCCACACTTTAAAGCATGGCTTCCTGTTATTGATAATCCACATTGTTGGATTGTGGTAAATGGTAGCGATAAACCTAAGCTTATTTTTTACCGCCCAGTTGATTTTTGGCACAAAGTGCCAGATGAGCCGCGTGATTTTTGGGCTGAGTACTTTGATATAGAATTATTGCTACAGCCTGATCAAGTTGAAAAACTATTACCTTACGATAAAGCTAAATACGCTTACATGGGCGAATACCTAGAGGTAGCGCAAGCGCTTGGCTTTAGTATTATGAACCCTGAGCCAGTACTTAACTATTTTCATTATAACCGCGCTTATAAAACGCAGTACGAGCTTGAATGTTTACGCCAAGCCAACCGCATCGCGGTAGATGGACATAAAGCAGCACGCGATACGTTTTATAATGGTGGTAGCGAATTTGATATTCAGCAAGCGTACCTTATGGCTACACGCCAAAGCGAAAACGAAATGCCGTATGGCAACATAGTAGCGCTTAACGAAAACTGCGCTATTTTGCATTACACGCATTTTGAGCCAAAAGCACCGCTTACTCATAATTCGTTTTTAATCGATGCTGGCGCAAACTTTAATGGGTATGCCGCAGATATAACCCGTACGTACGATTTTAAAAAGCAGGGCGAGTTTGCTGAGCTAGTACAAACTATGACGGCAATACAAATTGAGCTAGGCAACGCATTAAAGCCTGGCATGTTATATGGCGATTTACACGTTGATTGCCATAACCGTATTGCGCAAATTCTTAGCGACTTCAATATTGTAAACTTACCTGCAACAGAAATTGTGGAACGTAAAATTACCTCAACATTTTTCCCTCATGGCTTGGGCCACCACCTTGGTTTACAAGTGCACGATATGGGCGGCTTTATGCGTGATGATAAAGGCACCCACCAGCCATCGCCAGAAGGGCACCCATTCTTGCGTTGTACTCGTAAAATAGAGAAAAACCAAGTGTTTACTATTGAGCCAGGGCTTTACTTTATAGACTCATTACTAGGTGATTTAGCGCAAACCGACAGTAAGCAGTTTATTAACTGGGAAAAAATCGAGTCGTTAAAACCATACGGCGGTATTCGTATTGAAGACAATATTATTGTTCACGAAGACAGCCTAGAAAATATGACTCGTGATTTAGCGCTCGACTAAGCTAATAAAGACGAGCTCGCCAATACGCGCTAAAATACGCGAATGCAAAGGGGCCTTTTGGCCCCATTTTTAATTGAGCTTTAATTATGTCTGAATATAAATACCCCGCCGATGATGTGTTTCATCAAGAAGAAATTAAAAAAAGCACCTTTATAGTTCATATCGCGCATACGCCAGACCTACAGGCTGCTAAAGCATTTATTAAAAGCATTGAAGAAAAGTACCCAGATGCTCGTCATAATTGTTGGGCGCACGTAGCGGGTAACCCAGGCGGAAGCCATGTTTATGGTTTTTCTGATGATGGCGAGCCAAATGGTACCGCAGGAAAGCCGATGCTTAATGTGCTGGTGGGTTCTGGACTTGGCGAAATTACTGCGGTTGTCACCCGTTATTTTGGCGGTATAAAGCTGGGCACCGGTGGGTTAGTGCGTGCCTATGGTGGGTCGCTTAATAATGCACTTTCGCAGCTAAAAACGGTGACTAAAGTACCGAGTATCGAGATTGTAGGCCAAAGTGAATACAGCATGCAGGGCGCAATAGAGCAATTGTTAAAAACCAATTATCAAGTACTTAATATAGAAAAACAATTTACTGCTAATATTGAATGGGTTATTACTATTGATAGCCGCCAAGCAAAACAGGCCATTAAAGATATTTTTGATTTAAGCCATGGCGCAGTTGAGTTAACTATCAAAGAGTAAGACAATAACTTACACACTTATATTTACTAATAATAAAAGCGATAAGCTACATGCAATTTCGTACCATCATAAAAATCCTTGGCCAACTTGTTGCGCTGTTTAGTATTACCATGGTGCCGCCTGCGGTGGTGTCTTTATTTTATAAAGATGGTGGTGGTGTTCCTTTTGTATTAGCGTTTATATTTAGTGTGGTTATTGGTTTAACAGCTTATTACCCAAACAGGCATGAAAACGGCGACTTAAAAGCACGCGAAGGCTTTTTAATTGTTGTACTGTTTTGGCTGGTACTAGGGGCGTTTGCATCGTTACCGCTGATTTTTTTACAAGAACCTAATTTGTCTATGGCCGATGCGGTGTTTGAGGCCTTTTCTGGCCTTACAACCACTGGGGCCACGGTACTTACCGGAATTGAATACCTGCCTAAGTCTGTTTTGTTTTATCGCCAGCAATTACAGTGGTTTGGCGGTATGGGTATCATTGTACTTGCTGTTGCTATACTGCCCATGCTTGGGGTCGGTGGCATGCAGTTATACCGAGCTGAGATCCCAGGCCCAGTAAAAGATTCAAAAATGACCCCCCGTATTGCCGATACCGCAAAGCACCTTTGGTACATTTATGTGTCGTTAACGGTAACCTGTATGTTGGCGTATTGGGCGGCAGGTATGGAGTGGTTTGATGCTATATGCCATGCGTTTTCTACAGTGGCGATTGGCGGTTTTTCTACTTACGATGCCTCAATAGGGCACTTTGATAGCCCTGTCATTAACTTTATATGTGTTTTCTTTTTAATTATTGCTGCGGTTAACTTTTCACTGCATTACGCGGCGGTAGCGAGTCGTAATATTCAGGTATACATTCGCGACCCTGAATTTAAAGTTTTTTTACTGATACAGTTAGCGCTGGTGGTGATTTGTTTTACGGTGCTCTCATCTAACGAAATATTTGCCGATGGTGATGAAACCCTCGATCAGGCCTTATTTCAGGCGGTGTCTATGAGCACCACAGCCGGTTTTGCCACCGATAACTTTTCTACTTGGCCGCTGTTTTTACCTATATTGCTTATTTTTTCGAGCTTTATAGGTGGCTGTGCAGGTTCAACCGGTGGCGGTATGAAAGTTGTACGCGTGTTTTTACTTTACCTACAAGGCATACGTGAGCTTAACCGCTTAGTGCACCCACGTGCTATATACTCTATTAAGCTTGGTCGTAAAGCCCTGCCCGATAAAGTAGTTGAAGCGGTTTGGGGGTTTTTCTCAGCGTACGCATTGGTGTTTATTATTATAATGTTGGCGCTAATGGGAACTGGCATGGACAACATTACCGCGTTCTCTGCTACGGCGGCGTGTTTAAATAATTTAGGCCCAGGCTTAGGTGATGTTGCCTCGCATTATGGGGCGGTGAGCGATGGTGCCAAATGGCTATTAACCATTGCCATGGTATTTGGTCGCTTAGAAATATTCACCTTACTCGTGCTATTTACGCCGACCTTTTGGCGTGGGTAATAATATACAAATGATGCTTAGGAACAGGCATGCCACATTCTAATTTAGATAAATTACACCAGTTAACAACAGGACGATTGGTCGACTTGGAAATTGTTACGCCTACCAGTAGTAAACGCGTGAAAACAGAGTTTATTGGCTTGCTAGAAAATAAATTTATTATTTTAAATTACCCAAGTTCAAAGCGTTTAGCTGCTGCAAGTGATTACCTACGAGACGGTGTAATGGTGGTGGTAAGAGCGGTTATAGAAGGCAGTGGCGGACAAGTAATAGCATTTAGGCAGCAGCTTATGTCGGTTGCCTCACACCCTGCTAGGCTCATTTTTATTAATTACCCTACGCAAGTGCAGTTATTTGCATTGCGCGCGCAAACACGCATACCTACCTTATTACCTGCAAAATTAACTCTCAGTGACGATAGAGTACTTGAAGGGGTGATTAAAGACATCTCGCTTACCGGGGTGATGTTTGATGTACGCGGCGATCAAAACGATGAAAATATTAAAGATATGCAATGCACGGTGACGGTTGATACCAACAATAAAGCATTTACTGGCGAAATATGCAGTGTAAAAGAACACGCCGCAGGAGTTAATTGTGGTATTAAACTTCTAGCCAGTGAAGATGAAATGAAGGCGTTTATGAAAGAGCATTTTATCGATCCCGCGATGCTTGAGTTGCCATTAGAATAGGCACTTTCGCTTAATAGCAACAAATGGCCATTTTTTACTTGAGTGGCAGTCATATTTTTTAAAACTTCACAAAATATTTTTTATTTTCTATAAAAATCAGCAGTATAGATTAGTTTTACGAGTGAGTTATTTTAATACGTTAGCTCCCCTCACGGCTAAAATTTAGTCTCTTTTTTCGATAAAACTTCATTCTTACAATTTACACCGAAAATTGTAGCTTTTTTCTCTTATGTAACTAGCTGTTTCTATTGCATTTAAAAACTTAGCTTTACCCTTTGTTGCTAGTTTGCAACATAAAACCCCCGCAAATTTATCAAAAATAGCCAAGCTCTCATTTAACTGATTGAAATTAATGAACTTTTAAAACTTGGCATTCAAGTTGTAATAGTCTGGCTGTACTGAACAATAACGTGATTTAAAGTAAAACACTTAATCGCACACATATACTTGAAGGAATTATATTATGAAAAGCATTAATAAAACTTTAGCACTTATCGCCCTTGCTTCATCATCAGCGGCATTTGCAGCAACCGATTTTGATACGTTAGATGTAGATGGCAGCGGCACGATTAGCAAATCAGAGGCATCAATTGATGCAAAACTGATGAGCATGTTCTCAGAATTAGATACTGACCAAGATGGTGAGCTATCAAAAGAAGAATTTTCAGAAGCTTAAAGTGTGGTAACAATCCTGAGTTGCCAATGACAACCTAAGTAGGCAAGGGAGCTTACGAAAAAGGATTACAAGGATTGCGTACATCACGTAGTGAACTTAACTAATTTGTTTATATTGAAGGATTAAATTATGAAGCATTTAAATAAAGCACTCGCATTTATGGCTATTGCCTCTTCTTCTGCTGCCTTTGCAGGGACTGATTTTGACACGCTAGATGTAGATGGCAATGGCGCCATTAGCCAAGCGGAAGCATCGGTGGATGCGGATTTAATGGCTGAGTTTGTTGAGCTTGATACCGATGGAAATGGCGAGCTTTCAAAGCAAGAGTTCTCTAAATACTAGGGTGTGATGATCTTTGCCAATTGAGCGCAGGGCAGCGCATGTTCACTTAGCAAAGAGTCATTTGCTCTAATCCAATGTGCATTAAAACTTAATAATGCACATTGGCAAAAGCACTTTTTAGTTAATTTTTAAACCCATGGATCTTAGAAAAGGATTTCCTCTTAATTAGGACACAACTATGAAAACATTAAATACAGCACTTGCCGTTATCGTATTAGCTTCTTCATCAGCGGCGTATGCTGCAGTCAACTTTGCCTCGTTTGATGCCGATGGTGATGGTGCAATTTCAAAGCAAGAAGCGCAGGTAAATTCACAGCTAGTGAAGATTTTTGACCAGCTAGATACTGATGGTAATGGTGAAATTTCTGAGCAAGAGTTTTCAAAAGTACAGTAATTAGTAAGCTGCTAAGCAGGGTTGCCTAGCATTAAAAAAACATACTCCACTAAAGCCGCCTTAGTCAGCGGCTTTTTTGTGTTTAACTATAAAAATATAGCGCTAACTTGGAATAGCTTTTCTACTACGTTGATATGCTTTTTATCGATTAAAAACATAATAACGTGATCACCAGACATAATAACGGTGTCGTCGTGGGCAATCAGTACGTCGTCATTACGTACAATAGCGCCAATCGTTGTACCTGCAGGTAGCTTGATATCGGCAATCGCACGGCCAACTACTTTTGATGTGTTTTCATCGCCGTGGGCAACGGCTTCAATGGCCTCTGCCGCTCCTTTACGTAACGAGTACACATTAACAATATCGCCACGGCGTACGTGTGTAAGTAGCGCCGAAATAGTTGCTTGTTGTGGTGATATAGCAATATCTATTTCACCCCCTTGCACTAAATCTACATACGCACCACGCTGAATAAGCACCATGGTTTTTTGTGCGCCCATGCGTTTTGCAAGCATGGCCGACATTATATTTGCTTCATCGTCGTTGGTTACAGCAATAAACACATCAACTTGTTCTATGTGCTCTTCAGATAGTAGTTCTTGGTCTGAGGCGTCTCCACAAAACACGACGGTGTTATCTAGCATTTCAGAGAGTTGCTCAGCACGCTCTTTACTGCGCTCTAGTAACTTAACGCTGTGGTTTTTTTCCAGTGAGCGAGCAAGGCCTGCACCAATGTTACCACCACCGGCTATCATAATTTTTTTATAAGAACGCTCAAGCTTTTGTAGCTCGTTCATAACCGCACGAATATGCTTAGTGGCAGCAATGAAAAATACTTCATCGTCCGCTTCTATTACCGTGGTGCCCAGCGGCTTTATAGCTTTACCTTGACGATAAATTGCTGCTACACGGGTTTCTACATTCGGAATATGTTCTTTTAAAGCAGAAAGCGCATATCCCACTAATAAGCCACCGTAGTAAGCTTTTACAGCCACAAGAGAGAGCATGCCATCGGCAAATTGCAGCACTTGCAACGCGCCTGGGTAATCTATTAAACGGCGAATATATTTGGTAACAAGTGCTTCGGGGGCAATATAGTGATCAACCGGGAGGTCATCGTTATGAAATAGCTTTTCGCGGTATTTTAAATATTGCTCTGATCGGATACGGGCTATTTTAGTTGGCGTATTAAAAATACTATACGCGACTTGGCACGCCACCATATTAACTTCATCTGAGCTGGTTACCGCAATAATCATGTCGGCGTCTTCAGCACCTGCACGTCTGAGCACATCTGGGTGAGCACTGTGCCCCGTGACCCCTTGTAAGTCGTACTTATCTTGTAGCTCTCGTAAGCGGTTGCCGTCTATATCAACAACGGTTATTTCGTTTTGTTCGCCAACTAAGTTTTCAGCAAGCGTACCACCGACTTGTCCGGCACCGAGTATGATTATTTTCATTATTTACCCGAATTACTGTTTAATTAAAAAAATAGCCATTTACTGTTTAATAAATGGCTATTGAGTGTACGGCTATTAGGCTTTTTTAACTAGCTTAGCGTAATAAAATCCGTCGCTTTCACCTGGTAGTAATTGTAAACCAGGGTTGGTAACTGTGTCGTTGTCGTGCAGTGGTATATGCTCAACGTCACTATTATTAGCTAAAAATTTAGCGACCTGCTGTTGGTTCTCTTGCGGTAGTACCGAACAGGTTGCGTATATCATTGTGCCGCCTGGTTTAAGTAGCGGCCAAATGCTATTGAGTATATCGCTTTGTAGTGTGGCTAAATCTTCAATGTCTGATGCGCGGCGAAGCCATTTTATATCTGGGTGGCGGCGTATAACACCGGTTGCCGAACAAGGGACATCTAATAAAATGCGGTCAAACTGTTGCTCATCCCACCAGGTGTGTGGCTGCGAAGCGTCTGCACATTGTAGGTCTGCGCCTAAGCCGATACGGGTTAAATTTTGTTTAACACGTTCTAGGCGAGTGGCGTCACTATCAAGTGCTAATACTTCTGCATCAGCAAGCTCTAATATATGACATGTTTTACCGCCAGGTGCTGCACAGGCATCTAAAATGTATTCATCAGCTTGAGGTGCTAAAAAGCGTGCGGCTAATTGCGCTGCGGCGTCTTGAACTGAGCAGGCGCCCACATCAAATTCTGGCAACGAAAATACATCACGCGGCTTAGCTAGTTTAATACCATCAACAAACTCAGGATTTAACGTGTGCTCTATATCGTTAGCCGTTAAAATTTCGCTGTATTGTTGCGTGCTGTATTGGGCTTGATTGACACGTAACCACATAGGGGCTTGTTGTTGGTTTTCTTCAAGAAGCGCTTCCCAGTTGTCTGGGTAGGCAGCTTGCACTTGTTTAATAAACCAATTTGGATGGTTATATAAACACACTGGTATTTGCTTGGCTTTTTCTTCAAGCTCGCTTTGTTGGCGCTGAAAACTACGCAAAATAGCATTAATTAAGCCTTTTAAGCCTAATGCACGCATTTGGCCAAGGGCATTAACGGTTTCAGAAATGGCGGCATGCGGTGGCACGCGCATATGCTGCAGCTGATAGATACCGACATACAACAAAAACTGAAAAATACGACGCTTACCTTTAAGTGGCTGTTCTACTAAATGTTGGCAGTAGTTTTCAAGGCTAGGTAGGTAGCGCAACACGCCGTAACAAATTTGCTGTAATAGCGCTTTGTCTTTAGGGGGCAGCCCTTGGCTGGCAAATGGTAGCTCTTGATTTAGCGAAGCGCCTTTATCAACCACGTTATATAAAGTTTCAGCGGCAAGCGCACGTACGTTTTGAACATTACTCATTGTTTTCGCCTAATACGGTGCCAGGAGTTACCCAGTCACTGCGACCGTTTAAAAAGTCGCTAATTGCCATTGGTTTTTTACCTTGGGGTTGCAGCTGTGTAATACTTAATGCTTGCTTGCCACACGCCACTACAATGCCGTTTTTATCGCTTGATAAAACAACGCCCGCAGGGCCTGTTTGCTCAACGACTGAGGCTTGGTAAATTTTTACGCTGTGCTCACCCATTTGAGTAAAACACACTGGCCATGGATTAAATGCACGAATATTACGCTCAATTTGTACAGCATCCATCGTCCAATCAATATTTGCTTCCTCTTTTGAAAGCTTTTTAGCGTAATTTGCCAGCTCGTCGTTTTGCGGCTCTGCTATAAGCTCGCCATTGGCTAACTTATGAATGGTTTGAACAAGTGCTCCGGGACCAAGTTCAGCCAGTTTGGTGTATAAACTGGCACTGGTTTCATCCGCAGCAATAGGGCAGCGGCTAATGTGCAGCATGTCGCCGGTATCAAGCCCTTCATCCATTTGCATTATGGTTACGCCGGTATCTTCATCGCCAGCCCAAATTGCGCGCTGTATAGGCGCAGCACCGCGCCAGCGCGGTAAAATAGAGCCATGCACATTTAAGCACCCTAAGCGTGGCGCCTCTAAAATGGCTTTTGGTAAAATTAAGCCATAAGCCACCACTATCATGATATCGGCATTTAAGCTTTTAAGCTCAGTGAGTGCGTCTTCATTTTTTAATGATTGTGGCTGAAAAACAGGTAGCTCATGTTCAAGCGCAAGCGCTTTTACTTCACTGGCTTTTAACTTTTTACCACGCCCAGCAGGGCGATCTGGTTGGCTGTAAACTCCAACAATTTGGTGTTCGCTTTGAATTAACGCTTGTAGGTGACGAGCGGCAAAGTCCGGCGTACCGGCAAATATAATGCGTAGTGGTTTTGTCACTGAGTTTTCCTAAGGTGCTTATTACTTCGCGGCAAATTTAGCTTCTTTTTCAAGCTTTTTGCGAATACGTTGACGCTTTAATGGTGATAGGTAATCAATAAATAGTTTACCTTGTAAGTGATCTAGTTCGTGTTGAATACAAATAGCTAATAGCTCATCTGCATCTAGTACAAATTCTTCACCATTTTCGTTAAGAGCAGCAACGGTTACGGTTTCAGCACGGTCTACTTTTGCGTAAGAGTTAGGCACTGATAAACAGCCTTCTTCGCTAATTGTTGCACCATCTTTTTTAATAATTTGTGGGTTAATTAAAACCAGTGGTTCGTCGCGTTCTTCTGATACGTCGATCACCACTATACGTTGATGAATATCAACCTGTGTAGCAGCTAGCCCAATGCCGTTTTCATCGTACATTGTCTCTAGCATGTCTTTTACAATTTGGCGAACGTTGTCATCAACCTGTGCAACTTCTTTTGCTACCGTACGTAAACGCTCATCTGGAAATCTTAAAACTTCTAACCTAGCCATAGTTACCTTTTTACACTTGTGCTTAATTTAGGGTATTGTATGCTCTTATTTTAGCCATTCGCGTTCCCCTTTAACAGGTTTTGGTCAATAATAATGAAAAAACAATACAAGGAAGCCCAATGAAATCTCAATTGGCTGCAATTATGTTTGCACTAAGTACTGCTTTTCCTGCAGTCGCTGATGTTTTACAAATAAAAAAAGATGCTCCAAAACAATATGTTGTAAAAAAAGGCGATACCCTTTGGGATATTTCCGGCATTTATTTAGAAGAACCATGGCTGTGGCCAGAGTTGTGGCAAATGAACCCGCAAATAGATAACCCGCATCTAATTTACCCAGGCGATGCACTCGCGTTAGTGTACGATGCCGACGGTAACCCGCGTTTGGTGATTAATAAAGCGTACAGAAAGTTATCGCCGCAAGGGCGTATTACACCAAAAGGTAATAACGCCATCACCACTTTGCCACTTGAAATAATTAAACCTTATTTAAGTTATGAGCAAGCAATTAACAGCGATGACATAGATGATAAGCCGTATATTTTAGGGGCAAACGAAAATACTAAAACGCAAACTCTCGGGCATATTTTATACGTTAAGGGCGATTTAAAAGTACATAAAGCGTATGCTATTTATCACAAAGGCGAACCTTACATAGATACACAAACCGGTGAAGAGCTAGCTACTCGCGCTACTTATGTCGGTATGGCTCGTGCATTTAGAACGGGCGATGAACGCAATGGCGTACCATCGTCTTTACGGGTTGAGTCAGTTAAACAAGAAATACAACAAGGCGATTTTTTACTCCCTGCTATGCAAGGGCAAATGTTACCAGCGTACTTTAATATGCATCGTCCAAAGCAAAGTGTATCAGGCAGTGTTATTGACTCGCCGCGCCAAGTAAGAGAATTCAGCACAATGGATGTAGTGGTGCTAAACTTAGGTGCTGATCAACAAATTGAAGTTGGTCATATCCTCGATTTAGAACGCCAATCACCCACCGTTATTGATGGCCCACGAGGACCGCGTTATCCAGAGGATTCGAGCAAATTTGAAAAGCTTTTATCTGATGCTGGTGAATTATTTGGCAGCGAGCCAGATGAAGACACCACAACATGGACAATGCCACACGAAAAAGTGGGTGAGTTAATTGTATTTAAAGTGTATGACAAAGTGAGTTATGCATTAATAACAAAAAATCAGCACCCAATTCGCGTTGGAGATAGTGTAGTAATTCATTAAGTTGTAGCGAGTCGGTGCTCTAGGAGAGAGCATGGATCAGTCATCTGGCAAGCTAGCCCACTGGCTTGCCTTTTATATGTGTAAAGGCTTAGGTATTAAAACACTGTTAGCCTTATCACATACTCACCCCCTCGAATCATTATTTGATTTAAACCAAAGTGAATTACAACAGCTTGGCCTTACCCAAAACCAAGCCTGCAACTTACTCAATACCAATTGGCAGCAAGTAAACCATTACGAGCAACAAATACAGCAGCTTAATATTACAGTGGTGTGTATTTTTGATGCGTTATACCCAAACGAGCTAAAACACATAGCCAGTGCCCCTTTACTGTTATTTTGTAAAGGCGATATATCGCTGTTATCTAGCCCGCAAGTGGCCATTGTTGGTAGTAGAAACGCGACCCCTACGGGGCTCGAAATAGCCTCAGAGCTTGCTTATCAGCTTACTTTAGCCGGTATTACTGTTACCTCAGGCATGGCGCGGGGTATTGATGGTGCCGCGCACAAAGGCGCATTGGCCAATAATGGCAAAACAATTGGTGTATTAGGGACTGGGGTTGATATTTACTACCCCAAACGCCATAAATTATTAACAGACCAAGTATTAGAGCATGGCTTATTAATAAGCGAGTTTTTACCGGGTACCGCTGCTAATGCGCATAACTTTCCACGCAGAAACCGTATTATATCTGGGCTGTCTTTAGGCGTGGTTATTGTAGAGGCTGAAATTAAAAGCGGTTCATTGATCACGGTACGTTACGCTATTGAACAAAATAAAGAAGTGTTTGCAGTACCAGGCTCTATTAAAAACCCATTATCGCAAGCGAGTCACTTTTTAATAAAGCAGGGCGCTAAGTTAGTCGAAAATGTAACAGATATTTTAGATGAGGTGAGCTTTTCTTATCAAAGCGGTCTATATAATAAAGAGGAGCCTGTAAACAAACAGTCACAGTGTGAGGTGTTAAATAGTATAGGGTATGAGGTAACCAGTGTTGATGAAATTGTACGTCGCGCCAAGTGGCCAATTGATAAAGTGCTGGCAAGGTTGCTCGACTTAGAGTTAGACGACGAAATAGAGCGAGTGTTAGACGGGTATATAAAGCTAAGCACAGGAAGGTAATATGTTTGATATTCTCATGTATCTTTTTGAAAACTACATTCACAGTGAAGCCGATATTTATATTGAAGAAAACGAGCTTACCGATGAATTACTTCGCGCGGGCTTTAATAAGACCGAAATTTTTAAAGCATTAAACTGGCTTGAACAATTGGCCGATTTACAACGCAGCGACGAGTCGCCTTACTTAATTACAAAGCCTCACCAAGCAATGCGCATTTTTACCGATAGCGAATGCAAAATGTTAAACGTTGAATGCCGTGGCTTTTTGATGTTTTTAGAGCAAATAAGGGTGGTTAACAGTGTAACCCGTGAAATGGTTATGGACCGCCTTGCCGCATTAGATAAACCTTATATTTCGCTCGATGACTTAAAGTGGGTGGTGCTTATGGTGTTATTTAACGTACCTGGCTCAGAAGAGGCTTACGAGCAAATGGAAGACCTTATATTTGACGAACCCACCGAACTTCTACATTAAAATTGTAGGCCAAACCACTTAAACATATATGCACAGCTTGTATCTTTAACTGGTTTGGGTATATTAGGCGAAAATTCAGCAACCCATTAGGAACCTCATGAGTAAAATCGACCATTCGCTTTTCTCGGCGGAAAAACACGCCTTAGAAAAAGAATACGAAGTCTGCCCGCAATGTGGTTCTGAATTAGTGATCCGTAACTCTAAAACAGGTCCGTTTTTGGGTTGTGCTAGTTACCCTAAGTGCGACTTTATTCGTCCATTAGCGCATCACGACAGCAACGAAATAAAGGTTCTTGAAGATTCAGCCTGCCCACAGTGCACAAAACCGCTGGTGGTTAAAAACGGCCGTTATGGCATGTTTATTGGCTGTACAGGATACCCTGAGTGTCATTATATCGCCCACGATGACGAACCTAATAATAACGATGATGAATTACCTGGGTGTCCTAAATGCAAAAAAGGGCAGCTAGTTGCACGCAGCAATAAATTTGGTAAAACGTTTTACTCATGCGATTGTTACCCAAGCTGTAAATATACTCTAAATAACAAACCCATAGCCAAGCCATGCCCTAAGTGCGATTGGCCGCTTGTTATTGAGAAAAAAATGGCCAATGGTACTGTGCTACAGTGCCCACAAAAAAGTTGCCTGCATAAACTTACCACTACTGATTAATATAAATTTCTGGAGCATATTTTGTCAGACCTTTCTACATTGCCTACGGCTATATCTTGCTTAGAGCAAGGTGAAGTTATTTTATATCCTACTGAAGCTGTCTATGGTTTAGGGTGTGATCCAGATAATCAGCAAGCTGTTGAGAAGTTGCTAAAAATAAAACAGCGTCCTGTTGAAAAGGGCCTTATTTTAATCGCCGATAACTACGGCCAGTTATTAAAGTATGTTGACGATGTAAAGCTGCCAATGGACAAACGCGCTGATATTTTTTCTAGTTGGCCCGGTGCTATTACCTGGGTAATGCCTGCAGCTAAAAATACGCCTAAATGGTTAACAGGGCAGTTTGATACGATTGCCGTACGGGTTACTGATCATCCAAGTGTTAAGCGCTTATGCCAGCAATTAGGTAAGCCTCTTGTCTCTACTAGTGCTAATTTAACCGGACAGCCAACCGTAACAAGTATTGAACAAGCCAAGCAGCAATTTGCAGATAAGGTAGGCTGTTACATTGATGAGCCCTTAGGGGGCAACACGCAGCCAAGCACAATTAAAGATGCCATGACCGGCAAAGTATTTAGAGGTTAATATGCAAAGCGAATTATTAGAACAAGTAAAAGCGTATTTTATGGCTTTGCAAGACACCATTTGCCAAGGTTTAGAGCAGGCCGATGGCAGTGCGAAATTTGTAGAAGATAGCTGGCAACGTGCCGAAGGCGGTGGCGGGCGTACACGTGTTACCACTAACGGTAATGTAATAGAGCAAGGCGGCGTTAACTACTCGCATGTGTTTGGTGCATCTATGCCGGGCTCTGCGACCGCTCATAGGCCTGAGCTTGCGGGGCGAAGCTTTCATGCATGTGGCGTTTCATTAGTTATTCATCCAAAAAACCCACATGTTCCTACAAGTCATGCCAATGTACGCTTTTTTATAGCCGAAAAAGAAGGCGAAGAGCCTATTTGGTGGTTTGGCGGAGGGTTTGACTTAACGCCTTTTTACCCCGTTTTTGAAGATGTACAGCATTGGCACCAAGTCGCACACGACATTTGTGCACCATTTGGTGAACAAGTGTATCCAAAATACAAAACGTGGTGTGATGAATATTTTTACCTAAAACATCGCGACGAAACACGCGGTGTAGGCGGCTTATTTTTTGATGACTTAAACGAGCTAGGGTTTGAGCAGAGCTTTGCATTTATGCAATCGGTTGGTAATGGCTTTTTAGATGCGTACTTACCTATTATTGAGCGTCGTAAAAATGACGAATACACGCAACAGCAGCGCGACTTTCAATTGTATCGCCGCGGTCGTTACGTAGAATTTAACCTTGTGTGGGATAGAGGTACTCTATTTGGCTTACAAAGCGGTGGGCGCACAGAGTCTATATTAATGTCGATGCCGCCACTGGCGCGTTGGGAATACAATTATAAGCCCGCGCCCGACAGCGCAGAGGCTAATTTGTATCAATACTATTTACGTCCACAAGAGTGGCTAAGCACTAAACCTACTGATTTGATAGCCAGAGAGTGGCAGTTATAAATATTAAATTAAGATAGGGGCTGTTTAATCCGCAAAGCTCAACAAACCCTAACAAAAGGCGCTTAACAGCGCCTTTTTGCTAAGTAGTTACAATTAGTGCTCATTAATCATATGGGTGGCAAGTTGTCCAAAAGACTGCTTTAACCCTTCGCGCAGTAGGGGGTTGTCTACTTCTATATCGAGCGTTTTATTCATGCAATACATCCACTGATCGCGCAGGTCTTTATTTATAGTAAAAGGCATATGGCGTTTGCGCAGCATAGGTTGGCCATGTTTTTCAGTAAATAGGTTAGGGCCGCCTAACCAACCTGATAAAAATTCAAAAAACACTTGGCGAATTCTATCTAATGGCAGAGGATGCATATCATATAATGGTTTGGCGTATTCATCGCTGGCCATTATGTCGTAGAATCTATTAGCAATAGCACGGGTACCCGCTTCTCCACCAATAATTTCATAGGGTGTTTTCTCAGGAGTGGGCGCTGGTTGCTCAGGAGCTGGTTTAGATTTTGAAAAAAGTCGTTTAATCATATTACTTATCATCGTTAATAGGCAGTGTATAGCTGCAAAGAGGTTGCTTTAAAATGGACAAATATGCGGTTTTTGGAAATCCAATCAAACATTCAAAATCCCCCGCGATACATAAACAATTTGCTGTATCTTTGGGTGAGCAAATCGACTACCGCGCAATATTAGCACCTATCGATCACTTTGAAAAAACAGTAACCACCTTTTTTGAGCAAGGCGGAATAGGTGCCAATGTTACTATGCCATTTAAGGAGCAAGCGTATGCCATGGCTGATGAGCTCACCCCACTTGCTAAAATTGTTGGTGCAGTTAATACACTTAAAAAACGCGATGATGGCACTTTGTTAGGCGATAACACCGATGGCGTGGGCTTTGTTAATGATTTACTTGCCAATGAAGTGACAATTACCAATAAGCGTATTTTAATTATTGGTGCTGGTGGTGCAGCAAGAGGGGTGATACTACCGCTACTTGAGCATAATCCAGCTGAAATAACGATTGTTAATCGCACGGCAAAAAAAGCGCAAGACTTAGCGCAACTATTTGCTGAATATGGCAAGGTAACAGGCTATGGGTTTGATACATTACCAGTAAGCAATTACTCACTTATCGTAAATTCTACCTCTAGCAGTATGAACAACGAGTTACCAGCACTTGACGAAAAACACCTAAGTCAGTGCGCAGTGGCATACGATATGTTTTACTCCCAGCAAAATACCGTATTTATGAACTGGGTTGCAGAGCATAATAACCACGCTAAGCTGTTAGATGGCAGTGGTATGTTAGTAGGCCAAGCCGCACAGTCATATTATGTATGGCGTAATAAAATGCCCGCCATACTTCCTGTTGTTAAAGCACTAAAACAAGGCATGCTTAAATGAATCAAGCCATACAGTTTATAGATAGACTCGAGTTTAGAGAACCTTCCCACCAACTAGTCTTTTTCGCACAAGTAACAGGGATGCTGGTGGAGTGTATTATAGATTTACGAAAGCTAGGGCTTCAAGATGAAAGCCATGCAACGCAGCATTTTGATAAATACCGATTTGATTACGAAGAATGTGCCGAGCAACTTATAGAAGATGAAAGTTATAACTCGGCAGGGCAGATAGAAGTGAATCTAGTTGATCTCTGCTAAATACTCGTCTTTTAATTGCACATAGTTATCTGCCGATACTTTTAAAAAGGCAAGCTCTTGCTCTGTTAATGGGCGGGCTTGCTTTACTGGACTACCAACATATAAATAACCAGACTCCAATCGTTTATTTGGCGGTACTAATGACCCCCCACCAATAATAACGTCGTCCTCTACTATTACATTATCCATTACAATAGCGCCCATACCGACAAGTATACGATTTCCAAGCGTACATCCATGCAGCATCACCTTGTGTCCTACTGTCACATCATCACCAATAATAAGTGGGTAACCATCTGGGTTACTTTTAGTCGCGCGTGATAAATGAAGAACACTACCGTCTTGTATATTTGTACGTTCACCAATACGTATATAGTTAACATCTCCTCGCGCTGCCACTAAAGGCCATACGCTACAGTGGTCACCAATCGTAATATCTCCTACCAAAACAGACGACTCATCAACATAAACAGACGAATTAAAAGAGGGAGTCACATCTTTATAAGAACGGATAGCCATATATATACCTTTTAAATACCAGTTATAGTCGCTTGAGTGTAACAGCAACACTTAAATATAGGCCAGAAAAGGCCTGTTTTGATTATAAAACTACCAGTTATAGAGGGTTTAGTTCACATATTGACCGAACAGTGCTTTTTTTTGGTTTTTCTTTAAAAAAGTGCTTGCGTAAAAATCTGTTCTCCCTATAATGCGACCCCACTGAGACGGGGAACGCCAACGCATAGCGAGGCATGAACTACTCACAGAGTTAAGTAAAACTTTGGTTTTAAATCTTCTAAAAAGAAAGTTTAAAATTAAGTGTTGACTCGCAAAATAAAGGATGTATTATACGCATCCCTAGCGACAAGGTCGCAACGTTCTTTAACAATATAAAGCAATCATCTGTGTGGGCACTC
>NZ_LKBC01000019.1:0-57563 GCF_001400005.1 Pseudoalteromonas sp. P1-30
ATGAGAACTGACTCCTAAATAGGTGTCTACTTTTATGGAGTCAGATCAATCAGCTATCAGGGTCATATTAATATGCATTCGCTTTACATCAACAAGCAGAATTACGATAAGTGCGTTGGGTTTGTGTGTAAACGCAAAGTTTGCTTGCGTAAAAAGCGCAGCTTTTAATTACTTCCCCCCTCCATTTGCGCCTAAAATATAAACATTTACTCAAACCTAAAGCCATGCAATTATTAAGCAACACATTATTTAATAAGGATATTTATGAAGCTCTTACTATCATTTGTATTTGCACTTACTTTTAGTACCTCTTTTTTAAGCTACGCAGACACTGCTACAACCGACATAACCGTTGGTAAAAAAGTCATTTTACAATCAAAAATACTTAACGAAGACAGGCCTATCAGAATTTTCATACCTGACACTGTAAAAGACGATCAGCCGCTTTATGTTATTTATTTACTTGATGGTGTAGAGCACTTTCATACAGCCTCTGGTGTAGTTAAATCCTTAGTTGATTACGAGCAAATACCTAATGCCATGCTTGTTGGTATTGATACAACAAACCGCGTGCGTGATTACTTACCTAAAGTAGAAGGTGAGCCTAAAACTGAGTTTCAAACCTTTGTAAAAAATAAATGGCCCGATGCTGGACAAACCGACAATTTTTTAAAATTTGTGTCTGACGAGCTCATGCCCTATATAAACAGCAATTACTCAACTAACGGCTACAACACCTTAATTGGTCACTCTAACGCTGGTACGTTAGCGCTTTACACTTTAGTTAACCAGCCTGAATTGTTTAACAACTACATAGCTATAAGCCCAAATAGTTGGTGGAGTGATGAAGAGTTAAAAAATAATATTATTAAATACACTAAAAACCCTAAAGGCACTCAAGAGTTATTTATTAGTGTAGCGAGTGAAGGCGCTCGTTTTTATACAGGCGCATTAAATACGTTAGTAAATTTAGAACAACAAATGCCCACACAGCTAAAATGGGAATATAAGCATTACCCTACTTTTACTCATATGGGCACTATACTGCCAGCCCTTAGCGATAGCCTAATTCACTTATTTAGTGACCTAATATTTAACGTGACTGACGAGCACGGAAAGTTTGCCGATGTATCACTTATCACAGGTTACTACCAAGCACTGAGCGATAAGTACGGATTTGAGCTTAAAATTCCACAAGATGTGTACGTAGAGTTTGCCCACAGGCAGCAAAAGTTTGATAACACTAAAAAAGCGATAACTACACTTAAACACTTTACTCGTGATTACCCTAATGCTGCTTACTCCCACATGCGGTTATCGCAAGGGTACACGGCTGACAAACAATTTAAGAAGGCTGTTACCAGTATGAAACACGCACTAAAACTTGCTAAACAAAATTCGCGCGATCCACTGTTAATTGATGCACTACAAGATATGGTGAAGGAAGCCCAAGCCAATTTGTAACTGATTTAACGCAAAGCGCTTTTTAACTAACGATAATTACGAGCTACGCTCGTCGCGTCAGCAAGCTAAACGCCTACAGGTAAAATTAAGCTCAGTGTTAAACTTTGCATGTAGACGCTGAGCTTGCTCGCGTGAAAAGCGCAGCTTTTAATCTGTTTAAAGCCACTTAAAAACAAAAAACCGATGTTTAAACTAAACATCGGTTTTTCTTTACTGATAGCTGATAGCTAAAAACTAACCACTTTACTTTATACGTTGGGTTTCGCTTCGCTCTTCCCAACCTACGTTATTTGCCTATCGCTTCTTTGGCGAATAGGTGTTTTATTGGGCCTAGGTTATCAACGAGTGACAGCCCGACTCCACGTATCAGCTTTTTAACCGGGTTGGCACCTTCAAATAACTCTTTAAGCCCTTGCATCATGGCTATGTGCTTTTGCGCGTCGAGCTTGCGGGTGCGCTCGTAATCGCGAAGCGTGCGGGTACTCGCAAACTCTTTACTATCACTTGTCAGTAGCTCAATTAAATATGCGGCGTCTTTTAGGCCTAGGTTCATACCAAGCCCTGCAAGTGGGTGAATGGTGTGCGCTGCATCACCCATTAATACCACTTTGCCACTTACCCATTGCTGGGCGTAGCGCATTTTAAGTGGAAATGCTGCGCGTTTACTTTGCACTTCACACAGCCCGCATTGGCCATCTATGGCTGCCATTACAGCTTTATTAAAAGTAGTGTCGTCCATTGCTAGCAATTCATCGCAATGATTAGGGCTGGTAGACCACACAATAGAATGGGTGTTGTCATCGCTAAGGGGTAAAAATGCCAGTGGCCCAGTTGGTAAAAACACTTGGCGTGCGGTGTTTGCGTGTGGCTCTTTGGTTTTAACCGTAGCAACCAATGCATGATGGTCGTAATCTTTAAAGCTTAGCGCCATATTAAATTGTTTACGAATAGCCGAATTTGCGCCATCGGCCGCCACCAGCAGCTTAGCAATAATAGGCTCACCGCTTTTAAGGGTTATAAATACGTCGGACTCACTTTGGTGTATTTGTTGATACTCAGTATCAAACATCAGTGTGGCAGTGGGGTGTTGCTCTAGCTCTTTTATAAGTGCAAAACGAATAATATCGTTTTCAACTATATGGCCTAAGTGTTCAAGCTCAAGTTGCTCGTTATTAAAGGTTATTTTACCAAAGCTGTCGGCGTCGCGTACGTCCATATGCGTATAGGCACACGCTCGCTCTGCCATTATGTGTGGCCATACGTTTAATTGCTCAAACAGGTTTTGGCTTGCAATACTCAGCGCACTTACCCGCAAGGCGTATTCATCACTTGGCGGTAATTGCTTTGGCGCGGCGTCTAGCACCACAACACTTACATTGGCTTTAGCGAGTCCTAACGCGAGGGTTAAGCCTACGCAGCCACCACCCACTATACAAACCTGTGCTTGCTTCATAAACGTGTACCTTGTTTAACTTGCCCCATTAGCTGCTTGGCCAACGGTGCTTTTAATGCGGGAAATAAATCCATTGAGAAAAGCCCAATGCTGCGCCCAAGCGCTAATACCCGTGACGAGTTTGAAAAAAGCCTAACCAGTGCATCGGTTAAACTCATTACGGTATTTATATCGCTGCTACGCTTTTGTGAATACTCACGGGTAAACGCATAACTGCCTAACTCGTTTTTACTTGTTGCAATTAAATTACTAAGTACTTGTACATCACGCAGGCCTAAATTAAAGCCCTGCCCTGCAATGGGATGAATAGCATGAGCAGCGTTACCAATGACTACCGTACGATGCGCTGTTAATGATTCAGCTTGGCCATATACTAGCGGGTAGCTTGTGCGTGTGCCCACTTTTGTAAATTGCCCTGCCCGATAACCAAATGCACTTTGCAGCGCGTTTAAAAAATCATTTTCGTTTAAGGCTGTATGCTGCTCAACGTGCTGTTGCTTCATGCACCACACTAACGAATAACGGCTATTGCTCATTGGTAAAAGTGCCATCGGGCCGTGCTCGGTAAAGCGCTCATACGCATGGTTGTTATGCCCGCCTGCTACTTCAACATTGGCTATAATAGCGCCTTGTTCATAGGGCTGAGTATTAAAGCCTAAACCAAGTAAGTTACGGGTTGGAGATTGCGCACCATCGGCAATAACCAGTAGCTTAGTATTAAGTTGCTCGCCGCTTTGTAAAGTAACCTCATTACTGTTTAGGCTTTGCTTGATAGCGCTTACGCTATCGGGGCAATAAAGTGCAATACTCGCTTGCGTTAAACGCTGATACAGTGCGCGGCCAAACGGGTTTACCTCAACCACGTAGCCTAATGACGGTTTAGCAAACTCGTCGCAACTAATATGCGCTTTACCAAAGTGACCACGATCCGACACGCTTACTTTTTTTATTGCTGCTGTATATGGCGCACTTGGCTCAAATAAATTTAACTGCTGTAAATACTCAACCGACTGCTGTGCAAGGGCAATACTTCTGTCGTCAAAACTTGGGTGGTAATCACCCGTTACTTGGTTTGCCTCTACTACCGCAATAGCGAGTGAAGGGTTTGTTTTAGCAATGCTTAGCGCACAACTTGCCCCTGCAAGCCCGCCCCCAATAACAACGACATCAAACTGCTTAGCCACTTTATTTCTCCAAGCTTATGCGCTTTTTGCACTTTGCATAAGTGCTTCTATATCGTTTATGGTTTTAGGCACACTCAGGGTGAGGTTTTCATGCCCTGACTCAGTAATAAGTAAATTATCTTCGATACGAATACCAATGCCTTTATATTGCTGCGGTGCGTTTGAATCTTCACTAATGTAAAGCCCAGGCTCTATGGTTAAAACCATGCCTGGCTCAAATGCGCGCTCAACGTTGTTTTGTTTGTAATCGCCTACATCGTGAACATCAAGGCCTAACCAGTGGCCAAGGCCGTGCATGTAATATTCTTTACAGGCACCTTTTGCCATTAACTCATCAAAGTCGCCGGTTAAAATACCTAAATCAAGTAAACCTTGAGTCATTACTTCCATTGCACGTTTATTGGCATGCGACATAAAGCCGCCGGGTTTAACTTCTTCAAAGGCCACTTCTTGCGCTTTAAGTACAATGTTATAAAGCGCAGCTTGAGGTTCGCTAAACTTGCCATTAACCGCAAAGGTACGCGTAATATCGGCAGCGTAACCTTGTAACTCACACCCTGAGTCAATTAATACTAGATCGCCATCTTTTAGCACATCGCTATTTTGCGTGTAGTGCAAAATATTAGCGTTATCGCCACTACCAACAATGGTGCCGTACGCAGGATGCGGCGCTCCGTTCATTGCATAATGATGATGCAGCTCTGCCTCTAGCTGAAACTCTGTAGCACCAGGGTGTGAATAACGCATTGCACGCATATGCCCACGGGCACTTATTTCGCAGCCTTCACGCATAATGTTTACTTCGCTTGGCGATTTAAACAAGCGCATTTCGTGAATAAGAGCACGCACATCTTTTATCGTACTCGGTGCCTGATAGCCTTTTTTAGGCGCGCTGCGAAGTGTGTTTAACAAGGTAAATACTTTGGTATCAAAACTTGGGTAAGCGCCTTGTGCATAAAATAAAATCTGCTGACCGTTAACCAAATCTAATAATTGTTCAGTTAGCTCACTTAATGCGTAAGTTTCGTCGAATAAGTACTCATTTTTAGCTTTTTCGAAGCCAATTCTGCGGCCGTGCCAAATTTCGGCCAGTTTATCTTTATCAAGACAAAATAACGTACTTGGCGTATCGCTGTTATTACACAGCACTAAAACGGCATCGGGTTCGTTAAAGCCGGTTAAGTAAAAAAAGTCGCTGTCTTGTCTAAATGCATATTCAGTATCGCGGCTACGCGTTACTTCACTGGCCGCAGGAATAATGGCCACACTATTTGCATCCATTTTCGCAAGTAAACGCTCACGGCGTGCTTTAAATTCTGACTTTTGTATTTCAACCATGCTTTAACAACCCGCTTTATTTAGATTAATGTAGTGTTTTTTTAGGTGCTTTTTCTTTGCCAAGCTCGGCAAAACAAAGCAATGCCGATACACGTACATATTCAATCACTTCATGCAGGGCTTGGCTGTCTTCTTCGGTTTCGTCAAACATGGTATCTAGGCGTGTAATTTCGCTAAAATCACTAATAACTTCTTTTACATCTGCCGATAACTTACCGTAATCTTTTTGTTTTAAACCAAATCCAAGCATAAACCCTGCAACCCATGATACGAGACCATTGGCTTGATCGATGAGTGTTTCATCATCGCTTGGTAAAAATAAATCGAACGCAAAAGCTTCATCGTTAAAACTTGCTACCACTTGCTTATAAATGGTGCCAAAAAACTGCTTTAGGTCGTTGCTAAACGCTTGGCCATCATTAAATACATCACTTAATAGGCCTAAGTATTCTTTGTCATCAATACTTAAACCACACGCTAGTAATCCACTAATTACGCCGTGCGCTTCTGCCGGTGAGACAAAAATTTCGTTTTTTTCTAAAAGCAGCTGGGCTTTTTGGTAATCTGGTAAGTCGCTCATGTTTATATCTTCGCTTTGCTAGTTAAGGCAATGCTACCACTCGATAAAAAGCAACTCCAATTAATTGTATGATCCTGCTCAAAAAGTAGCATGATAAGTAAATAGCGAGTTACCAGCGGGCAAAAACTGCTCGAACGGTTCAATTTTTTACGTTTGGGGTTTAAGGAATGGATTATGTCTTATATACTGAACTTGTTCCCTGGGGTGCCGGAGTTTGGTTAAGTCCCTGAGCCGATAAATTTTATACCAGGATTTCTGTTCGTCTACTATTGTGCAAGCTCGGCATGTACCGAGAAGCCTACGGTAGACCGCAGCTTTCCGCCCTGAAACCTTCTGGTTTCAGGACTGACGCCGGACACCGCACGCTTGGGGAACACTTTTCTTATTTTTCTGTTTTTGCATTTTTTGCTACTCCCCTGTTTTTAAATACCCTTTATTACCTTTATAAATTTTTAGCAAAAAAAAGCTGCAATTGATATTAATCAACCACAGCTTAGTCCTAGAACACATTTCGTTATTTATCTAAACCAGCTTTGAAAACGCTCCATCAGCATATAGTTTACTGGCACTAATATAAGCGTAATAAACGTAGCAAACACAATACCAAAGCCAAGGCTTACTGCCATTGGAATTAAAAACTGTGCTTGTGTCGCCTTTTCAAATAGTAGCGGCATTAAACCAATAAAGGTGGTTAAACTTGTGAGCATTACTGGGCGAAAACGTGCAGCCCCTGCAAGTTTAACCGCATCAATAATCTTGCCGCCTTCACTGCGTTTTTTATTAATAAAGTCGACCAACACAAGTGAATCGTTAACCACCACACCAATAAGTGCCAACATACCAAGTAAGCTCATAATGGTTAACTCCATCCCCATAACCCAGTGCCCTATTACAGCGCCTATCATGCCAAACGGAATAACGCTCATTACAATAATTGGCTGCATGTACGATTTAAGCGGTATCGCTAATAGTGAGTAAATAATAAAAAATACAAATAACAATGCCCAAGCGAGCGAGCCAAACGACTCTCTTTGCTCTTTAGCTTCACCTTCTAGCTTGTAATCAACACCTGGGTATTGCTGCATTAATTCATCTAAATACTCAGTTAGGTCGGCTTGCAGCGCGGTCATGTTGGTATTGCTTTTTTCTATGTCGGCAGTTACGTTAAGTGTGCGGTAGCGGTCTATTCGATTAATCGTAGATGGGCTTTGCCCTGCTATTAATGTGGCTACATGAGAAAGTGGCACCGAGCCGCCCGTAGGCGTAGTAATAAGTATATTTTGTAAGTCGGCTACAGAGCGGCGCTCTTCAATAGGTAGGCGTACCATAACGCGCACATCGTCACGCCCGCGTTGAATACGCTGCACCTGCGAGCCAAAAAACGAGTTACGTACTTGGTTTGCTACATCAACTCGGTTTAAGCCTAAAGCAAAGCCTTGCTCAGTAAGCTCTATTTGCAACTCTTCTTTACCATCAGACATGCTATCGGCAATATCAAATACGGTTGGGTAAGTACTTAAGCGCGCTTTAACGCTTTCGGCAATTTTTTGTAACGTATCGAGCGATGTACCACTTAGCTGCACATCTATAGGGTCTGAGCTGCGTCCTATTTCGGCCCTAAAGGTTACGCTTTCGGCGCCAGGAATAATCCCTATTAAATCGCGCCACTCACTTACCAGCTCACGTGAGCCAATGTCTGAGTCGCGGCTCTCTGCAGGGGTTATTTCAAAGCGCACACTGCCTGAGTTAGACACGCCACCACGCCCACCGGTTGAGGCTAAAATATTTAATATAACGCTTTCGCCGGTATCTTCATCGCGGTATTTGTCTTGCAATAACTGCGCTTTTTGCGACATATCCATTACATACTTATTGGTAACTTCAAACGGCGTGCCTGTTGGCAAGGTTAATGTTACTCGTACGGTTTCGCTTGGGATACGCGGAAAAAATACAAACTTAGTCCAACCACTAGTTATTAAAGTTAAAATTATAAAAAACACGCCAACAAACAAACTCACCGTCGCTAATTTATAGCGCAATGCTTTAGCTAAAATAGGCTGATAGTATTTTAAAATAGCGCTTTCAAATCCGTCTGCAAAACGCTGCTGAAGTACTTCAAGCTTTGATGATTTTGTTTTTTGATTACGTAGTTTTATGTACTTTAAATGAGCTGGCAGCACAAACTTAGACTCAATTAACGAGAACAGTAATACCGGAATAACCACCACCGGAATTTGTGCAAATAAGGCACCCCGTGCGCCTTCAATAAACGCTAAAGGTAAAAAGGCCGCTACGGTTGTTAGTACCCCAAAGGTAACTGGTGTTGCAACTTCTTGCGTGCCTAAAATGGCAGCTTGTTCGCCCGACTCTGCGGTTTTTAAATGAGTATAAACGTTCTCCCCCGTTACTATGGCGTCATCCACCACAATACCCAGTACTAAAATAAAGCCAAATAAGCTCATAATATTAAGGGTTACACCAAAAATAGGCATCGCAATAAATGCGCCCATAAACGAAACCGGAATACCAATAAACACCCAAAATGCGATGGCTGGGCGTAAAAATAGGGTTAGCAAAGCCAGTACTAAAATGCCCCCTTGTAGGGCACTGCTGGTTAGCGTAGCAATACGGCTTTTTACAACTTGAGAGTCGTCATCCCAGTAACTTAATTCAAAACCTTGTGGTAAGGAGCTTTGCTTGGACTCTATGTAGTTTTTTACATCATCTGCGACATCTATCGCACTTTGCGGCCCTATGCGGTATACATCTATAAAGGCGGCTTGTTTACCATTAAAGCGTGTACGTACTGGGGTCTCTTCAAAGTCATCATTAATGCTTGCTATATCACCTAAGCGTATTACTGTACCGTCGCTTTGATTTTTAACTACAATGTTAGCAAATTCATCTTTTCGGTAAGCTTGCCCTTTTGAGCTTATAAGTACATCGCCCCCTTCTGTTTTTAAATTACCAGCCGAAATATCAGAGCTCGACTTAGCCACAGCGGTAGATATTTGCGCAAGGGTTAAGTTGTATTGGCGAAGTGTATCTTGACTTACTTCTATGGCGAGCTCGTAATCGCGTACACCACTTAGCTCAACCTGCGTAACATTAGGAAGGCGTAAAATATCGTCGCGTACTTGCTCGGCGTATTCTAAGGTTTCTTTTTCACCGTAATCGCTCGCTACAGTAACAGCTATTACTTCGCGTTTTCGTTCGGCAAGCGCCACAATAGGCTTTTCAGCATCGGCCGGAAAAGTGTTTATAGCATCTACACGGCTTTTTATATCGGCTAATAACTCGCGCGGGTCGTAGCCACTTTCTACTTCTATGGTCACCGACGCAGAGCCCTCTGATGAGCGGCTAGAAATTTGCTCTATACCTTCTAAATCTTGAACGGCTTCTTCTATTCGAATGGTAACCCCTTGCTCTACATCCTCAGGGGTTGAGCCGCGCAAAGTAACGCTTACACTTATGCGATCTGTTTCAAACGATGGAAACACCTCAAGCGGTATTTGACTCGATAAACTAAATAAACCCGATAGCAGTAACGTAATAAGCAATAAATTGGCTGCTACATGGTTTTTTGTAAACCAAGCAATCATGGCTTATCTCCTTGTGCAGCGCGGCGTTTTTGTATTAGCCCTTCAACACTAATTCCCATTTCTTGCGCTTTTTTTTCTAGCTGCTCACGCGATGGACGCTTACCTTTGCCTGCGCCATTTGGGCCTTTTGCTCGCATATTTTGCGTATCGGTTTCGCCTAAAATGCTTACTGCTGTGCCTGAACTTACTTGCCCAAGCGGTGTAATTACTAACTTATCGCCTGCATTGAGGCCTGTTTTTACCATAGCTTGTGTAGCATTTTGCCATGCAAGCGTAATATTTTTACGCTTTAGCAGCCCCTCTTCAACCACATACACGTAGCTGCCTTGATAAATAGTACTATTAGGGATTATTAACGCATCAGGCACTGTTTTACCGCTAATTTGCGCAGTAATGTATTGCCCAATTTTAATTGGGTATTGGTTATTAGCCGTGGCTTTGTAAGGGTCATTTATCTGCGCAACAATATACAATTGCTGTGCACCTTCATCGATAGCGCCTTCAGTACGTATTATTTGCCCTTGCCATGTTTGCTCGCCCACTAAGTCAGATTTAAACTTAACGAGTGAGCCGGCTTGGTTTTTACTGCCATCTCTGTATTGCTCTGGCAAACTAATATACGAAAGGTCTTTATTTTTAATTGGTAAGCGCACTTCAACGCTGTCTATGGCATAAATAGTTGCAAGTTCTGTGTTTTCGCTTACCACTTGGCCAAGGTCTACATTACGACTAAGCACACGCCCAGCGTAAGGCGCAGTAATTTGGGTGCGCTCTAAATCAAGCTGTGCTTTTTCAAGTGCGGCTTGTGCTGAAAGTACTTGTGCTTGTGCAGCCGCTAGTTGGGGCTCGCGAAGTACTAAGCTGCTCGCTTGCGATGAGCCGCCTAAACGCTTCCAATCAGTAATTGCTTGTTGGCCGCGGGCTTTTTCTTCTAACAAACTTTGCTCTGCAGTAAGTAATGCTGCTTGCGCTGATTTAACCTCAGCCTGATGATCTCTATCGTCAAGCTGTAGCAGTACATCGCCTTTTTCAAAAAAACCGCCCTCTCTAAAATCATCACTTACTTTATTAATTTGCCCAGATGCTTGAGCAACTAACAAACTTTGAGTACGCGGCTTTACCGTGCCGTAGCTATCAATAAAAATTAAGTAATCTTGTGGCTCAATCTTTTTTACCGATACGCTCACCGTGGCTTTAGGAGGTGAGCCAAAACGTTTTGCTTCAGGTGGATTACCCTTAATAAACATAACAATTAAAATGGTGGCCACCACCACTACGGCTGGGATTAAAAGTTTTGCTGATTTAGTTTTCATCGTTATTGCTCTTAGGTTCGCTTGTTGGGGCGTTAAAATCGCCGCCAAGGGCAACGTATAGGTTTATTCGGTTAGCAATTAGCTGGTTTTTTGTTTCAATGAGTGAGCTTTGCGCATCAAAAGAGCGCGACTGGGCATCAAGCACAGTAGTGTAAGTTACTAAGCCGCTTTGGTACTGCTCAAACGACAGTTGCTCTGCTGCAAGGGCGTTTTCTTGCGCCTCTAGCGTGCTTTTATAACTGGCTTGCAAGGATTGCTGCTGAGTAATTGCGTTTTCAACATCGCTGAATGCATCGTACAAGGTATCTAAATATGCTTGTTCTTGTTTTTGTGCATTTAAGCGTGCTACTTCTTCATTTGCTTTTAGCTGGCCACCATTAAATATTGGCGCAGAAATACTGCCTAATAAAGACCACGCTAAGCTTGATGGCGAGAATAAATCGCTCACTCTATCGGTGCTATCACTCACGCTTGCTGATAAGTTTAAACTAGGGAAACGCTGTTTATGTGCATAGGCAAGGCCTGCATCGCTTGCTAATAACTGGTACCAGCTTGAGCGCAATTGAGGCTTGCGTGTAATTAGTTCAGAGGGGATACCGGTATTAATTGGCGAAAGAAAAACTGGCAGTTCAACCTCTGCTGATATATCGCCTTTGGGGTAGCCGCCTAATAAGCGCTCTAAAGAACGCGACGCGCTTACAAGCGTGGCTTGTTGATTAGCAATACGCGTACGCTCGTTATTAAGCTCATTACGGGCTAAATATACATCGAGTGCTTCATTAATACCTTGGCGGTAGCCCGATTCAATAATATCTAAGTTTTGCTGTGCGTTTTCTTCTCGACGTTTATATAAATCGAGTAACTGCTGGGCGGTTACTAAATCAAACCAGCCGGTGACAACATCAGCCACCAATTGCTGCTTAGCTTGCTCAAAACTAGCTTGTTGCGCTAAGTAGTTTAGGTTTGCTTGGCGTTTAGCATCAGATAACTTACCCCACACATCTACTTCATAGCTTAGCTCTAGCGTGACAGAGCTGGCATTATCATAACTTACAGGTCTATTGTCTTTACTGCGCCTAGTTTGCGCAGATAAATCAAGATCGGGCCAAAGCGCAGAGCCTGAAATTATTAATTGCTGCTTTTGTATTTGTACATCGTAGGCACTTTGCAGCAAAGCCTGATTATTATTAAGTGCTTTATTAACAAGGTTTTCAATATAAGGGTTTTCTAAGGTTTGCAGCCATTGCTGATCTACTGCAAGTGCATTTTGTGCTAAACCATGTTGCCATGTCGCTGCAATGTCGCTGGGTGCTTGCTCGCGCTGCTGAGGGTTTAGCGTACCCGCACAACCGCTCAACAATACCAAGCTAAGAGCCAATAAAGTTGGCTTAGTTTGCCAAATCATAGTTAACCTAAATTACTGCCATTTATGAATGTAATTCAAGCACTTTGGCAAATTTTGCTCAACTTACTTTACATAACATTACATACGTTGCGATGAATTAACATAATAGTCAGTTATTATAAAAACCGGCAGGGAATTTGGAGGGTATTTATACAAAAAAGCAAATAGCGTGTAATACACTATTTGCTAAACGGGGTAAGTAACGCTGTTAAACACAAGCCTTTAAATTTCTTTAACGAAGCTCATATATTGCTGCATATCGCCAACAACTGCTTGCGCTAATAATTCGCTTGTTTTTACTGCGTACGGCTGTTTAAAGTGAATATCCCACAACGCAGATTCACTGCGCCAATGTTCATAAACAACTAATGTATCGTCGTTATTTTCAATACTATATAAATCAAACACTAAGTTACCAGGCTCCTGGCTGCGCGTTTGCGTTACATGAGTTGCGAAACGCTCAATGACTTTATTTTTAAAACTTGGCTTAATCTTAAAAATAAAAAACACAATACATATATCATCTTCAGGGTTAACAACTTTTGTATTACGCTCATGCAGCGGAGCTGGCACTGTATTTTCTAATAACATGACCTGTGGCGCCGATTGGCTGATTTCAGGCAACGTATTTAATAACGTTTGTGTGTAATCTTGTGCGCCATGGTAATCAACTGCATTTTGATCTTCAAAACGCTCATAAGCAAAAAAGACGCCTGGCTCGTTTTTATCCTGATATAAACGCATCTCTATAAGACCTGTTTCGGCTTTAGCGCCTTGCTTGTCTTCTTCTAGTAGCGCTTTAAATTGTGCGACGTGCTCGTCTTTAATATCAAACTTAACAATTTGCGTGATCATAATTAGCTCCAGCTTTAAATTACTGATACCAATACGCTTAATCAAGTGATCTATTTTGAGGCTCGAAAATCATGTTGATAGCTAGGCAAAAAATTCGCTATTTAGTTGTTATAAATAAGAATTTTTAACGCCGGTAGCGACACGTTTAGCCCCGAAAAATGATTAAGTATTATTACGGATTGGCATTATTAGGGCTAAAGGTACCCTGCACTTTATTACTTAAATCAATCATATTGAGTGAGTAAATGGAGTGAGTAATAACAGCACCTAACCTTTTGATGAGGTAATTATGCGCATGCAAACAAGGGAGAAAAAGAGAGGATATACCCAATTAATATGGACTATTTTGTCCATAATAAATTTTAAGCAAAAAAAAGCCCTGCATGTGTATGCAGGGCTTTAATATAAATGGTGCCTCGACCCGGAATCGAACCAGGGACACGAGGATTTTCACTCTGCTCTACCAACTGAGCTATCGAGGCACTTTAACAGTGCTAATTAAAAATCATAAATGATTTTTAATGCAATTCCCGCTCAGCGCTATCGACTGAGCCATCTGGGCGTGCGGCGTATTAAACGAGTTTTGCCCTTACAAGTCAACTTTTTTTTTACTCTTTATAACTGTTTGAACGGTTTTCACACAACAAAGCGTGTTTTTATATACTAATGTTTATTTATCCAACAAAAACTCACAAAAAACCTTAATTTAATCAATTAAACCAGACTAAAAACGTAGTGAATTATTTTACGTAAATGATACGATTACTGTGAAAATACGATAAGGGCTTATCGTACAAACAAATACCAATGGGAACAATCAATGCAGAGTAAATTCTCTTCGCCGGTGAAAGGCTTACTGCCGCTTTTTTTAATAATTAATATTGCAGTAACAGCGCTTGCTATTGTTGCCTTTGCGTTTTACTCGCAAAACACACAACCTGCACCAGCAGCCAAACAAAAAGTAAGTATTACGCAGCTAGCACAGCAACTTGATTTACCAATGGTAGATGCACTTACTATGTATGGGCAAGGCAAGGTTCGCCAGCTACTTGAGCTTACTTCAGTATTAGATGATGAGTTTGAATATACGCTCTATCGCTTTAATGCCACATCAGAAACCCAACTTGTATATAGCAGCACTAAACCCGCTATCGAGTCTAAAAAAGTAAATGAGCATTTAACTGAGCAAGGTGTATTGCACCATATATTGCTTTTGAACGACCAGCCTATTGGTGAGCTAATAATAAAACAGCAGTTACCAGCACCGCCTTTAACGCAGCAAGACTCGCAAGTAATAGCCTATATTATTGCAATTGTAAGCGTGTTTGCCTTATTTGCATTAGCCCTACTATTTAATACCTACATAAATACTCGCTTGCGTAAAAGTAGCCATTTATTAAATGAAGAACTTCAAGCGATTACCGAAAATGGCAATTACGACAGTAAAGTAAGTGAAAAACTAGACTTAGGCTTATCTGGCGTAGCTAAAAACATTAACTTGCTGCTAGATAAAGTTAACTCAGTAATGTCTGAAAAAGAGGCTGCGCAAAAAGAGCTTCAAAAATTACAAACTGGCCTTGAGAGCGAAGTACAACAAAGAACAATTGCATTAGAGCAAGCGACATTAAAAGCACAACGCGCTAGCGAAACTAAAACGACCTTTTTAGCCACTATGAGCCATGAAATTCGCACCCCTATGAACGGCGTTATTGGCACTATAGATTTATTAAGACAAACAGAGCTTGATGGCGCGCAGCATCGTTTAAGTACTATTATCCGTGAGTCAGCGTTTTCACTATTAAGTATTTTGGATGATATTTTAGACTTCTCTAAAATTGAAGCGGGTAAGCTAAATATTGACCCTACGCCTTTTTCAGTTACTGATACGATTGAAGAAGTGGCTCGCGTGCTTTCATCTGTTGCTAAAAAGCGCAAATTAGATTTAGAGCTTTCTATTGCGCCAGATATTCCAACTAATTTAACTGGCGATACAATACGGGTTCGCCAAGTACTGTATAACCTTTGTAGTAATGCAATTAAGTTCACCAGTACTGATGACAAACGCCAAGGGCACGTAAAAATATCGGTAGAAGTGGCCCATAATACGGCGGATCATTTTACGCTGCGTTTTTGCGTAACCGATAACGGCAAGGGCATGACCCAAGCGCAACTGCGAGAAATATTTAACCCGTTTGTGCAAGCCGAAAACTCAATTACCCGTGAATACGGCGGCACTGGTTTAGGGCTTTCTATTTGTAAAAGTTTAACCGAGCTTATGCTCGGTACTATTAATGTAACTAGCCATGCAGGCATTGGTAGCGAATTTACCGTTGAGCTTCCATTTGGTACCTCGGGAAAAATTAAGTACGCACATAAAAATGCGCTCAATGGCAAACATGTAGTGGTAGTGAGCAATCATTTAGAGCGCGAAAAAGCAATGTACCGCTATTTATCGTTTATGGGCGCTAAAATTACCTACGTGCACAACCAGCAAGAAATAGAAGCTCAACAAGAGCAGCACGACATTATCTGGGTTGTCGATGGCATAGATGATATGGAAAAAGTGAACTCTTTACTGCGTCGTCTTATTTACTCACTTGAAGATAATAATCAACAAGTGGTGGTATTAAGTAAGCTTGATGAAGCCGCTATAAACCATAAAAATGTATTTTATATTAATGCCTCACCGCTGTGTAAATCTAACTTTATGATGTCGATATTGGTAGCAGCAGGCTTGCATCAACCTAAACAAATTAAAAAAACAAAAACACTCAACAATTATTTAAATGTTGAACAAGCACGCGATGCAAATAAACTCATTTTATTAGTAGAAGATAACCTACTAAACCAGCAAGTTTTAACCGACCAACTGCATATACTAGGCTATGGCGTTGAAGTAGCAAATAACGGTGAAGAAGGTTTAGATATGTGGCGTCAAAACAATTACTCGCTCATATTAACCGACTTACATATGCCAAAAATGTCAGGTTACGATATGGTTGAAAAAATTCGTGATGAAGCCGAGCTGTTAGACTCTATAGACGCTCAGCCTTATATTATTGCGGTTACTGCCAATGCGCTCAAAGGTGAAAAAGAGCGTTGCTTGGCGGTAGGTATTAATGACTTTATTACTAAGCCTATAGAGCTTAATGCCTTAGAAGATACCTTAAAGCATTGGTATGATAAGCATAATAAAGACCAAACTGTTGTCATTCATCAAAAGCCTGCCATGCCTATTAATATGGACGCAGTATCTACTTATGTAAACGGCGACGAAGCCAAACAATTACGCTTTTTCAAAATGTTTTTAGAGCAAAGCCAAAGCCTAATTAAAAGCATTAATTCCGGCGTTATGGTTAATGACAGAGACGAGATAAGCAGTGCTTGTCATCAGCTCAAGGCTATCTCTAAAACTATTGGTGCAGAGGCCGTTGCGCAATGTGCAGAAGAGTTTGAAGAGAAGTGTCGAAATACTGAGCTTGATACTGATGAGCTAATAGCGCAAAGAGATACCCTTGAAATTGAATACTCTAAAGCTGCGCAGTTTTTAAAAGAACAAGTGCGCTCAGCGAATACTGATGAAGAAACGCTATAAAATATAGCTATAAAAAAAGGGCTATATAGCCCTTTTTTTTATGCCTAAAAATTACTTTTCAGGAGGTCGATAACCTTCAATTTCTACGTCTTTGTCTTCAAACAAAAAGCCAACCATTTGCTCTTCTAAAAACGTACGGTGCTCTGGGTCCATCATATTTAAATGCTTTTCGTTAATTAGCATAGTTTGCTTATGCTGCCACTGGCCCCATGCTTCTTTAGAAATATTATTAAAAATTTTCTCGCCTAGTTCACCAGGGTATAACTGAAATCCAAGCCCTTCGGCTTCTTTTTGTAACTTTTGACAAAATACTGTACGTGCCATAATTGACTCTCTTAAGCGCTAAATGCTAATAGTTTAACCTATTGGGCTCATTTGTTTAACCAACTTTTTAGTCGGTGCGGCTAAACCCACCTCTATAGATTGATCGAGTGGGTACCACACAAGTTGTTTATCGTTTACTACATCCGGTACGTTATTAATATTAAGCACATGTGGATTTATTGTCAGCTCAAAATGCGAAAACACATGAGTAAAAGGCGTTAGCTCTTCCAGCTCAGTTTTTAAGCCTTGCTGATTTAAAAATAACACCATTTCGCTGTATTCGTTGAACTCAAAAAAGCCAAACAGACCGCCCCAAATACCGCTGCTTGGGCGCTTTTCCATTAAAACTTTCTCGTTATGTTGAATTATTAACTGATGACAACTCTTTTTAGGAACCGCTTTTTTAGGTTTAGAATGAGGAAACTCTTTAACCTTACCGGCATTAAACGCACCGCAATCGCTATTAAGTGGGCACGCTTGGCAGTCAAAGCGACTGCGAGAGCAAAGGCTGGCGCCCAAGTCCATCATGGCTTGGTTAAACTCAGTCACATTGTTTTTAGGGGTTAACTGGGTAGACAAATGCCAAAGTTGGTTTTCTACTTTTTTTACCCCATACCATCCTTCAACCATAAAATAACGGGCAAGCACTCGCTTAACATTACCATCTAAAATAGGGTGGTGCTGGCCAAGCGACAGCGATAATACCGCACCTGCGGTAGAGCGCCCTATTCCGGGTAAATCCATGACTTCTTCAAGTGTAGTTGGAAATTTACCTTGGTATTTATCTCGCACTATTTTGGCCGTTTTATGTAAGTTACGTGCCCGTGCGTAGTAACCTAAGCCAGTCCAATGATGCAGCACTAAATCTTCATCTGCATTTGCTAAAGCTATGATATCAGGGAAGCTTGCCATAAACTTTTCAAAGTATGGAATAACCGTAACAACTTGCGTTTGCTGTAACATTACTTCTGACACCCACACTTTATAAGGTGTTTTACCTAGTTGCCAAGGCAATGTTTTACGCCCATGAAGGTGATACCACTGAACCACTTGGTTAGCAAATTTGTCTGACTGCTGTTTATTTAAATCCAACATATACTACTTTTACTCATGCTCAATAGCGGCTCAGTCTATTGCAGTTAATAAAAAGATCAAGCTATGAAGGCGCTATAACACGCTAATACTTGTGATTAGCTGCGTGGTCAGGGATAATACGCAACCATTTTTAAACACATTGTTTTTGTCAGGCCAATAATATGAGTGAATCAAGTAACAACAACCTTGAGCAAGCTAAGCAAGAAGGTAAATATATCCGCACAATTCGCAGTTTTGTAAAACGCGAAGGCCGCTTAACTAAAGGCCAAGCTGCCGCAATTGAAAAATGCTGGCCAACTATGGGGCTTGAGCATAAAAACGGCCTACTCGACTTAGCCCAAGTATTTGGCAATAACAATGATGTAGTATTAGAAATTGGTTTTGGTATGGGCAAGTCATTAGTTGAAATGGCGAAAAATGCACCGCACCTAAACTTTATTGGTATTGAAGTACATCGCCCAGGCGTTGGCGCATGTTTAATGGATGCAGATGAGGCCGGTGTTACTAATTTACGTGTATTTGAACACGATGCGGTAGAAGTACTCGCTGACTGCCTTGCAGATGAAAGCTTAACAACGCTGCAGTTATTCTTCCCTGATCCATGGCATAAAAAGCGTCATCATAAACGCCGTATAGTGCAAACAGAATTTGCTGAAAAACTGCGTACAAAATTAAAAATTGGCGGTGTTTTTCATATGGCTACTGACTGGGAAAACTACGCCGAGCACATGCTAGAAGTTATGCAAGCAGCGCCAGGCTATAAAAATCAGTCATCTACCAACGACTACGTGCCTCGCCCTGATTCGCGCCCGCTAACTAAGTTTGAACAGCGCGGCCACCGTTTAGGTCACGGCGTATGGGACTTAATGTTTGAGCGCACAAAATAATTACACTAATTTACTAATCAATAATTTGTAAGGCAAAGCCATTTATGAGCGTATTAACCAACCCAAGTTTACTGTTACTTCGTAATAGCGAAGAACTAGTGGGAAAATCTATCTTGGTGGTCAACTTTGTTCAAGATGGCTTTTTAGCAGAGCTAAAGCAGTTAAATCCTCAAAGTGCCATCACCGCATTTAGTTATAACCATGCTAATGGGGAATTTGCTAAAAAAATAAATGGCATAAACGTGTGTGTTAACCATGAAATGGCCGCCAACGATTACGATTTAGTCATTCTTTACTACCCAAAATCAAAGCCTGAAGTATTAATGGCACTTGATAATATTCGCGCCGTTATTAACGAAAAAGCACAGCTACTTGTGGTAGGCGAAAATAAAAGTGGCGTTAAATCGATAGAAAAGCAGCTCGCGGGCAAAGCGCAGTACAGTAATAAAATTGACTCTGCTAAGCATTGTATTTTGTTTTCATTTGAGCAACTAGAGAACAACCCAACCTTTGAGATTAGCCGCTACCATAAAACGTTTAGAGTAAATGTAGCAGGAGTAGAGTTTGATGCTATCAGTGTTCCGGGTGTATTTAACCACGGCGCTTTAGATGCTGGCACAAAAATGCTACTAGAAAATGCCCCGACCACTAAACAAGGTAATGTACTGGATTTTGGCTGTGGTGCGGGCTTAATAGCCACTTTTTTAGGTATTAAAAACCCAGCACTGACTTTTACTTGCAGCGATGTGAGCGCACTTGCAACTTATGCTACTGAGCAAACATTAAAGCTTAATAATATTAAAGGCGGTACCATTTTAAGTGATGGCTTAAAAAGTATTAGCGGCAAGTTTGATTTAATAGTTAGTAACCCGCCTTTTCATACTGGCATAGCGACCGACTACACAATTGCTGAAGCATTTTTATCAAATGCTAAGCAGCACTTAACCAAGGTAGGAAAGCTAAGCATAGTGGCTAATAGCTTTTTAAAATACCCGCCAATTTTAGAGGCGCAGTTTGGTAGCTTCCACACTGTGTACAAAAATAACAAATTTGCCGTTTACAGTAGCTAACTAATTATACTTAGTTAGGCTAAGTGTAATTAATACTTAGCCTAACTTTCGAATAAATATCAGAATTAATTTCACTATTTCCCTTCACTTTCTATGGTTTTTGCTAAACTAAAGTTCTAAATATAAATATTCATGCTTAGGCGATGCAGCAATAATGCCAAAAAAAGTACATCAAAAAAGTATTCGAAAAGCGCTGATCAACACCATCATGCTTATCACTGCTATTTGTTTAACTTTATCGGTTTCAATTTCCACTTATATGAGTGTAAAAGAACAAAAGGAACTGATCATAAACAAGCTCGTGATCCTTTCCGATATTGTTGCTTTTGATGCCGCAGATTCATTGGTAAAAGACGACAGAAAAACAGAAGAAAAACGCCTAAAGTCGTTTGATAAAATTCCCCTTGTTAAAAACATTCATATTTACGCAATAGAGAAAACATCGAGTAAACCTGTATTTTTTATTAGCTTTAATGCTAAAAAAACCCCACCTGTTCCGCTGCGCGTAGACAGCATTAAAGAGCTTAACGAGCCAAGAGTGACCAACAACTACATTGAGCTAATAACACCTGTGCTTAATAACGAGCAGGTGGTGGGTTACGTTTACATGCGTGGTAGTTTAGAAAGCCTAGATGAATTTATAAAACAAAAAATTATTATAGATATTTTCCTTACTCTGTTTATTTTGTTTTTTGTGTACTTTATAGCGATAAAAACACAAAAAAGTATCGCTAACCCTATTGAACACTTAAGTGTATTGCTACAAGACGTATCAAAAAATCATAATTATGACGTACGCGCACCCAGCACCAGCGTAAAAGAGGTTACAGCCTTATCAAACAGCTTAAATATCATGCTTACTCGCACCCGTAAGCAAATAGAACGTCATGAAAAAGACAAACTAGAGATCAAACAGCTCAACCAGAGCTTAGAAGAAAAGGTAAGCCAAAGAACAATAGCCCTGCGTGAAGCAAACCAAGAGCTGCTTTCTACCCTTGAGCGAATGCACCAATACCAAGAACAAATAGTAGAAAACGAAAAAATGGCATCTTTAGGGCAAATGGTAGCCGGCGTAGCCCATGAGGTTAACACCCCAATTGGCCTAGGTATTACTGGCTCAACCTTGCTGCGCGATAAACTTGCCGATATTCAGCTTAGTTTTGATAATAAGTCTCTAACTTCTAACCAATTAAAACGCTTTATTGACGAAGGTATCGAAAACCTTGATTTAATTTATAGAAACCTAAACCGTGCGGCCGACCTTATCTCTAACTTTAAAAAGGTAGCTGTAATTCAAGATGATGGGATTAAAACCCATGTAAACATCCATAGGTTAATATCTGATGTGTTAATGTCGATTCAATCAGAGTTAATAAAGTCAAAGCCTAACGTTGTGATCAATTGTCCGAGTGATTTAACCATTGAGAGTAAATCTGAGCCACTACAACAAATATTCCAACAGCTTATTTTAAACTCTGCCATTCATGGTTTTAGCAATAGCGAAAATAACGAAATTAAGTTTGATATAGAAATAACAGGCCCACAAATAAAAATAATCTACACAGATAACGGCCAAGGCGTTGATAAAAATGTCAAAAACAGGATATTTGACCCATTTGTAACCTCTAAGCGAGGCCAAGGGGCAAGTGGTTTAGGCATGCACTTAGTGTACAACTTGGTAACCCAAGCACTAGGTGGGCATATACTGTATGACCTAGATGCGAAACCCGGCGTACGCTTTGTTATTACAATTCCATAAAAAGTGTTTAAAAAAAGAGTATTTATTTACGCTTTTTACTTGAATTACCATTTAATGACCTTATAGAGAGAGCATGTGATATTTCATGTTTAATTATTTAACTTGATCTAATAATTAAGCGATACAATTTCTGAACTTTATTGCTTTTGCAGTATCACATACATTGATGAAAGGTTATAAAATGATATAATTCCGTTTTGAATTTGCGCGATTATTTTTAGTACCTTTAAGCGATTGGTGGATGTATCAATTATTAAAGGAAATGGCTTCGTTTTCATAATTCAAAAAGCTGCATCCGTTATATATCATTAAACAGTAGTTTTTGCACAATGCCTTTTGGTTAGTTTGGAACACCCCTACTGTTTTATTTTTATCCAACTTGTTTTTTCTTGTTAACATTTGGGTATAATCCTATAATCTCTAGTAATCGAATTATTTAGTTAAGATTCGATTTTTTGTAAATAAAATATTCCAAAAAGGTTAATTAATAATGCAAACGCCAGTCATTCTAATCGTAGAGGATGAAGACGTAACTCGACTAAACCTCGTGAGTTTATTTGAAGCTGAAGGTTACAAAGTTATTGAAGCCATTGATGGCGATGATATGCATGACAAGCTTACAAATAATGATGACGTCAATCTTGTAGTTATGGACATCAACCTACCGGGTAAAAACGGGCTAATTTTAGCACGTGAATTACGCCAAAAACGTAAAGTCGGTTTAATCTTTTTAACCGGCCGTGATAACGATGTAGACCGTATTTTAGGTTTAGAAATTGGTGCTGATGATTACATCACTAAACCTTTTAACCCTCGTGAATTGACTATACGCGCTCGCAACTTAATTACCCGTACAGCGCTAGGCGGCGAAGAGTCAGTGCTAGAAACCAACGGTGTAATTACATTTAACGGTTGGGAACTTGACGAAAACAGCCGTTGTTTAACGTCACCCAATGGTGATGCTAAGCGTTTACCTAAAGGTGAATACAGAGCGCTGCGTTTAATGCTTGATTCTCCAGGGCGTATTTTTAGCCGTGAGCAACTTATTAAGCATATGACTGGCCGTGAGCTTCGCGCTAATGACCGTACAGTAGATGTAACGATTCGTCGTATTCGTAAGCACTTCGAAAGTGATAATTCTACTTCTGAGCTAATCAGCACCATCCATGGTGAAGGTTACCGCTTTATTGGTAAAATCGACGCTTAATTAGAGTAAACCGCTTACTCTAATAATTGTAAAAACGAATGAAGGGCAATTTGTCCTTCATTTATTTTATCTGCCAATGTATCTAACCATTCTTTTAGTACTTCATCTGATTCATCAAGCGCACCGTGTTCCATCTTTTTAGCATGTAACTGTACGTCGTTTAATCCTACAGAGCCCGCAGCACCTTTAAGCTTATGCGCCACCGATTTGTACTCTTCCCTGTCGTTTTCATTTAACGCGCTTTGCAGCTCTTGCTGATATTGCGGGTTTAGTTTTTCAAACAAACCACTGCTGCGCTTAAATACTTCAAGCCCCATAGAATTTACAAAGTCTTCAATGGTTTCAACATCAAGCACACCTGCATTAATGCCCTCAAGCGCTTCTTTACTTACCGTTAGCAGCGGCTTGTCAGATTCACTTTGTTGAATATCAAACAAATCAGCCAGCATTTTATCAAGCTTTATTGTATTAATGGGTTTAGCAAGCGCCCCTTGCACCGAAATGCCTTCTAAGTCTTCTTCGGCGCTACGTACATTCGCTGTAAGCGCAACGATAGGTAATTTATCAAAATGGCTATCGGCACGTATTTGTCTTGCCACCTCATCACCATTTATATCGGGCAGTTGCATATCAAGTAGTACTAAATCTAGCTCGTCTTCGGTTTCTACAAACGAGAGTGCATCTTCACCTGTTTCGGCCCAAATCACTTCATGGCCGCGCTGCTCTAACAGGTTAGTCGCAATTTCGGCATTTAATGGCACATCCTCTACAAGTAAAATATATAAACCTCTACCGGCATAGCTTTGTTCGGTAGGCGCTACACATAAGCTAAGCGGTATGTGTACTGTAAAGCAGCTGCCTTCACCTTCTGTACTGGTTACCGAAATGGTGCCTTTCATTGCACTGACCAACGCTTTGGTTACGGCTAAACCAATGCCTGAGCCAATCGCGTTTTTACCGCTTAAATCTGGGGCTTTGTAGTACATATCAAATATGCGCGAGAGTTGATCCTCTGGGATCCCCTGCCCTGTGTCTGATATTTTAAGTTCAAGCCACGGTCCATCGTTACGCTCTTCTCGGCTACATGTGAGTTTTACCTCGCCATGCTGGGTAAACTTAACGGCATTATTAATTAAGTTCCATACCACTTGGCGTAAACGCGTTGGGTCTAGGAGTGCATAAACATCTAATGTGCCATTTCGCTCAATTGAAAATTCAAGCTCTTTTTGTTCAGCAATTAAACCTGCAAAGTTCACTACATCGTTAATAAAGTCTGAAACGTTAATAGAGTCGGTTGCTATATCTAACTGCTCTCGGTCTATTTTATCTAAATCTATAATATCGTTAAAAATATTACCTAAGGTTTCAGCGCTCGAAAACACCGTATTACACCAACTGCGTTGCTGTTTATTAAGCTCTGTATCAAGTAGCATGCGGGTTAAGCCTACAATGCCATTTAATGGCGTGCGTAGCTCATGGCTAAGCGTTGCTATAAACTTACCTTTATCCTTATAGGCTGTTTCAAGCGCTTGTGCTGCTTCTTTACGGCTGGTTATATCACGGCCAAATGCAAGCAAACCTATGTAGTCACCTTGATCGTTTATAAACGGTAATTTACGCAGCTCAAACCAACGGTTTTCACCATTAACCATATATTCAACATCAATTGTCAGCGCTTGATGCGTTTGCTCTACTTGCTTATCGGTTCTGAGTACTTCTGCTAAAAAGTAGCTTGGGAAAATTTGCTCCACTGTTTTACCAATTAATTCAGCACTGGTTTTGCCCATAACCTCTTCAAACATTTTATTACAGCCGGCAAACACGCCGTTGTTATCTCGGTAATAAAATAAATCGGGGGAAGAGTCGACAATAGAGCGAAGGAGCATGCCTTGCTGAGCAAGTTCTTGTTGTGTTTTTTTACGCTCTGCTATTTCGCGGCGAAGCTCTTCAATGGCGCGATGCTTGGCATGAAAGGCCATTTTTCGCTCATCTATTTCAATGTTGAGGCGGTTGATATTATCTTTTAATGTTTGATTTAACAGCTTTTCTTGTTTTGTGGCGCTGTCTAAATAAGCGTATGAGGCATCTAATTGTCTAATCGAGTTGAGTAAAATACTGATCATAAAGGGAGATACAACCGCAGTAAAAAATACCACAGCTAAAATATCAACTAAATTAACCTCACCCAGTGCCACATAATAAAACATACTCGACAATATAAGCGACACGCCTAATAAAAGCGCGTAGCACATTGCCGCGGTTTTTAACTCGCCAAAGCGAGTTATTAAACTAGAAAGTACTCGAGCCCAAGGGCTCAAAGAAGAATCGGTCATAGGTCAGTGTATCTCGTTACTAGGCATAAATAAAAAGTGCCTATTAATAGTCAAACGCATTTTGCAGCAGATTTTAGCATTTTTCTATTAGCTATATTCATGTTGTGCGACAAAAACAGAAAATTTTCATGTTTACTTTTGCCTACTTGTTAAACTCATCATTTCAGCAATAAATTATTTAGTGTAAAATGCTGCGCTTTATTATGACCAATAACGAGTAGCGCACATGCAAACCAACATGCCCGATATAGCTGATACGGCTCCCGCCTTACAAACAGGTAAGTTAGACTGGGTTGGTATGGGCGAAATAGAACTGCCATTTATTTTTGAATCGAAAGATTTAGCACCCGTTACCGTTAACGCAAAAGCGCGTGCCTTTGTTAATTTGCATAAAGAAGGCGCTAAAGGCATTCATATGTCGCGTTTATTTTTAGCGCTTGATTTACTCTCAACAGAGCAACAAGTTAACCCACAAACTTTAGCTCAAGCACTCGATACCTTTATCACCAGCCACGAAGGATTAAGTGACAAAGCCCAAATAGAGTTTAAATTTGAGTTACCGCTGCGGCGTAAATCGTTATTAAGCGGTAAAGCAGGTTGGAAAAGCTACCCAATTACCCTAACCAGCACTATTGAAAATAGCGTAATTAGCTACGAGCTAAGCATTGATGTTACTTATTCATCAACCTGTCCATGCTCTGCAGCACTTGCTCGTCAACTTATTCAAAATGCTTTTAGCGAAAAGTTTAACCAAGAAACACTTAATCAAAAAGACGTTTTAGCATGGCTAGGTACAACGCAGGGTATTGTGGCAACGCCTCACTCACAGCGTTCAATTGCAAACGTTAAAGTAAAGCTAGACAACACAATTAGTGAATTTGACGTTGTAAATTTAATTGATACATTAGAAGCTGAGCTAAAAACCCCCGTACAAGCGGCAGTAAAACGTGAAGATGAGCAAGAATTTGCCCGCCTTAACGGTCAAAATTTAATGTTTTGTGAAGACGCTGCACGTAAAATTAAAGCGGTTCTTGAAAACGATAACTTTAGTGATTACTGGCTGCAAATTAATCATTACGAATCACTCCATGCGCATGATGCAGTCGCTATTGCCGTTAAAGGAATTGAGGGCGGTTACAAAGCCTAGCAGCCCTGCTGCATTAATAATAAATACATACGGTAATTAGCCATAACAACCAATTTTTAGGCACGTAAATTGCTTTACTTGAGCAGTGTCAATTTGTTGTTATGGAGTTACCGTATGGAATTCGCTTTATTATCAATTTTAGTATTAGTGGTTGGGGCCTCTGTGGTTGCGTCAAAATTTAGTGATGATGGCGGCAATCCCTATCCTTTTACCCGCAAACAAACCGTGTTTACACAGGTTGAGGGTGCATTTTTAAATCTTTTAGAGCGTGCGGTAGGCGATCAATACAAAATTGTGAGCCGCGTCAAACTCATCGATGTAATCGACTGCAAGCAAGGCCTCTCAGCTAAATCAAAACGTGCAGCTTTAGCTAAAGCTAAAAATAAGCAACTCGATTTTGTGCTGGTAGATAAAGAAAAAATGACGATAGTGGCTGCGGTTGATTTGGTTAACAACGCCAATAAAGATGGCCACAAAGCGCAGCGCGACTGGTTTGTAAACGGCGCTTTAGAATCCGCTGGCATTCCACATATTCGTATGAAAGTAAAATCAGGCTACCGCCCTTCTGAGGTGCGCGATGCAATTATGTTTAAATTAGGCAAACCTGCAGCGGTGCAATCGGCTCGTCCAACACGTAATCGTGTAAGTAAACCTGCGGTATTGTCACCTTCTCAGGCTAAAGCCCAAACCACTGCGTTAGCCGAAATTTAAAATAGAATTAAATACTCTCCTAAAAGTATTTAAAGCGAGCCGTAAAACAGCTCGCTTTTTTGTTTTTTATTGCTAACTTCACGTATAATCTACGTATTCAAACTCAGGAATCAAACACTATGAATGTTGGTATTATTGGCGCAATGGAGCCAGAAGTTAAAATTTTACGTGAAGCAATGCAAAATCCACAAGTGCTAACTAAAGCAGGGTTTACCTTTTACACAGGCGAATTAGCGGGTAATACAGTAACACTTGTGCAATCGGGTATTGGTAAAGTGGCATCAACGATTGCAACCACGTTATTAATTGATAACTTCAATCCTGACTGTGTTATTAACACAGGTTCTGCCGGTGGCTTTGATCCCTCTTTAAGTGTTGGCGATGTTGTTATCTCTTCAGAAGTACGCCATCACGATGTAGATGTAACCGCTTTTGGCTACGAAATCGGCCAAGTTCCACAAATGCCAGCAGGCTTTGCCGCACACCCAAAACTAGTTGAAGCTGCCGAGCAAACCATTGCGCAAATTAGCGAAGTAAAAACCTTAGTAGGCTTAATTTGTACGGGTGATTCATTTATGTGTGATCCAGTGCGAATTGATAAAGCACGCAGCGACTTTCCTACAATGCTTGCAGTAGAAATGGAAGGCGCATCTATTGCACAAACGTGTTTTGCGCTTAATACGCCATTTGTGGTTATTCGCTCTATGTCTGACATTGCCGGTAAAGAGTCGCCGCAATCGTTTGAAGAATACTTAGAGACTGCATCAATCAACTCATCAAAAATGGTTGTTGCACTATTGGAAAAACTAACAAAAGTTACGCTGTAAATGCTAAGCAATATTGTTCAAAACCATTTGGACTTTATTGCCTTTTTTGTGGCGCTCATTGCTGAGCGCTTTTTCCCGTTAAAAAGCTGGTATCACCCTAATACAGTATTAACCGCTATATTTAGTGCTATAGGAAAACGAGTTTATAAACCAAGTGAGCCTAAAAGTTACCTTTATTTAGCCTCCACTCTTGCCTGTGCGCTAGTTTTAAGCGTTATTCTTATTATTATTGTGTTACTGCTTGAATTTGCCTTTTATCCTGAGCTGCTCGCGGGCCTCATTTTATATTTGTGCCTAGAAAGCAAAGCGATTGAAAAAAAAGCCCTGCGTGTTGCAAAGTTAGTAAAACAAAACCAAAAATCTACCGCGCGTGAACTCGTAAAGCCACTGCTTGCCCGAGAGGTCAATAAGCTCTCAGCGCCAGGTATTATTAAAGCCTTAATTGAAAGCTTAATTTTACGAACTGCCCGTAATTACTTTACCGTTATATTTATATTTTTATTACTTGGGCCGATTGCCGCTTTAGCGTATCGGCTACTGACTTTAATGCAGCATGCTTGGCGCACCGATATTTCACCTAATAGCCACTTTTTAAAACCGCTTAAACTACTTTTGTTTATAATCGAATTTATCCCCGTACGCTTACTTGCATTAACCATTGCCGCAAGCAAAGCCAGTAAACAAAGTATGCATTATATAAAGCACTATGGCAGACACTTTTATCAAACAAATACGGGGTGGATTTTAAGTGTGTGCTCCGCCTCTATTGGCGTACAGCTAGGCGGCCCTGCGGTTTATTTTGGTAAGCGTTTTAATAAAATGCGAATTGGAACCGAGCGACTCCCAAAAGCCGAAGACGTCCCTGTGATCATAAATAGATTAAATCAAGCGCGTGCATTTTGGCTGTTAGTCATTATCAGTATTGAGATATTAAAGCTGATTTAGTGGTTTTTAGCAGCCAAAATACGCGCACAAAAAAACCAGCCTAAGCTGGTTTTTTAGTTTTAACTGCGCTTAGGCAACAGTAATGTTGGCAAACTTACGTTTACCTACTTGGTAAATAGCGGTCGTGCCTTTTGCTACTTCAAGTTTTGTATCAGTGATTTTATCTTCACCGTTAAGTTTTACTGCACCTTGCTTAATCATGCGCATTGCTTCAGAAGTACTGGCTACTAAATTAGCTTCTTTAAGTAAGTTAGCAATTAAAATACCTTCTTCTGCAATGGTAATTGTCAGCTCAGGGATTTCATCAGGTAGCGCTTTTTTCTGAAAACGTTTGATAAAGTCATCGTGTGCGGCTTGCGCAGCTTCTTCACTGTGAAAACGTGCAATTAACTCTTTCGCCAGCTCAATCTTAATATCACGCGGGTTAGTGCCCTGCTCTACGCGTTGTTTTTGCGCTGCAATTTCTTCGATTGATAAGCTGCTTAGTAAGTCGTAATAGCGCCACATAAGTACGTCGCTAATCGACATTACTTTACCAAACATATCGTTTGGCGCATCAGTAATACCAATGTAATTACCAAGCGACTTAGACATTTTTTGAACGCCGTCAGTGCCTTCAAGCAATGGCATCATTAATACTGTTTGAGGCTTTTGACCTTCTACTTTTTGAAGCTCGCGGCCCATTAAAAGGTTAAAGCGCTGATCAGTACCACCAAGCTCTACGTCTGACTCAAGTGCAACCGAATCCCAACCTTGTACGAGTGGGTATAAAAATTCGTGAATTGCAATGGGTTGGCCGCTACCGTAACGCTTTTTAAAGTCGTCACGCTCTAGCATACGCGCTACAGTTTGATTAGCTGCAAGTTTGATCATACCTGCTGCGCCCAGGTTTTCCATCCACGAAGAATTAAACGCAACGGTGGTTTTAGCTGGGTCTAAAATCTTAAAAACTTGCTCTTTATAAGTCTCAGCATTGGCAAGTACATCTTCACGGGTCAGTGGTTTACGTGTTACATTTTTGCCTGTTGGATCGCCAATCATGCCGGTAAAGTCACCAATTAAGAAAATAACCTCATGACCTAAATCTTGAAAGGTTTTCATTTTATTAATTAGTACAGTGTGACCTAAATGTAAGTCTGGCGCGGTAGGATCGAAACCGGCTTTAATTTTTAACTTTTTGCCCGACTTTAGTTTTTCAACTAATTCGTCTTCAATTAATATCTCTTCTGCACCGCGTTTTATCTCTGCTAGAGCGGTTTGTAAATCCACTGTGTATTACTCCAAAATTCTGCCAACGAAGGGGCAACTAGATGACTTGCTACATAAGGGTTTAAAACAGATTTAAACCAAAAGCACTTATGTTGCTAACATAACAAATTTCTACCTAATTAAAACAATTTTTTATGCGAATAATGCAACTAAACTCAATAAGCTTAGTCTCACTGTGTTAGGCAATTAGAAATGGTGTTTAAACGCCGATTTTAGCGCACTTTAGAATCAGTTTAAATCGATAAACTTAAACAACTATAAATTGTCATTTTACTAACATTTGCGGGGCTTTTAGCTTTATTTACTAGTATTCGTACCTTATTACGTATATCCTGCATTAATATATATTTTATTTTCACGACAGCAGAAAAGGCACGTTATGGTTCACGTGGTTAACACGCTTCCCAAAAAACACAAATTGCTTATTCTAGGTTTGGTTTCTGCTATTGTTGGCTTAGCCTTTCTTCCTTCAGAAAAAGCGACTGCATCCAAAGACAATAGTGCAAATGCACTAGAAATTGGTAAGCGTTACGAGTTACAAGTTAAAGTTGAAGACAACGAAAAATTAACTGAATTAAATTCGCTAGAAGCAGCAGAAAAGCTGCCAGAATACGACTTAGTCGATCATCAAGTTAAAAACGGCGATAATTTAGCAATTATCTTCAAGCGTGCTGGCTTTTCAGCGCAAACGCTTCACAAGCTAATTAACACCAATGCTGAAACACGCAAACTAACTAAAATTCACCCAGGTGAAATACTTAGTTTTGCAACAGCAGAAAACGGTGATTTAGCTCAACTTCGTTATGTTATTTCAAAAACAGATACTTTGTTTGTTACCTTAAATGACGAAGGTAATTACGACACATCAATAGATAGCAAAGAAATAGAAACACTGAGCAAAACAGCCGGTGGCGAAATTTCTAGCAGCTTTTGGACCTCAGCAATTGCTGCAGGCTTAAGCGAGCGCCAAATAATGAACTTTGCTGATATATTTGGTTGGGATGTGGATTTTGCCAACGATATTCGTAAGGGCGATCAGTTTGGGCTAATTTACGAGTCGCATTATGTTGATGGCGAGTTTATTGGCACTGGTAAAATTATTGCGGCAGAATTTATAAACCAAGGCCAGCGTTATGCGGCTATTCGCCATACCGACGGCAGCTTTTATACGCCTGAAGGGCGCAGCATGAAAAAAGCATTTTTACGTGCGCCAGTAAACTTTAAGTATATTAGCTCGAGCTTTAACCCACGTCGCTTACACCCAGTAACAGGGCAAGTAAGAGCGCACCGTGGTATTGATTACGCAGCACGTACAGGCACTCCGGTTGTAGCCTCGGGTAACGGTAAAGTAATTAAAGCAGGTTACAGTAAGTACAATGGTAACTACGTATTTATAAGCCATGGCACACAGTACGTAACTAAGTACTTACACCTTAACAAAAAGCTTGTTAAAACAGGCCAAAAGGTTAAACAAGGTGACAAAATTGGTACCGTGGGCTCTACTGGCCGTGTAACAGGCGCGCACCTACACTACGAATTTTTAGTAAATGGTGTACACCGTAATCCTAAAACCGTTAAGTTACCTAAGTCTGAGCCATTACCACGCTCTGAACTTGCTAAGTTTAAACCTATTGCCGAAAACTTTATTGCACAGCTTGAACGCAATCGCGAACTACAGCTAGCACTTAAGTAACGTATAAGTTATAGATACTAAAAAAGCCTTTGCAGGGTTAACCTGCAAAGGCTTTTTTGTGTTTTTATTAGTTTATTAGTTTATTAATACATAAATTAGCTGTACGACTAAAGAAACCATAACCAGCGGCCAAATATATTTGCTGTATTTGGTTGCGCCATCCAATCCCATTTTTCCTTGGTACTTTTCAAGCAAAGGTATCAGCACCGCTAGAGCGACAAACAAGCAAATTAAAATAACAAATATATTCATTCCTAAACCTTAATTATGGTAATTCATGGCCTTTGGCGCTTACATACAATGCATACCAATGTTCGCGACTTAACGTAACATTTAGCGCACCGCATGACGCTGCAATACGCTCAACGTTCGTTGTGCCAATAATTGGCTGTATTAATGCAGGGTGGCGTAATAACCAAGCTAAAACAATTGCCTCAGGCGTTGTATCGTAAAGTGCAGCAAGCTTATTTACGAGTATGCTGGTATTTATATCGGCTTGCGATGCATTTGTTAAATCGCCCCCTGTGTATAGCCCTTGGCATAAACTTCCCCAGCTTTGTATTTGAATATCAAAGTGGCGGCAATACTCTACACTGCCCGGTGTAAAGTTAAGATCTTTTCCATCTGCATTACCTGCATAAACGCCTTCATCAACAAATTGGTGTTTTTGTAAACTTGCTTCAATTTGGTTAGCAACAATTGGCATATCTAGGGCGTGTTGTAAAAAGTTCATTTGGTGCTGCTGCATGTTTGATACGGCAAAATTACGTACTTTGCCGCTTTCTTGAAGACAGCTAAATACTTGTGCAATTTCTTCTACTTCCATTAACGGATCAGGGCGATGAAGCATAAGCACATCAAGATAATCGGTGTTTAAACGTTTAAGTGAACCTTCAACTGACTCTTCAATCCACTTGGCCGAAAAATCGTAACGCTTAGGGCCTTTATCATCTTCAAAACGTATACCGCATTTAGATTGAATATACATGTGCTCGCGCAGCTCTGGTCGCTCAGCTAGTGCTTGGCCAAATACCTGCTCGGCTTTGCCAAAGGTATAAATATCGGCGTGATCAAAAAAGTTAATGCCGCCAGCTATGGCTGCATCAATACACTCGTGAGTTTGCTTTAAGTGAGCCTTAGTAATGGCGTCTTTATTCCAACCGCCGCCTAGGCCCATACAGCCAAAAACGAGTCTACTAACATGAGGTAAATATTTTGCCAAAGGGGTGTGAAGCATGATGACTATCCTTATTAGTGTGCATAGCCCTCACTGTAAACAAAAACACGTCTGCAAACAAACTTTAATACGTACAGTTTTATAGGCATAAAAAAAGCGCAATAAACTGCGCTAATCGGTTGGATTAAATCCTAAATACTAGCCAACAAGCGCCAGTAATATACCTGCGGCTACGGCACTTCCTAGCACCCCAGCTACGTTTGGCCCCATAGCATGCATAAGTAAAAAGTTATGTGGGTTATTCTCAAGCCCAACTTTATTAACTACACGCGCCGCCATCGGTACTGCCGATACACCCGCAGCACCAATTAAAGGGTTAATAGGTGTTTTAGAAAGCTTGTTAAGGCCTTTTGCCATAAACACACCCGATGCTGTACCAATAGCAAATGCCAGCGCACCGAGCACCAAAATACCAATGGTTTCTACAGTTAAAAACTGATCAGCCGCTAGTTTAGAGCCCACTGCCAAACCTAAAAATATCGTGGTTATATTAATAATTTCGTTTTGGGCACTGTTACTAAGCCTATCTACAACACCAGACTCACGCATTAAATTACCTAAACAGAACATACCTACTAAGGGAATAGCCGCTGGTAAAAACATAGCGGTTAAGCTCAGTACCATTAAAGGAAATACTATTTTTTCTTTTTTAGATACTTTGCGCAGCTCTGGCATTTTAATAGCACGCTCATCAGGTGTAGTTAATGCGCGCATAATAGGCGGCTGAATAATTGGCACTAACGCCATGTAAGAATAAGCAGCAACCGCAATGGCACCTAGTAAATCAGGGGCAAGCTTAGATGCTAAAAATATGGCTGTAGGGCCATCGGCACCACCAATAATGGCAATGGCTGAGGCATCTTGTAAGCTAAATTCAAAGCCAGGTACATAGTTTAATAAAATTGCCCCAAACAAGGTGGCAAAAATACCAAACTGCGCGGCTGCACCCAGTAATAACATACGCGGGTTGGCAATAAGCGCACTAAAATCGGTTAGCGCCCCTACTCCCATAAAAATTAATAAAGGGAAGATCCCCGTATCAATACCTACGTAGTACACGTAATAAAGCAAACCACCTGGGTCAGAAAGCCCAGCAACCGGAATATTAGTCAGTATTGCGCCAAAGCCAATCGGCAGCAGTAATAGGGGTTCAAAGTTTTTAGCAATGGCTAAAAACAACAACAAACACCCTACCGCAATCATTATTAAGCCAGGAAACGTAAAGTTAGCAATGCCGGTAGCATGCCAAAGGTTTAAAAGACCTTCCATAAAAGCTACTCCTACGCCATCGCTATAATTGCATCGCCCGTTGTCACAGCATCACCTTCAGACACTAAGACCTCAGCCACAGTACCTGAGTGCATTGCACGAACCTCGGTTTCCATTTTCATCGCTTCCATAATAACAACCACATCGCCTTCGTTTACGGCTTGGCCTGCTTTTACTTTTACTTTAAAAATATTACCCGCCAGTGGCGCATTCAGTGTTTCACCTGATGCAACCGATGCTGATTGTGGTAAGTGCTCTGAATCTTTTAGCGTTACCTCTTTAAGCTCGCCACCTTGTGCAACCACTACATCGTAAACTTTACCGTCAACTTTAACGCTGTATTGCTCAGCGCTAACACCTTTGTTACTTGCAGGTTTTGCTGCAGGTTTAGCGTTTGCATCATCAGCACTTGGCGCTGCTTCAAAGGCATCTGGGTTGTTGCGGTTTTTAATAAATTTAAGGCCAACCTGTGGGAATAATGCATAGGTAAGCACATCATCTATTTGCTCATCAGCAAGTGTTAAACCTTGTTCTTGCGCTTCTTTTTGCAGCTCTGCTTCAAGCGATGCAAGCTCTGGGGCTATATTATCTGCAGGGCGACACGTAATAACCTCGCTGCCATCAAGCACTCGCTCTTGCAGCTCTTTGTTCATAGGTGCAGGTGTTAAACCATACTCGCCTTTTAAAACACCGGCGGTTTCTTTGGTAATTGTTTTATAACGCTCACCCGTAAGCACATTTAGTACTGCTTGTGTGCCTACAATTTGCGATGTTGGAGTAACTAGCGGGATAAAACCTAAATCTTCACGCACGCGTGGGATCTCAAGTAATACTTCATTTAGCTTATCTGCTGCGCCTTGCTCTTTAAGTTGGTTTTCCATGTTGGTTAACATGCCACCAGGTACTTGTGCGAGTAAAATACGGCCATCAACCCCTTTAAGGCTCCCCTCAAAGGCAGCGTACTTTTTACGTACATCTCTAAAGTAAGCCGCTATTTCTTCTAGCTGGTTTAAATCTAATTCGGTATCGCGGGGCGTACCTTCAACAATCGCTACAATGGTTTCTGTAGCTGAATGACCATAAGTCATACTCATTGAAGAAATTGCGGTATCAAGCATATCAATACCTGCATCAATGGCTTTTTGATACGTAGCTGTACTTAAACCTGTGGTTGCATGGCACTGCATAGCAATAGGGATAGAAACGGTTTCTTTTAGCCCTTTAATAAGTTGCTCTGCATCGTATGGTTTTAATAAGCCTGCCATATCTTTAATACAAATAGAGTGACAACCTAAATCCTCTAGCTGTTTTGCAAGGGTTAACCACATATCTAGGGTATGCACTGGGCTTACAGTATAAGAGATAGTACCTTGCGCGTGCGCTCCTACTTTTACAGCCGCTTTAATTGCCGTTTCTAAGTTACGTACATCGTTCATGGCGTCAAAAATACGAAATACATCTACACCATTTTTGTGGGCACGCTCTACAAACTTTTCTACCACGTCATCGGCATAGTGGCGGTAACCCAATAAATTTTGCCCGCGCAATAACATTTGCTGTTTAGTATTCGGCATAGCTTTTTTAAGGGCACGAATACGCTCCCACGGATCTTCACCTAAATAACGAATACACGAGTCAAACGTAGCGCCGCCCCACGACTCAATAGACCAATAACCGGCATCATCAAGTTTGTTAGCAATAGGGAGCATGTCATCTAAGCGCATACGGGTTGCAAGTAAAGACTGATGAGCATCGCGTAAAACAAGTTCTGTTAATTTTAATTTAGCCATGTGTGCCTCTTATTTATTATTTGATTTGTACTGAGCAATGGCAGCACTAATAGCAGCGATGTGCTCGTTTGGCACACCTTGAGATTTTAAAGATGGTGATTTAACCGGTATTGCAACTTCAGCCTCGTCAAAACGAGCAACCAAGTTAGACATGAGTGACACAGCACCAATCAATATTGAAAGAAATACAAACACGCCCACCATGCCCGTAAGCATCAAGCTACCTGCGGTTGTGAGTACAGCTCCTATATCCATTTTTCTCCCCCTGCACTATATAGCGATATAAAAAACCGCTTTATTTAAATAATTATTCACCGAATGATAACAAAACTTTTAACTTTGTCCACCACCTGTCAATTGGTAAAACCAATTAAAATTAAACTAACATACAGCCACAATAGTTAACATAGCTAATACTGGGTTAAATTGGCTTAGATATAGATGATAAAAATAACCGTTATAGGCAAAGGTTATATGGTTAAACCCAAAATAACTTAAAAACCATAAAAAATAGTAAGTTAAACGGCAGGTAAAAAATCAGTTTGGGCTAAAATGTAAATTGGTCTTACCAAGACTAGTAAAGCAGCGCGAAAAAAATATTTATTTTTTTACTCTCTTTACAATAGTGTGAATAAGTTACATCGTTAAACGTAAAACTTACCAATCCTAAATTTATAATCTTCGCCCCAAAAACCATAACATATTGAAAAATAATAAAATTAAACTCTGGCACGCAACTGGCATTATTACTTTCGAACGAATTTGATAACCAAGGAGAAAACAATGTTACGCTGGACAATTACATTTTTAGTTATTGCTTTAATCGCTGCAGTGTTAGGTTTTGGTGGTATCGCAGGTGCCGCAGCTGGTATAGCAAAAATTATATTCTTTATCTTTTTAGTACTTTTAGTGATTTCTTTAGTTTCAGGTGCGCTGCGCGGTAAATCGCCCAGGTAGCTACTAACATACTTAAAACACTAAACAATCAACATATACAAGGAATTACATTATGAACTCAACAACTTTAAAAGCAGCACTAATCGCCGTATTTGCAGGTTTCTTTATGATGGGTTGTGAAGACAACCACGCAGAAGAAGCAGGTGAGCGTATTGATGAAGCAGTAACTGACGTGCAAAACTCTGTTGAAGATGCATGTGAAAATGTAAAAGAAGGCGTTAACGCAGAAGAAACTAACTGTTAATCTGTTTGGTAACGTAAAAAACGGCTTTTAATAAGCCGTTTTTTTGTGCGCTAATAAAAAGGGGCTTCTAACTCTTATAATGCATAGCCTACATTAACGGGTGTGATTTTTACGCTAGCTTGTTAAAATAGCGAAAACTATTACTTATTAGCAATTATGGCACTGACCACCACTTACACACTCGATAAACCCTACTACTACGAATGCTTTGACGAGTCCCACTCTTATAGTAAAGCAGCCAAGCCAAAGTATTTTTTGCTGGCATTACTGGTGTGCTTAGGTTTAATTAGTATTTACGCTATGGACGATCATTACCTAGGTACATTTTTAATAATGCTAGGTGTATTAGAATGCGTTGCCTTTTATTACCGCAGGCCTTGGTGGGTTACGCGCCAAATGTTTAGTCGTGCTTCGGGCTCAACGGTTACTCTTTCGTTTACCGATGACGCTATTAGCACCGAAAACCACTATAAAAGCCATACATTTAAGTGGGCAGAAATAACCCATATTATTAAAACTAACCACGGCTACTTAGTGCACCATAATAAAGGTATGCAATATATTTCTAGCAGTGTATTAACCGATGAAATGCGCGATTTTATAAACAAAAAAGCCACTCAGTGAGTGGCTTTTGGTATAGCTAAGTGCATTACTCAGCTAAGTATAAGTGTTGATTAAGCATTGCCCGGATTAGGGTTAGACTTTTCAGCTTGTATACGCATGTAAATCTCTTCACGATGCACTGAAACGTCTTTAGGTGCGTTAACACCAATTCGAACTTGATTTCCTTTAACACCTAATACAGTAACAGTTACTTCGTCACCAATCATTAGGGTTTCACCTACTCTACGAGTTAGTATTAGCATTCTCTTGCTCCCATGTTCCAATAAATTATAAGATTCCGCTTGACCATTTTAATGAAAAATTGATTGAAAAGTAAGTAAAAACTCCCAAACTATCCATTTTCTGTTAAAAATTCTGAGTGTAACGCTCTTACTGCTAGTTCTAAATACTTCTCGTCAATTAAAACCGATACCTTGATTTCAGACGTCGATACTAAAACTATGTGTATGCCTTCTTGCGCCAATGCATCAAAAAATTGATGCGCTACACCACTGTGAGACTTCATTCCTATGCCAACAGCCGACACTTTTGCAACTGTTGTATCACTAGAAATGCTATCAGCCTGCAGATTTACCTGTTGTTGAGTTAGTAAATCGTGTGCTTGCAAATAGTCATTTGAATGCACAGTAAAAGCATAGTCTATTTTTTCAAAGTTATGATTAACTTGACTAATCATATCTATTTCGATGCCATTTTCTGCAAAAAGTTTCAAAATTTTTGTAAGAGAATGAACACAGTATGGTACGCCATGTACCTTTATCAAGCATTCGTCACGATTAAACGCAATCCCCGACACAACCTTAGTTGGCATATCGCTCTCCTCAAAACTTATTAGCGTTCCTTCATCGGGCTCAAAACTCGAAAGCACCCTTAGCGGCATTTTATGATTACCAGCCGACTCAACAGCACGAATATGCAATACTTTTGCGCCTAAACTTGCCAGCTCTAGCATTTCGGCAAACGTTACATGGCGCATTCGCTGTGCGTTTGGTTCTACACGAGGATCAGTAGTGTATACGCCATCAACGTCGGTATAGATCTGACATTCATCGGCTTTTATTGCCGCGGCTATCTCTACCGCAGAGGTATCGGTGCCGCCGCGCCCAAGGGTTGTAATATTACCCTCTACATCGCGCCCCTGAAAACCGGCAATAATCGCGATCCGATTATGCTCAAGCTCATGCTTTAAACGCGTCGCAGCAACCTCTTCAATACGGGCTTTACCAAACATGTTATCGGTTTGAATATTAACCTGATCGGCTAGTAGGCTTACAGCCGAATGGCCACGTTTTATAATAGCCATAGCAAGGAGCGAAACAGAAACCTGTTCTCCAGTGCTAATAAGTACGTCTAATTCTCGGCTACTCGGGCGAGTATCTATTTGCTTGGCGAGGTTAATTAAGCGGTTGGTTTCTCCCGACATGGCCGAAAGAACCACAACCACTTGATGACCTTGCTGCTTAGTTTTAACAACAAGGTCGGCGACCGCTTCTATTCGCTCAATAGAGCCAACCGAAGTGCCGCCAAACTTTTGGACAATAAGTGCCACGTAAGCTTAAACTTTCTCACTTACCCAGGCTGTCACGCTTTCAAGCGCGGCGTTTAGGTTTTCAGGCTGTGAACCACCCGCTTGTGCCATATCAGGACGACCGCCCCCTTTACCGCCTACTTGGCCTGCCATGTGGTTTACAAGCTCACCGGCTTTAACTTTACCGGTTAAATCTTTCGTTACACCGGCAATTAGGCTTACTTTTTCGCCGCTGGCAACACCCAGTGCAATAACACCTGAGCCAATCTTGTTTTTAAGGTCGTCAACCATGCCACGAAGCGCTTTAGATTCAGTACCTTCAACGTTTGCCACTAGTAGCTTAACGCCATTAATTTCAACAATCGAATCAAGTAAAGATGCACCCGCTGCACTGGCTAGCTTGTCGTTAAGCTGTGATATTTGCTTTTCAAGGCCTTTAGACTTTTCAAGAAGCGCAGTTACTTTTTCAAGTACCGATGCGCTATCACCTTTTACAAGCGCTGCTACATCGTTTAGCTGTTTTTCTTGCTCGCTTACATACGCCACTGCATCTGCGCCTGTTACTGCTTCAATACGGCGTACGCCTGCAGCAATACCGCTTTCAGATACAATTTTAAATAAACCAATATCACCCGCGCGCTCTACGTGCGTACCGCCACACAGTTCAATTGAGTAATCGCCAATGGTTACTACGCGTACTTCATCGTCGTACTTTTCGCCAAACAGCGCCATTGCCCCTTTTGCTTTAGCGTCATCAATTGCCATAAGCTCAGTGTTAAGGGCAAAGTTACGACGAATTTCATCGTTAACTACACGTTCAATTTCACGTAGCTCGTCTTTAGTAACAGCTTCAAAGTGCGAGAAGTCAAAACGTAAACGCTCAGGCTCAACCAGTGAGCCTTTTTGGCTTACGTGTTCACCTAATAGTTGGCGCAGTGCTTCGTGTAAAATATGCGTAGCTGTGTGATTTTTCTTAATGCGTTCACGGCGTGCATCATCAATAGTGGCATCTACTTTATCGTTAACCGCAATGCGCCCTTGTACGCTACCGTGGTGCGCAAACGCATTACCCAGCTTAGTAGTGTTAGTCACTGTAAACTCGCCACCTGCAACAGTAATGGTACCGGTATCGCCTGTTTGGCCACCAGATTCAGCATAAAATGGCGTATGGTTAAGTACAACAATGCCTTGTTGGCCGTCTTCTAAAATAGAAACCGACTCACCATTTGCAAACACTTCTACTACTGTAGCGCTGTGATGTGTGCTGTCGTAGCCTTTAAATTCAGTGTGTTTTTCTGACTTTAATTGCTCGTTGTAATCGGCACCAAATTTACCAGCTTGCTGCGCTGTTTTACGCTGTACAGCCATGCACTCTTCAAAGCCTGCATGGTCTATTGTCATTTGGCGCTCACGGGCTACATCGGCCGTTAAATCAGCGGGGAAACCATAAGTGTCGTATAATTTAAATACTAAGTCACCAGGAATAACATCGCCTTTAAGCTCGCTTAGGCTCTCTTCTAAAATAGCTAAGCCACGTTCAAGGGTTTTACCAAATTGTTCTTCTTCAATGCGCAGTACTTTTTCGATAATTTCTTGCTGCTTTGCAAGCTCTGGGTAGGCTTGGCCCATTTGTTCAATAAGCGCTGCAACCAGTTTATAGAAAAACGCACCTTGTGCACCAAGCTTGTTACCATGGCGTACTGCACGACGAATAATACGACGCAATACATAACCACGGCCTTCGTTTGATGGCATAACACCATCAGAAATTAAAAACGCACACGAACGAATATGATCCGCCACAACGCGTAGCGACTTATCGTTTAAATCTTGTGCGTTAGTTACACTTGCCGCAGCTGCAATTAAGCCTTGGAACAAGTCGATTTCGTAGTTTGAATGCACGCCTTGTAAAATAGCAGCAATACGCTCAAGGCCCATACCTGTATCAACAGATTGTTTAGGCAGCGGCTCCATAGTACCGTCGCTTTGACGGTTGTACTGCATAAATACAAGGTTCCAAATTTCGATAAAGCGGTCGCCATCTTCTTCAGGCGAGCCCGGAGGACCACCCCAAATGTGCTCACCGTGATCGTAAAATATTTCAGAACACGGGCCACACGGGCCAGTATCGCCCATTGACCAAAAGTTATCTGAGGTAGCAATACGAATAATACGATCTTCGCTTAGGCCAATATCATTGTGCCAAAAGCCAAATGCATCTTCATCGTCGTGATAAATAGTAACAAGTAGTTTTTCTTGTGGTAATTTAACAACCTCAGTTAAAAACTCCCACGCAAACTTAATAGCGTCTTGTTTAAAGTAATCGCCAAAACTAAAGTTACCTAGCATTTCAAAAAATGTATGATGACGCGCTGTGTAACCTACGTTTTCTAAATCGTTATGTTTACCACCAGCACGCACACAACGCTGTGCACTTGTAGCACGCGTGTAAGGGCGAGTTTCGGCGCCTAAAAACACATCCTTAAAAGGAACCATGCCGGCATTGTTAAATAACAACGTGGCATCGTTACCCGGAATAAGTGAAGCCGATTGGACAATTTGGTGCTGTTTGCTGGCAAAAAAGTCTAAAAACTGTTGCCTAAGTTGTGCCGTAGTCATGTGCTGCATGTGAAAATCTCACCTGTATTTACTGTGCTTGCATTGCAAAATCAATTTGTTCGTAGCTAAATCCTCGGTACATTAAGTAGCGCACGCGCTTAGCTTTATCTTTGTACTCGAGGTTGGCCGGTGTAGTTGAATACTTTTTGTTGTACGCTTCCTGCGCAAGCTCAAACCAGTCTATTTCAAGCTCTTCAACCACTCTTTCAAGTAGTGAACGGTCAATCCCTTTGCCTATGGCTTCGCTTTGAATGCGCTTTAAGCCATGGCCTTTAAAAATGTGTTTTCTGACAAACCCTTCGCAATAGCGTTGCTCATTAATAAAATTGTGCTCTTCGCACCAATTAAGCAGGGTTTCTATAAACTCGTCGCTGGCTTCTTTTTGCTGAAGCTTAAAGGTTAACTCGCGGCGCGAATACTCTTGGCGCCCAAGTAACCACAGTACATAGTTTTTAAGTTTTTGTTTTAACTTATCATCCATTAAGCGTCAAAGCGCCCGCTTTGTTCACTGCTAAGTGGTTTAACATTACTATCGTCACTTGGCGGTACAACTGGCATAAAAATAGCCTGATAAGATACAAAGAAACTAATGTAGCAAATTGGCATTAAAATCAACAGCGGTAAGAACGATAAGAACATAGAAAGCGCCATAAATAACACACAAATAATGCCAAAAACACTCAATGCGAACAGGTTATGATAAAAAACCAATAACGAATTTTTAAGCGCCGTTAAAATGCGTTTTTCTTTACTAAAATAAATAAGCGGTACCGCGTAAGCAAACGCCATTAAATACACCGCCATTGCCACTAAAAATAGCACCACACTGGCGCCCGAAATACTATTTAAGGTTTGCTCAAGCGCAATGTTAGGATCAAGCCCCTCTTGGCTCATAATAGCCACGGCATCGGCAAATAGGCCATTAGCCAATAAGGCCATTAAAATACCCGCTCCCATTTGGTAAAGCGCTAAACGTAGTAGCCCTAAACGGTTACCTTTTGCGCTAAAGGGTTTGAGTATGTCGGCGAGCATAATTTTACCGCCCTGCTGCTTGCTAAGCACCGCTTGGTAAAAACCGGCGGTTAAAAAAGGCGTAGCAAGTGCCGCAACAACTTGCAGCAAAGGTAAAAATAACGACAGTATGCCCACTATGCCTATTAATAAGTGCATAACTACAAAGGTAAATGGCTGGGTTTTAAAAATATGCCAACCGGCTTTAAACCACTTTAGCCCGGCATCGGCTTTAAAAATTCGTAATTCGTTAGACATACTGGCTCTTAAATTAAACAAAACACGCCAAGTATAACTTGGCGTGAGGGGGGATTAACAGACACTACATGATTAAATAGTTAAGGTTTTTTAATTTTTTTAATATCTAACATATGTGCGCCGTGTTTTATTTTGGTTTCTAGGTAAGCTTTGTTACCTGTAAGGCCTGCTTTAATATGCGCATGGGTACCAATAACGGTGTCTACTTCAATGCCGGCATCTTTTAATGCATTAAGCTTTTTAGGGTTATTGGTCATTAATTTAACGTGGCTTAAATTAAGTGCGTTGAGCATTAATACCGCGTCCGAAAAATCACGTAAGTCGTCGGCAAAGCCTAAGTGGTTATTAGCCTCGTAAGTGTTCATCCCTTGAGATTGCAGCACGTAAGCATCAATTTTATTATATAAACCAATACCTCGGCCCTCTTGGCGTAAATACAATAACACCCCGCCTTGCTCGTGCATCATTTCAATACACTCATTTAACTGCTCGCCACAATCGCAGCGCGATGAATGAAACACATCACCGGTTAAACACTCAGAGTGCATGCGAATAAGCGGCACATTTTGATTTACATCAGCATTGTTAAATACAAACGCAACGTGTTCTTGGCCGTCTTTTAAGCCACTAAAAGACACTATTTCTGCGGGAATATCACTATTTTTGCCAACATTAAGCTGGGCTCTTGCTCTTACTTGCGCCACGACAAATCCAAATAATTAAATAACTACGACACCATAAGGTGATAATATCACAAATGTTTAAAGTTAGATCGTAGTACACTAGGTTTATGGCAAATATATGGCGATTACACAGCCTATTTTCAATCTTAATATGCAATAAACTCCCACTACCTAGGGCTATTTCCCCAAAACAATGACAAACTTGTACGCATTTGCTATTTTAATTTTATTACTTTTACCACACTGCTTATACATTAAGTTAATACACCGCACCTATAAAAAGCTAAAACGGTGTTACCTAGTTATCTCAGCAGGCACTATTAGTACAGTTTAATGACGAAAGTTAGTTACAGCTTAGTGCACATGGGTATTAGGTAATTAGTTAGTTTTATAAGCAAACGCCCACACAAAGAGTAATGAAAACTATTATCACTTGTGGTATTTTGTTTCTAGATTGAACACTAATAGGGATTATTATGAAAGCACAACACCTCGCCTTAGTTATCGGATTAACCTTTACGGCTTTTGCAAGCCAGGCCAATGCAAGCCAAGTAAGCGATGATAAAGCCGCCTTTTCTGATGCATACCAAAGTTATTTAACGGCTGTTAAAAAAGACGAAAACATAGAGCAAGCAGCTAAACATGCCTATACTACAGGCCTTGCGCTTTATGGTGATAAAAGTGATAACACCGCAAGCCTTGCTATTAATTACGCCAAAGCAATTACAGCGCCGCGCTCTATCAACGACAAAAAAAATGTATCAGAGCAACGCTTCGAACTTTACTCGCAAGCCTATACAATACTGGCAAATAACCACGGTAAAAATGCAATAGAAACAATCGATGCCCTAATAGGCAAGGCTGAAAACACCCGCTCGGCCTATCAAGCCGATAACGATTACGACCGTATAATTGAAATAGCTAAAACACAAAACAACCCTAAATTTGTTGCCGACATGCAGTTTGAAGCAGCCTCGCTGCTTGCCAAAAAATTTGCTCATAAAAAGTACCATAAAGCTAAAACGCTGCTTAACCAAGCCGATGACTACTACCGTAATAACCTAGACGACAATACGGTAGAGCGCATTAAAGCCGACTTTTTAATGGCGTCGTTTGCTCAAGGTAAGAAAAAATACAATGAAGCCATTGAACGACTAAACCATGTTGTATCGGTATTTGATAACAACTTAAGCTTTGATCACAGCGCTGAGCTTACTGCGCACTCAAAGCTTGTTAACCTTTACGAAAAAACAGGCCAAAGCGAACAAGCCACTAAGCATTGTTTAGCAATTGCTAAAATGGTGCCGTGGAAAAAAACACAAGAGCAAACACCTATATACCGCAAAAACCCTGAGTACCCACAAAACAAAGCGCGCCAAATGCGAGACGGTATTGTCGTTGTTGAATTTGACGTAGATACCGCAGGCTTTGTTAAAAACCCAGAGGTAGTTAGCTCACAAGGGGGGAAAGAGTTTGAAAGGTCGGCACTTACAGCACTTAAAAAGTGGCGTTATGCACCAAAATTTGAAGACGGCCAACCCGTTGTTGCAAGCACGCAAGTACAGCTCGACTTTAAAATAGCCAGATAACACGCAAGGTATTATAGCGTCTTTTTATTCAGGTAGTTTTACTCAAAGCTTTGCGAGTATTTTATCGCTTGCGGCTTCAATTAAATCGAGCACATTTTCAAAGCCATCATCGCCGCCGTAGTATGGGTCGGGTATGGCGCTTTGGCTTTGCTCGCCGTATTCTAAGAACAATGCCAGCTTGTAATGTAAGTGGGTGGGGCATTGCGCTTTTAAGTCAGCTAAGTTTTGTGTGTCGGCCGCTAAAATTAAATCAAACTCAGTAAAATCGCTGCTGCGCACTGGGCGCGAAAATATACCTTTAAAGCTATAACCGCGTTTTTCGCCTGCAGCCATTGAGCGGCTATCTGGCGTTTTACCTTCGTGGTAGCCAATAGTCCCTGCCGAGTCGACTTTTACCTCAACGCCTAATTTTTTAGCATGCGCTTTTAACACCGCCTCTGCTGTGGGCGAGCGGCAAATATTACCTAAACACACTATCAGTACTTTTTTCATTAAGGCTCCTTTAGCTAATTTAATCACCTAGGCTTTAAAACTGTTTTAATATAGCCTCGTTATAGTCATCGGCATTTAAAGTCAGGTTATACTTGGCCGCCACACTATCAAGCTCGGCTTGTTTTATAGCTAACTCGTCCATAGTGATGGTGTTATCGTCAAGCTGCCATAAAAGCCGTGAGCCCGCATAACTATAATGAATCGCTAACAATGCATCGGCATTACCCTCACGCCCTGCCGCTTTTAGCTTTGGCATTTTGCGGGTTATTTTATTAAGCGCTTGTTTAAGCTCCCACACATAGACCACTTCGGTCATAAAACTATGGGTACGGTATTTATTTAACAGCCAGCCAATGGCCAAACTTGTTATAACAACACCGGTTAAATTCCAATGAAAGTGACTCCCGCTTTCATCAGGAAACAACGCAATTAACGTTTGCGATATAGCCAAGCTGCCAACAGCTAAACCCGCCGCACACCCTACAATTACCCTATTTAAATGTTTGCGGTAACGTGCTTTATCTATTTGTATGAGTTGCATAACAGCCTAAAAAATTAATAAGTAAAAATATAGCGAACGCTATTGTAACTAAACCCCGCAATTTTTATAAAATTATTTAACCCCTTTTTGATTTGCCCCCCGTTATAGCTTTTAAACAACCCAACTAAGTTTACTCGGAGCGGCTTATGCACACACTTGAAGTACCCAATAATTCAGCATTTATTAAAACATCAACCGCCGTTATTGGCGGCGCAGTAATGACCTTTGCCGCCTTTGCATTTATGCAATACTTAATTAGTGGCGAGCAGCGCGCACCTATAAAACTCGGCGACGATATTATTGTAGAGATTTTTCAGGCACCAGAGGATTCACAAGTAAGGCATATACAAAAAATACAGCCACCACCGCCTGTGCCAAAAACACCGCCTAAAGCACCACCAATAGATACCTCAAACGACCCTGTAATAGCGATTAACGAATTAACACCAATCACTATTGATGATTTTGGAGATGATATAAATAGCACGATTAACCGCCCTACAGGCGATGCAACACCCATAGTACGCATAAATCCCAAATACCCTACATCTGCCGCGCGCAATGGCATAGAAGGCTGGGTGCAACTGAGCTTTAGTATTTCGCCCACCGGCGAAGTAATAAACCCAGTGGTAATAAACGCCGAGCCCAAACGTACCTTTGACCGCGAAGCAATAAGAGCCATAAAACGCTGGAAATATCGCCCCAAAGTAATAGAAGGTGTGGCACAATTACAAACAGATCAAACCGTACAGCTCGATTTTAAATTAGATAACTCTATTTAACGGACTAAACGCCTATGCTACTCAGTATTAAGTCATGGTTATTTGAAACGCCAAGCAAGGATTGCATGGCAAGTTACGCAAAAAGTGGCGACAACCGCTACTTAGAGCAGCTTATTGCCCTCTACAGTAACGACTTATACCACTACCTAGTGACGCAATCTAATACGCATTTAGCATACGACGTAAGCCAACAAACCTGGCTAAAAGTAATCGAAAAACGCCACCTTTACCAAGCGCAAACCACGCCAAAAGCGTGGTTATTTAAACTCGCGCGCAACACATTAGTAGACGAATACCGCAAACAGCAGCGCTTTGTAGAGCTTGACGAAAACACCCACCTCCCCGCGCAGCAAAATGAGCAAGGTAATAACAATAGTATTAGCAATATAAATTACCAAGCGTTCGATAGCGCACTCAAGCAACTGAGCTTTGTACAGCGCGAAGCCATTACCTTACAACAAGAAGGCTTTAGCCTTGCCGACATAGAGCTTATAACGCAAAGCAACCATGAGAGCGTAAAAACAAGGCTGCGCTATGCCAAGCAAAACCTTAAACGTTTATTAGGAGCAAACAATGAACAAGCCTGATGAGCAGTTTGATCAAAAGCTCACTCAACACTACAAAGAGCGAAAAGCACGCACTACACTCAGCGCTTCCCAACAAAAAGCGTTACTTAATAATGCCAGCCATAAAAAGCCCTCAAGGCTTAGTTTTACGCTACAGTTAAGCAGCCTTGCCTGCGCACTGGGCGTATTCGCATTTATTGTGTTTGATAGTAACGAGGGCATTAACTACGCGCCTAAAACGGTGCTTAATACCATCGACATTCACGACTACTCAATTATTAAAACCCACGAAATAACCCCATCGGGCAGTTACACAAGCGCCATTACCGAGCAAAAACACGCACTCGACACTCAACATGCTAATAGCTTGCGCTTACACCAACAACGCCACATAGAATACGGCACACTCGTAAAGGTTGATAACGACTGGTACATAGCCAGCTGTAATGACGAGGTACTAGTGCAAATTAAGCAGTCACTGCTCAGTGATTTAAAGGGTAAACATGCGGTAGAAAGTGGTCTAAATACGGGTGATATGCTGGCTATGGCGCATAACGGTAAAGGGCAGATTGTAGCGCTTAAACATGCGGGAGTTGGGACTAGGCAGTGTGGGGCTTAGGTGGTGGTAATTAATTATTATAGATACAATATTTTATAAAATCCGTGCGTATTAGTAAATATCATAAATCGCATAATTAATTTAGAATAAGTTAAAGGTATTTGTAATTTATAAGGAAATAATAGTGTCAGATATTTGTATTCAAAATAATTGTAACATCCCAGCAATGTTCAATGGGGAATGTGCCCTTCATTGCAATAAAAGTGATTATCAAACAGATAAAATGAATGGAAAACTTAAAGAGTTTTATGATGATCTTGAATACCACATACGAAAAAACGTATTAAAAAATTCATCTGAAGAGCCGAAAAAAGAAATTGCTTCTGGTAAATATGCACAAGAGAACCTACCCACTAAAAAGCAAAAAATAATTCATCTTCGGCAGATAAAATTTCCAGAAAGGGATCCAAGAGACGAATTTGATTTCTTTAAGCTTCTAAAGCAATTTAAAGGGATCCACTTTGATGATTCCACTATATACTTTGGCAGTATAAATTTGCCTAATGTTCAGCTCTTTTTCCAAGATTGCATATTTCTGAATGATTGGTCTATACACTCTTTTCTAATGATAGAAGATGTTACTGAGCGAACAATTTTTCAAAATTGTGTCTTTCAAGGAGCTGTCACAAGTGCGTCTCCTGAAAGCGCAATTGATAAACTAGAAATAGAGAGTTATTTATTTAATGATTGCACTTTTAAGTGTCAGGTAATTTTTCATAGAGGAACCTACCTGAAAAGCATCTTTTTTAATTCCGAAGGATTTATCCAAAAAATATGTAACTTACACATAGAGAACTGTGAATTCAAAGAACGCTTATTACTTAACAAAAGTGAAATAGAAGTTTTAAAAATCCAAAATATGGAATTTGAAGGCAAAGTTGAACTTAAAGAGTGTGATACCAAATATACACTGATATCTAATGTTAACTTCAAGTCATTATTCGATGCTTACAAAACCAAATTTAACCAGTTCAAAATGAATCGAAGTATTTTTGATGATTTTTCAGGCTTTGAAAAATGTGAGTTTGGTTGTGTTGGTAGTACAAGCCTAGAAAAAATCGAATTTGAATATGTTACGTTTCTTAATTTTACAAACTTTAGAAAAGCTAAGTTTTATAGTGGGTTAGATTTTGAGCATACAAATTTGAAGGAATCACCTAACTTTTTAAATGCAGAAATAAATTACAAAAATACAAACAGAGAAACCTTCAGGATCATAAAACATTCATTCGACAAAATAGGGAATCAAATTGAAGCAAATAAATACTTCGCTTTAGAAATGAAAAAATACAAAGAAGAGCTAAAAGCTAAAAATGGCTTTTCAGCCGAGAAAGCGGTCTTATGGCTTAATGAAAGCATATCTAATTTTGGTTCTAGTATATTTACTCCCCTAAGTTTGATGCTGGTAACAGCAATTATTTATTATTTTTTAATTTTAGGTTATGAAAATAATTACGTGTATAAAATATATGAACCTTTAAATGAATACATAATTAGTATTTCAAAAAACTTAAATGCCTTAGCCAAAGGAATACCACCATATGGTAGGTTTTTAAAAGAAGGGATGGAGTTCGTAACTTTGATTTACCATATTTTCTTTTTAACTTTTACTTGGCACTTTATAGTGGCAGTAAAACGATGTACAAAAAGATAGGTATATAACCTAAGGAAAAGTTTCTGTGTACTCTTTTAAAAAAGTGAGCTACTTAGCTGACTTTTAAATATTTAAACAATCCAAATTGAATAAATAGTTATTCTCGTTACCAAACAGAACTGACTACAAGCGATAGTAGTCAGCCAAAAACCTTGAATAAGGTTCCATGCTATATTTAGGTTTTGGTCTTATACACAGCGCCAGCAAGCTGTACGCCTACAACATACACTACATATAATTAGCTTTGGGTTTGCTCATTGCATCGGTGATACGTTGGGTTTCGTGTCACTCAACCCAACCTACTTCGCTAATATCTTATAAATCAGCGTTAATGACTACTGCTTTAAAAGTCGCTGTTCTGGATTGTGTAAGTACTTTAAGCCGATTGTCACTATACGTGTATGTACCATTGTTATAACGCGTAGTTGAACATTACCAATAACCACAATTGAGCCTTTACTGATTTCTCCTGAAAGCTTTTGGTTGATCACCTCTTCCAAGCTTATGCCCTCTGGGGCGTCTATTTTCATGTGGTATGAGTAAAATATATCGCCTACTAGCGTAACCCCTTTCACTTTAAGTTCGTTGCGCGCTAAGTGGCTGTCTTGGTGGTTTGTTTTATCGGTTGCTGTAAAAACTAAATCAACAAAAGGTCTGTTAGCGGGTTTTAAAACAACAAATAAATGATCGTTTGGTTTTAATTTAGTAGAGCCGCGTGGCGGTATGATTGAAGGCCCTCGTGTGATCATGGCTACAACTACACTTTCTGGCAGTGCAGCATGAGACAAACTGCGCCCAGAAACGCGAGAAACCTCACTTAACGTATACTCTACAATTTCTATATCAATATCATTTAAGGCGGTAATTTCGAGCGTTGCAGCTGCTAAATCGGGTGGCGGCTCTATTAAACTTAACTTTTTAGCCATCCAAGGCATAGTTGAGCCTTGCAACGTGGCCGAGATTAACACCACGAAAAAAACCACATTAAAAATAAGCTCCGCCCCTGAAAGGCCAAACAACAGTGGGAATATAGCTAAAATAATCGGCACTGAGCCTCTTAGCCCCACCCAAGATACAAATAAAGTTTCGCGATTATTAAAGCCAAATAATTTTAAAATTGGCGCTACCGCTAGTGGGCGAGCAACAAGAATAAGTGCCAGTGCAATTAACAACCCTTCTAGCCATACATCAACCAACGACGAGGGGTTAATTAAAAGCCCTAACACAACAAACATGGTTATTTGCCCAAGCCACGCTAAACCATCGTGAAACAGAAAAATGCCGCGTTTATATACAAATTTACTGTTACCTAAAATAACGCCGGTTATAAATACAGCTAAAAAGCCACTGCCGCCAAGCGTTGCAGAAAGGCCAAAAGAAAGCAGCCCAAATGCGGTTACCATTACTAAATACAAACCTGATGCATTTAATTTTATTCGATTAATAAACCACACCGACACCTTACCAATTAAAAACCCACAAACGGCGCCTACGCCCATTTGCTGGGCAAATAACTGCAGTAAACCCAGCCCTATTGGCATGTCGTTAACTAGCATTTCGAGCAAACCCACCGTTAAAAAAATAGCCATTGGGTCGTTCGAGGCACTTTCTATTTCAAGGGTTGATTTAAGTTTTTTATTTAAGTGAATGCCTGCACTTCGTAAAAGTGCAAATACGGCAGCGGCATCTGTAGAGCCCACAATAGCGCCCAGTAAAACGCCTTGTAATACGGGTAGGTCTAAAATATAAGTGGCGACAAGGCCGGTAATTACAGCCGTTAAAAGCACCCCGACCGTAGCTAAAGCCGAAGCAGGTTTCCACACTTGTTTAATAGAGCTGGTTGGCGTTTGTAGCCCACCATCAAATAGAATAATAGCCAGTGCTAACGTGCCCAGAGCATGCGCAGCCTCTGCGTTATCAAATGATATACCTGCAATACCGTCTTCACCTGCAAGCATGCCCACCAGTAAAAATAGCACCAGCACGGGTAGGCCAACGCGCGCAGATAGCTTGCTCGAGATAACCCCTAGTAAAATTAAAATGGCACTAACAAGAATGATATTATCTATTACAAACATAGTGTGGGTTTACAGCCTTGTATAAGTTAAAAAGTAAGAATTTATAGCTATTAAAAAGCTTAAAGCTCATGCCATACAATAACCTAAAAAATATAAATACGGGTACTTAACTGCATATTTAAAACAAAAAAGCCTGCGATTAAGCAGGCCTTTTTGTATTTAAACGAGCAAATTTTACAACACAATTATGCTTGTTACTAAGTACGCTATAAACGTCAGTGCGCCACCAAATAACGCATACGGTAGCTGCGTTTTAACGTGGGTGAGTAAGTCACACCCCGAGGCGAGTGCCGATACAGCGCTGGTGTCGGATATAGGGGAGCAGTGATCGCCAAATATACCGCCGCCTAAAATAGCGCCTACCACCAGTGAAGGTGGCAAACCGAGCGCTTGAATAAGCGGCACACCAATAGGAATAAGTATGGCAAATGTGCCCCAAGATGTACCCGTAGTAAACGACATAACCGCACCGGTTAAAAACAGCACTGGTACAATTAAGTAAATAGGTAAGTAATCACCCACAAGTGATGCGACAAATACGCCCGTGCCTAGCTCTTTTAAGCTTGCGCCCAGTGTAAGTGAAAGCAATACAATGCTCACCAGCGGTAATAACTCGCCCATGCCTTTAAAGCCGGTATCGACTAATTGATGGTGAGTAAATTGGCGCGAGCTAATCATTAAAACATATGCAACCACAATGGCTAATACCGTTGCGTATAAAACCGATTTAGAGCCGCTGCCTTCTGCAAGTACGCCGTTGCCGGTGTAAAACATAAAGCCTACCATGCTCACAATTAAGGTAAGTAATGGCACGAGCATGTAACGCGCTTTAGAGCCTTTTACTTCTTCTTTTAGGTCGGTTTTTTGTAGCTCTAGTTTTTGCTCGGCTTCTTTCATTGGGCCGTGTACTTTATCAAACGCGATAGTGTAAAACACAATGACTAACGTGATAATGGCGTAAAAGTTGTACCCTACGCTGCCCCATAAAATAGATACCGCCGATTCGCTTAGTTCGTAATTGCCAAGTAAACCCAGTACAAATGCGCCCCAACCGTTAAGTAATATTAAAATACACACCGGTGCACTGGTACTATCAATAATATAAGCAAGGCGCGCTCGGCTCATTTTAAACTTGTCGAACAAGCCGCGCGATACAATACCTGAGGTTAATACGCTGAGGTTTGACTCTATAAATACCGCGATGCCGGTAAACATGGTTAAAAAGCCAACTTGGCGCTTACTTTTTGCAATGCCTTTATTCATAAGCATATTAACGGTGGCTGCTACGCCGCCAGATTCGCGTATGTAGGCAAGCAAGGCACCAATCATAATACTAAATATTAAAATGCGAGTGTTACCCGGCGAGCTGGCTACCGATATTATGCGCTCAATGGTATTTAAAAATGTAGCAAATAAGGTATTACCCTCGCCTTGTATAGCGAGTAAAAATTCTGACGAAGCCACGGCCACCAAAAGTGCCATTATTACTTCTTTTCGCCAAAATACGATAGCGATAGCAATGAGCGGCGGTAATATAGAATACCAAGACATAAATTAACCTTTATTAATAGCGAAGTGCGTTCGCTTTATTCACGTTGAAACGCTTATTTTACAGGCCGTTTTAAAAATGTGGCCTGAATTTGTAAACCGCTTAGCTTAATGGATTGGCTTAGTTAAGTCACCTGCAAATAAATCACTTAAGGCACTGCACTTAGGCCGTTTTAGCCTAAACGATAATTTATTGATTTAGTAGTGCTTCGTAAATAAGCGATACCACCGAGCCATATTGCGCGGTCTCGTATTGTTTGCCCAAAAACTGGTAATGTTTTTGGCTTCCTTTTATTTTTGTGTGCCGCGCATTGGTCAATAAAATAATGGCTAAGTCGTAGGTTGGATCAATAACCGTTACTGTGCCCGTCCAGCCGGTGTGACCATACGCTTGTGCACTTGCATAAGGGCCAAAATGCCAACGCCTAGCTTGGTTGTTACCTGCAAGCCTAAAGCCTAGGCCATAGGTTTCGTTGTTTAATTGTGGCGTTAAAAACTGCGCTAAGGTTGATGCGCTAAATAACTGGGTATTGCCAAAACCACCTTGATTTAATAGTACTTGGCAAAGCACAGCTAAATCGGGTGCATTACTAAATAAACCGGCATGCCCTGCTACGCCATTAAACGAATAAAATGCTCGCTCGTCGTGCACTTCGCCTTGTAAAACATTAGTACGAATATTATCAAAGGTAATACGGCCATCACGGGTATTGCCGCTAAGCTCGGTTGCTGCAAATTCAGCGCGTTTAAAGCCCTTTTTAAGTGGGTTAAATACCGTATTGGTCAGTTTAAGTGGGGCGTAAATGTGTTGCTCGAGGTAATCATCAAGTGGTTGCCCGGTTATACGCTCAACCAGTACGCCTAAAATCATGTAATCAATATCGGAGTAAACGGCTTGTGCGGGGTATTTATTGCTCAGCGGTACTTGCGTAAGTAACAGCTGCTTTGTGGTTTGGCTATTTTGCGAAAAATACGCATCGCCATTTTTAGTTTCTTTACGATGAAAATCAAACACCGGAGGGTAACCCGCTGTATGCGTGAGTAAATCTTTAACTGTGCGCAGCTCGCGGCCATCACCTTTGTATTCGGGTAAGTAACTTTGTACGGGCTTGTTTATATTTAAAAGCCCTTCGCTTACAAGTTTCATTAGGGCAAAGTTAGTGGCAAATATTTTGGTGTTAGAGGCTAAATCAAACAGAGTATGTGTTTGCATTGGCTCTGGGCGTAGTAGCAGCAAATCACTTTGCTGGTACTGTTTGGCATCGCCATAGGCGCTAAGCTTTATTAGTTCACCACTTTTAATAACAGCTAATACCGCCCCCGGAAAACCAGCTTGTATGTCTTTTTCAATAAGGGCATCGACCTGGCTAAAGTCTATATTACTTTGCGCAGCGGTATTTAAGGTTGGAAACTCAAAGCGCAAGGTAAGGCTTGCGCCTTTAGGTTTAATATTTTCAACCTTAAACGTATTTACCCCGTTGTGGGTGCGCCTTGCTAGCGAATACTCATATAAAGTATTGGCGGCTAATTGGTTGGTAATATTAAGCTTTTGGTTATTTATAAAAATATCGGCGCTTATCGCGTTATTATTTTGAATTAATAACTGCCCTCGCCCTTTATACGCTTTAAAAGTGCCACGGTTATTTACGTACTCACGGCTACTTGGGTTAGCCTCAGGAAAAGTGACAATAACTTGGGCGTTTGGAAGCGTTACTAATTTGCTTTGCTTAAGCTCACTGGCTGTAAACTCATTTGGCTTATTTGCCGAACTGCACGCTACAAGAGTAATACTAACAAGCGCCAGTAAAGCCGTTTTAAAACAGCTTCTTAATTTTTTGTTTATTACTAAAGCCATTTGCTCCCCTTACTTGTACAGCAAATAAGGCGCCCGTTGCTTTTTAAATGCTGCAAGCCCTTGCTGCCAACTTTGTTTTATTTGCCGCTCTGATTGCCCTGCTTCAATAGCTAAACGTAGTTTGTTAGTGCCAGCCAATTTATCCATAAAATCAGCGCGTTCAAAAAAGGTAATATTGTTTTTAGTTAATTTATTATAAGCCGTAATTAAATAACTTAAATCAAGCCCGCGCGTGTTTGCTGTGCGTAAATCGAGCCCTTTTACAGGGGTATTTTTAAATTTAGGGTTTGCTGCCGCCCCTTTAATAGAGCGCGGTGTAAAACTAAAATCCCCAAGCGCAACGGGCGAGTAGCCAATTACTTGAAACGCAAAGTTGGTGCCTCTGCCAATACTTACAGGGGTTGCCTCAAAAAAGCAAAGCGAAGGATACAGCGCAATTGATTGATCGTTAGGTAAATTAGGGCTGGGTTTTACAGGTAAACTGTAGTGAGTTAAGCGCGTGTAATGATCAACCGGGATCACCGTAAGCTTTAAATCAGCCGCTTTATTGATCCAGCTTTCGCCTTTGATCATTTTTGCAAGCTCGCCTACCGTCATGCCGTGCAGCACGGGGATTGGGTGCATGCCTACAAACGATTTAAATTGGCGCTCAAGTATTGGCCCATCAACGTAGGCAATATTGGGGTTTGGCCTATCAAGCACAATAAACTCAATACCTTGCTCGGCTGCGGCTTCCATCATGTAATGCATAGAGCTTATGTAGGTATAAAAGCGCACGCCCACATCTTGTATATCAAAAATAATAACATCTACTTCGCTCAAAGCCTCAGCGCTTGGTTTTTTGTTTTTGCCATAAATAGAAATAAGCGGGATACCGGTTTTACTATCAACCGCATTTTTAACATGAGCTCCTGCGTCGTGATCGCCTCTAAAACCATGCTCAGGTGCAAAAATTTTGGTTATGGTTATATTTTTAGTGAGTAAAGCATCCACTAAATGAGTATTTTCAACAAGCGATGTTTGATTTACCACAAGGCCAACACGTTTATTTTGTAGCTGTGGCAAATAATGTTTGTATTGAGCAGCGCCAACAATTGGCGTTGTTTGAGCTGTGTGAGCGTGCGCGCCCACATTAAAAATAGTGATAAATAGTAAAACAAAGGTGATGAATACAGCTTTAAACATACAGCAAGATCCTTTTAAACAAGGTGTTTAAAATACCACAGCTTAAGTTAAAGAGCAGTGAATGGTTTTGAGCTGTACATAAATAACTAGAAGCAGCGCTTCTTACATGAGCACGCTTACGTCTACGCTGAAATTTTTAGCTGGGGTGTTTGTTTGACTTAACTGATAGCTGATAGCTGAAAGCTTTCTCAAATTTCAGACACAAAAAAACCGACTTAATGTCGGCATATGTATGAAAGTGGTGGGCGCAGGACGTATCTTCTAAGAGTGAACCTCTGACCGCTTGGTTCGCAGTAAGCTACTTTATCTATATCTACGCTTTACTTTATTTCAGACACAAAAAAACCGACTTAATGTCGGCATATGTATGAAAGTGGT
>NZ_LKBC01000020.1:0-14624 GCF_001400005.1 Pseudoalteromonas sp. P1-30
CGCAGATGATAGTGTAGCATTTGCTATGTGAAAGTAGGACATTGCCAGGCTCCAAATAAGAGAAACCCGTTACAGCGATGTGACGGGTTTTTTGCTGTCTGGGATTTAATAAATAGCCAGACCCATGGCTAACTCACCAGAGAAGTAAAACAGCTCGAAGGCGAGCCCGGCCAACGATAGTGTAGCATTTGCTATGTGACTCTCTATCGCTATGGGCACTACGACATTGCCAGGCTCCAAATAAAAGAAAGCCCGACTCGAAAGAGCCGGGCTTTTTTACGTCCGTAGAAAAGTAAAATGCGGACAATTAATGTACACTCATCTACTTCTAGAATGTAGGTCGGGCGAGCGTAGCGACTCCCGACGCTAAAAAACATCGATTATAATTATATTGTTCTTATCTCACGAGCTGGATTACCAGCAACAACAGTATCCGCCTCTACATTTTTAGTAACTACAGATCCCGCACCAATAACACTGTTATCCCCAATGCATACGCCCGCTAAAATAATTGCACCTGCGCCAATCCACACGTTGTTGCCTATTGTAATAGGAGCAGCAAAGTTTTCTTTATTCAGTCGCTGTGTAGGGTTAACAGCATGGGATACAGTCAATAGCTGAACATTGGGGCCAATTAAGCAGTCATCACCAATGCTGATAGCTCCTTCACTAATTGGGGCATCTAATACCGTACAGTTAATGTTTATGAAGCTACGATCACCAATAGCTATTTGATTACCATAATCGCAATGAAAACCTGATTCTATAATTACGCCTTCACCGCATTGAGCGAATAGCTCTTTAATGCGTTTTAAATTACCTTTACTCGGGCTTTTATTAAAGAGTCGGCATATTTCGCCTGTTTGTTTACGTAGGGCTAAAAGCTCTTTGTTTAAGCTATTAAATGGCTGCATTAAAGTTTCTTTGTTTAGTTAAGAGATGCTGTGACTATTTTACCTTTATTATTACTTGTTGAAAGCTGCTTTATTTTTACTCGTTCACTTGCCATTTAACTTGTTTCGTTTAGAATTGCACTTCTTTCGAAACGAAACTTAATCTACGAGCTTTATGACTAAACGAAACACACAGCAACGCCGTCATTTAATACTTACTCAGGTAAATGAGCTAGGTGAAGTGGCTGTTGAAAAGCTTGCGGAGCAGTTTCAAACATCTGAAGTAACCATTCGTAAAGATTTAACCGCGCTTGAAAAAAGTGGCTTATTACTGCGCCGTTACGGCGGTGCTATCGCACTGCCAAAAGAAATCGTCACCGACGAAATAGACTCTAAGCGCAAAGTAGCAATAGCAAAGGCTGCTGCTGCACTTATAAAAGATCATAACCGTATTATTATTGATAGCGGGCGTACTACGGCCGCTATGATCCCAGAGCTTGCAAATAAGCACGGGTTAGTTGTAATGACTAACGCGATTAAAGTTGCGAGCCGTTTACTATCACTTGAAAACGAGCCAACACTTTTAATGACTGGCGGTACTTGGGATCCGCATTCTGAGTCGTTTCAGGGGCAAGTTGCCGAAAACGTATTATGCTCTTATGATTTTGATCAGCTATTTATTGGTGCAGACGGCATAGATGTAAAACGCGGCACAACTACCTTTAATGAGTTAGTTGGCTTAAGCCAAGTTATGGCAAAGGCCGCCCGTGAAGTAATCGTTATGGTTGAATCAGATAAGATTGGCCGAAAAATACCAAATTTAGAATTACCGTGGAAAATAGTAACCACTTTAATAACCGATACTGGCTTAGCAGATGATAAACGCAAAGCGATTGAGGCGTGTGGTGTAAAACTAATTTGTGCAGAGATTATTGATTAGTAACTACAAAGCGAGTTACTAGAATTAAAAAATTAATGGAGACACTATGTGTGGAATAGTTGGGGCGGTTGCAGAACGTCCAGTAAACAAAATTTTAGTTGAAGGCCTTAAACGTCTTGAATACCGTGGCTACGACTCTGCCGGTGTAGCACTATTAGAAGGTTCTACGCTAAATACTGTAAAAGCCGTCGGTAAAGTAGTGAACGTAGAAGCCGCACTTGAGAAAGCAGGCGTTAGTGGTCATACAGGTATTGCACACACACGCTGGGCAACACACGGTAGCGTTACTGAAGAAAACGCTCATCCGCATGTATCAAACAACCAGCTAGCACTTGTGCATAACGGTATTATTGAAAACCACGCAAGCCTACGCGCATCACTTAAAGAAGAAGGCTACGAGTTCTTATCTGAAACCGATACCGAAGTAATGGTGCACTTAATTCATAAACTTCGTAAGCAACACACTACGTTACTTGCATCTGTTCAAGCAGCGGTTAAGCAATTTGAAGGTGCGTTTGGTACGGTTGTATTTGATAAAGCAAACGACAACGAAATCATCGTAGCGCGCTCAGGTAGCCCACTGGTTATAGGTTTAGGCCTTGGCGAAAACTTTATTGCGTCTGATCAGTTAGCACTATTACCAGTTACTCGTAGCTTTATCTTTTTAGAAGAAGGCGACGTAGCCCGCATTACGCGTGATACAGTAGAAATTTTTGGTGAAAATGGCGACGCTGTAGAACGTGAAGTTGTTGAATCAAATATCACGCAAGATGCTTCAGGCAAAGGCGATTACCGCCACTACATGCTAAAAGAAATTTACGAGCAACCACTTGCAGTACGCAATACCCTTGAAGGGCGTTTAAACGACGACCGCGTAGCAATTGATGCCTTTGGCGACAGCGCTCAACAAATATTTAAAGACGTAAAACACGTACAAATTATTGCCTGTGGTACGTCATACCATTCAGGTATGGTTGCACGTTATTGGCTTGAGCAATTTGCAGGCGTTAGCTGTAATGTTGAGATTGCCTCTGAGTTCCGCTACCGCCAATCGTATGTACACGCAAACAGCCTACTTGTGACTATTTCACAATCGGGTGAAACAGCCGATACGCTAGCTGCGTTACGCCTAGCTAAAGAGCAAGGTTACATGGCCTCAATGACCATTTGTAACGTACCGGGTTCATCGCTTGTACGCGAATCAGACCTAGCCTTTATGACTAAAGCGGGCGCTGAAATTGGCGTAGCTTCTACTAAAGCATTTACCACACAGCTTGTTGGTTTGTTAATGCTTACTGCGTCTATAGCTCAAGAAAAACAGCTTGATCAAAGCGCTATTGTAGATGCTATAAAAGTACTTCCTGCTAAGCTTGAAGAAACATTACTGCTTGCTGATGGCATTGCAGACCTTGCAGAAGAATTTGCCGACAAGCATCACTCACTGTTTTTAGGTCGTGGCTCGCAATACCCAATTGCAATGGAAGGTGCGCTTAAACTTAAAGAGATTTCGTACATTCACGCAGAAGCCTACGCAGCGGGCGAGCTAAAACATGGGCCACTTGCACTTATTGATGCCGACATGCCAATTATTGTTGTAGCACCAAACAATGAGCTATTAGAAAAGCTTAAATCAAACGTAGAAGAAGTACGTGCACGTGGCGGCATTATTTATGTATTCGCAGATAAAGATTCACACTTTGAGTCAGACGACACAATGCGTGTAATCAACGTAAACCACACTGACGACATTATTGCGCCAATTGTTTACACACTGCCATTACAGTTACTCTCGTATTACGTAGCGGTAATTAAAGGCACAGACGTTGACCAACCACGTAACTTAGCTAAATCGGTTACTGTTGAGTAAAATCAAAAGGTTGGTAATTACCTGTTAAAGATAAAAAGGCGCTTAATGCGCTTTTTTTGTACCTTAAAGCCTGTTAGATTAAATAACACACTATTTTCTAAAGGATTAGTAATGCGTATATTAACCGCTGTTTTTATATGTAGTTTATTTATATTTTATTCTAATAACACATTTGCAGAGCCTGATTTAAAACAGCAAACCATTAGCTATACGCAACAAACACATACTATTAATTCAGCCGTTTTAAACGAAGAGCGCACAGTTGTAGTCCAGCTTCCAAAGAGTTATCAAGCTAATCCAAACAAAGTTTATCCGATCATTTATCGCCTTGATGGCGCGGGTAACATACCACTTATAAGTGCAGTGATGGAGCGTTTACAAAATGATAATCGTGCGCCTGAAGTTATTATTGTCGCTATTGAAAATACCAATCGCTTAAGAGATTTATACCCCACAGTTAATAAAGAGCCACAAGGCCCGGTAGGTGAAGGCGGTGGTGCAGCAAAGTTTTTAGCATTTATTGAGCAAGAGCTTATGCCCTTGATTAATAAAAGTTACCGTACGCACAACTTTAATGTAATTGCTGGGGCTTCTGCGGCAGGCGTGTTTGCACTTTATACAATGCAAGCTAACCCTGAGCTTTTCCAAGCACACATTGCTTACAGCCCTGCGGTTTGGTGGAACTATGGCGCACCGGTAAAAGCGGCTAAGTCGTTTATCAATAAATCAAAAGATCTGAATAACTATGTTTATATAAATATTGGTGAAGAAGCTGGCTTAATGCGTGAAAGGTACGATGAATTACAGCAATCACTGCAATCGCATAAAGTGCAAGGGTTACGCTTTTTTAGTGATGCGTTCAATGGTATCTCGCATGGCTTAACCTCTGCTGCAGGCATATTTAATGCCTATTACAACTTATTTTTACCTAAGCAAATGCCAATCAGTGCTTTAAGCGATGATATAGAATCTATTGATGCTTATTATCAAACATTATCTCAGCAATGGGGCGAGCAAATATCTCCACCAGATCGTGCTGTTAGATCACTCGGTTATAACTTAACGGGTAGCAAGCAGTTTACCCGTGCTATAGAAGTGTTTAAATACAATATAAAAAACCACCCAAAATCAGTCGATGCGCTTTCGGCCTTGTCCTACGTTTATGAAATGCAGGGCGATACTCGCCAAGCGCTTGAACAGATGGAATCTGCTTTAGCGATAGCAGACGACTCATATCCTTATATAAATTATTTAAGAGAAACAAAAGCTAGGTTACAAGCAGAACTTAGCAAGAACTAATAATATTGCTAACTTAGTTGTTGGCTTTTTATGAAAGCCTCTTTAAGTTTGGAGTGCTCACGGTGACAGTCAAATTTCCTCGAAGCTTGTAGCTCGACGCTCGCAGCCATTACTTAAACCACATTTAAATCACTAATCCCTACTTAATAAGCGCTAAATACGCTAAAATTACAGGCTACTTTTTTAGCAATAAGCCCACAATTTTATGACCTCAGCAACAAGCCCTAGTACCTTTAACGATCTTGGCCTTATTCCAGAGCTACAAGCTCGTTTAACCGATTTGGAATATAACCAACCTACGCCAATTCAAGCTAAGGCGATTCCAAGTGTACTTGCTGGTAGCGATTTAATTGCGGGGGCAAATACTGGCTCAGGTAAAACAGCAACGTTTGCTTTGCCTATGCTACAAAAGTTATTTTTAGAGCAAGGCGCTAAAAAAACAGCGAGCAAAGGTAACTTTGTTACTGGGCTTATTTTGGTACCTACCCGTGAGCTTGCAACGCAGGTGGCCGATAGCGTTAAATCGTATTCTGCTAACTTTAATGGCGCAATTAAAACGGTAGCAGTATTTGGTGGTGTGTCGGTTAATACACAAATGCAGGCTCTACGTAGCGGCGCCGATATTATTGTTGCAACGCCAGGGCGTTTGCTCGATTTAATCTCAAGCAATGCTATTAAGCTCGATAAAGTAACAACCTTAGTGCTTGATGAAGCCGACCGCATGTTAAGTCTTGGCTTTACCGAAGAGCTTGCCGAGCTATTAGCGTTAATGCCTGCTAAAAAACAAACTATGTTGTTTTCAGCAACCTTCCCAGAGCAAGTCACTCAATTAACGCAAGAGCTGTTAACTAACCCTGTTGAAATACAAGTTCAAAGTAAAGACGAAAGCACCTTAGTACAGCGCGTATTTACGGTTAATAAAGGCGAAAAAACCACGGTTTTAGCGCATTTAATTAAAGCGCATAAATGGCGCCAAGCACTTATTTTTGTAAACGCTAAAAAAGACTGTGAGCACTTAGCAGGTAAGCTTGAAAAGCGTGGTATTAACGCACAGGTATTTCATGGTGATAAAGGCCAAAGTGAGCGTACTCGCGTAATAGAAAAATTTAAAGCGGGCGAAATAGAAGTACTTATAGCCACCGATATAGCAGCCCGTGGTTTAGATATTGCCAAACTGCCTGTTGTTATTAACTTTAATCTACCGCGTAGCCCCGCTGATTACATGCACCGTATTGGCCGAAGCGGCCGTGCCGGTGAAGTGGGTTTAGCGTTATCGTTAATTGATTATGAAGACTTTCATCACTTTAAAATTATTGAGAAGAAAAACAAACTTCGTTTAGAGCGTGAGGAAGTAACGGGTTTTGCTGTAAACCAAGCAAACCTTGATGCGGCCCTTGCACTTAAAAACGATAAGCCAATGGCAAAGCCAGAAGGCACAGGCAAGAAAAAGAAAAAACATAAAGCCGATGATATAGATGATGTATGGAGCGGCTGGAGAAAAAGATAAGCCTTAATACATATAAGTTATCAAACTCGAATTAATAAAAACCCTGCAAATTTGCAGGGTTTTTTATTGGTATTAGCTTGTTTAGCTATGCAGCAAATTAAAACTTAGACGGCGCTGGCGGCACCACTAAAGGTTGCTTAGGGTTTTCTTTAAGCTCCTTTAATAACTCTTGTACAGCGCGTTCTATCGATGGATCTTGGCCTTTATAAATAAGCTCTGGGCGGTCAACCACTTTAATATCAGGTGCAACGCCCTCGTTTTCTATAATCCAGTTACCATCGTTGTCTAAGATGCGGAATGTAGCAGCAATTACTTGCCCGCCATCTACAAGGCCAGGGTTACCAGAAATACCAATTAAGCCACCCCATGTACGCGTACCAATTAGCTTACCTAAACCCGCTTGGCGAAAGTAGTAAGGAATTGCGTCACCGCCTGAGCTTGAATAGCCGTTTATTAGCATTGCTTTAGGACCATCGTGTGCAAACTGTGGCGTTTTAGTCGGCTCAGTGCCTCGGCGTTTCCAATAGTTAAGTGGTTTACGTGCAAGCCAGGTGATCATGTGCTCAGGAATATAGCCACCGCCATTGTAACGGTCATCAATAATCATGGCGTCTTTGGTTGTTTGCGGCATGTAGTTTTTAAACATGGCGCGGTTACCTTCATACGCGGTATTTGGCAGGTGTACGTAGCCAATACGCCCATTTGATAGCTTATTAACGTAGGCTGCACGCGAGTTAACCCAATCTAAATAACGTAGGCCTTGCTCACTGGCTACAGGTTTTACTGTTACTTGCCACGCGCCTTTGCTACGCGGTTTGCTGTTTAGCACCAGCTCCACTTGCTCGCCTTGGGTGTTTTCAAGGAGTTCGTAAAAGTTAGCAACGTCTTTAACCGAGCGGCCATTTACCGCAATAATATAATCGCCGTTATGTGCTTTTACACCAGTAGTCCCCAGCGGTGAGCGGAAATCGTCATGCCAGTTTTCACCTTTAAAGATTTGCTCTATTTTTACGTAACCCGATGGATCGCTTGCAAGCTTAGCGCCTAATAAACCGTGGTTTTTACGCTCGGCTTTTGGCATATCACCCGATTGCACGTAAATATGGCCGGAGTTAATTTCGCCAGCAATTTCGCTAAGTACGTAATCAAGGTCGCTACGGTGGCTAATAGCATCAGCCATAGGTTGGTATTTAGCTAGAATAGCATCCCAATCTTGACCGTGGTGGTTTTCGTCGTAGAACCAGTCACGCAATGTGCGCCAGCCTTCTACGTACATTTGTTGCCACTCAGCTTGCGGGTTGATTTTAAGCGTCATTTTGCTTAAATCGAGCTTGTTGGCGTCTAAGTCTTGCTTTGGTTTAGGCTCAATCAAGCTGTAACCGCCGCTTGTATGTACAAGCAGGTGCTCGCTATTGCTCGATATAGTGTAATGGCTAACGCCTTTAGCCACGGTTTCTAGCTCGCTATCGTGCTCGGTGCCTATAAGTTGTAAACCACCATTGGCAAGTGTAAGCACGCCGTCTTTTACTGCGGTTAAGCCACGGTAATCGCCCGCTGGTGCATTAAGCGCGGTAACACGTTGCATAAAGTCGCTGCTTTGCAGTGCGTTTTTAACTTTTTTGTCGTCTTCTTTTTCGTCGTCATCGTCTTTTACAATTGTGGTTTCGTCACTTTGTAAGGCAATAAGCGGTTTAACGCTGTCGTTTACTGCAGCCGCATAAATACGGGTGGCGCGGTTAAACATGTAGTCAAACTCGTAACTGCTAAACGCAAGGTTAAAGTCGCGCTCAGAGCTAAAGTAAAGGTATTGGCCATCTGGCGAAAAGGTTGGGTTTTGCTCGTTACTCATTTCGTCTGTTAAGCGCGTTACCTTTTCTTCTTTAAGGTTGTAGTGCCACAGTGAGGCATAACGGTTTTCGTTATTTTTAACATACACAATGTCTTGGCTGTTAGGCGACCACGTATACTGAGTAATGCCGTCTTCGTCGTAAATGCCGGTATCAATTTTGTGTTGCTTGCCCGATTTTGCATCTAACCACCACAGTGTGTGGTTTTTATCTGCAAATAATAATTTTGAGCTATCAGCTGACCAAATAGGCGTAAAGCGCCAAATAGTGCCATTACTAGTGAGTTGCTTAATGGCATTATTTTTACTGCGATCTTTTAAGTAAATTTCGTACTCGCCGCTTTCATCGCTCATGTAAGCAATGTAACGCCCATTTGGCGACCAACTTGCGTCTATTTCACGGCTCTTATCTGTATACGATAAGTTACGCGTAGGCCCTTGTTTAACAGGTACACTAAATAGCTCGCCACGGGCTGTAAATACAGCACGTTTGCCATCGTGAGAAATCGACATAGAATCAATAAAGTCGCTTACATTTTTGCTATACGGCATAGCGTATTGGCGCACACCGGCAATGTTAATGCTCAGCTTAGTGCTTTTTTGTGTTTTTGCGTCAAAGCGATATAAGTAACCGCCGTTTTCGAACACAACCGCATTAGGGCCTGCTGAGGGCCAAAGTACGTCAAAGTTTTTAAAGTTGGTGAGCTTTTTAGGCTCACTGCCTTTGCGATATTGATAAAGGTTTAGTGTGTAATCACGATCAGATACAAAATAAATATTGTCGCCAACCCAGGTAGGTTGCTGGTCGGTTGCACGGTTAGTGGTAAGTTGCTCTGAAGTGTTATTTTCTAAATCGTAAATCCATACGTCTTGGGCACGGCCGCCACGGGTGCGTTTCCAGGTACGAAACTCACGGTCAATGGGCGTGTAAACATACTTGCTACCATCAGGGGAGAGCATACCGCCGCCAGTTTCTGGAATGGCTAAAGGCTGCTCAAGGCCACCGTCTGCAGGGACCATATAAGGGCGACCCATACGTTTGCCCCATGGTGTGCGGTTTGCTCTAAACACCACATTTTTACCATCGGCGGTCCAATCTAAAACGCGGTAATCAAAGCCACCACGCGGCGGCATTGGGCCAACATCGTTGTAGTATGTAAGCTGCTTAAGGCCTGAGCCATCGCTGTTAATTACATAAACTTGGCGGCTGCCGTTATACTCAGCCGAAAACGCAATGCGCTTACCATCAGGAGAAAACTTAGGAAATGTTTCAAAACCAATGTGGTCGGTTAAACGTTTGCTTTCGCCGGTTTGTGTATTAGCAATATAAATATCGCCGCTGTAAACAAAGGTCACGTTTTGGTTATGAATATCAGGAAAGCGAAGTAAGCGAGTGTCTTTAGTTTCATAGGCCGATACGCTCGGTGCAATAACCGCAGCCAAGGCAAGCGCCAATGTTGTTAATTTTTTCATGGGATTACATCCTATATTAATAGCTGTTACATCATAACAATAAGGTTATAAATAGCGATGCACTTGCGATAAAAGGTCTGTTACAAAATGTGAATAAAAAAAGGTTGGCATTAAAACGCCAACCTTCAAGGGAGTACTCTTTTTAAAGAGTGAAATTAGTGGTCGTGATCGTCGTCTTCTTCCTCTTGCGCAATACCAAGCCAAGTAATTGCACTAGGAGCAAAAGTAAGCTCAACCTCACTTTCAATTTCTAAGTCTTCAAGGTGTACTTGCACAACGTGCGGAGCAATAGGGTCGGCTACATAAGCAAACTGACCATTTTGCGCCACTGTCATGCTAAAGCTCATGCCCTCTGGCATGGTTGATACATCTTGCTCGGTGATATTAACTTGGCCTTCAAGCTCCCAATGCATTTCGCCATCATGGTCGTGTGCGCTAAATACATTTAAAAAACCTAAGCTGTCTAATATTAAAAAGTGCTCGCCATGGGCAGAAAAAGAGTACGACACAGCACTTGCGCCATCGGCTAGTTGCCATTCTAGTTCTTCCATTTGTGCTGTTGCTGGGTTAATAGTTACAATTACGGCTTCGCCGCCACCATGGCCAGATGCTACGCCAATAAAGGTCTCGCTATCTTCGTGGCCATAAATACTACCAATGCGTAAATCGCCAACGGCTGCAATGTTCGCTATTTTTTCAGCTTCGTATTCATCATCGTGCTGGTGGGCTAATAACACACCATCACTACAGCCAAATGCCACGTAGTCGTGGTTTTGTGCCGCGCCGTGTAAATCAGGGCACGTAACTTCTAAGGTTTGTTCAAGCTCGTATTCACCATCATGAAAGTGATAAACACCTATTTGGTCTGGCAGTACTTTAGCAACCGATGTGCTTTCGCTGTCATCACGGCGAAGTGTTGATAATAAATGCTCACCGCGAGGCTCTGCTACACCGTGCATATTAATATCGTAACTAATACCCGGAAGTGTTGCTGTTGCGCTGGTTATGTCGTTATCTGTTAATACTTCAACAGAGGCAACCGTGCCTGATTCTGCATCACCATCATAAAAAACAGCTAATTGGCCATCGTGTTTTACAAGATGAGTAGGTCGGCTGCCACTTGTTAGCTCATAACTGCTAGCCGCTGGGCTTTGCTCGTAGTCGTGTAAATGCTCGCCATGGTCTTCACGCCATAAACCACCATCAATAAAGCCTAAGTAATCTTGTGCGCGGCTTGCAATAATGGCATAACGAAAATCAGGTGATGACGATAGCGTGTTTGAATCATTCGTCAGGGTAAATGTTTCAAGTAAAGCGTTGTCATCTAGGTCATAAAAGCTGGCTTCGTTGCTATCGCCTGCCAGTACAGCTAATCTGCCTAATGAATCAATTGTGTAGCCATCATCATGGTCGTGATCATCACCGTCATGATCGTGTTCATCTTCTACAACAATAGGATCTTTTTCTACAATATTGGTCTGGGCATCGCCACAGGCTGTAATAAATGTAGTGCTAATAGCCAGTGCAATAAGCTTTAATTTGTATAGTTTTTTCATGTTTATTTCCTTTAATTATAATTTTTTAATACTTAAAAATAACCGCGAATACCTAGCGCAAAACTACGCCCTGGACGTGGCGCTATATCTTTTACAAACGAGCTGTGCACGCGTGCTTCTGTATCTGTTAAGTTGGTGCCTCGCAGGTACACAGACATATCTTGGTTTAATACTGAAAGGTCGTAAGAGATGCTTGCATCAACCAATGTGTAGCCGTCTGTTGCTGTTTCTTGTGGGGCTGTGCGGTCTTGCTTTTGATAGCGAGTAACGTGAATATGCGCACTGAGTTTATCTGTTTGATAGCTTAGTTCGCTGCCAAAACGAAGCGGTGGAGTACGGGGTAAATCGCCGCCGTCTTTTAGGCGTGCACGAACGTAATCTGAGAATAAATCTACTTTAAATTCATCGGTTAATTGCCACGCAATTTGCGCTTCAAACCCGTGTAAAATTACGTCGTCTGTTTTAAATAAATAAACCGGCAGTTCTGATGAATGGTCGTGTTCGTCAGCGCCTTCTTCTTCATCGCCATGGTCGTGGCCACTTTCGGCGAATAAACCGGTGTCTATTTGGTAATAGTAATTATCTACTTGGTTATAAAAGGCATTTAAAATAAAGCCAATATCGCCTTGGGTTTTACGTAGTGTTAAATCGATATTATTGGCTGTTTCTAGGTCAATTGTTTGACTAGATAAACCTAAATGGCCGTCTTCATCTAAATCAAATAGTGCACCTACTTCGTAAGTGCCAGTACCAATGTGTGGCCCAAACGATAACAATTCAGAGGCAGAAGGCGCACGTTCAGAGCGCGATACAGAAAGTCCTAAATTATAGTTAGGTGTAAAATCCCACACTACGCCTGCAGATAAACTGATTGGCGTAAATTCATGCTCTACGTCAAATACACGAGTGGTTTCTGCGCTTTCTTCGTGATCATGCTCGTCGACTTCTTGCGCTTCATCATGTGCATGAGCGTCAATGTTTGGCAGTAATACGTCGCCTGCTTCAATGGTTACACGCTCAATACGCCCACCTAACTGCATTAAAAAATCGCCAAAGTGCCTTTCTTCCATTAACGCTACAGCAAAGCTTTCGGTTTCTGATGGAGGGGTAAAGGCCTCCTCACCTTGTGCTTCAACATCGCTTTGTTTGTAATGAAAGCTAATGCCGCCATTCCACTCGCTAAATTGGTTATGTAGTAGGTCTATGCGTAATTCGTTTGTTTCGTTTTTAAATGTGGTGCCTACAGCGCCACCTTCAATTTCAGCGTGTTCGTAGTCGGTGTGGCCAACGCGAAGGTTTACTTTGTTTAGCCATTTATTATCTAGGTTGTACTCACCTAATAATTGCACTTTAGTTTGCTCTAAATCAGCAAATACGCTTTCTTCTTCGTCGCTGTGTTCTTCCTCTTCATCACCGTGCGTATGGCCCGGAATACCGTATTGACGATTAAATTGCTCTACTGCTAAGCCAATAAAGCCGTTATCCATTAAATAGCTAGCGCCAACAGTAAAACCATCAGACTCCTCATTACTGTTTTCAACAGTGTAATCGCCGCGATGCTCTTCATCATCGCTATCTATATCTGCGGCTACAGGTACCTCGTAGTCATCGGCTTCACGCCAAAACGCATCGGCATAAAATGCCACCGAGTCTGTGCCTGTGGTGGCATTAAACGAGGCTACTTTTTGGTTATCTACTGAGTTATGTTCTACGTTCCACTCGCCGCGTGTTGTGCTGTCGGTTGGTACGCGGCTATCTACCACATTTACTACGCCACCAATGGCGCCACTGCCATAAAATAGTGTTGCTGGGCCGCGTAATACTTCAATTTGTTGTGCGGTAGACGCTTCTGATGCAACAGAGTGATCAGGGCCAACGCGCGACACATCACTTACATCAAGGCCATTTTGAGTTATGAGTACACGCGGGCCGCTTAAACCACGAATAATTGGTGTACTGGCTACCTTCCCGTGAAAGTTAGTATTAACGCCTGGAAGTTTTTCAAGGCTGTCGCCAAGTGTTGCAGCTTGTTGTCGCCTTAGTTGTTCGCCAGATAAAACACTAACAGGTGAGGCAGATTCCATTGCCGACATATGAATAGGGGTTGCTTCAATATCAATAACTTCAATAGGTGAGCGCTTTAAATTAAACGTAACCGATTGGTTTTCATCATTCGTTATTGTTATATCGCGATGAAGGTGAGCATAACCTGGCGCCACAACATGAAGCTCTTTTAAGCCATTGTTTAGCTCTGCTATTACAAATTTACCGTTTTCATCGGTGGTTACTTTAAGGTCTGAGCCTTCAACTTCTACTGTTGCATTGGTAACTACTTTACCTTTGTTGTTTAAAACAACGCCCTCTATTGTGGATGCAAGCACACTTGCAGGTAATAAAGCTGCTATGAGAGCAGCTAATTGTGATCTACGTTTCATTTGACTACCTTGTTAGATGTTATATTATATCAATTATGCGAGAAATGTTATAATGTATCAATAGTAATTAACTGTTGTTACTAAAATGTCTCCTTAAAGGTAACGCTTTTGAGTAGAGGCACTAATTTAGTAGAGGAAATAATGAAGTCGAGTCAAAGTGTTATGGATCGTATGGCGATTGGGTTATCGTTAATGTGTACAGTGCATTGTTTTGCAACCCCGGTTATTTTAGCGCTATTGCCAAGCTTTGCTGTACTGCAAATAGATAGTGAACAATTTCATTTATGGATTCTTGCAGCAGTATTACCCACCAGTTTATTAGCATTGAGCCTAGGCTGTAAAAAGCATAAGCGTTTACGTTATATGGCCTGCGGCGTTATTGGGTTAGCCTTTATGATATGTGCGGTATTGCTAGGGCATGAGGTTGCCGAAAAAGCGTTTACTTTAATTGGGTCGGCGTTTATTGCTGTGGCTCATTGGTTTAATTACCAACAATGCCTTAAACATAATGACGAAAAGTGCCCGTGTTCAGGCACCGAATTTGATCAGGTAGCTTAACGTTGTTAGTGCTACAAACAGCTAACATGTAGCACTGCCTTTCAATATTTAACTTTGTTTTTTAATAGCCTAAAGCTAAAAGTGAGTTAAAGTAATCATCCAATATTGGTTTATTACGCTTGGCTTAGGCTAGGGCGTGCTGATCTTTGCGGATTGAAATTTGTTCAATCTAGGGGCGGTTAAATCGCGGCGCGAGGTTTGCAACCTAGTGGGCTAAGTAAAAACCGAGTAAAGCTTCCGCGTCCTGCTC
>NZ_LKBC01000020.1:14656-41066 GCF_001400005.1 Pseudoalteromonas sp. P1-30
AAGGGCAGCGCATGTTTGGCATTTATGCTGCGTTATCGCCTATTTATGGGGAGTAACCATACTTCATAGGCTCTGCCTTGCCTAAAAACCAAACATACTGCTGCAAATTCAACCATCAAGGATCAACACGCCCTAATGAATACTGCTTTAAAATCCCTGCTGTTACTTTGCGCTTTTATGTGTTTTAAATTAAGCGCAAATACTCCGTACCAAATCCCTAGAAGTAGTGTTATTGAGCTCACTGAGCCTATGACCAATCGGGTATATCCTGTTTTTATTCAGCTCCCTAAGTCATATAAAAAGCACCCTGAAAAAATATATCCAGTTATTTATTTAACCGATGCACCGTATACGTTTCCTATTGTGGCGGGAGCTACGCGGTTTCCTATGAATACCGGTAAAATGCAACAGGCTATTATTGTGGCCATTAGCTATGAAAAAGGCTCCAGAGGGTCTAATAGCCGAATTAGAGACTACACCCCAAATAAGGCTCAAAGCTGGAAAAAACAAACCGGTAATGCGCAAAACCATGCGCTGTTTTTAAAAAATACTGTGCTGCCGTTTATACAAAGTAACTACCGAGCAAGTAGCACACATAAAACCTATATAGGTAACTCTTTAGGCGGGTTATTTGGCGCCACTATTTTATTTACGATGCCCGACTTATTTAACAATTATATTATTGGCAGCCCATCAGTTTGGTTTAGTAACAATGCAATTTTAGCGCTACAAGCACATAAGCCTAAAGTGCCTACAAAGGTTTATATATCGGTGGGAGCAAAGGAAATGCCACGCTTTGGTGAAGGGCAAAATATGGTGGCAGGGGCAAAGCAATTAACGCAAAAAATTAATGCACTTAGCAGTGACAATATTGAATTAAAAAGCGTTGTTGTTGAAGGGGCGAGCCATGCAACCGCTTTTCCTACTACAGCGATACAAGGGCTTGATTGGGTGCTGGGAGGCAACAACAATTAAGCCCTAATATTTATAAAAGCACTAAAAGCTTAAGCGCTTTCAAGTTCCTGTTTCCAGTTTACTAATACTTCAATAAATTCTGGGCCTATACCACAGCAGCCGCCAATAATGCTTGCGCCTTGGCTGTACCACGTTTTTGCAAAATCTAGGTATTCTGCAGGTGAAATATCACGATACGCCTGCGAGCCTTCGTTGGCTTTGTAATCGCGTGCGATAGGTGTAAAGCCATTAGCAAACGCGCCTAACACAACGCTTTTATTTTGTTTAGCTAATACTGCATTGGTATCGCTAAAGGCTTGCTCTATAACCTCAGGGATTGAGCAGTTAAAGAAAATACCAGTAACATTTTGCTCAAGCAAAGCCGCTACTGCGTCACTTACCAGCTCACCAGAGCGAAGAGTCGCTTGCTCGCTTACCACATCATTTAAGGTAAATGCGTAATAACATGGCTTGTTTGAGCCTTTAAGTACATTTGCCATAACGTGCGCTTCTTCAATGCTCGATATGGTTTCGCCAATCCATACATCTACGTGCTCGTCTTGCGCTTTATATAACGTATCTAAAATAGTAAAAGCGCGTTCGCTTTCAAATAGCTCTGGGCGGTAAGAGCCAAAGGCGGGTGGTAATGAGCCTGCTACTAATACATTTTGTTTAGCGTTTTGAGCTACGTCTTTTGCAATAACGGCTGCTTGCTGCGCAAGGGCTGAGCCTTGAGCTTGGTATAACGCTTCACCTAAATGAAAGGGCACACAGGCATAACTATTAACGGTAATTATTTCAGCGCCTGCATTAATAAAACCTTGGTGAGCCTGCGTTACAAAATGTGGGGCTTCTATTAGGGCTTGTGCACTCCACAGTGGCTGGGTAAATGGTGCGCCAATGCGTTTAAGCTCGCGTCCCATGCCGCCATCTAAAATAGTTACTTTATTCATAAAGGATTTCTATACAACTAAACAATATGGCGCTATTCAACCATAATTTTTTTAGATTCATAATGAAACTTCGTCACCTTTAACATGAAAAAAGCTCAATGCTTTTTTACAGGCATAAAAAAAGCGACATCTCGCAGGAGAGTCGCTTATTTAAGTAGGCTAAACCTTACTTATAAAATACGTCTACCGTACCTTTTACTTTCATAAGTAAAGGTTGGCCGCGACGGTCTAGCGCTTTAGGCGCGGCAATTTTAATCCAACCTTCGCTAATGCAGTACTCTTCTACGTCAAAGCGTTCTTTGCCATTTAAGCTTACGCCAATTTCGTGTTCAAACACTTCTTCTACGTAATGCTTGCTACGTGGGTTAATAGAAAGCTGATCAGGTAATGCTGGTTTTGTTGAATCGGTCATGGTTTTAATCTTTATTAAAAAGTGATGCGCTATTGTAGGCAATCCACTCAATACGCTCAAGGTTTAATGCTTAGCTACTCAACTTAGCTACACAATACAAAGCCAAGTATTAACAGTGCTATCCAAATGGTTTCGGCAACAATCATAATAATTGGTTTTAAGCCCACCTCGGTGAGTTTGCCTAGGTTTGTTTTCATACCAATGGCGGCTATAGCGGCAATTAAAAAGAATCGAGAAAGCTCATTTGTGGTTTCAAGCACAATAGCGGGTAGGTTAAAGGTGCTGTTTATAATCATTAAAATTACAAAGCCAATTAAAAACCCCGGTACTTTTGGCAACTCGCCATGGTTACCTTTATTTGAGCGATTAATAACCACCATCATAATAAGTACTACAGGCAATAGCATAGCCACGCGTACTAGTTTGGTAAGTGTTGCTATATCGCCAGTTTCGGGCGATACCGAATAACCCGCACCTACTACTTGGGCTACATCGTGTATGGTGCCACCTAAAAATACCCCGGCGTTATGTGCATCAAATTCAAGGTAGTTAACCACAATAGGGTATAAAATCATTGCAATGGTCGACATGGCCGTTACGCCAATTACGGTAAGTAAGGTATCGCGCTCTTTATGCTCGCTGTTTGGCATAATAGATGAAATAGCCAGTGCTGCCGATGCACCACAAATAGCAACTGAGCCACCGGTGAGTGCGCCAAAGCGTTTTTGTAACCCAAATACTCGGGCAAGTACAACGCCTAAAATAATGGTGGTAAATATAGCGCCAGCTAACATTAGCGCTGTTTGCCAGCCCAGTGTAATTAAATCGCCCAGTGCTATACGGGTGCCAAGTAAAACAATGCCTACACGTAAAACCGTGGTACCGGTAAAGTCTATGCCTTTAGCGCACGGGCTGTCGCTTTGATATAAAAACGACACCGCCATCCCTAATAATAAAGCAAACAACATAGCGGGCGCGCCATAGTGTTCACTTAAAAATAAGGCAGCAAGGCCAGTCATTGCAGCAATGCTGGCCCCTTGCCATAACGGGGAAACTTTTACCTTTAGTGCACCGGTTAAGCTTTGCATTAGGCGTTAGCTGCTGTCAGTGCAACAAGCACTTGGCGTTTACGCTCGCCAGTAAATGGGCGGCGGCCATGCATAGCCATTTCGTTATCAACTAAGGCTACATCGCCATCTTGCCACGCTAAATCAAAGGTATAGTCTTTTGATAGCTCAACAATTTTTTCAAGCCCTTGTTTAGGAATGGCGCTACCATCGCCAAAGGTAATAGCAACCGATGGATTTTCGCGAACGCCTTTCCAGCCCATGTAAGCGGCAATAAGTTGGTTATAAAAAACCTGTACGCCGTTTTCAAGTGTAACTACCGCAGGTAAAACCGGAGTAATTGCTTTTAAAGAGCCATCTTCTAGCCATTCCCACTCGTAACCTAGCTCGGTAAGTTTGCTGTGTGCTTCTTCTTTGGTTTCAACACTTAGGGTGCTTTTCCAGCTGCGGCCTTGGCCCGATGTAGCATCGTCGGCTGCAGGCATATAAGTGGTGTACTTTAAGCCTTTTTGCTCAAAGTCATCGGCTAATTGGCTATCAAATTGCTTTAATGCGCTAAATAATTTATCTGAGCGGCAAAGCGGTGTCGCGCCGCCTTCCTCAGCTGCCGATTTACAAAAAAAGAACAGCTTACTTGGCGAAATAGGCGTTTGTGCCATTTCGTGATGAAGGTAAATTTCTACATCTTTGGGGGCTTCGTTAGCGGTAAATACACGCTCGGTAAAGTTAATACGTACCGCGTTAGATAGCGACTCTTGGTACGTAAAGTTGTCGTAATCAAACCCCGCTGAAAACGTATCAAAGGTTTCGGCGCTATCAACAGGAAAGCCTCTAAACAATACAGCGCCTGAGCTGCGTAGTTTTTTAGCCAACTCGTTTTTGTTAGCGCGAATAAAAGCTACCGCTTCTTCAACGGTGCTGGCGTTATTGTTATTAACTACAATGCACGGAAAAACTGAGTCATCAAACGTTAATTGAGTAGGCACTTGGGCATAGTTAAGTTCGGTAGCTGACATTTTATTATCCTAATCGTAAATAGGGTGAAAACGGTTAAAGGCAGCTTCACAAAAGTGCCCAGGGTCGTTAAAACGGCGGTTGCTATTAAGCGCAGAAATTTGCGCCATTTCTTGCTCTGTTAATTCAAAGTCGAACAGCGCGAGGTTTTCTTTCATGCGTTCAAATTTAGAGGTTTTAGGAATAATGGCGGTGCCGCGTTGCACACCCCAGCGAAGTACAACTTGTGCTGGTGTTTTGCCATGATTTTGCGCCGCAGCTTTTACCACGCTTTGCTCAAGCACCGACTCAGTTTGATCGGCCATTTCAAGCTCAAGGTACGAAAGCGCACCCAATGGTGAAAATGCCGTAACCGGAATATCGTACTGTTTTGCAAGCCTCACTAAGCGCTCTTGCGTTAAATAAGGGTGCGACTCAATTTGCAGCATGGCGGGTTTAATTGTGGCGTAGGTCATTAAATCGTGAATAAGTGCGCTTGAGTAGTTACACACACCAATGCGTTTTGCTTTGTTGTTATGTACTTGCTCTTCCATTGCTTGCCACGTTAAGTGTAGCGGCACTTTTGCCAGCTCCATTTGTGGGTTTTGTGCATCTGGGTCTACAAACCACTCTGGTGGGTAGCGCGTTTCGATTGGTACAAACGTTTGCGCAATCGGAAAGTGAATTAAGTATAAGTCGAGGTAGTCGAGCTTTAAATCGCTCAAAGTTTTATTTATGGCAAGTTCTACATGCTCTGGCGCATGAAAAGTATTCCATAGTTTTGATGTTACCCATAACTCTTCGCGGGTACATAGGCCGTCTTTTATTGCTTGAGCAATTCCATCGCCTACTTGTTCTTCGTTACCGTAGTCTGATGCGCAATCAAGATGGCGGTAGCCTGCTTTAATAGCTTGGTACACCGTTTGCGCGCAATCTTCTTGTGCTACTTTCCATAAACCGAACCCGACTGGCGGGATGTTATTTAATGAACTCATTGGGAATTCCTGTTAAAATTGCATAATGACTTTGGTCTTGTATAAGACATAAGTTATTATACGAATCTAACAGTGTCAACACTGTGTTAACCGTAAGAGAATAAATGAAAGGTGTTAAAAAACCTACAGGCAGCAAAAAGGCAGCGTTTGCTGCCTTTAAAAAATATTTAATAAGTATGCGCTAATATAACTTACTCGCGGCTAAAGCGCGGTTAATTAGTCAAGTTCTATTTGGTAGTGGTAATGATCGCTACGGCATTTGCTTAAACGGTACTCAATGCGTTTACCTTCGATTGATTCGGTAATGCGCGATACCAGCAATAAAGGGTCACCGGCTTTAATAGCGAGCATTTTAGCGTCGGTTTCATCTGCTAAAACGGCTTTAATGCTGTCTTGGGTTTTATGCACGGTTTGGTTAAATTTGGTTTGGTAGTAATGATACAATGTGTGCGGAATATCACTACTTTGATGTATATCAGGAAAGAAACTTTGTGGTAGATATATAGTTTCGCTCATACAAAATTCGTTATCGAGAATGCGTCTGCGTACCAGCTTAGTGACTTTGTCTTTTTTATTAAGTTGCAGCGCATCAATAACATCTTGTGGTGCAGGGCAAAGCTCAACCGACAATAGCTCGGCTTTAGGTAGGTCGGCGCCTTTACCGTCGGCCTGTAGCGGAAAAAACCTAAACAGGGCATCTTGCGCGGTATGCTCAGATACAAACGTACCAACACCTTGGCGGCGAGTAACTATTTTATCGTCGGTTAATAAATTAAGCGCTTTACGCACAGTACCTTGGCTTACGTTAAACTCTTCAGCAAGGCGAAACTCGCTCGGTAATACTTCGCCAGGTACCCAGCGTCTTTCAACAATGAGCTGTTTAATATAATCAGCCACTTGTAAGTAAAGTGGTTGAAAAGCCAAGCTTGGGCCACTTAATTTGTGATCAAACATAGAGTTACTCATTGTTATTTACCATTAAATTTAATCCACCTGTATTTATATCATAGGTGAAACTTTTTGCGCAGTTTTGCGCAAGCTCAATTAATTGTGAACTATTGCCGTGTAGTTTGTTTTTACATTATGCCTAAAAACAAATCGTTACACTACAATAGCGCACACGTAGGATATTTAAAGTGCTCAGTATTTCGTTAGAACTCATCTTGCTTATGGCATTGTGCCTAAGCCTTGCCACCATAATGCAAACGCTTAGCGGGTTTGGCTTTGGGTTGCTGGTGGTTGCAAGCTTTACGTTGCTAGATGTTTTACCGCTCACTGCCACCACCTTTTTAGTGAGTTTATTGGGTTTAGTTAACTCAACCACTGTGGTGGTTAAAAATCGCAGTACAGTAAAAGTGCCTGAGCTTAAACTTATGTTGTATACCGGAATTCCGCTAATGCTGTTAGGTTTTATATTGCTTGAATATATGTCGGCGCATTTAACGCAGTTTTTAAACTTTATTTTAGGTATTAGTATTTTGCTATGTTGTGGCTTAATGCTAATTGGCCGTGATAGAGCAAATAAGCAAAGCGGGCGTGGCTCGTTTTTAATTGCCGGCGGTGTAAGTGGTTTATTGGGTGGGCTGTTTTCAACGTCGGGGCCGCCATTGGTGTTTCAGTGCTATAAACAAGCTTGGTCTATTGAGGCCATTCGTAGCACCTTACTTGCGGTATTTACCATTGGTGGCTTAGTCCGTGTTGGTATTGCCTTATTTGGCACCTTACCCGAGCTCGACATTATGTTTTTAATTGCAGCGGCCATACCGCTGGTATTATTAGTAACGCAATTTGCTCGTAAATTAACGCCTTACGTTGATGCAAAATGGATTCGTATAATAGCAATTGCATTGCTTGGCCTAAGTGGCGTTTCGCTGGTGGCAACATCGGCACCGGGCATATTTCAAAAGTAACGATGTAAATAATTCATCTTAGGGTTATTTACATTGACATGGGGATTACAATTATTTAACTTGTGTCTTATACAAGACTAATAATTGGTTAAGGAACTCCCATGAATGCATTTGAATTACGTGAGCCAGACTGGAACGCAATAGAGCCAGCACGCTTAACTGCAGAGCCTAAATTACAAGGCCATGTGCTAGTTTTACCAACTCAATTTGGCGAGGTCAGCGTTACCATAAGCCAGTTTGGTTTACGTTTAAATGCAGGCTCCACGCATGACGAGACGTTTAAAATATTAACCACCACCCCTTCAAACTTACCGCTATCACTTAATAAATTAGACCAAGGCTTTGCAGCCACCGCCGGTGAGTACCGCTTAGAATTTTACAGCGACCCTTTTTACTTTAAGCTTTATAAAAACGATAAATTAGTACAGCAATCAGCAACTGATGGCCACTTTGTGCGCCAGCACCGTTTACCGCCACTGGCCAAAACCGATAACGGCTGGATTTTAAGCCTAGAGCTTAATTATGACGAAGCCGTATACGGCCTTGGCGAAAAGTGGGGCAAGCTTGATAAACGCGGCCAGCTTATTCGCTCATACAACCACGATGCACTGGGCGTCAACGCCGAAAAGTCTTATAAAAATACGCCATACGCATGGAGCCCAGAGGGCTGGAATTTATTTGTACACACGCCGGCGCCCGTTACACATGGCGTAGGTTACGCACTTTGGTCGCAACGTGCTTATGTGTGTTTAGTAGAAGACGACGCATTAGATGTATTTTTATACCAAGAGCAAACGCCTGCACAAAGTATTAATCGCTACTGCGAGCTAACTGGTTTTGCGCCGGTGCCACCGCAGTGGAGCTTGGGTGTTATTTTATCAAAAGCGTACTACAAAGATGCCGACGAGTTATTAAGTGTCGCCCGCGAAGTACGTGCTAAAAACATGCCGTGCGATGTAATTACCCTTGATGGCCGTGCATGGCAAGACACCGACACCCGCTTTGCCTTTGAATGGGACCCAACACGTTACGCCGACCCAAAACCTGTGCTTGATGAACTAAAAGCCATGGATTTTAAAATTTGCGTGTGGGAATACCCAATGATCTCGGTAAACAATCCATTATTTGCTAAAGCGGCCGAAAACGGCTGGCTAATAAAAGACAAACGCACAGGTAAAGCGTATCAATACGAGTGGGATTTAAGCCCCTTTGGCGAAGTACTTACGCCATTACCAGAGTCGGGTATTTTAGATTTTACTCACCCCGATGCTTACGAATACTGGCTCGAATCGCACAAGCCATTGTTTGAGCTTGGCGTAGATATGATTAAAGCAGACTTTGGCGAACAGCTAGAAGATGAAAACATGGTATCGCACAGTGGCGACAGCGGCATTAGACTACACAATGTTTATAGCATGCTGTATAACCGCTGCGTTTATGAAGCCGCCGAAAAATACTGTAAAACAGGGCCATTTTTATTTAGCCGCTCAGCGTGGACTGGCAGCCAACGCTTCCCAGCACAATGGGGCGGCGACCCACAAGCCGATTGGCAAGGCTTAGCAGCGAGTATTCGCGGCAGCTTAGCGTGGGGCATGTCGGGCGGGCCATTTTTTGCAACCGACATTGGTGGTTTTTACAAAGATACGCGCGATGCAGAGCTTTATGTACGCTGGGCGCAAGCGTCGGTATTTAGTGCGCACATGCGTTTACATGGCATTGGCCCACGCGAACCGTGGTCATACACCGAGCAAGCAAGTGACGCGGTATTTGCAGCGCTTAAATTACGCTATCAGTTAATTCCGTACTTACAAGAATGTGCAGAGCAAGCACAGCAAACAGGGCTGCCTATTCAGCGTGCTATGGCATTGGCGTTTCCTGATGACGTACTGGCACATAGTTTTGATCAGCAATTTATGTGCGGCGAAAAACTCCTTGTTGTGCCTTGTGTTGTACCAAACGGTAAAGTTAAATTTTATTTACCACAAGGCGAGTGGGTGCGATTCCCTGATGCACAAACATACCAAGGCGGCAAGTATTACGAAGAAACACTTGAGCTTACACAAATGGCCGTATTTGTTCGTAAAGGCGATACGCTCATGCTAGGCCCAGAGGTTCAACACACAGAGCAAGACATGAGCCAGCTAACAGCATGGCCAAAATAAAACTCGGTTAATAGCAAACACACACAACACACGTAACACACACAATAATAAAGATATTAGCTTACTTTTTACCGAGTAAAGTAAGCTAAAAGGGGCGCAAGATGGAAGGTATGAACATTACCATGACACTGCTATCGTGCTTGGCGTTTATGGCGCTGGTAGGATATATCTCGTACCAAAAAACCAAAGGGGAAGTTAACACCCAAGACGGCTATTTTTTAGCGGGGCGTGGTTTAACAGGTACATTTATAGCGGGGTCGATGATCCTCACTAACTTATCGGCCGAGCAACTTATTGGCCTTAATGGCTCAGCGTATGGTTACAACCTAAGCTCAATGGCGTGGGAAGTAACAGCTGGGATATCAACCATTATAATGGCGCTGATCTTTTTACCGCGGTATTTAGCCGGCGCGTTTTCTACCTTGCCTGAATTTTTACGGGATCGTTTTGACGATACCGTACGCCGCATGACGGTGATCTTATTTATGGTAGGGTATTGTTTTATAACGATCCCTTCTGTTTTGTACTCAGGATCAATTGCCGTTCTTAGGCTGTTTGATGTGCCCACCTTATTAAACTTAAGCTATCAAGCAAGCTTAATTGTCACCATTATTATTGTGGGCTCCGTGGGCGCTATTTACGCGGTATTCGGCGGTTTAAAGGCGGTTGCAGTATCAGATACCATTAACGGTGTTGGGTTATTAATTATTGGTATTTTAGTGCCTACCCTTGGCCTAATTGCCCTTGGCGATGGCAATTTTGCCGATGGCCTAAGCACACTGGTAAACACCGATACCGAAAAGCTCAACGCTATTGGTAGCAGTGACGATCCCGTGCCATTTGGCACCATTTTTACCGGTATGATCCTCGCTAATTTATTTTATTGGGGCACCAATCAGTACGTGATCCAGCGTACACTGGGCGCTAAAAACTTAGTAGAAGGCCAAAAGGGCGTGTTGTTTTCAGGGTACTTTAAAGTGCTAGTACCCTTTATGATGATGATCCCAGGCGTAATTGCGTATCACCTTTATAAGCACGAAAGCTTACAAACCATAGATTTAGCTTACCCACATTTAGTTAAAGATGTACTGCCTCAGTACTTATCTGGGTTCTTTTTAGCGGTGCTATTAGGTGCGGTATTTAGCTCGTTTAATTCGTTGTTAAATAGTGCCGCCACGTTGTTTTGTTTAGATGTATACAAACCCATGAAAAAAGACAAAGTAAGCGACGAAAAGCTCATTAAAGTGGCCAAAATTACCAGTATTGTAATTGCTGTTTTATCGTTTATTACCGCGCCATTACTGATGTTTGCGCCAGAAGGTTTATGGCACATCATTCGTGTATTTACCGGATTTTACAACATTCCGGTCATCACAATTGTGCTCGTGGGGTTATTTACTCGCAAAGTGCCTGCACTGGGCGCTAAAGTGGCTATTGTTTTTCATGTTATTGCCTACACTTTGCTTAAATTTGTGTGGGATGTAGATATTAACTTTATCCATATTTACGCCATATTATTCTTTATTGAGCTGGCCATTATGTTAGGTATTGGCTACTACAAACCTCTTGCCACACCATGGAACTTTACCCGCAAAGCCGAGGTAAACCTAAGCCCGTGGAAATACGCACTGCCTTGCGCGATTGTATTAGTGAGCTTAATTATAAGCTTGTACATACTGTTTTCTCCGCTTGGATTGGTGGGTGGCACCAGCGTGTACTTTGTACCAAGCTTAATTGCTGTTTGGACTAGCGCCTTTGTGCTTAGCTGGTGGAGCGTACGCCGATGGCATAAGCGTTACCAAAGCAGCTTGGCGCATATCGGCGTTGCTAAGGCGACATAATGCGCCGTTATATTCTTTATACAAATTTTAAATCACATTTTATTCACATAATGTTTGCAATAGAACATAAGTTTGTTTAAGTTTATATCTCTTATATAAGACATAAGAGATATAGGGAAAATAACTACAACACTCTGGCACCGCTTTTTAGCAACCCACACACTTGCTAGCGCGGTAATTTAACAGCACACACGCACAATTTGGAGAATGACATGAGAGCTAAAAAGTCCGTCTTAAGCTTGGCAGTCACGTTAGCAATGACAACGGGTTTAGCACTAAGCACGCAAGCACATGCGCAGCAAGAGCAAACTGAACAACAAGCAGAGCAAAACAATAACGACCAGTTTGAAAAAATTGTTGTTACCTCACAAAAACGAACGCAAAGCCTAAACGAAGTACCACTTGCGGTGTCTGTACTTAATAGCGACCAGATTGATTCGGCGTTTGCTAATAATATGGAAGGCCTACAGTCACTTGTACCTTCGGTGAGCTTTAGAAAAGGCACCACAACCCGTAACTCAGCGCTAACGGTGCGCGGTATTGGTACTATTTCGTTTAGTATTGCCGCTGAGCCAAGTGTGGCCACTGTAGTTGATGGCGTAGTACTTGGCCGCTCTGGTCAAGCCTTTGCCGATTTATACGATGTATCTCGCATTGAAGTACTACGCGGCCCACAAGGTACACTATTTGGTAAAAATGCCTCGGCAGGTGTGGTAAACATTACAACCAAAGATCCTTCGTACGACACCACCGGCAGCGTAGAAACCTCGTTTTATCAAGACAACGAATACCGCTTTAAAGGCGTGGTAAGCGGCGGCTTAACCGACGACTTAGCAGCAAGCTTAACCGTGTTTAAAGGTAAGTTTGATGGCTACATTGATAACGTTTACAACAACGAAAAAGTAAACGGTTACGACCGTGAAGGCGCACGTGCTGTATTTAAATACGAGCCAAGCGATGATTTAAACGTAAAATTTATTGCCGAATTTTATAACGCCGACGACGACTGTTGTGCCGATTTAGAAGCCCTGCCAAGTGGCCGTAACCCAGATTCAGACGCAGCCCCTAACAGCAACGGTATTGTTGATGGTGTTGCCGATATTGACCTAGACCAGCGCAAAGTTGATCACGACTATGAGTCGCGCACTATTGACGAACACAGCGCGTTTTCGGTACAGGTTGATAAGACTATTGGCGACTACACATACACCTCTATTACTGCGCAGCGCTCGTGGGATAACACCGAATACCGCGAAGGCGACTTTACCTCAATTGCTGGCGACAGTAACGAACCGGTATTTGGCGCGCCCTTTCAATTACACGATTTAGGTGCCCAGCAGTGGGATCAGTTTTCGCAAGAATTTAGAGTCACTTCAAACCTAGCGGGTCCGTTTAACTATGTGGCTGGCTTATTTTACTGGAACATGGACTCGCAACGTAACTTTACCCGTGACGCGAGTTGTCAAAATAACGGTGGCCAACTAGACGCTGCAATGGCGTATTACGCACAAAATAACTTAACCGGTGCAGAGCTTGATGCCGCATTGGCCGATTTAGACGGCTACACACAAAGCTTAGGTGTAAGCTGTAATGCTAACGATATTGTATCGGCAACCGCGTACATGAGCACCGAGTTTAACAACTGGGCAGCCTTTGCCGATGGTACTTACGATTTATCTGAAGACTTACGTGTACTGTTTGGTATTCGTTATACCGACGATGAAGTGTCGTACACACACCGCCGCGTAAGCAATGACGAATTTGGTCGCACCGGTGTAGGTGTACGCTCAGCAGCACTAAATACTGACGAATCAGGCAGTGCAGAAGAAACCAATGTGTCGGGTCGTTTAGGTATGCAATACGACCTAGGCGATGGCCAAATGGTTTACGGTACTTACTCGCAAGGCTATAAAGGCCCTGGTTTTAACGTGTACTACAACTTTAATCCAGATAACGATAGCCGCGAAATATCGCCAGAAGAGTCAGACGCATACGAGTTAGGCTACAAATACGCAAGCCGCGACTTTGTATTTAACTTTGCTGTATTTAGAACCGAAATTGAAGGCTTTCAAGCCAATAACTTTGACTGTTCAGACGGCACCTGTATTACCCGTTTAACCAATGCAGGTGATGTAAGTACACAAGGTGCTGAGGTTGACTTTATGTGGGCGGCTACCGACTCACTTACTTTAACCGGTGGTATTGCGTACATTCAGGCCGAAATTGACGAGTTTAATTGTCCGGCAGAGGTAGAAGCAGGTTCATGTACTGACCGCTCTGGCTTAGATGTCCCGTTTTCGCCAGATTTAAAATACTCACTAAGTGCTGATTACTTTATTGAAACAGAGCACGACTTTAATATTCATATAAACGGCTCTTACATTTACACCGACGAGCAATACTCAGACCTACCAAACAATGTAGGCGAGTTTAACCCAGCTGCGTTATTGCCAGATTACGGTATTTTAAACGCAAGTGTGGGTTTATCGTTTAAAGATGATGCATTTAGAGTATCGCTTATTGCTAAAAACTTAACCGATGAAAGCTACGTAACCACCTACAGTGGCGACAACTTCCGTTACCAAATTCCGCGTGATGCAGAGCGCTACTTTGGCGTATCGTTTAAGGCGCGTTTTTAATTTTATAAATATATCCCTGTGAAAATTGTGCTAAGCGCAGCGTTTAACCGCTGCGCTTTTTTGTGTCTTAATTTTGTCATGGTTTAGTCATTGTTTTTTAATTAAAAGTACTCTTAGAGGTCACATCTATTTTCTATAGTGCAGCGGTTACTTATTTGAGGTTTACGCTTCAAGCAAAAAATAACCACTACACAATGGGAATAATAAAGGATGAAAATTAAAAAAGTTGCTGCGGCAGTTGGCTTAACGTTTATGTTAAGTGCTGCAAGTCATGCCGATGTATTACCACAAAGCCAAACAGACAATGACTGGTATACAAATGCCCAAACCACACTCGCCACAAAAACTGCGCTTGCACAAAGCCAGCAAACAACAAAAGCTAAAAACGTTATTTTATTTGTAGGCGATGGCATGGGTGTATCTACCCTTACCGCAGCACGTATCTTAAAAGGACAAAGAGCGGGCGATTTAGGTGAAGAAGGTTATTTAAGCTTTGAAGAGTTCCCGTACTCAGCACAAGTAAAAACATACAACGTAGATGCACAAACACCGGATTCTGCAGGCACAATGACCGCGATGATCTCAGGGGTTAAAACCGATGTAGGCGTTATTGGTGTAGACGAAGATATAGAGCGCGGTGTGTGTTCAACTGTATCGGGTAATGAACTTTTAACAGCAACAGAACTTGCTGAAATTAAAGGCCTAGCAACCGGTGTTATTTCAACAGCGCGTATTACCCATGCAACGCCAGCGGCAACCTATGCAAAATCGGCAGACCGTAACTGGGAAGATATCTCAGACATGCCAGAAACCGAAACTGCATGTGAAGACATTGCCTCGCAATTAGTTAATTTTGAAAAAAACCTAGAAGCACGTTTTGTAGGTACCGACGTAGACGGTCTTGATTTTGTAATGGGTGGCGGACGTCGTCACTTTTTACCAAAAGATGAAGCAGCTAACTCAGCAGATGCACTTAGCGCTGTAGAAGGCGATCGTACTGATGAGCGTAACTTAGTTACTGAGTGGCAAACACAATACCCACAAGGTACTTATGTTATGGACCAAGCAGGCTTTGATGCCATTGCTGATGATGCCACTAAAGTGTTTGGTTTATTTAACGAATCACACATGCAATACGAAGCAGATCGCGCAAACGATATTGCCGGCGAGCCCTCGCTTAGCGAAATGACCAGCAAAGCAATTGATGTATTAGGTAAAAACGAAAACGGCTTTTTCTTAACCGTTGAGTCGGGCCGTATTGACCACGCACACCACGCGGGTAATGCCTACAACGCACTTAACGACACCATTGAATTTGCTAAAGCCGTGCAAGCTGCGGTAGATAATACCAACCCAGAAGAAACCCTTATTTTAGTAACCGCCGATCACAGCCACGTATTTACTATTGCTGGCTACCCTAAACGCGGTAACCCAATTTTAGGCCAAGTAGTTGCCGTAGGTGAAACCACACCAAGCCTTGCTGCCGATGATATGCCATACACCACAGTAGGCTATGCAAATGGTTTAGGGTTTAGAAACTTAGTTGATGAAACAGATGCCGATGCAGCATATACAACTGGCCCAGTTGCTGGACGTGTAGAGCTTAGTGGTGTTGATACTACCAATGTTGGCTTTCACCAAGAAACCACTGTCCCTCTTGGCTCAGAAACTCATGCCGGTGAAGATATTTCGCTGCATGCAAAAGGCCCTGGTGCACAGCTAGCTCAAGGCGTAATTGAGCAAAACGTAGTATTTCATTTAATTAATCAAGCTCTTGAACTAACTCAGCAATAATGGCGGCTAACATGAACAAATTAACAGTACTTTCTTTAGCAGTAATGGTCGCGCTAGCAGGTTGTAGTGACGACGACAAAGACGAAAATAATATTCTCGCGGTAGATAACACCATTGCAGTAGGCTCTGAGCAATGTGTTAATGGCGGCGTAGAAACCCAAACCGGCGTAGATACAAACGGCAACGGCGTGCTAGATAGCGACGAAGTTACCTCTTCTAACTTAGTGTGTAATGCACCCGCTACGTCACTTACCAGCGAGCAACTTGCCACCCTAACTACTAACGCATGGTATGGCGATGCACAAACAAAGCTTGCGGCAACACAGCAAGCTAATAGCGAAGTGGTTACTGAATCTGGCAAAGCGAAAAACGTTATATTATTTGTTGGCGACGGCATGGGTATTTCTACCGTAACAGCTGCACGTATTTTAGCAGGCCAGCTTGAAGGCGGTTTAGGTGAAGACTACCAGTTAAGCTTTGAAAAAATGCCGTACTCAGGTTTTGTTAAAACTTACAACGTAGATGCACAAACGCCGGATTCAGCAGGCACAATGACGGCAATGGTATCAGGTGTTAAAACCGATGTGGGCGTAATTGGTGTAGATGAAGACATTGAACGCGGCGACTGTGCCACGGTAACAGGCAACGAACTGGTTACCTCGTTAGAGCTTGCTGAAATAGCAGGTAAAGCAACCGGCCTTATTTCAACCGCACGTATTACCCATGCAACACCTGCAGCAACGTATGCTAAATCGGCTGACCGTAACTGGGAAGATAACTCAGATATGCCAGAGGGCACAGAAGCCTGTGAAGATATTGCATCGCAACTTGTTAACTTTGAAGCCAACCTAGAGTCGCGTTATGCGGGTATTGATGTAGATGGCATTGATGTTGTAATGGGTGGTGGACGTCGTCACTTTTTACCAAAAGATGAAGCAGCAAACTCAGCCGATGCAGTAAGCGCAGTAGAAGGCGACCGTACTGATGGCCGCAACCTAGTTACCGAGTGGCAAACAACTTACCCAAGCGGCACTTACGTTATGGACCAAACAGGTTTTGATGCTATTAGCGACGATGCCACTAAAGTATTTGGTTTATTTAACGAATCTCACATGCAATACGAAGCCGACCGCGCAAATGATGTAGCGGGCGAGCCTTCGCTTAGCGAAATGACCGAAAAAGCAATTAACGTACTAGATAACAACGACAATGGCTTTTTCTTATCGGTAGAAGCAGGGCGTATTGACCACGCGCACCATGCGGGTAATGCCTACAATGCCCTAAACGACACAGTAGAGTTTGCAAAAGCTGTGCAAGTGGCAATGGAAAACACTAACCCAGAAGAAACGCTAATAGTAGTAACTGCCGATCACAGCCACGTATTTACTATTGCAGGCTACCCTAAACGTGGTAACCCAATATTAGGTAAAGTTGTTGCCGTAGGCGAAACCGAGCCAAGCCTAGCTGCCGACGATATGCCATACACCACAGTTGGCTACACCAACGGTGGCGGCTTTAGAGATTTAGGCGATGAAACCGATGCCGATGCAGGTTATGCATTTGCACCTGTTACAGGACGTGTAGATTTAACCGATGTTGATACAACTTCAGCGGGCTTTCACCAAGAGGCGCTTGTACCACTTGGCTCAGAAACTCACGCAGGTGAAGATGTTGGCGTATACGCAATGGGCCCAGGCGCTCACTTAGTTACAGGCACTAACGAGCAAAGCTTTTTATTCCATGTAATGGACTTTGCAGCAGACTTAGTAACTACCGCTGATGAAAAAGTAACGCCATAAGTAATTTAATACGTACGTTTAGCACATAAAGTACGTATAAAAATGGGGTATTTAAAAACAACTCGTACGCTGTGCGAGTTGTTTTTTTATGTCATAAAAATGCCACTGTAAATGGGTATGGTAATGCCTATTACAGTGACGTTTAAATAAGAGATAATTTAATGAAACTAGCATTATTTTTAATGGCAACACTTGCCAGTACCAGCACCCTAGCGCAGCAATGTAATATTGATAGCGCGCATTTAAAAGCCGACTATAAAATTACCAATACTCATAAAAACGAGCAAAGCACGCAGTCACTTACGCTTTGGCGAAACAACTCACAAGTTGCGCATCAGCGTGAGGTAATTACTGAGCTTTGGCAGCATTTAGCTAACAAGCAAATTCGCCCAATTCGTTATTTTAATGCTCAGCAACGTGGTATTGAGTATCAGCCATCTGAGGTACGCGGTGTACAAAGTTGGAGCGCTAAAAATCAGCTGGTGGATACGCATTTAATCGAAAAAATGACCCTAGTTAACACCCAAGGCAACGGCTGCGATGAAGTAAAAAACTACACACTTTCTGAGGGCGACAATCAATTTAAACTCGCTTTATTTACCAAATCGAACTTAGTTAAAAGCTTTAGCGTAACCAATAAAAAAAGCCACACTCACACTGAGCTTAACCTAAATGATGTAAGCAGCAATAAAGCAGAAATAACCGCACAGTTTGCCAAATGGGATCGCTTTCAAACCACCGATTATGCCGACATTGGCGATAACGAAAACGACCCGTTTTTAGCAAAAATGATCAACCTAGGTTTTATAGAACACGGCGCAACGGGGTTTTATAATCAGCAAGGTAAAGCGATTCAAGGTGGGCACCATCATTAGGTTTTAGCGTTTTTAAATGCAGTAGCTCATAGCTGGAAGAATGATAGGCGGCTATGGGCTACAAGTAGGTATTAAAAAGTAGATTAATTTAAGCCATTCCCGCCCAAGTAATACCGCAAACACCTCCCCATTTTTGTTAAACACACACCATCAGCCGCATAATATTTATAGTTGGTAATAATTTACACTATTTGATATTAATAGAAGTTCTCATCATAGGGACATTGATACGAGAGAATTAGGAAAATGTCCCTTGGTAGTATGCCAACTAACATCGTTATCATTGGGGTTACAATGAAGCAAGCTGATCAAATTATAGAGCTATTACAAGACACTTCATTCCCTCAGGTTGTATTGCTCGATGGAGCATGGGGGAGTGGTAAAACACACTTTATTAAGCATTATTTAAGAGCAAAAATTGAAGAGCTGTTTGATCAAAAAGTCTATTTTTTCTCTCTTTATGGTATTTCAAGTATCGATGACTTTAGAGATAAAATCATCTCAATATCACTGACTGAGAAAGAAGAGGCTTCTGTATTCGCAAAGTATTTCTCTAAAGCCCTTGATGGAGCTGCACAGAATATTGGGGAAAGAGGGGTTGGTGCTGTATTAAGTGGGGCTGCGGGAGCATATAAATACAAACTATATGGTGAGCTTGATGATTGTATATTGATTTTAGATGATTTGGAGCGTGTTGCTGAAGAAAAGCTAATTAAAAATATTTTAGGTGAGAGTTTAAGTTTAGCTGAGTCAAAAAATATAAAAGTAGTTGTTGTTGCAAATGAGGACAAACTTAATTGTAAAAACGATATTGAAAAAGTATTTGCGGATAAATATAAATTTAGCTTTACACATGAGGAGGTGGTTTCAATCCTTAAAGAAGAATATGAAAATCTTGATGATCAATTAGCTAACGAACTTCTTTTAAATATTACTGCAATAAACTCTAAAAATATTAGAGTTTTAAAAAGAGCTTTATCAAAATTTACACGTATTCAAAGAGAAGTCTCTGAAATAAAAAATGTTGTGCTTGACCAAGCACTGTCGAGAATTTTAAGTGATATAGTAAGAATTTGTTGTGCGAAGTTTGAACATTCCTTCTCTAAAGAAAAAATTATCGAGGCAATTGATTCGAGAATTATAAGGCAAATAAAGAAAAGCAATGACGAAGCGGAAATTGAAGATTTTAAAAAATTAGATGCAATATTTGAAGGCTCGATTAATGGATCGAATCAAAAGTTATTAAGTTACTGTTGTGATGGGCTGTATGAATTCACCAACTTAGAAGTAGAACTAAATTTACCAATGAGACAGACGCTCCTAGATGCTATGCAATCTATATGGGTTCAAAACCAATTATCAGAAAGTGATTTTAAACGGGGAGTTCAATTACTAGAACAATACATCTTCTCTAAAAATGATATAGATATTTATAAGTGGTTTAGCTCGTGTGATATATACATATATATGCAGACTAAAAAAGTGATCGAATCGACAAAGTATACGAAAGCTACCCTGTTAAGACTATGTGATGATATTGACGTTAATCAATTTAAAATTACAGCCGTAGAGGATGATTTTGATCAAATAAGCCGTATTAATTTTTACAATGAAGAAGTTGGTAAAAGATTTAATTTGAAGAAAGCAGAGTTAGAAACTTTAAAGGCTAGTAATAAAAACTCGGAATTTTCTCAAAAATTTCAAGCATCATGGGCTAGTGTAAAAAATGAAGCTCACCAAAAGTTGATGCACACGCCATTTTTTCAAAATCTCAATGTAAATGTTGTTAAAGCAGCTCTTCAGACTTGGTCTAACGAAGAGGTTTTTCAGTTCGTAAGGTTCATTAATGAGAGATACCGCTTTAGTAATATTGACGACTTTTTTAAGCCAGAGTTAGAAGCTTTAAAAACAATATCTACAATGGTGGGCTCTTTATTAAAAGAGATTGGTTTTGGACTAAAAGTAGCTAGTTTGAGTGAGCTTCATGAAAAGTTACTTGAAGCTCACTCTAAAATGGAACTGAATATTTCAAAAAAAGAGCAAAAAGCTGAAGAATGAGGTTTTTAACCGGATGAATAACTCAAATTCAATTATCTCGTAGCTACTCAAGATGAGAATCATCAGGCTTTTTAGGCCTATCAGCTAGCTCTGTTAGGCCGTCTTCACAGTCGCCGCTGTCGCAGGTATTTAAATCACTTTGTGCCTGTTTATCTTGTTGCAGCACTTGTTTTAAATCTTCCATACGTTGGCGCACGGCTACGCCGTAGCTGGCGTCGTCGCCCCACAGTTCGGCTAGTTGCAATACAGCAGCGCGGTCGTGGTCTCTAAATAGTTTTCCGGCGCGCTGGGCATCTTCTTTATTGTTACCTAATAGCTCTAATGCATCGACCGCTAGGTTAATGGCGGAGTCGACCGTTTCGCGGTTAAAGGCATCTACTTTTAAATTAAGTAATTGATACGCGTGGCGGCGGTCGATAGCGCGGGCAACAATTTTGAGCTGCGGGTAGTTTTTATGTGCAAGCTTAATAATTTCGAGGGTTTTGTCTGCATCATCTATTGCCACAATTAGCATTTGCGCTGTGTGCGCGCCTGCGGCTTCTAGCAGCTCTTGGCGGGCAGCATCGCCATAAAATACGGTATTGCCAAAGCGGCGTAGGAGTTCTATTTGGCTTGGGCTGTGATCAAGTACAGTAATTTCGTAGCCTTGGGCGTGTAATAAGCGCCCCATAATTTGCCCAAAGCGCCCGTAGCCTGCAATTATAACGTGTTTAGCACTGCTAATTTGCTCGGGCTTATCAAACTCGGGCGCGCTGTTACTGGTGCGTTTTTGTAGCTGCTCGTAAGCCATTAATAGCAGTGGCGCAACCAACATTGAAACAGCCACCACTAACGTCACTAGGCTTGTTTGCTCTGGCGTTAATATGCTTAATGTAGTGGTTACACTTAAAAGTACAAAAGCAAATTCGCCGCCTTGTGCCAGCGCTAGTGCAAACAGCAAACGCTGCTTTTTACTAATATTGAAGGTGATGGCAAGGGCAAATAAAATGCAGGCTTTTACTACAATAAGCAGCGCAACGAGTGCAATAACGGTTGTAAATTCATCCGCTAATAATTCAAAGTTGATTGATGCGCCAACAGTGATAAAAAACAGCCCTAACAGTAGGCCTTTAAAGGGTTCTATATCGGCTTCTAGCTCGTGTCTAAATTCGCTTTCGGCAAGGACCACACCGGCTAAAAATGTACCGAGTGCTGGAGATAAACCAATACTTTGCATCACAAGGGCAATAGCCACCACTAAAAATAGCGCAAAAATAGTAAATATTTCACGCATGTGGGTTTGCGCTATGTATCTAAATAACGGCGCCGACACATATTTACCACCGGCAATAATAGCGGCGATAACCGCTACCGATACGCCAACTTGCTGCCATACCGGCCAGCTTGCAATAATGGAGTCGCTAATGTCTTTTGAGCTACTTTGCGGCGCAAAAGCCAATAGTGGTAGGAGCGCTAAAATAGGAATAATGGCGATGTCTTGAAATAATAAAACCGAGAATGCGTTTTGCCCGGCTTCTTGCTTTAGCCAGCCTTTTTCTTCAAGGCTTTGCAGCACAATAGCGGTTGATGACAGCGCCAGCATTAAGCCAATAGCCAAAGCGGTTTGCCAATGCATGGTAAAAACCCAATAACAAAACGCAAAAATAGCCGCGGCGGTAAGTACGACCTGTAAGCCGCCAAGCCCTAATATTGAATGGCGAAGCTTCCATAAACGGGCTGGTTGTAGCTCAAGGCCAACCAAAAACAGCATCATCACTACACCAAATTCGGCAAAGTGCATTACATCTGTTTGATCGCCCACAATACCCAGGGCGTAAGGGCCAATTAGTATGCCCGCAATTAAATAACCAAGTACCGAGCCAAGTCCCACTCGCTTGGCAATAGGTACAGCCACTATGGCCGCCGCTAAGTAAATTAAAGCTATTTCTAACACGCGTATATCCTAATAGTATCAAGGCTTTTAGCATGGCTTAGTGGCTTTAAAAATACAATGGGTCATGTGGCTGAAAATGGATCATTTAGTCATAATTAATCGGCTACTTTTACAGGGCCGTTAATGTTATCAATACTTACATCGCCAGAGCCTGATTCGGTAATGGTAAGCCCCATAGCGTGGTTTACACGAATATTGCCCGAACCATCTTCAATGGTTACGCTTGCTTGCACGTGCTCAATGACTAAATCGCCAGAGTTATCGTCTACATCAACCGCACCATTAATATTATTAATGGCAATGCTGCCTGAGCCGTCTTCAACAGTTAAGGTGCCGCGCACATTACTAATACGCATATCACCCGAGCCATCATCAACTTCGGCGTTGCCGCTAACATTATTAATATTTACGCTGCCAGAGCCATCGGTAAGCGCTAAGTTACCCGTGATGTTTTCAAGGGTTATATCGCCTGAGCCATCTTCAATAGTAAGGTTTTTAGCGCTGTTGATAGATAAGCTACCTGAGCCGTCTTCTATATCTATATTATTTTGCATGGCGCTTATTGCAATGTCGCCAGAGCCATCATTAATATCGAGCATTAAATTACTTGGCACGGTAACCACTAAATCAATGTGTGGCGATTGGCCGCTGTAAAAACGCATACCGCTGGCAGTATTATTGTTAGCAACTAAGGTAGCTTGTTTGCCATTTTGCTCAAGGGTAAGCGTGTATTCGTCTTCAATGTCGGCGGTAAAAATTGTGGCATCTACACTTATGCTGGTGGCATTGGGCGAGCCTTTTATTTCAAGAGAACCTGCACCGCTTAATACGTTTAAGTATTCTAGGTTATTACTTGGCAGTGATAACTGCTGAGTTTGTTTTACTGAGGCAACGCTTGGCGATATATGAAACACACAGCCGCTTAATAATAAAATGCCGCCAATAAGTGAAAGTGGTTTTGTAATGTTAGATACAGTTGATGAGCTCATGTTTAGTCCTTTGTGTTTGTTATTTATGCTTGTTTTGTATAAGCATAGTAGAGCAAAAACAAGACCAATTGTAAGTTGTTGATTTTATTAGGGTGGGGTGTGTTTATGAAAAGTGGATTTACTAATAAGTGGTTAAATACACTAAGAAGTAATTAAAAAAGGATGCACATGGCATCCTTTTTAGGTGTTTGCTTTTAGGTTATTTATTAAAAGCTGTAAGTAATATTACCGTATAGGAAGCGCCCGTCTAATCCGTACGGTGCATATGGCGTGTACGGGAATATTTGGCCAAAGTCAGAGTAACCAATGTTATCTACCGTTGCTTGCGGGTACTGATCGAACAAGTTGTTTGCACCTACTGCAAACTTCCAGTATTCGTCTGGGCGGTAGGCCACTTCTAGGTCGGTGATCCATTTAGGGTCTATGTACTCATCGCGATCGGCGGTAGTTGAAATATCAGCCACTTCACCGTAGCGCGTTGCACGAAGGGTGGTTTGCCATTCGTTAAAGTTCCACACTGCTGATAGGTTCCATTTGCTATCTGGTGTGCCTTCTTCAAAGCGGCCTACTTCGCGACGTGCAAATACAACGTAGTCGTCACCTAGTGAGTTTAGCTCGCTTGGGTTGTCGTCTACGTGCGTTACTTCGGTATCGTTAAAGTTAGCCGCTACGTTTAAGCGTAAGTCACCTAAATCGCTTAAATCTAAGTTATAGGTAGCAACAATATCAACACCTTGCGTGCGCGAGTCGATAGCGTTAGTAAAGTAACGTACGCTTTCTGTGTTTAGCTCGCCGGCATTTTGCAGTATTTCTACTACAGCATCGCCCTCTAGGTTTTCAGACAATACAATACGGTCATCAATATCAATGCGGTAGGCATCTACAGTTAGGCTAAAGCTGCCTTGCGTGTACATAAATCCTGCTGTTACGTTGACTGATTCTTCGGCATCTAATTGTTCAGCACCTAGCGCTTGCGCTGCCGCTGAATCGGTAGGGAATAAACCTACTTCAAACGGTTGGTTGTTCTCAAGCACGGTAGAGATTTGGCGGTACGAGCTTTGCGCAAGTGATGGAGCACGGAAACCTGTGCTAATTGCACCACGCAATGATAGGTTTTCGTTAATGCTGTAACGCGACGCAAGCTTTGATGTAAACGTATCGCCAAAGTCGGTGTAATCTTCGTAGCGACCCGCTAAAACAAGGTTCCAGTCTTCTGTTAGGTAAGTATCAAACTCAACAAATACAGCTACGTTATGGCGGCTTTCATCGGTTACGCTTTCTGGGCCAAAACCAGCTAATACTTGTGCGCCACCGGCAGCAATTGGATTGCCATCGCTATCTAAAGCGGTAATGTAAGAGGCTTCTTCGCCTTGCTCAATTTTGTAGCTTTCGTGACGGTATTCTGCACCTACAGTAAAAAATACGTCATCTGGCAAGCCAAAATCTAGCACTGTATTTGCCGTAGCGTTCACTAAAAACTGATCGTAAACCAATGCGCCGTTGTCAAATTCGGTTGGGCTGTCGGCACCTAGTGATGTATTTATACTATTTACAACGCCGAAACCAAAGTCGTTACGGCCGTAGTTGGTACTTACATCCCAAGTCCATTCGCCAGTTTCGCCTTGCAGGCCTAGGGCAAATGAGTAATCTTGTACGTCGGTTTCAATTTGCGGTAAAAAGCCATCCGGATACACTTCTAACACGTTGCGGCTGTCTTTTGCACGGCGGTAAAAACCACCTGAGTTACCTTCGCGTTTTGAGTAGCTACCAAACGAGTACAGGTTATAGCCGTTATCAAAGTCGTAACCCATGTTGTAAAACAGTGCGTAGTCTTCAAGCTCTGCTTTACCAAAGCGGTGGTTGTAACGGTCGATGGTAAATTCGCGTGGGTCTAGGCTGCCATCTTCTAAGCGGTCGTATTGCTCGCGCGGGTCAAAGCCTGAGCGCTGCGTAGAGTCGTTATCGCGATACTCAATTGATACGTTCACAAAGCCGTTATCTAAAAGCTCAAAACCAGAGTTTGCGCTAATTGTACGACTTGCGCCGTCGTTTACTTCGCGGTCGGCACCGGTATTAAAGGCAAGGTTGCCATCGGCATCTGCGTAGGTGCTTTCTAGCTGAGGTACGCCAGCCATTTGGGTGTCGTACTCGCCGTAGGTTACGCTTACGCTGCCGCCTTCTGAGGCATCTTTAAGTACAATGTTAATTACACCGGCAATGGCGTCTGAGCCGTACTGCGCTGCTGCGCCATCACGTAGTACTTCTACGCGTTTAATGGCTGATGTTGGGATCATGTTTAAGTCAACAGCGGTAGAACCACGGCCAACAACACCCGCTAAGTTTAATAGCGCGCCAGCGTGGCGGCGTTTGCCATTAATAAGCACTAGGGTGTGATCGGGTGCTAAACCACGTAATACAGCAGGTTTAGCGTGGTCTGTACCATCACCCATGGTGGCGCTTGGGTAGTTAAAGCTAGGTACTTGGTTGGCCAGTATTTGGCTAATTTCTAGCTGACCCGTGCTTTGCATATCACCGCTGGTAATAATATCTACAGGTACGGTACTTTCGGCAATACTGCGCAGGCTTCTGCGGGTACCGGTAACCGAAATCACTTCAATACTTTCTTGTGCTTGAGTGTCTTGTTCTGCAGCAAATGCAGGAGAATAAGACGCGCCAAGCGCAGAGGTAACGGCCAGGCTAAGTGCTACTTTTTTGGCTGATAATTGCTTTAACATGATGTTGATTCCCTTAAGGGCTGCTGACTATTGATTTTTCAAAGGAGCGCATAATATAGAAGGCACTACCTGTGTGCAAAGATAAAAACTGTCTAAGTTATTCTAAGTTGTTAACAACTAAAATGACAGTTTACGCCCGCTATAGACGTTTAGATCGCTCGAGTTGCAATCTTGTGTCGAATGGCTGCAAATTCAAGGTAAGTTGTCGGTTTTTTGAAAAAACAAAAAAGGCCAAGTTAGGGCGTGTTGCACCTTGCGGATTGAAATTTGTTCAATCTAGGGGCGATTAAATCGCGGCGCG
>NZ_LKBC01000020.1:41117-45734 GCF_001400005.1 Pseudoalteromonas sp. P1-30
CGTCCTGCTCACGCCCCTTACCTACATCCATGTAGGCAACAAAGAGTTAATCGTCCCTAGAAAGAACCCAAAGGGCAGCGCATGTTTGGCATTTATGCTGCGTTATCGCCTTTTTATGGGGAATAACCACACTACATAGACTCTGCCTTGCCTAAAAGCCAAACATACTACTGCAAATTAACATTACAAAGCTAAACACACGCCCTAGCATCTTGATACTACTTGGGTATAATGCAGGGCTTAATTTGATTATTTTTAGATTGCTAGCGGCTTTATTTGTATTGTGGTGACCAGTTTTTTAAATCACACGCCTTAAAACAAATAAATATAACCGTTTAAGCCTTTTATCTGACAGGAAAACTATGCGCTCTATATATTGCGGACAGCTAAATAAAACTCACGTAGATCAAGAAGTTGAACTATGTGGCTGGATCAACAAACGACGTGACCTTGGTGGACTTATCTTTGTCGATTTACGCGATAGAGAAGGGTTAGTACAAGTTGTATTCGATCCAGAGGTTGAAGGACTAATGGATAACGCTAACAAACTTCGCCAAGAGTTTTGTGTGCAGTTAAAAGGGGTTGTACGTGCGCGCCCAGAAAGCCAAGTAAATAAAGACATGGCAACAGGCGAAGTGGAAATTTTAGGTACCGAGCTAACTATTATTAATCGCTCTGAGCCGCTACCGCTTGATTTTAATCAAACCAATTCAGAAGAGCGCCGCTTAAAGTACCGCTACTTAGATTTACGCCGCCTTGAAATGAGCGACCGTATTAAACTGCGCGCTAAAGCAAGCAGCTTTGTTCGTCGCTTTTTAGATGACAATGGCTTTTTAGACATTGAAACACCTGTACTTACAAAAGCAACACCAGAAGGTGCACGCGATTACTTAGTACCAAGCCGTGTTCATAAAGGTAGCTTTTATGCATTACCACAGTCACCACAGTTGTTTAAGCAATTGTTGATGATGTCGGGTTTTGACCGTTACTACCAAATTGTTAAATGTTTCCGTGATGAAGATTTACGTGCCGATCGCCAACCTGAATTTACCCAAATAGATTTAGAAACCTCGTTCATGAGCTCTGATCAAGTACGTGGTATGACTGAAAAAATGATCCGTGAAATGTGGCAATCATTATTAAACGTTGATTTAGGCGATTTCCCAATTATGCCTTACAGCGAAGCAATGAGCCTTTACGGTTCTGATAAGCCAGACTTACGTAACCCAATGAAGCTTGTTGATGTAGCTGATTTAGTAAAAGACGTAGAGTTTAACGTATTTTCAGGCCCAGCTAATGACGAAAAAGGCCGCGTTGCTGTATTAACAGTACCGGGTGGCGCTAAGCTTTCGCGTAAGCAACTTGACGATTACACTAAGTTTATTGGCATTTACGGCGCTAAAGGTATGGCGTGGATGAAAGTAAACGACCGCGATGCAGGCGCTGAAGGCGTTCAATCTCCAGTGGCTAAGTTTTTAAACGAAGAGGTAATTACCCAGTTACTTGAACGCACTAACGCACAAACGGGCGACATTATTTTATTCGGTGCCGATAAACGCAACGTTGTAAACGAAGCAATGGGCGCGCTTCGCTTGAAGATTGGTGTTGATTTAGAAATCACTAACCTTGATAGCTGGGCGCCACTTTGGGTTGTTGACTTCCCAATGTTTGAAGAAGATGACGAAGGCACGTTACATGCTGTGCATCATCCATTCACAGCACCAAAAGATATTAGCGCAGAAGAGCTTGAAGCAAACCCAGCAGCGGCTATTTCAGATGCTTACGATATGGTATTAAACGGCTACGAAGTAGGTGGCGGTTCGGTACGTATTCATAATGCTGATATGCAAGAAGCAGCATTTAGAATTTTAGGTATTGATGCGCAAGAACAACAAGATAAGTTTGGCTTTTTACTTGATGCCCTTAAATACGGCACACCACCACATGCTGGTTTAGCCTTTGGTCTTGACCGTTTAGTTATGCTTTTATGTGGTACCGATAACATTCGTGACGTTATTGCGTTCCCTAAAACCACTCAAGCATCGTGCTTATTAACCGATGCACCTAGCAAAGCTAATAGCGACTCGTTAACTGAGCTTGCAATCAGTGTGGTAGAAAAAGCAATTCCTAGCGAAGAGTAATACCGCGCGCAACAAATGCACTTAGCTAGATTTAAAAACCCTTAGGAGTATGCCTAGGGTTTTTTTTATGGTTAAATTTAAATCAGCTCATACCAATCGTGTTAAGTTATTAGTCTATTTAGCACGCTAGAATAGTTAAATATGTAAGTTGCTTGGTATCAAATATTTTTCAATAGAGAGGGAGTTCTTATGTCGTTTAGTCTCACATTATTTGGTGAATTTTTAGCTTTTTTTATTTTGTTTTGCATTCCAATTTTTGCGCTTATTAGCTACAAAATAGGTAAACGCAAAAGCACCATGCCGGGCGTTTTAGCTTTTGTGGGTGGATGCTTAGCGGTATTTCCGCTCTTTGGCTTAATTTTTATCGCCTTATTAGCGCTTAAACAAGACTTGCCAAAAACCAGCCCTTATGCCCATTAAACAACCCTAAATACGGACACGTAGTCACAGTGCCAATTTCTAATAATAGCTATTATTGCGATCAGCAATTTAGTGCCTTACAGCTAGCAAAACACACACTCGAAAACACAGAGTTTGAAGCGTGTACGTTTATAGATTGCGACTTATCTCAGGGGCAATTTAAAACGTGTCGATTTATAGAGTGCAGCTTTGAGCGTTGCAATTTATCGAGCATTGATTGGGGATACAGCTCGCTTGAAAATGTAAGCTTTAGCCATTGTAAGTTAAACAGCGTGCAATGGAGCAATGCTAATTGGGGAGCGCTAAGTATTGATGCGCCGGTGAGCTTTAATAGCTGTGAGCTTAGTAACAGCTCTTTTTATGAATTAACTTTAAAATCACTAAAATTAATACACTGCTTTGCAAAAAATGTTGATTTTAGACATGCCAATTTAAAGCAAAGTACATTTACAGGAAGTAATTTTCGCGATAGTGAGTTTTTTCAAACCACTTTAACTGAGTGTGACTTTGTAGGGGCTACAGAATTTAATATAGATTTAAACAGTAATACGTTAGCGGGTGCTAAGTTTGAGCGCTTTGAAGCCCTTAATTTACTTACAAGCCTTAATATTGAGCTTTGCGATTAATGTGTGATGAGCGTTTAGAAGCTGCATATTGCAAGCCTCTAAACAATGAATAACCTTTAATAAGATTAAACACTAGCCTGTAGCTTGGTATTAACAGCTAGGGCCATTTTTATTACGAGCGTTTGCCAATGTGCGGGCAATTTCAAGCAGTTCAGGGGTGATGTCATCAGCGCCGTCTTTGATTAATTTGGTTACATCACCTGATGAATATAAGCTATCGCGCGGCGACTTAATACCAAGTTCGCGCACAAAGTCTTTTGTTTTACCTGTGCTGCCTGTTTCAATAAATTTAAATATAATACGCTCGTTGTTACTTTTTGGCTCGGCCTGTAACACGGCAATTTCTTCTTTATAGGCTTCTATTCGACTTTGCAAAATGTCGATACGTTGTTCAATAGTGCTGTATGATTTCATGGGGTACTTTTCTAAATTAACTAAAAATAATACCCGTATTATCGCATACATTAGCAATGGCGCGCGCTAACCTTTATAGTAAAAGTTATTTTTATTTAAAAACAATAATTTATATAAGTACAACATGCATAAAACAATAAAAAAGTTACTAACATTAAGTGCATTTAGCCTAAGCGCGAGTTTAATATCACCATTAAGCTTTGCTGATGATGATGTAATAGTGGATCAAAGCCGCAATCGCACCATCCCTATAAATATCACATACCCCAATGAGAGCAATCAATGCAGCGTACACGCAAAGTGTCCTGTAGCATTTGTAAATGCAGGCTACGGCATTAGCCACAATGACTACACGTTTGCGAGTAAGCTATTTAATGCACAGGGTTATTTAAGCATTGCAGTCGCGCATGAGCTTAAAACCGACCCTGCACTTAATCGTATACAGCCTTATTTAACCACCCGCATGGAAAACTGGCACCGTGGTGTGGTAACGCTTAAGTTTTTAGTTAATCAGCTAAGTGCTCAATACCCTGAGTATAACTTTTCTCAGCTCACGTTATTTGGCCACTCTAACGGCGGCGATATATCCGCTTTATATGCTTCAATTTACCCAAATGAAGTAAGCCAACTAATTACCCTCGATCACCGACGCATGTTGATCCCACGTAATAAAAACATACGCGTGCTTACACTGCGTGGTAGCGATTATCCAGCCGATGCGAATGTTTTATTAAATGAAACAGAGCTAAAAAGCTTCCCTGTTAGCCAAGTAATGATTGAAAAATCGCGCCACAACGATATGCACGACGGCGGGCCAAAATGGCTGGTGGATAGAATGAGTAAAGAAATGAAGGTGTTTTTAAATTAGCAAAAATTTGTAGAGCTTTATTTCAGGGCCTGTTGACCTTTCAGGTTTATAATTTGTTCAATCTAGGGGCCATTTAATCACGGCGCGAGGTTTGTAACCTAGTGGGCTCGATAACTGCTCCTGCGTTATTCTAATAACTTACATCCCT
>NZ_LKBC01000020.1:45762-73342 GCF_001400005.1 Pseudoalteromonas sp. P1-30
AACCACACTACATAGGCTCTGCCTTGCCTAAATACCAAACAGACTGCTGCAAATTCAACCTCGAAAGGTAAACAGGCCCTAAATAGCGCAGCCACAGCTGCGCTATTTTTGTTTTAGTCACTCAACTAATTCACTTACTACAATTGGGCTGTTATGCAGGGTTTTATGCACTGGGCATTTGTCGGCTATTTCTAGCAGACGCTGGCGCTGTGCTTCGGTTAAGTCGCCGCGTAGGGTAATTTTACGGGTAATGGCCTCTAGGTTTTGGGTGCATTCGCCGTTGTCGCAATCTTTGTAATAGTCGCGGGTGTGTTCAAGCTCTACTTTTATATGATCAAGCGGCAGCTTTTTTAAGGTTGCATACATACGCAGTGTCATTGAGGTACACGCGCCTAGGCCTGCGAGTATATGGTCGTACGGATCGGGGCCTAAATTACTGCCACCTACCTTTAACGGCTCATCGGCAAGCCATGTATGATCTTTAGTACTTACGTGCTGAGTAAATATATGATCTTTTTCTTCAACCAGTACTTTGCCGTTTTCTAGTTTTGCGCTGTAGTTGCTTTGCTCGTATTTAACGTAGCGGTTTGCCCAATTAGCAATAAGCGTAGCAGCGTACTCGGCATCGTTTTTATTACTTAGTAAGTGGTCGGCGTTATCGAGGCTAATAAAGCTTTTTGGGTGTTTGGCTGATGCGTAAATTTTCTCGGCTTCTGAAATATTAACCGTGGCATCAACAGGGGAGTGCATAACTAAAAGTGCGCGTTTTAATTTGCCTATATGGCTACGGTCGTACTTTGCTATGTCCTCTACAAATTGTTTTTTTATGGTAAATTCGCGCCCAGCTAAGCTAACTTTAGCTTCACCTGCGGCGTTTATTTCGTCTAAATGGGCTTCAAAGTTATGTGCAACGTGTTGCGCATCTGAAGGAGCGCCAATTGTTGTAATAGCCGATACCTCAGGAATATGCTCTGCAGCAGCCAGTACGGCAGCGCCGCCTAAGCTGTGGCCAATTAATAACTGCGGCGCATCAAAGTGCGTACGCAGGTGATCGGCTGCGGCCACTAAATCTTGAATATTTGATGAGAAGTTACTGTTTGCAAAGTCGCCGTCGCTATTGCCAAGGCCGGTAAAGTCAAAGCGCAGTACGGCAATACCCTGTTGGGTAAGGGCGCGGCTTATGCGCGTAGCGGCAGCAATATCTTTACCACAGGTAAAGCAGTGTGCAAATAAAGCATAAAACTTTACATCGCCGGCTGGGCGTTCAAGCTGGCCTGCAAGTTCTAAATCGCCGCTTTTAAAAGATACTTTTTGTCGCATAGAAGAGCCTTAGTGTTTCATTAAAATACGTTACAATAATAGATAAGATATAAGCACTAACTAGTGTAATTTCAATGTTTATTATGCTTTGATCTTGATCAAGTAAACTGTTTACTATTTCATCGTGAGGACATTTGTCCTTATGTTTTTTGGGTGGTTTGTCTATCCTCGCACAGCGCTATAATGAAGGTTTTGCTACTTTATATTGGCTAATTAGCTATATTTTAAAGCAGCTCACTTCTAACAACCTATTCACTGGAACGTACAATGCAATTACCTACTGTTGATTATAAAGCTCCCGATGCGGCTGCTCACTTTGTTGAATCGTTAAGAAACACCGGTTTTGGTGTATTAAAAAACCACCCAATCCCGCAATCTTTAGTTGAGTCTATTTACGAAAAATGGCAAGACTTTTTTAATTCAGAGCAAAAGCACGACTTTTTATTTTCTAAAGAAACGCAAGACGGTTATTTCCCACCTTCTGTATCTGAGGTAGCTAAAGGCTTTACAGTAAAAGACATTAAAGAGTACTTTCATGTTTACCCTAAAGGTCGCGTGCCTGCAGAGCTTGAAGCCGACGTACGTGAGTACTACCGTTTAGCTAACGAATTTGCAGCAACGCTTTTAAGCTGGGTTCAAGCAGAGGCACCAGCCGATGTACGTGCTAAGTTTTCTATCGATTTAAAAGACATGATTGCTGATTCTGAGCAAACATTGTTACGCATTTTACATTACCCGCCAATGACAGGTGATGAAGAGCCAGGTGCAATTCGCGCTGCAGCACATGGTGACATTAACTTATTAACTGTGTTACCTGCATCGAACGAGCCAGGTCTGCAAGTTCAAAAAACTGATGGCGGTTGGTTAGATGTGCCATGTGACTTTGGTAGCTTAATTATTAATATTGGTGACATGTTACAAGAAGCGTCGGGCGGGTACTTCCCATCGACTATTCACCGTGTAATTAACCCAACGGGTAAAGCGTCGACTAAGTCGCGTATTTCTTTACCGCTGTTTTTACACCCACGTCCTGATGTTGTGCTTTCTGAGCGTTACACTGCAGACAGCTACCTACAAGAGCGTTTACGCGAGCTAGGTGTTAAATAACGTTATATTTATTGAGTTAAATATAAACCAAAAGCGGCTTTTAGCCGCTTTTGTTGTTTTTAAGCAAGGTTATACCAATCCGCAATATTTAGGGGCTAAACGTGTCGCTATCTGCGTTAAAAAATTCTCATTTATGACTATATGGATGCAGAAGGTAGAGTAATGCAGGAGCAATTGCCGAGAACAACTAAATAACGAATTTATTGTCTAGCTATCAACACGTTTATCTATTCTCAAAATAGATCACTTAATTAAGCGGATTGGTATTAATTTTTTGGGTAAGTTTGTTTCATTATTAAAACCGACTCAGCAATTATTTGCTCAAGTATAGCTAAATCGATATTTTCCAATTTTGTCACGTACAAACAGCTTTTACCTAGGCTATGTTTACCAAGCTTATTTAATAATGCCGCTATTTTGGGGTGATCAAAGCCAGGCATAATATAAATAGAAAGCTTAGTTTTGCGTGGTGAAAATCCTGTGATTGGCCATTCACCTGTGCGGCCGGAGTCGTACTTATAGCTGTATTGGTCAAACCCTATAATATCTTTACCCCATACAACAGGCTTTGCCCCTGTGACTTTTTCAAACAGGGTTAGTAAGGTTTGTGTGTCTTCAATACGCTTTGAATCTATACTTTCTAGGCATTGCTTAAGTGTTATTTGGTTTGCTTTAGTTTTTAATGTCATAGCGTTGATTTGTATTGTTATTAGCTACTCTAAGGTTAGCACTTAATTTGCTAAGTGAATATTTCCATGCATTTCTAAGTTAGTTGCGTATAATGCGCCCTTGGCCGGTTTGGCCTTTTTTTTATTGAGAGATTTTATGAGTTTTGATGGTTTAGGTTTATCACAGTCTTTAGTTAACGCGGTTTTAGAAAAGGGCTATGAAACGCCAACGCCTATTCAGGCTCAAGCAATTCCTGCAATTATTGAACGTCGCGATGTGATGGCGGCTGCACAAACAGGCACAGGTAAAACCGCTGGTTTTACGTTACCGCTAATTGAGCTGTTATCTAAAGGCAGTAAAGCAAAAAGTAACCACGTACGTGCCCTTATTTTAGCGCCTACGCGTGAGCTGGCTTTGCAGGTAAGCGAAAACGTTGAAGAATACGCTAAGCACTCTGCTGTAAGTTCGTTTGTAGTGTACGGCGGCGTAAAAATAAACCCACAAATGCAGCGCCTTCGTAAAGGGGTTGATATTTTAGTGGCCACGCCTGGGCGTTTAATCGATTTACATAATCAAAACGCTGTTAAGTTTGATAATGTTGAAGTGCTGGTACTTGATGAAGCGGACCGCATGCTTGATATGGGCTTTATTCACGACATTAAACGCCTGATTGCTAAAATGCCGCCTAAACGCCAAAACTTAATGTTTTCGGCAACGTTTTCAGATGATATTCGAGCATTGGCAAAAGGGTTAATTAACGACCCTGTTGAAATATCAGTTGCGGCAAAAAACACCACTGCTAAAAGCGTAACGCAAAGCGTTTACGCTGTTGATAAATCGCGTAAAACCGCATTACTTAGCCATTTAATTCGTAGCAACGATTGGCAACAAGTATTAGTGTTTAGCCGTACCAAGCACGGTGCAAACCGTTTAGTTAAACAGCTTGAGCGCGACGACATAGTAGGTGCCGCTATTCATGGTAATAAATCACAAGGCGCTCGTGTTAAAGCATTAGATGGTTTTAAAAGCGGTGAAGTACGCGTACTAGTAGCGACTGATATTGTGGCACGTGGCCTTGATATTGTTGAGCTTCCGCATGTGGTTAACTACGACTTACCAAACGTATACGAAGATTACGTTCACCGTATTGGCCGTACAGGCCGTGCTGGTGCATCAGGGCATGCTATTTCGTTTGTAACAGCCGATGACGCCGCTGATTTATACGGTATTGAACGTTTTATTGGTGAGCTAATCCCTCGCGCTGAAGAGCCTGGATTTGAACCAACTAGCCCAGTGCCTGAGCGCGCATTAGATGCTCGCCCAATTAAACCTAAAAAGCCTAAAAAAGCAAAGCAGCCGTTTAACAAACCTAAGTCTGATAAGCCGAACAGCAAAAAACCAAACAATGGGGGAAGCGGTACCGGCCCTCGTCGTGGTGGCTCTAAAAAACCAGCTGCCAAAACCGATGACAACGCACAAAGCCCATGGGCAAAGCGCCAATCGGTAGGTGGTAATGGCCAGCGCCGTCGTCGCCCAAATAACGATTAATCATTATTAAATATTGTATTGGCCTTTAATTAAACGCCAATACAAAAAAACGCGCTACCTTTTTAATAGAAGTAGCGCGTTTTTTATTATCTGAAATTTACACTTACCTAATCAACGAATTAACGCCTAATCCTACAAACAAGGTAACGCTAACGCTTAGTAAGGTGCCTAGCATAACGTACTCGGTGAGCTTTTTATCTTTACTGGCACTTAAATCGCCAAACCTAAATACCGACTTGGCAGCTAGCAAAAAGCCAAGCCCCGCAAATTGATCAAGTAGTATAAAGCTGAGCATAAGTACACGCTCTATCATGCCAATGCTTTGTCCGGCCAACGGTAAGCTGCCCTCACTTGAAAAGTTAGCGGTGAGCCTTTCAAGCATCATTCTTATAAATACGGCACTTGGGCTTAATATAATTAAATATCCGCATACAACCCAAAGCACTTTAGGGTTTGTGGCAAGTGCGCTTACGTACGCGATTAAACTTTGGTTATCAGTTATATAAATACACAGCGCTATTATTACGGCTATATGCGCTATTTGGTCGAGTAAAAAGGGCACAACCCCTTTGCTAGAATACGACTTAGCAATATCTATTAGGTAGTGGCTAAGCATAATTGCAGCTGTTGAAAGTAACACGGTGCTTAGTTGTTGCCAGCCATAGCTATATTCCCAAAGCGCTAAAATAACGGCGCTAACCACACCGTGTACTAATACATGCAGGTAGAGCTTTTTAGCTTTAAAGTGGTGGGTGTTTCTATCGTTTACCCAGCTCATTGGTTGTAAAAAAAAGTCACTGACTAGGTGGCCTATAATTAATGCCGCTAATAATAACGAAAACCCCATTACTCACTTCCTTTTGCAATCGTTGTTATGACCTGTTTAGCGTGTACTATAAATCGCTCCATAAGCTGATAATTTGCTAAATTAAGCAATTTAGTGACATTTTCGCGACTGGTGTTAAGCTCTTTTGCCAGTGCTGCATGGCTGTTATCGGCCTGGGTTAAATACACGTAAAGTGCATTGGCTTGTTTTTGCGTTATTTTGCTAAGCAAGGTATCAATAAAGGCAAGGTTAAGGCTAAAGCCCTCATCTAGGGTGTGCTTTGCTACCTGTAAGGTAAAGCGTTGGTTGGCTATTTTATCAAGGCCTTGCCCTGAGAGCACAAAGGCCGAGCCGGTGGCTGTTTTTATATCGCTGCGTGGGTTGTCTACCTCACCTAAGGCCATACTTTGGCGTAGCTCGTAACCTGCCGACTTTAAATGCAAATAAATGATAATAGCGGTTTTAATTAACTGCTCGCTTTGATTTATTTGTAACTGAAAAGCATCACCTCGGTATATGGTCCACAGGGATGTATTATCACTAATTGCACGCAAACTTTGCTCTAGCTGATAAAGCATGGCATCGTATTGCTGCTTAGGTATTTTTTGCGATTTAATTATATCGCCGCTGATCACACCAATCATAAAAATCCAAAAAGTAACTTAATGCAGTTACATAGAATCAGGTAACCAAATTTGGTTACATTTAGTTAAGTAACCAATTTAGGTTACTTAAAACAAAATTGCAAGGTTCACTCGTTAATGGCGTTTTATTTCAGCTGCGCTGAGCTGTGAGCACTTAAGGAAACAAATGACTTTACAAAACGATCAGCAAATCAGTAAGCCACGTGTAGGTATTTTTGTTGATGTACAAAACATTTATTACACGTGCCGCGAAAGTTACCGTAAAAACTTTGATTACAATGCATTTTGGGCGCACATGAAGCAGCAGTATTCTATAGATTGTGCATTTGCGTATGCCATTCACCGCGGTGATGAAAAACAAAACCAGTTTCAAAATATTTTGCGTGCTATTGGCTTTGAGGTAAAACTAAAGCCGTTTATTCAGCGCCGCGACGGCAGCGCAAAAGGGGATTGGGATGTAGGCATAACGATAGATATGCTAGAGCAAGGCAAAAACCTCGATAAAGTTATTTTGCTCTCTGGTGATGGCGACTTTGCGTTATTGCTAGGGCATTTAAAAAATCAATACAATGTACCGTGCGATGTGTACGGCGCCGATAAGTTAACCGCTGAGGTGCTAAAACAAAGTGCAGAACAGTTTCATTTAATTGATGATAGCTTGCTACTCTAAAGCATAAAATATAGCGGCTAAGTGCCTGCAACATGAGAGTTTTTAATAAAGAGCCTATATAGCTAATATAGGCTTTTTTTATTGCTGTAATAAATTGGGTTTACTCAGCGGTTATGGTAATTTTACGCCATACCATGTTATTGAGGACTCACATGCTTTATTACAGCGACATGCCATTAGACCGCGGGTCTAATTTTCGTAAAAACGCGGCGTGGTTAAACGCACAAATGTCGGCACAAAGTAAGTGGCTTTTGGTGAATAATAACCACACTTTGTTTTATAAAGACGCAGCTCAAGTGTGCTACTTAACGTATCAGCAAGTTGCCCATTTAGATTTATCAAACGCTATTTATTTAGGCTCAAATACCGAGCAACAGGGTGTGTTTGCGTTAGATGTTTCAGCCATACACGATGACGAACTCAAGTGCGTTATAGGCGACGCACAGTTTTTTGATATACGCCAATATGGCCCTCACGTTGATATACAAGATGGCTCTATCGCCGCTCTTGCCCGTGGCTTATGTTATTGGCATGCGACGCATAGTTTTTGTGGGCGTTGTGGCAGTAAAAATACATTAATAGAAGCAGGGCATTCTCGCCTATGTGAAAACGAGCACTGCAAGCACCCTACATTTCCACGCACTGACCCTGCAGTAATTATGGTGGTTACTAAAGAATTTGAAGATGGAATAGAGCGTTGTTTATTGGGTCGCCAAGCAATATGGCAACAAGGCATGTATTCGTCATTGGCGGGCTTTGTAGACCCAGGTGAAACACTAGAGCAAGCTGTAGCGCGCGAAGTTAAAGAAGAAGCAGGCATTGACGTTGATAATGTACGTTATATTGCCTCGCAACCTTGGCCATTTCCTTCATCTATTATGTTGGGTTTTATTGCTCAGGCTAAAACTGAGCAAATAAACGTAGATAAAGACGAATTAGACGATGCCAAATGGTTTACGCGCGAAGAAGTTAAGGCGTTTGGCAATATGGGCGATGAAGGCGATCATTATAAACTCCCTCGGGTCGATTCAATTTCGCGTTTTTTAATTGAACAATGGCTTTCTAATAAGGTTTAAGGATTGGTAATGTCGACAAGTAAAAATAAAAATACCCAGTTAGTATCAACGGGGCGTAAAAAAGCCTACACCCATGGTGTGGTAAACCCCGTAGTACAGCGTGCTTCTACAATTGTATTTGACAGCGTGGCCGAATTAAAAGAAGCCGCTAAAACCCGCGGTGATAAAACATTATTTTATGGCCGCCGTGGCACAACTACACATTTTGCCTTGCAAGAGGCGATAACCGAGCTTGAAGGCGGCGAAGGCTGCGCACTTTACCCATGCGGCGCTGCGGCAATAAGCCAAGCGTTATTGTCGTTTGTAAAAGCGGGCGATCATATTTTAATGGTTGATAACGTGTATGAACCTACGCGTGATTTTTGCGATAAAATTTTAGCGGGGTTAGGTGTTACCACCACTTATTACCCACCCACGATTGGCGCAGGTATTGAGGCGTATATTCAGCCAAACACAAAAGTGCTGTTTTTAGAATCGCCTGGCTCTATAACCATGGAAATACAAGATGTACCTGCCATGGTTAAAGTAGCCAATGAGCATAATATTATGACCATGCTTGATAACACCTACGGCAATGGCTTGCATTACCGCCCACTTGAACACGGTGTAGATATTAGTATTCAAGCAGCAACTAAGTACATTGTTGGCCACTCTGATGTAATGATGGGTGTAGCAGTGGCAAATAAAAAGTACTGGCCAACCCTGCGTGAGCAGTCGTACTTATTGGGGCAATGCACCAGCGCAGATGATGCCTATTTAGCGCTTAGAGGCTTACGCACTATGGCAGTACGTTTAAATCAGCACGAAAAGGCGGCTATAGAGGTGGCAAAATGGCTTGAGCAACATGAGTTAGTTGATCATATTCGCCATCCTGCATTTGCAAGCTGCCCTGGGCATGAATTTTTTAAGCGCGACTTTGATGGCAGCAATGGGTTGTTTTCATTTGTAATGAAAACCGGTAACCAAAAAGCCATTGATGCGTTTTTAGATAGCCTTGAGCACATTAAAATGGGCTTTTCGTGGGGCGGCTTTGAAAGTTTAGTCACCGCCAATTTGACCATGAAAGGTTTACGTTCGAACACCGGTTGGGATTTAGGCCCTGTTATTCGCTTGCATATTGGCCTTGAAGACATTGATGATTTAATTAATGACTTAAGCCAAGCGCTTGAGGTATACCAACAGCATTTATAAAAATAGGCTAAATAAACAAAGTTTGGCCTGTTACATTTAAACGGTTTGTTACAAAGCTCACTTATGGTGAGCTTTTTTTTGCTGGTAATTCAAGGTGTTTACACTTACTGTTGTTACATTACGCTTTATTTTAAAGCATGAGCAACGTCATTAAGGAAAGCCAATGGCAACATCATCATTAGTGAACATAGGGCGATTAACCCAAATAGCGGGTTTTGAGCTAGTACGTATGTTTTTAACCAAGCGCGGCTTAATTGCAATGGCCGCCTTTGCCCTTGTTTGGTTACTTATTTTACGCTACCCGATAGGCCAAGCCGTCAGCATTATTAGTGCGCCCAATTTTGAACAAATGGCACGCGATATTTCAGGCAGTATTGGTTTAAGTAAGTTGCTTGATTGGCCTGAGGCCGAATTTGCTATGTACTGGCTAGTCGCTTTGTATAGCTTTCCGCTGTTTGCTATTTTTATATCAAGCGATCAAACCGTTGGCGATAGAGAGCGCGGCACATTACGGTTTTTATCATTGCGCTCTACACGGTTTGAAATTTTATTTGGCCGTTTTTTAGGTCAGCTTGGCGTGTTAGCGTGTTTATTAGCTATTACCCTAGTGGCAACCCTTGGCGTACTTGGTTACAGAGAGCCTAGCCTATTAATGGGGGGGTTAAGCCGTGCGGTTTCTATATTTATAATAATGGTGGTGGTACTTAGCCCGTTTGTGGCATTAATGAGTTTGATTAACACGTTTGCTCGCTCGTCTCGTTTAGCAATTGTGTTAGCCATTTTATATTTTGCTGGTGGCGGCATTATTGTGGGTATATTGGCGTGGCAAGTACCGGCTTTAAATGCGCTCGATTACCTTTTCCCTGGGGTTAATTCTGAGCTTTTAGCTGGGCAAAACCTACCTTTATTAAGTGCCTTAGGTGTGCCGCTTATTCAAAGTGCTGTATTTATAGCGATTGCGCATCGAATATTTACAAGGAGTTCGCTATGAGCGTATTAATAAAAGCCAGCGGCTTGAGTAAATCGTATGGCGCAAAGCAAGCACTTAACAACGTAAGCTTTGAAATTCAAAAAGGCGCACCTGTGGCGTTAGTGGGTCCTAATGGCGCCGGTAAAACCACATTATTTAGTTTATTGTGCGGCTATATTAACCCAAGCCACGGTGAGCTCAGTATTTTAGGGCATAAGCCTGGTAGTGCAGCGTTGTTCAACCAAGTGAGTGCATTACCGCAAGATGCGCAGTTAGATCCGCGTTTTAATATAGATAAGCAACTGGCGTTTTATGGCAAGCTTCAAGGCATGGGCGCTAAACAAAGCCACAATGAAGCGCTGCGCGTACTTGATTTGGTAGGCTTAAAAGAAGTCGCTAAACAGCGTGCGGGCGATTTATCTCACGGTATGCGCAAACGGGTAACGATAGCACAAGCGCTGATTGGCTCGCCGAAAATAGTGATGCTTGATGAAGCCACAGCAGGGCTTGACCCTATTCATGCCAGGGAGGTGCGAGAGCTGGTATCGAGCTTAAGCGATGAAGCCACCTTTATTTTAAGTTCGCACGATTTAACCGAACTTGAGCGATTATGCTCCCAAGTGCTCCACCTAGATAAGGGCATTTTGAGCGAGCACCAAACAAAAGACAACAATACGCATACTCACTTTTATACCTTAATGCTCAACGAGGCGTATCAAAATGTGGAGCAGCAACTGCAGGCGTTAGCAGGTGTAAGCCGTGTGTATATGAGCCAACATAAAGAATACGTGATTGAGTACCAGCCAACCGGTGAGCCACTTGATATTGCTTTATTAAACTTTTGCCATCAACAAAACTGGCAATATAGGCAGTTAGTAAATGGTCACACCTTAGAAAATCAAATATTTACACAGGAGAAAGCATAATGGGACTACTCAGTGGTTTAATGGGAAATGCAAGCGAAGTAGATGATTCTGATTTAGAAAAAGTACTTGCTAATACCCTAATAGATGGCGAACAAGTAGAAAAAGCCTATAAGGTGATTCGCGATATGTTTATTTTTACTAATAAGCGTTTAATTTTAATTGATAAGCAAGGTATGACCGGCTCTAAAATGGAAATGGTGAGTATTGCTTATTCTAAAATTACTAAGTTTAGTAAAGAAAGTGCAGGGCACTTTGATTTAGATGCCGAGCTTAAAATTTGGATTGGTTCAGACCCAACGCCTATTAGTAAAGAGTTTAAATCGGGCGATAATATTAACGAAGTTTATCGTGTAATAAGTCAGCATGCGCTTTAGTTTGCTGAACATGCTTTAAGTAGTTGTTGACTATATGTTGCAACTACTTTAAATTTACAGTTTCTTACACCTACTTACAATTAACTTAATAAATACAACTGCTTAATTAAGTTTTCATTCAGTTTCTCAGCGTTAGCATATCCCCACTTTAGTCAATGAGCTAAAGCATAAAAAGCAATGCACAAAGGGAAGTCTTACAATGAAAAAATTAGCAGTTATTATTTCAAGCATTTTATTATCTAGCACTGCGGCTGCTGCAGACAGCTACAATTCAATCAGTAATTTAAGCTACAAAGATAGCGATAACAACGACACCGTTGCTGTAGACTCTATTTATTACCTATCTCCTAAAAAAACATTAGGTCCGTACGATCAGTTTGAGTACATTAATAAACAAACTAACGTTTACGGCGGTTATGCTGATGACGACTTTGGCGATGTTACTAACATTGGTGGCGAATACTTTATTAATGAATTTGTTGTTGGCGCATCTTACGAAAACCTTGACCCAGATTCGGGCTCTAACGGTGAGCTTTACAAGCTAACTGGTGGCTACTTCTTTAACCCTGATTTATTAGCAAAAGTAACGCTTGTTGAAAACAAAGACGGCGATGACTTTGCTTTGTTTGATTTAGCATACAATCACATGCTAAACAGCACAGACTACGTAGGTGTAACACTTACATCTGATGACGACTTTGATTACCGCGCTGTTGCAGCTAAGTACTTTATTGACTTACAGCAAGGTAACTTTTTAACGTTTGAAGGTAAATACGAGAGCATTGAAGATGCAGAAAACCAGTGGGTAGCAGAAACTAACTACTACTTCTCAAAAGCAACCTCGGTATTTGCTAACTACAACAAGCAAGATACATACAGCTTTGGTGCTCAGCACTTCATCAATAAAAACATTGGTCTTAAAGTAGGTTACGAGAACAATGCAGATGACTCTGATAACGATGCATACTTTGCAAACATGCGTTTTCAGTTTTAATTAAGCCCTGTACTTAATTAAAAGCATAAAAGCCCGCTACTGTAGCGGGCTTTGATGTTTTTAACTTAAATTAACCGTGGTAAAAGTTTTACCAGCCGCAATTACGGTCTTTGTTCTGCTCATCTAAATAGCGTTGCAGCGGTGCAAAGTAATCAAGCATAGCGGTTGCATCCATTTGTGGCTTGCCAGTGATGGTTTCAAGGGCTTCTTGCCATGGACGAGAAGAGCCCATTTCCAGCATTGCGTTTAGCTTATCCCCTGCTTCTTTTGAATTATAAATAGAGCAGCGGTGAATGGCTTTATCGTTACCGGCTATTTCACATAAGCTACGGTGAAATTCAAACTGTAAAATATGCGCTAAAAAGTAACGTGTATAAGGAGTGTTGCCTGGTACGTGGTATTTAGCACCTGGATCAAAGTCATCTTCGCTACGTGCAATAGGCGCTTTCACACCTTGGTATTTTTCACGTAGCTCCCACCACGCTTTATTATAATCTTGTGGCTTTACTTGGCCCGAAAATACCTGCCAGCGCCATTGATCAACCATTAAGCTAAAGGGCACAAACGCGACTTTATCTAGCGCCATTTTCATTAGTAAGCCAATGTCTTTTGACTCATCAGGTACTTGCTCGAGTAAACCAATCTCTTTTAAGTAACCGGGTGTAACCGATAAAGCAATGGTGTCGCCAATGGCTTCGTGAAAACCATCGTTGGCACTTTCTTGATAAAATAAAGGTTGTTTATTATAAGCGCGCTGATAAAAGTTGTGGCCTAGCTCATGGTGAATAACAGAAAATTCTTCGCCGGTGCGTTGAATACACATTTTAATGCGTAAATCGTCTTTGTTATCTATATTCCAAGCAGAGGCATGACACTGCACGTCTCTGTCTTTCGGTTTTACAAATAACGAACGCTCGTAAAAAGTCTCTGGCAGTGGCTCAAACCCCATTGAGGTAAAAAAGGTTTCAGCACCTTTAACCATTTTTAGCTCGTCGTAATTATTTTTAGCTAATAGCTCGGTAACATCGTAACCCGGATCGGCGTTTTCTGGCGCGACCACATCGTAAATGTTACCCCACGCTTGCGCCCACATGTTTCCTAATAAATGCGCAGGAATAGGCTCATCTTGGGCTACTTTGTCGGTGCCGTATTTTTCGCCTAATTTAGCGCGTACATGGCAATGCAGTGAGTTATAAAGTGGCTTTACTTGCCCCCAAATGCGGTCAAGCTCGGTTGTAAAGTCATCGGCTGGCATATCGTACTTGCTGCGCCACATTGCGCCGGTATCAGCATAACCTAGCTCTTTAGCCCCTTTGTTTGTAAGGGTTACTTGCTGCTCGTAAAGTGGGCGCATTGGCTTTGAAATTTGACGCCACCCTTGCCATAAATCAAGTAGCTCGTTGTAATCACGGCTGGTGGCCATCTTTGCGGTCATATCACCTAGGCTTAAACAGCTGCCATCGTCTTTACAGTATTTACCTTTACCGTATAAACCACCTAGTTCTGCCACAATAGTTGAAAGTTGGGCTGTTTTTTCGGCGTCCTGAGGAGCGGGTAAAGTAAGCGCAAGTTTAAGTTTATTAAGCTTGCGGCGTGCATCGTAATCAAGCGCTAAGTCGTCAAATTGTGCTGCCTGATTGGCTAAACGTACGACCGACTCGGTCATTTTACGATTAACTTCGGCAGATAACGCCGAGGTGTCGTGTGTTATAAAGTTTGCGTAAATCCACTCAGCGCGGCTCGACTCTAGGTAAAGCTCACTTAGCTCTTGCTCGGCTTTGGCAATAAATGCATTGGCATCTTGTTTTGTAAGAGGCTTTTCGGTCTGTGCTGAATCACTAGTGTCTATGGCTATTTCTGCTTCGCAGGCGGCTAGTGCTAATGTACTTGCGACTATGAGGGCGCTCATACTTAGTTTAAAGCGTGGTGTGTTCATTGTATTCCTTTGGTTTATTGTTATTAAGAAAGTGATAATAGCAGCGATGTTTAAAACAATAAAATTAATACGTTAAGGCGTGTGGTGCATCGCGCAATGATTGTATTTAAACTAAGATGGGTCATAATTAAGTTACTATTTTCATTCAATGTAAAAGGAATGTGCTCATGTCAGTATTTATAATATTGCTGGTCGTGGTGGTGGTTATTTTTGCAGTCAAAGATATTCGCCTTAACCTGATCAGCCGTCCTACGTTTAAAATGTTTAAAAAGGTACTTCCGCCGCTCTCGCAAACTGAGCGAGAGGCAATGGAAGCCGGCGATGTATGGTGGGATGGTGAGCTATTTAGTGGTAATCCAGATTGGCAAAAACTGCATAACTTTCCAAGGCCTGAGCTTAGCGATAAAGAAAATGACTTTATGGATAATCAGGTTAACACGCTACTGGCGATGCTAGATGATTACCAAATTGTACAAAAAGACAAAGACCTGCCAAAAGAAGTCTGGGATTACTTAAAAACACAGGGCTTTTTTGCGCTGATCATTCCTGAAAAATTTGGTGGACGTGAGTTCTCTGCCATTGCTAATTCAACCATAGTGTCAAAAATTGCCACAAAAAGCTTAACTGCGGCGGTTACTGTTATGGTGCCTAATAGCTTAGGCCCAGGCGAGCTGTTACTGCATTATGGCACAAAAGAGCAACAAGACCGTTGGCTGCCAAGCCTTGCAAGTGGTAAAGATGTACCGTGTTTTGCACTTACCGGCCCAGAAGCAGGCTCTGATGCGGGCAGTATTCCCGACTCAGGCGTAGTGTGTAAAGGGCAGCATAATGGTGAAGAGGTAATAGGCCTGCGTTTAAATTGGTCTAAGCGTTATATTACGCTTGCGCCGGTGGCAACCGTACTTGGCCTTGCCTTTAAAATGTATGACCCAGATGGGTTATTAGGCGATGAAAAAGAGCTAGGTATTACCTGTGCGCTAATTCCTACAGATCACGAAGGGGTAGAAACGGGTGAGCGCCATTATCCATTAAATATGGCATTTATGAACGGAACTACCTACGGTAAAGATGTTTTTATTCCGCTAGATTGGATTATTGGCGGTGAGCAGGGCGCAGGGCGAGGCTGGCGCATGTTGGTTGAGTGTTTAAGTGCTGGACGCGGTATTTCTTTACCTGCACTAAGCACCGCAACAGGGCATTTAGCCTCTAAAATGACCTCTGCTTACTCTGTGGTACGCCAACAGTTTGGTGTATCAATTGGCCAATTTGAAGGTGTACAAGAAGCCTTAGCCCGTATTGGCGGGTTAACGTATACGTTAGAGTCTGCGCGTTTAATGACCGCAGGCGCAATAGATTTAAAACTTAGCCCATCGGTTGTTACCGCCATTGCAAAATACCATATGACCGAAATGGGGCGTACGGTAATGAACGATGCAATGGACATTCATTCTGGTAAAGGTATTCAAGTTGGGCCTAATAACTATTTAGCCCATGGTTATATGGGGATCCCGGTATCGATTACCGTTGAAGGGGCAAACATTTTAACCCGCAACTTAATGATTTTTGGCCAAGGTGCCACCCGTTGTCATCCATTTGTGTTAAAGGAAATGGAAGCTGCCGCAATGGAAGACGATGATGCAGCACTTGATCAATTTGATAGTTTATTGATGAAGCACATTTTATTTGCTGCCAGTAACGCCGGCATGGCTTTTGTGCATGGTCTTACGCGAAGCTGTTTGGCAAAAGCGCCCGTGTGCGGTGCAACCGCAGTGTATTACAAACAGCTAAGCAGAATGAGCCGAGGGCTTGCTTTTACTACAGATGTAGCCATGTTGGTACTTGGTGGCGAGTTAAAGCGTAAAGAGATGATTTCGGCGCGTTTAGGTGATGTGCTTAGCCACTTATATTTGGCGTCTACTGTATTAAAGCGCTTTGAAGATGAAGGGCGCCAACAGGCTGATTTACCTTTTGTGAAATACGCTATTGAAAATTCTCTTTATGAGATAGGCCAAGCGTTTGATGGTTTTTTCAAAAACTTTTCAAATCCGGTGGTTAACTTTTTACTTAAACGCATTGTGTTTCCGCTGGGGAATCACTACCACAAGCCAAGTGATGAAACAGCCCAAAGGATTTGCGAGCATATGACGCAACCTGGGGTGTTTAGAAACCGCTTAACGCACTTATGTTATGTAGATGAAAATGCGGGCACGGGCGTGATGGAAAATGCATTTTTAGCTATGCACGATATGCAAACACAGTTTAAAGAGTTAAAACACTGGCAACGCAGTGGTAAGGTCCCTGCAACGCTCGACATAGAAGGCGCAATAAATTACGCACTAGAGAATGAGCTCCTTGCGCAAGCAGATGCCGATGCAATGCACCATACCAATAAACTAAGAAAACAAGCAATTGCCGTTGATAACTTTAAACCCGGTGAATTATAACGCTTAAGATAAGCGCTAAACGCAAAAAGGCCTTACATGTGTAAGGCCTTTTTTGTGGTGTATAAGTTAGCGTGCGTAAGGGTCTGCAACTATTTTATCGATATACCATTTCCCTTTTTTACGAAGCATTTTAACGCTGCGCATATCATCGACTTTATCGCCATTAAAGTAGCCTGTAAAAATGAGGTTTATTTTGGCGTTATCGCCATATTGTTCGCGTACACTCATATTGGTCATATCGACTTCAATTACTACTTCATCGTATTGCAGGTTTACTAAGTTTCGGGCAAATTGCTTAGCGGTGCCATAGGATTTCATAATCCGGCTTAGGTTAGGGGTGGCCATTGTGCTGGCTTTTTGTAAATCTTTTTGATTATACAATGCATCAAAGTAAGCGGTGGCTGTATCGCCCGGTGAGTCGCCCAGCGTTTGTACGCTATCGCCACAGGCGGCTAAAAATAAGCATACGATAAAACTTAAATAAGCTGTTATTTTTTTCATGTTGAATGTTTTTAATTAGTTTTTTTAAAGTGTGTGGTTAATTAAACAAGATGTAAAGCAGCACTGGGGAATAAATAGAAAATTGAATCATAAATAATAAAAAAGGATGCCATAAGCATCCTTTTAAGTATCTCAAGGAGAGAAGTTTACTGTACTAATTCTTGCTCGCTAAATTCTTCAGCAAACATTGGGCTAGACAGGTAACGCTCTGTGGCACTTGGTAAAATCACCACAATATTTTTATCAGCGTTTTCTGGCTTTTCAGCAAGGCGTTTAGCGGCAACAACAGCTGCGCCTGATGAAATACCCACTAAAATACCTTCTTTTTTCATTAGCTCATGAGCCATTGCAATAGCATCTTCGTTTGATACTTGCTCAGCACCATCAATCACACTTAAATCAAGATTACCAGGAATAAACCCTGCGCCAATACCTTGAATTTTATGTGGACCTGGTTTTACTTCTTCGCCTGCAAGCGTTTGGCTAATAACAGGTGAGTTAGTTGGCTCAACTGCAATCGCTTTAACATCTAGGCCTTTTTCGTTTTTAAGGTAACGGCTAACACCTGTAATAGTACCGCCAGTGCCTACGCCTGCTACAAAAAAGTCTACTTTACCATCAAGCGCTTCAAAAATTTCAGGGCCGGTTGTTTCAAAGTGAATTTTAGGGTTAGCTGGGTTTTCGAACTGTTGTAATAAAATGTATTTTTCTGGATCTGTTGCCTGAATTTCTTTTGCTTTTTCAATTGCGCCATTCATACCTTTAGCGCCATCTGTAAGCACTAAGTTAGCGCCTAATGCTTTTAATAGTTTGCGGCGCTCTAGGCTCATTGTATTTGGCATGGTAAGTGTTAATTTATAACCACGTGCTGCTGCAACAAATGCAAGGGCAATACCTGTATTACCCGATGTAGGTTCAATTAGTTCTTTACCTTCAACAAGCTGACCTGATTTTTCAGCTTCCCAAATCATTGATGCACCAATACGACATTTAATACTAAAGCTAGGATTACGCGATTCTACTTTAGCGTAAACGTTTCCGCCTGTTACGCGATTAAGCTTTACCAGTGGTGTATTACCAATGCTTAGTGAGTTATCTTCAAAAATAGTAGACATAATGTTCCTTTGGATACAATCTGATCAATGTGTTAATAGCCTTTGCTATTAACTATATAAATACACTTTACTGCGAGTTTAAAAAAACTAAAGTAAAGTTTGGCTATAACATATATCTATTGGGCTTATAACCAGCCGAAATAAAAATTAGTTATTATTGTTGCTTTAGTTATTAAAGATGCGGGCTCATTTTTAAATTTAAAGAGTAAATTTCGCCACGTAGTTAAAAAATGCTCAGAGTAGGCTAATTATTGCGATGTTTTTGTGTGTTATTTGCGCACATGAATATAACTTGAATACTTTTATCACACAATGCGCCTAAAACATGTTAAAAACACTCTATCTATATTCAACTAAGCAATCACAATGAAGTTAATCTTAAAATTAATTGCCGGTATTGTGGCCGGTATTTTGGTCGGGCTTTATGTGCCTCTCACAGGTGTTGAGCTTTTATTTACTGTTAAAGAACTTATTGGCCAACTCATTTCTTTTACCATTCCATTAATTATTTTATTTTTTATTGCTTCGGGCATTGCGGGCTTGCCTAAAGGGTCTGGCCATTTATTAGGTAAAACCGTTGGCTTTGCTTATAGCTCTACAGTAATTGCAGGTACGCTTGCCTTTTTATTAGTAAGTGCGGTTATTCCACTGCTAAGTGGCAATATTACGTTTGAAGCCGAAGTTGCCACTGAAATTGGCAGTTTTATTGATTTAGAAATTCCACCGCTGATGGGTGTAATGACAGCGCTTGTGACTGCATTTGTGTTTGGTATTGGCATGAGCCAACTTGAATTAGAAACACTTAAAAAAGTGTCTGATCAGGGTCGCGATGTAATCGATGCTTTATTATCTAAAGTAATTATTCCGGCATTACCATTTTACATTGCGGGTGTATTTGCAGAAATGACCGTAGCAGGGACCGTGGTCGATACACTGCAAACCTTTGGTGTTGTGCTTATTGCTGCACTTGTTATGCACTGGCTGTGGCTAACCGTATTATATGTTTCTACGGGGATATTACTTAAACGTAACCCGTTGGAGCTCGTTAAAAATATGCTTCCTGCTTATTTTACAGCGCTGGGGACAATGTCGAGCGCGGCAACCATTCCGGTGTCTTTGCAATCAAGCAAAGCAAATAACGTAAAAGAAGATGTAGCAAACTTTACAGTGCCACTGTGCGCTACTATCCATTTATCGGGTTCTACCATTACGATTGTGACGTGTGCAATGGCCGTAATGTTTTTATCGCCAAGCATGGAAGTACCTTCTTTAATGGGGATGCTGCCGTTTATTATGATGTTAGGGGTAGTAATGATTGCAGCGCCAGGTGCACCTGGTGGAGCAGTAATGTCGGCGCTCGGTTTATTAACCAGTATGCTTGGCTTTAACGAAGGCGCTGTTGCACTTATGATTGCACTTTACCTTGCGCAAGATAGCTTTGGTACTGCGTGTAATGTAACAGGCGATGGTATTATTGCCCTATGGGTAGACCGTTTTAGCGAAAAAGCAGCGTCATAAAAAACTAAAGTACTGGTATTTAGCAGTAGTAAAATAATGCTAAAAGATGAGTACACCTAAAGCGAAGCAATAATATTAGTTATTGTTTCGCTTTAACTGTGGTAATGTGGCAAATTAGATTGTTTGTCGCGTATTGTTAGGTTAATGAGGGTATTACATTGATTAATGTGCTTTTAGTTGATGACCATGAGCTGGTACGAACTGGTATAAAACGTATATTAGATGATGTACGTGGTTTTAAAGTGGTAGGCGAAGCTAAAGATGGAGAGGCTGCGGTACAGTTTTGTCGCCAGCACGCACCTAATATTGTATTAATGGATATGAACATGCCTGGCATGGGTGGCTTAGAGGCCACAAAAAAGATTTGTCGCTATTGCCCAGATGTAAAAATTATTGTGCTTACGGTTAATTGCGAAGACCCGTTTCCATCAAAAGTGATGCAAATTGGCGCGCATGGCTTTTTAACCAAAGGTGCAGGCTCTGATGAAATGGTTCGTGCTATACGGTCTGTTCATGCAGGTCAGCGTTATATCGCCCCAGAAATTGCACAACAAATAGCCCTTGCACAAGTAACAGGGCGTACCGATGAAAACCCTTTTCAAAGCTTATCTGAGCGCGAGCTACAAATTATGCTAATGATCACCAAAGGTGAAAAAGCTCAAGATATTGCCGAGCGCTTAAATTTAAGTTCAAAAACAGTGAACAGCTACCGTTACCGTATGTTTGAAAAATTAAACGTAGGGGGCGACGTTGAGCTTACTCATTTGGCTATTCGCCATAAAATGATTGATATAGACGTATCTCATTAATTTTTTAATTTATGTCTGAATTCGATCACGCCCAATTTTTAAAAACGCTATCAAGTGAACCGGGTGTATACCGTATGCTTGATAGTGAACAACAAGTTATTTATGTCGGTAAAGCTAAAAACTTAAAAAAACGAGTAAGTAGCTACTTTAGATCTAATTTAACCGACAGTAAAACCCGTGTGTTAGTGAGTAATATTTGCGATATTGAAGTTACGCTCACAAACACCGAAACCGAAGCCCTGCTGCTTGAAAACAACCTTATAAAAAAATATCAGCCGCGTTATAACATTTTATTACGTGATGATAAGTCATACCCCTATATATTACTTACCAGTCATAAACATCCGCGTTTAGCCTTTCATAGAGGCAGTCGCAAGGTAAAAGGCGAGTATTTTGGGCCTTTCCCAAGTGCTGGCGCAGTGTCGGAAAGTTTGCGTTTAATGCAAAAAATATTTCCTGTACGTCAGTGCGAAGATGCCTATTACCGTGCCAGAAGCCGCCCGTGTTTACAGTATCAGCTAAAGCGCTGCTCAGCACCGTGTGTTAATAAAGTGACAGAGCAAGAGTACGGCGAACAAGTTGATTATGTACGTAAGTTTTTAACAGGTAAGTCGCACGAAGTAATAGCCGATTTAATAAAAAAAATGGAAGCGGCGAGTAAAGACCTTAACTTTGAGCTCGCAGCTAAAGTGCGTGACCAAATTATGCTACTGCGCAAAATGCAGGAGCAGCAGTCTATTTCAGGTAATTTTGCTGAAATGGATGTGGTAGGTTTTGCGCACTTAAATGGATTAAACGGGATTCATTTATTAATGATCCGCGATCATAAAGTGCTAGGCAGTAAAACCTATTTTCCAAAAGTGCCTAAAGATTCGGGGCAAGAGGAAATACTCACTTCGTTTTTAGGGCAATATTATTTAGCGCCTGGTGCGACAGGGCGCATAGCAAAAGAGATTATTTTACCGTTCGAGATTGTAGAAAGTAGCGCATTGAGTGAAGCGCTTACGCAAATTAGTGAGCGTAAAGTATCGCTTAAAGTGGTTACCCGCGGGGAGCGAGCACAATATCTTCAGCTTGCTAATAAAAACGCATTAAACAGCATTACCGTTAAACAAAGTACGCAAGACTCTATAAACAAACGTTATGCACAATTAAAAGCGACCCTAGGCTTAGATGATATAAACAGAATGGAATGTTTTGATATCAGCCATACCATGGGGGAGAACACAGTAGCCAGTTGTGTAGTATTTGATTCGCAAGGGCCAAATAACAAAGAGTACAGGCGCTACAACGTAACGGGTATAACCGGCGGTGATGATTACGCGGCAATGGAGTTTGCACTGAACAAACGCTACAACAAAGTGGTAGATGAAGACAAAATTCCTGACGTTATATTCATTGACGGTGGTAAAGGGCAACTAGGCCGTGCAGAGCAGTATTTTGCTACGTGGCCACATGCTAAAATGCCGCTGTTAGTAGGTGTAGCAAAAGGCACAAGCAGAAAGCCAGGCCTTGAAACCTTATTAATTGATGGCGGGCGAAAAACGATTCCTATGGATTCGGATGCGCTAGCACTTCATTTAATCCAGCATATTCGCGATGAGTCGCACCGATTTGCCATTGCAGGACACCGTAATAAGCGCCAAAAACAGCGCACGCAATCATTATTAGAAGAGATCAACGGAGTAGGTTCTAAGCGCCGCCAAACATTATTAAAATATTTAGGGGGCATGCAAGGGGTAAAAGCTGCTAATATAGAACAGTTAAAGAAAGTTCCTGGGATCAGTCCTGACATGGCTGAGAAGATATTTAACCATTTGCATGACAAGGGCTAGCCCTTCATGCGAATATAGAAAAAAAGACATATCCAAGTAGTTATGTGGAATATTCCAAACACACTCACAACCTTTAGACTTTTTCTTATCCCCATATTTTTGGTGATATTTTACTTGCCTTATAGCTGGGCGTTTTTTGCTGCCGCTTTTATTTTTTGGCTTGCATCAATCACCGATATACTTGATGGCTATTTAGCACGAAAGCTAGAGCAATCTACGCCTTTTGGTGCGTTTTTAGACCCTGTAGCCGATAAGGTTATGGTGTGTGCTGCACTTGTTGCGCTCTCTGATCATTATCAGTCTATGTATATGACGATCCCGGCCCTTATTATTATTAGCCGTGAAATAGTGATATCTGCATTACGCGAGTGGATGGCAGAACAAGGCAAACGTGGAAACGTTGCAGTATCAAATATGGGCAAAATAAAAACCGCGGCGCAAATGCTGGCGATTATTGGCCTAATTTGGCAATACGATACGTGGATGATCTATTTAAGTTTTGCTTTATTGTATATAGCCACCTATTTAACACTGAGCTCTATGGTGCAATATTTAATGGCTGCATGGAGTGAATTGACCAAAAATTGATTGTAAACGTCTAATAACGCACCGTTTTAGATAAAAAATAATCAAACAGTTCAAAAGTGGCATTTTTTGTGTTGACGCGTTTAATAATCTCTGTAGAATGCGTCCGTGTTGAGAGGGCATAGCCCCTAAGATAAAGAAAACCAAAGTTACTTAGTTAGCAGCGTAAACATCGCAAGATGTTGAATAACGCAGATAATGCGGCACTAGCTCAGTTGGTAGAGCGCGACCTTGCCAAGGTCGAGGTCACGAGTTCGAGCCTCGTGTGCCGCTCCAAGTTTTCATTAGGTTGTCCAACGGTTTGGCGGAATGGCAGAGTGGCCATGCAGCGGATTGCAAATCCGTCCACCTCGGTTCGACTCCGGGTTCCGCCTCCATTCAACACTCCACATGCTTTAAATAGCAAACTCGATGCCCGAGTGGTGGAATTGGTAGACACAAGGGATTTAAAATCCCTCGACTAACAAGTCGTGCCGGTTCAAGTCCGGCCTCGGGCACCACTTTTACTAAAGTCCTTTTAGTAAATTAAATACTCCCTATTTTCAAATAAATACTCAATTTTTATATAACAATTACTTTGTTTATGTTTTTGCCTATTCCTTAAAAATTAATAGCACTTGGCTTAATTAAGTGACTAATTTGAGGTAGACAATCGTGCTTAAAGCAGAGCATACGCATTGTTACACGTTAGCGTTAGTTGATTAAACCTACATTACTTTTCCCATATCCCTTTGCTGCTGCCGTCTAAATCCAATTCAGTTCATTAAAGCAATTTACATACATGCGCGACTACCTGATGATATAAACTTGATAGCTAAAGGTGCAACTAATAGCACTTGGTTGTTATGCGCTGATATGTGCGCTCTATTTATTTAAAACAACGTGTTTTAGAGGTGTATTGCCAAAGCTAAACAGTTTGATAATTAAATACGTTCGTTAATGTATTAGCTGAAGTGTAGGTAGGGGAGGAAATAAAGTGCAAAGCAAAGCGACACAAAGCCGCTTTGCTAAAGTACATAATGCTATAACTTTGTTTGTGCTTTATAAATGGGGTATTCGCTCATTAAACCTTGAATAAGCGCCACGCACATTAAAATAAGCACAATTGAGAAAGGTAACGCAGTGGTTACTACTCCAGATTGCAGAGCCTGCAAGGCTTGAGAGCCTCCTACCCATAGTAATACGGCGGCTATTGCCCCTTCAATCGATGCCCAAAATATACGTTGTGGTACCGGCGCATCAATTTTTCCGCCAGCGGTTATGCCATCTATTACAAGTGAGCCAGAATCAGAAGAGGTAATAAAAAATACTAAAACAAGCACAATTGAGATCACACTAATAAGGCCACTAAGCGGAAGCTGCTCATAAACCTGAAATAGCGTTACAGAGATATTGGTTAACCCGTTTTGCCCAAGTGGGCCTACTTTATCAATAATTTGTGAAATCGCTAAATTACCAAATACCCCCATCCACACTAAGCTTAATAGTGTTGGCAGGCCAATGACGACTAATAAAAATTCTCGCACGGTACGGCCTCTAGAAACACGGGCAATAAACATTCCTACAAACGGCGACCACGATATCCACCATGCCCAGTAAAATACTGTCCAGGCATGCATCCAGTCTTCATCTTCACGGCCAAACGGATTACTAAGCGGAACCATATGTTCTACATATGCACCAAAGGTAAACCATATTGCTGTAATTGAGTCACTAAAAGTAAGCGATATTATGGCAACGAGTAAAATAAATGCACATATAAGATTGATGTTACTAAGTACTTTCACACCCCCTTCAATGCCTTTAATAACAGAAACAATAGCAATACAGGTAACGAGCGCTATAACTGTAATTTGAAAAGCGGTACCGTAGTCTGTGCCCATTAAATAATTAATACCACTTGTTGCTTGCTGTGCCCCTAAACCAAGAGACGTTGCTAAACCAAAAAGCGTAGAGAGTACAGCAAGTATATCAATAACATGACCCAGCCAACCCCAAGCACGATCGCCAAATAAGGGATAAAACACGGAGCGTATAGATAACGGAAGGCCTTTATTGTAAGCAAAAAACGCTAAGCTAAGTGCAACAATGCCATAAATTGCCCAACCATGTAAGCCCCAGTGATACATGGTGGCGCCCATGGCTAAAGAGTGAGCTTCTGGGGTATTTGGCTCTGCGTTCATTGGCATTAAGTACCAATCAGTATAATAGGCAGCGGGCTCTGCAACACCCCAAAACAGTAAACCTATCCCCATTCCAGCGGCAAATAACATTGCCAGCCATGAGAGATAACCATGTTCAGGTTTTGCATCAACACCCCCTAAGCGAATTTTACCAAGAGGGGAGAGCGCAAGTGCAAAGCAAAATAATACGAAACCATTAGCAATCAACATGAAGTAGCTATCAAATTTATTGATAATGGCATCTTTAGTTGAGGTAAGTGCTTCCCTGACCACTTCAGGGTCAAGCAATAAGGTAAGGGCAACAAATAGTATGACTAAAAATGCGCTTATTCCAAACACTGGGTTATGAACATCAAACCCCCATTTTTGTACGTTATCTTGACCTACCTGATAATCGGTAGTGTCAATACTGTATTTGTTCAATTGGTCATCCATCATGACTCCTTTATATTATAGATAACAAACTTCAATTTTATAGTACGTAAGTAAATCAAAAAGCGCCTATTACTGATATTTAATTATGGTATATATCTCTGAAATACATTAATAAATTTTTATATAGTTTGAAAGGCAAAAAAAAGCGAGCTAATGCTCGCTTAATAATTTTTTAATTTAGCGTTACTTCCACGCGTTTGGATCAACCTCTTTGGCAAGCTTAGGGTGCTTGTCTTTGTCAAACGTAGGTAATACACCTTGCTTGTTTTGCGCGTTGTAATCTTTTGATAACCACACAACAACGCCTGAAAGCATAAACAGTGCAACTACGTTTACAATAGCCATAAGGCCCATAGAAATGTCAGCAAGTGTCCAAATAATACCTAGTTCACCAATGGCACCAAACATAACCATACCTAATACAAGTAATCTAAATATAAACATTCCTTTAGTAGAGTTGTGCTCTAAAAACATTAGGTTTGTTTCGGCATATGAGTAATTCGCGACAATAGAGGTAAATGCAAAAAACAAAATGGCAATGGCAATAAAGTAAGTACCCCAGTCACCTACGTGCTCTTGTAGTGCAGCTTGCGTTAACTCTATTCCTAGTACACCCGATTCAGGCACAAGTTGATTAGACAGTAAGATTAATGAGGCAGTGGCTGTACAGATCACAATAGTATCTATAAATACACCTAGCATTTGCACATACCCTTGCGAGGCTGGGTGCGGTGGATAAGGTGTTGCCGTTGCTGCGGCATTGGCTGCGCTACCCATACCGGCTTCGTTCGAAAACAAACCGCGCTTAATACCTTGGATCATAGCTTGCGTTACACCATAGCCAATTGCACCGGCGCCTGCTTGCTCTAAACCAAAAGCACTTTTTATTATAAGTACAATAACATCAGGCAGGGCAGTAAAGTTAATCGCACATACATATATAGCAACTAGCAAATAGGCAAGCGCCATAAATGGAACAACCATTTCGGCAAAACGTGATATTGTTTTTAATCCACCAAAAATAATGATGCCAGAGCCAATTACAAGTGCAATGCCTACTATATACTTAGGTACATCAAACGCTACTTCAAATGCGGCAGCAATAGAGTTTGACTGTACAGCATTAAATACCAGGCCAAAGGCTAAAATTAAGCATAATGAAAACAACACACCCATCCAGCGTTTGCCTAAACCTCGTTCCATATAATAAGCAGGGCCGCCTCTAAAGTTGCCATCAGCGTCTTTAGTTTTGTAAGCTTGTGCTAAGGTACTTTCTGCAAAGCTAGTTGCCATACCTATTAAAGCAATCAGCCACATCCAAAATATAGCGCCAGGGCCACCTAAATAAAGTGCCACGGCAACACCGGCCATATTACCTGTTCCAACACGCGCCGCTAAAGAAGTACAAAAAGCCTGAAAAGAAGAAATCTCATCTCCACCACATTTACGTGAGCCAAACATAACTTTAAACATATGGGGGAATTGTACAAATTGAATAAAGCCTAACCGAATGGTAAAAAAGACACCTGCTGCTATTAATAAGTAGACGAGAACTTGGCCCCAAAGTAAGGCACTTATACTATTTATTATATCTGTCATGAATACTACCTAAGTACATGAGTTGAAAAAGTGCTGGCAACTTACCATAACAAATCAAAAGAGTTTAGTTTTAAAAGCAAAAAAGCAGTCTTATCCACAGGCTTTTGTGGGTAACATGTGTTTTTAATGTGAGGTGCTTATGGGTATAAATTAAATACAATTTTATTTAATAAAACGCTTGCGTATAAAACGTTTCTCCCTATAATGCGACCCCACTGAGACGGCAGAGCAGGCAACGCTTAGCGAGGCAAGCAAACCACTTAGTGAGTCGAGTAAAACTTAGTTTTAAAAACTTTCAAGTTTAA
>NZ_LKBC01000021.1:0-28073 GCF_001400005.1 Pseudoalteromonas sp. P1-30
ACCAAGTCTTTCATTAAAACCGTCAACCTATTTCAGGACGGGACAAAATTAACAATAATTAAGTCATGGCTTCATTTAGCATTTCAATAAAAGCTTGGCAATCGCCTAGATAGTTAGGGTAAGCATCCCCTAATGAGCTTATATCTTTTGTGGCAACCATTAAAGTATTAGTATTTTCCATACTTGAAACTACTTGCTCGATATTATTATAAATCAACATAGCTTTATGTTCATTATCGTATGCTTGTTCAGCAATAACTTTTATACTTCCTTTTTCCAATCCAATAACTACAATATAATAATTATTTTGAGAGCTAGTATTAAAGTCTATTTTTTCTGATACCAGCTTAAAACTTTCAAGTTTATTAACGGCTTTAACTTTATTGTTTAAGTATTTCAACTTATTTTTTATTTCTGTTCTACGTGAATCCGTTAATTCATTACAGCCTTCGTTACCAGCTATAACATCACTCATGAGGCTTAAAAGCTCTTCCCAATGAATTTGACTCCGATTCTTTTCATTATCGGGTCTATGCGAAAGGGTCTTAATTTTAACTCGTTCAATTAAGTCTATCACTTCAACTGTTGTGGCCCATAAATGTTGAACACGAGTTCTTAACTGTGCCTCAATTTTTAAGGTTTTGTCAGGTGTTTTAAACTCAAAAATGATGTGAAGACTTCGATAGCCACAGTCATTTCCTTTAGGATTCTCTATATAATTATCAATGTCTTTTATTTTTATATTAGATAACCTATCAACAATTATTTTAATATCTTCTAATGCATCGTATAGATATTCAATACGTTCGAATATTGCTCGACAGCCACCAATGTCATTCATATTTGTTACACAAGTTTTATTCTCACTTACTCCATCTAGAGAAAGTCTAGTCAACTTGTCAATAATGGTGTCTAACCGCTTCAGTCGAGCAACAACCTGTGTACCTTCACAGCTATATCGGCTAACAATTTGTACAATACATTCTAAAGGCTTCTTATGTTCAGTACGAAATGATTGAATTTTTGCTCGTGCATCTTTTAAATCGCCTTCGTTTTTTCTTATCTTTCTACCAGCTTTTTTAACTTGGTTTTTAGAAATTACAACATCGTGTGACTCTTCAAAATCAGAATTAAAAAGTGTTTCAAAATCTAATTCTTCAGAAACAGCATTTGATGGGATATTCGGTGGTGAATTGTCGACTCTGAAGTCGACAATTCTTTTAGTACTTGAATCATTTACAGGCAAGATGTGTGGCCTGAACTCTTTATTTTATCGTAATGCTGCTCGATGATTGCGTCTGGTATTAATCTGTTGTTGCTACCATCCCAAACAATATGCCAAGGACTTCCTTCTCTATGTGTAAGTTCAACTAATTGTGGGCCACTATAGTCTCCTAAAACAGAAACTATATCGCTTATAATTTGTTCACTTTCACCATCGAGTACAACAGGATTACTAGCATCAATGGCCTGTGACCCAAAATGTTTGAATTGAAAATATACTGATGGTACTACAGGTCCGTATTGCCAAGCATGAACATCTTCGATAATTAACGGGCGCTTATAAATACCTAAAGACCAACCATGACAAACATAAGTTAATTTTTGGAGCTGAAGATTAGTAAAGCGCTTACCTTGTAAAGCAGCATGCTTTAGCAAGCAAAAGGCAACATCAACAGCACTGTATGTGTGATAAGCTTTCATCTTTAATAATCCAAAATAAATGAGAAACGATATAGTGGTTATTCACCACTAAGAATAAAACTTGTACAAAAATATACTAGCATGAGCTCTGTAGACTAACAAGATTTCGTATTTACTTTAAGGCTATGAGTTATTCGCTTTAGCAATTACTCTAAGTAAACCTTCAAGGCACCATCATAAAGCAATAGCCCCCCTTAATATACTGAGTCCCCCAATGGGCCCCTTACACTGTTCCCCCCCTTTAAATACTTGGTTGTCAGTCCAATCAAGCATGGGTGCAACAGAAAAACGTCTGTTTAACGTTGGATTATCTAATGTGCGTTTTTGCAATGTAAAAGCCTCGGGGATTATAAGTAAATACGTCCATAAAAAGGCGCTGTATTCTACACAAAAGCCTAATTAGCATCAATGTTAGCTGTATATTTGTAAACCAAAATAATGCGCGATACCGTTGAGTATATTTGTAACTGCCACAGAGCTTAAAATTAACCCCATGATTCTACTTATAATACTTGCGCCACTGTCGCCTATTAATTTATGCACATGATTTGCGAGTAACAACAGCACAAGCACAACAACTAATACAACCAACATCATCGACGATGTAGTAACTTGCTCAACCCACGTGTATTCTTCGTTACGGGTCATCAGTACTGCGCCAAGCATGGCGCCTGGGCTTGCTATAGAGGGAATGGCTAGCGGAAAAATAGCGGTTTCTGTGCTGTCGCGCACACTTTTAATCTCAGACTCGGGCTTACTTTCACCAAAAATCATTGAAAGCGCAAAAATAAGCAGGACTATGCCCCCCGCTATTTGAAACGCCGACAGCGGTATTTCAATTGCATTTAATAGCTGCTCACCGGCAATAACAAAAAAGAGTAAAACCACAGCGGATACACCCACGGCTTTAAAAACAACTTTTCGTTTAAACTTTTCATCTTCCCCACGTGTCACAGCAATAAATACAGGCACTGTACCTATAGGGTCTATCACCGCAAAAAAGAAAATAAATATAGCTACCAGTTCATGCATTAATGGGGTTCCTAGATAAAAAGTGTTTAATAAAAACGCTGCAAGTACAACACAGTATGTTAGTATATCACGGTAGCGTAAGGATAAGAGAATGATGAATATAGAATCACTCGTAAGTAAAGCAAAACAAGTTTGTGACAACCGTGGTGCGCGTTTTACGCCTATCCGCGAAAAAGTATTTCGCCTATTAGCTAGCGCCCAAGGCGGCGTTGGGGCGTACGATTTACTTGAGCAATTAAAAGTAACAGAAACAGGCGCAAAGCCTGCAACAATTTACCGTGCGCTAGACTTTTTATCAGAGCTGGGCTTTATTCACAAAATAGAAAGCACCAATGCATTTATGCTTTGCCATCACTTTGATCATATTCATCCTGTGCAGCTATTAATTTGTGACAGTTGTGGCTTTGTAAAAGAGCTGCACTCTACGGTTATTTCTCACGAGCTAAACAACTTAGCAGCAGAAAGCGGCTTTGTTGTATCAGGACAAACTATTGAAGCACACGGTAAGTGTGAGTCTTGTAGAAGCTAAACCCAAAGTTTGTTTTAAAGCTATACTCATATTTAGATAGCCACTTTAGCACCAATTTTAAGAGTACCTAACATGAATGTTGAGTTCATTAATCCATTTTTATCTTCTTTGATCAATGTGTTATCTACAATGGCACAAACCGAGTTAAAACCAGGTAAGCCGCGTATAAAAACAGACGAAGTCGCCTGTGGCGATGTATCTGGTTTAATTGGCATGGTGGGCGCGCAAACTCGTGGCTCATTTTCAATTACCTTTGATGAAAACTTAGCTCTGACTATCATGGAACGCATGCTTGGTGAGCGCCCTGACAACATAGACGATGAAGTAACTGATATGGTTGGGGAAATTACTAATATGGTTACCGGTGGAGCTAAAAACTTACTCGGCGAAAAAGGCTATGACTTTGATATGGCTACGCCAATTGTAGTTGCAGGTAAAGGCCACACCATCACACATAAAAGTAAGGGCAAAAAAATAATTATGCCATTTAGCTGTGATGCAGGCGATGCAAATATAGAAGTTAGCTTTGATAAGTTATGAGCTGGCAACAAACTCAAATAACCTTAAAACCGCGTGCTCGAGGATTTCATTTAATTGATGATGAAATACTCGCGCAGCTGAGCGAGCTGGCTAATTATAAAGTTGGCCTATTACATTTGTTTATTCAGCACACATCGGCAAGTTTAACCATAAACGAAAACGCCGATCCTACAGTGCGCATGGATATGGAAAGCCACTTTAACCATTTTGTTCCCGAGCGCCAGCCTTACTATCGTCACGATTACGAAGGTGATGATGATATGCCAGCCCATATAAAAACCAGTACGTTAGGGTGTGAATTAAGTATTCCTATAAGCAATGGTCGCTTAGCGCTAGGTACATGGCAAGGTATTTACTTAGGCGAGCATCGCGACGCTGGCGGTGCAAGACGTATTATAGCGACCTTGCAAGGCGAAACCTTTTAACCTTGTATTGACCTCCCCTCCCTTTCTTTTACCCTCGTCACTTCGCATTATTTAAAACCCTTTATATCGCGCGGCGGCATGGGGCCACTCGTGCGTATAATATTTAACTAATTAGGCCTTTGAAAATGGCTTTATAGCAACTGACTTAAAGCAAGTAAGTTATTTTTAGCTAGGCAAAAAATTTGTTATTTAATCGTTCTAAATGAGGATGTTTTAACGCAGTTAGCGGCACGTTTAGCCCCGAAATAATTAAGTATTATCGCTCATTACCATCTTTAATTATTTTTGTACTGCTAGATTAAGAGTTCAGTGCAATATAACCATTATTTATAAATAATTTTCGTAGCTATAAATCAGATCAAGATATTGTTTAAAGAGATGTTTATTTTAGTGGGGTATTTAGAGAGATTGGAGCGGCACACGAGGCTCGAACTCGTGACCTCGACCTTGGCAAGGTCGCGCTCTACCAACTGAGCTAGTGCCGCTTCATATTTAGTCAGTAATTTGTCCGTTGGTGCGCGACAGGTCGCGTCCTACGTTCTGGCAACTGAGCTAGTGCCGCACTTACTGATGGTATTTAAACCACTCAAACACACCAACCCCGCGAGGGTTATCGTCTTGAGCGGGGCAGGATTCTACAATAATCTAATGTGTTTGCAAGTGTTTTTTACAAATTAAAGAATTTTTCTCTATACACCTTTAATTCCATAATAGAATCTTTAATGTCATCGAGAGCTAAATGAGAGCCTTTTTTATTTACCTGTTCTAGTACCTCAGGCTTCCAACGTCGGGCAAGCTCTTTAATTGTGCTTACATCTAAATTTCGATAATGAAAAAAGTCTTCAAGCTCGCGCATATACTTATTCATAAAGCGTCTGTCTTGACCTATTGAGTTACCACACATAGGTGATTTTCCCGCAGGAACCCACTGCTTTAAAAAATTAAGCGTTTGTTCAACCGCATAAGCCTCATCGTATGTACTGGCTTTACAACGGGCCGTCAGACCTGATTTCCCATGCTGTGTAGTACACCATTCGTCCATGCCATCTAACAACTCATCACTTTGGTGAATAGCTATAGTAGGCCCTTCCGCGAGTATATTTAAATCGGCATCAGTTACTACTGTTGCAATTTCGAGTATTTTATCTGTGGCCGGCTCAAGTCCAGTCATTTCCAGATCAAGCCAAATTAAATTAGATTCATTAATAGTCATAGTAACCTTAAACAGTGCTTTTCTTTAGATCCAACGCATTTCGATATATCATATTAGCATCAACCGTCGAGCTAAAGCTTTTTTATACGCAAAGCCGACATTTAAACCAAGGTTATAGGCCAAAAGTGGCAAAACAGAAAAAATTAAGTAAAGGCCAATCTCGCAGGATCAAGGCTAATCATCAAAAGCGCTTAAATAATGCCGATACAAAATTGGCAAAAGGTGGCGCAAAAGAGTGGCAAACAGATAATCTGGGCGCAACCGAAAACGCTGTCGTGATCAGCCGTTTTGGCCAACACGCCGATGTAGAAACACAAGAAGGTGACGTATTACGCTGTAATATTCGCCGTACCGTTACTAACTTAGTGTGTGGTGATGAAGTACTATTTCGCCGCGCAAAAGTAAGTGAAGGCGACTTAGCAGGCGTTATTGAAGCAACACAAGAACGCCGCTCACAGCTTACGCGTCCCGACTTTTACGATGGCGTAAAAGTAATCGCTGCAAATATTGACCAAATTTTAATGGTCTCAGCGGTACTGCCAGAGTTTACGCCCAGTATTATCGACCGTTACTTAATTGCCTGTGAAGACATGGGTATAGAACCTATTTTAGTACTTAATAAAATCGATTTAATCGACGACGAAGGCCTAAATGAAATTCAAAAAGTACTCGATATTTATCGAGGCCTTGGTTATCAGGTGCTGCTTGTAAGCAGTGTAACCGGCGAAGGCATAGATGATTTAAAAAACGTACTGGTTGATAAAAATAATATTTTTGTTGGTCAAAGTGGCGTAGGTAAATCAACCTTAGTTAACACTGTGCTTCCTGATGCCGAAATATTAACTAAAGAAGTATCAGAAAACAGTGGCTTAGGGCAACATACCACCACTGTATCGCGCTTACATCACCTACCAAGTGGTGGTAACCTAATTGACTCACCGGGAATACGTGAGTTTGGTTTATGGCACTTAGATGTTGAACGGGTAACCTGGTGCTTTAAAGAATTTAGAGAGTTTATAGGTGGATGTCGTTTTAGAGACTGTAAGCATTTAAACGACCCAGGCTGTATAATTCAACAAGCGGTAGCCGATGGCGATATTTCGCAATTGCGATTCGACAGCTACCACCGTATTTTAGAAACAATGGCCGATGGCCGTGCTGGTGCACGCGCACCTCGCGTTTAATTTAGGAAACAATCTGTGAGTTTAGACAAATTTAAAATTGCAATGCAGTATGCAATGCCAAAGCACTTTATTTCACGCGTAGTAGGTAAATTAGCAGCAGCAAAAGCAGGTGCTTTAACTACAACGCTCATTAAACTATTTATTAAACAATATAAAGTAGACATGAACGAGGCTTTGTATGAAGACCCAGCGCACTACAAAACGTTTAATGAGTTTTTTACTCGCCCATTAAAAGACGGCGTGCGTCCAATGGCGCAAGGCGAGAACGTAATTACTCACCCTGTTGATGGTGCTATTAGCCAACTGGGCGACATTGTTGATGGGCAGCTAATACAAGCAAAAGGTCATGACTACAGTCTACAAGCACTATTAGGTGGCTCTGAAGATGATACAACACCATTTTTAGGCGGAAAATTTGCTACCATTTATTTAGCGCCAAAAGACTACCACCGTATTCATATGCCTATAGACGGCACACTAAGTAAAATGATTTACGTACCGGGCGACTTATTTTCGGTAAACCCGCTTACAGCGCGAAATGTCCCTAATTTATTTGCTCGTAACGAACGTGTAGTGGCTATTTTTGAAACCGAAATTGGCCCACTTGCTATGGTACTTGTAGGCGCAACCATTGTAGCCAGCATAGAGACCGTTTGGGCAGGCACAGTAACACCACCAGCCGGTAGCGATGTGTTTAGCTGGAACTACCCAACTAAAGGCGAAAACGCCATTATCCTTAAAAAAGGTGAAGAAATGGGCCGCTTTAAACTAGGCTCAACAGTGGTACTAGCATGGGGTGCAGATAAAGCAGACATTTTAGACGACCAACTGCCTGAAACAGTAACACGTTTAAACACCGCATTTGCAACAATTAAAGAAAGTGAAGAGCTGTAAACCCTCTGAATAAAGACGTTTTATCACATTGCTCTGTTCTCGTAGTTCACGGTTTTGAGTTCAGAGCAATGTTAATCTATAAGCTAAGTTTGATTTCGCTGCACCTGAAGATAATTTAAAACGGTTTAAATACAATCATTACTAAATTACGCTTAGCTCTGTAGCAGCTTCAACAACACAGTCAGCTTACGCTTATCAAGTTCACCCATTTGCTCACTATTACTGAGCGCAAAAATAACCCCTTCGTGTTCGGCGCAATTTATATCATCTCGCGATTCAACCACATTTGCCCATAACTCTAAATCATCTATCTCTATTTCGTGGTTTACACAACGTGTTAGCACGTCAATCAATACCGGCTTTGTGAGTGTATAACAGGGAGTACTTTCTTCTGCTGGGGTAGAAATAATCACGCTCATAGCATCATCTCTTTGCTCACCAAAGGTAATAAATTCGGCCAATGCTTTTTGTATATTCATAATATTTGTTATTCTTGCTGCTCTACTGCTGATAAGACTTAAAATGACGAGATTAAACTGCTCACAATGCCACACTGCGCTTAGTTGTAATGTAAACGATATAAACGCATGTTGGTGTAACCAATTACCTGCTATTTTACCGCTTGAAGAGTCAGCAACAAGCTGTTTATGCCCGCAATGTACGCTTAATAAAATAAACGCTTATTTAGCGCATATTTATACTCAGCCAATCAAAGCACAAATTGAGTTTGCTAAAAAATTTAGAGGTAATGACAATTTAATTGAAGGGCTAGACTACACCATGCAAAATGGCTACATGGTGTTTAGTAAATGGTTTTTTTTAAAGCGAGGTACATGCTGTAAAAATAGCTGTAAAAATTGCCCTTACAGCTAAATCACAACATGTTGATATACAATACGCGGTTAAATAAGTTCGTTGGGCACACTGTTGCTATATTGTGCAAATTTATCCGCCCCTTTAAAACGTAACTCAATTGCTTTGATATGCTCTTCTTCGGCGTGTTTCCAAACGCCCGGTACACTATATACATGCTTTAAATAGCAAAAAAATTTATCGCGTAGTTGCGGATTAAACTGCCATCCTTGAGCTACATCTGCTACTTGGGCAGCTAAGCCCTCACGAGTATCAGCATGCTTAACTAAGCCTTCTATATTATAACAAGCCTGCCCTACAGTAATTACGCGCTTATTTAGTAACAGTGCTTCTAAACCGACCGTAGAGTTGATAGTGATCACCGCTTCTGCGCATTCAATAAGTTCACAGGTTTTATTGCCGTTTGCAAATAGTGCAATTGGGTCTTTATCGTATAAATGGGTGTAATGCTTGTGCCACGACGGGTGTTCTTTAAAAACGACCTTTAAACTAGGGTCGTTCAATGCTTTCACTGCGCTAACAACTTCATCGTATAGCATTTCCATTGAGTCAATCCATGGCGAAAAGCTCGCTAATTGCGTATCGTGAGGCACTTGAAAAGGCACAAATATGTAGCGTTCAGGTATATTTTCAGCTGCAAAATCGCAGCGTTTTTTATGGTTTTCTCGTGGGACAAGCGCCGGTGCATCAAAGTTTAAGGCATTATTTGCATTAAAATTTAAATAAAAATCAGGATCTCGACTTAGCGACGCATTAAAGTTAATCCCTTGAGGGTCTAAACTGGTGGTACCCGGAAGCAAACCATTTTCATAATAAAATTGCTTAATACCCAGTGCCTTGGCAGCCATAGCAACGGTAGTATTAGGCAGTTTATTTCCATTCCATATCACCATTACATCAGGGTTAACTTCAGTTAATAAAGCTAAATATTTTGCGTAACGCAAACGCTCAAAAAAGCGCAGCCCCACTTTGTAAACCGCCGATACTAAAGCATTGTTCCAAAGGTTATTACGGGCGCGCTTACGTTTTAGTTGTGCATTAATAACATCGTTAAAATCAACTTTAAACGCTTTACTTAAATAGTGTATAGCTGAAAGCTTTGGCGCCCCCATAACATGCAGTTGGCAATCCATACTCAGCTTTTTGATTATTTTTTTATAGTACTTTGCGTGTACATTTTTGCGGGATATAAATAGGTAAGACATACAAGCTGTGCGCGCCAATTATTGTTTATAGGAAATAATACTAAGTGGACACTATTACAAAAGTAAGGTTCACTGCTACGAGTAAATAATTTACAGATGTTACCTAAATTCTTATTATTTTACTACGCAGCGGTGCCATCCTAGATAGAATCTCATTTTGTATGCTATGGCTAATATTTTGCTCTTCCATCGCATTTACAAGTAAGTCCACCACATGGTTAAAATCTTTCTCAGTTATGTGCATCCCAGTATGAATATCTACCATAGAGTCACCTTTATACTTGCATGGGCCATCAACTAGCATACACATATGCATAATAAAGCCTTCTCTAAAGTGGCTTATGTCGCTGTGTTCAAAATAATGCAGTACTTGTTCATCATTACCTATTTGGTAAATAAAACTGTCTACAATACGCGTAAGCCCCGCACGGCCATCAAGCTGTTGATAAAGTGATAAATTTGCTGAGCTTGCACACCCGGCCAGGGCACCTAAACACAACCATAAAATAACAACGTTTTTCATTACCAATACCCTGTTACGGATAAGTACCACCCTGTTTGATCGCTCGCACCTGCAATGCTACCTAAATCTAAGTATGCAGCGGTGACACTCACGTGTTTGTTTGGCATCCAAGCAACAAATAAATCTTTCCAGTCTTGTTCACCCAAATTAAGGTTATTAGACTTTTGCCTATACTCTATACCTACGGCAATACTTCGGCTCAAAAACACAGCCGTGCTGCCTTCAAATAAAATTTTTGCATCATCATTTGCCCCACCATAACCAAGCAAACCGAGTTGATTAGCCTCACTGTAGCGAGTTGTGACGTTCCAAAACCAGTTAAGCCCCCCTACAGCGCCTAAGTGGAGTTTACTAGCTGCGAGGTAGTAATCAGTGCCACTAGTATCTTGTGCACCTACTAGGGTCGCAACAGCGCCATCATCAAGGGATTTATGCTGTATACCCACACTCAATTGCGGCCAGTCACTGTAAACTATATCGCCGTATAAACGAATTTTAGCGCCCGTGATAGATTGCTCTATTTCGGTATCAAGTGCAGGCACGTCAAAACGTTGTTGAGCGTAGCTAAGTTCCACACGATTAAATAGGTTAACTTGTGCTCCACATACATCTAAAGTGTAGTCTGTTACATCTGCACGGCTACAAAAGCCATTCGCAGAGAACTCGTCTTCGCTGGCGTAACCTGCAAGTTGTGCCCAAGGTACAATACCGCCGCCCCCGCCGCCTTCTATTTGCGAAACCCCGGGGGTCGCTAATAATTTACCATCGCTTGCTAAACCAGAAAAGCTCGAGCTAAGTAATAACCCAAGTAATAAACACTTAACTTTTTTCATAATATTCCTTTAGCCACTGTTCTAATAATTCTGCTTTTAAAGGCCTACTTAGATAATAACCCTGAGCATGGTCACAATGCATAAGTTTAAGTAAGTCTAACGAATCTCTGTTTTCAACGCCCTCTGCAACAACGCTAAAGCCTAGTTGATGCCCTAAGGTAATAGACGACTGCACTATGTATTGATCCTTGCGCGACTCATCTAACTTTAAAATAAAGCACTTATCTAACTTTAGCTCATCAATAGGCAGCATTTTTAATCTCCCCAGTGATGTTTGCCCTACGCCATAATCATCCAATGAAATTTTTACACCGATGGCTTTTAAGTTTTGTAATGCTTTTATGCCTTTTTCTTCATTTTCAATCATGTCGCGCTCAGTTAATTCAACAGTAATGAGGGTTGGATCAACATTGTATTTTTTTAGAGTACGCACTAACGCTGAATGAAAGCTCGGTGAGGCAATATCTTGTGCTGATACATTAATTGCTACCTGCATTTCAATCCCTTTAGCCTGCCAATCAGCCACCTGAGAAACCACAGTGTTAACAACCCATGATGTAAGCTCAACAATAAGCCCCGATTGCTCGGCTAAATCAATAAACAGTTCTGGGTTTACCCAGCTGCCATCTTTACGTTGCCAGCGGATCAGTGATTCGACTTTATTTATTTTTTGTGTGTGTAAATGCAGTTTAGGCTGATAGGTCATAAATAATTGCCCATCATCATCGCTAATGGCTTGTTTAAGCTCATCTAACATTTTAAGACGATCTAAATGCGCTTCGTCTTCACCATTTTGGTAATAATGAATACTGTCTTGGCTATCTGTTGCATTGTCTACGGCAATAAGTACGCGGCGCATTAAATCGTCGCTGGCAAGACCTTGCATGGGATACTCGACAACCCCAGCGCTAAAGCGTAAGTTAATTTTTAACGTTTTAATGGTATAACACGCTAATAGCTGTGCCATTAAACCAACTATACCGCTTTTTTTCTCTCTGGCAGCGGCACTTGGAAACACAGTTAAAAACTCATCGCCACCAATACGCGCATGAAAGCCGCCAAGTTCGTCCGAAAAGCCACTAATTCGATTGGCAACCGCTTTTAAACATTCATCGCCTACGCGTGGGCCTAGCTTATCGTTTATATGCCGTAAACCTTTTATATCAATAGCAACTAGGGTGTATTGTGTAGAGGGAGTCAGCTCATCATCGAGCACTTCAAGCATAGCCGAGCGGTTATAAAAGCCTGTAAGCGAATCATGGCGTGCCTGAAAACTAATTTTTTGTTCACGCTCGTTAATATCGTTACCCATGTTATCAAAGGCGTTAGCAAGGGTTGCTATTTCGGTACTTTGTTTAGATGCATTAAATTCAAATGCGTAATTACCTTGTGCAAATTGCCTGGCAATAACTGCAAGCTGTGAGAGTGGGGTTGTTAAGTTATTTGCCAGTAAACTACTGGTAATAACCCCCACCAGCATCGTTAAAATGGCCATAATAATTAGCGTAAACAATAAGTTTTCAAAATCGTTATAGCTTTGCGTTAAATCAGCACTGAGCAAAATTGTTACCGCATCCCCTTGTAGGGAGGGCAACATAATATCTTGGTTTTTATATACAGGATAATCACCAAACAAACGCGTTGTTGTGGTGGTGTTAAAGTAGTTTTTAGGTGAAAAAAACTCTGGGCGATTAAGCAACGAGCTTCTTACGAGGTTGTCCTGCTCAGCAATAAAGCTGACATCCATTCCTGTTAGGTTTTTAAGTTCTAGGGCGACTTCGTCATCAATTTTAAAACCCACTAAGCTGTATGCAACGGTTCTAGGCGCCCTTACAGGTAGTAAAATAACTTGATATAACTGATTATTAAGAACAACAAAGCTCGATTGCTCTGGCGAAGTTAATAACTCATCCAGTAACGGCTTTAAATTTTGAGGGTACAAATCTGCATTAGTATTGGCTGAAATTAATTTACCTGATAAATCAATCAGTAGCATAAGCTCTGCATCAATACGCTGGCTGTGATTAAACAACACACTACTTATGGTGCCTGCATCGCGAGTGGCAACCGCTTGCTTAAAGCCAAAGTCGGCAGTGAGTACTTTAGCAGCAGTAAGCAGTAGGCTTTCTTTTGCGCTCAGATATTGCTTATATACATTTTGCGCTACGCTAATATCTTGATTTACTTTTTCTTCTTGAAATTTACTTGTAGACCACCAAAAGCTAACAATGCTCACCATAGTGGTCAGTAACACTAAGCCTACACATAAAACAATAATGCGGTTTTTTAAACTGTTAGTCATTACCGCCCTTAAACTTACTACCAAAAGTATTTCGCGGTGCTGGGGTGGAGGTATTAACCTTAATTAGTAACTCATTGTTATTGTTTATTGTTATCATTTTTTTATTTTCCAACGGTGCAGTTTGTAGCGCATGCCACACACTCAGCGTAGTCGGTAACGGCGTTATGTCTAAAGTTAACTTACCCGTATTATTAGTTTTATAAACGTGTTCACTATTGGCTACATAAATATAGCCAACCATAGAGTCATGAATATTACAGCCTAGTACAACAACACCTTGTTGATCAAAAATTACAGGCTCTTTAGGTTGGCCTGAATAGAGTTTTAGCTGAAAGGGCTTAGCCTGAGAAAAAGAGTAAACATGATGGCGGATATTATCGCTGTTAGGAAAGTTAACCTGCTGGCCTTTTTGCACCACCAGTAAATCAGGCAAAAACGCTTTATGTACTTGGTCCATTACCGCAACGGGTAACGTAGTGCGCTCTGACTTTGCCGTCTTATAAAGCTCAACGACTGCACCTTTTAGTGGCTGACCATGCTGGTCTTGAATTACTAAATCAATATTTGCACCCAGTACGCCTTGGCTAAAAAATAAAGTAGCGGCGAGTAAATAACCTCTTTTATTAAAAACTTGCTGCACTTGCCTAAACATATCAATACCTAAAAGTTAATCTTAGGTTAAGTTAATTAGAGACCAGCACTAATTGCAAGGAATATAGCCCAGTAACTAAAAATAAAGACTGGGCTTTGTTTATTTTAATACTTTAGTTGTACTATTTTACAATAAGACCGTAATCAGTATCTAAAATATTAATTACTTCTTGGCGAGGATCTTCTGGAATTACAATCTCTTTACCAATGATTTTACTGGCAATGCCTACATAAGTGTTAGACACCTCAAGCATGACCGATTCTGGTAAAATAAAGTCTTTAGCAAGCTGCTCTCGCTCATCCATGCGGTCTTTATTTAACAGCACGTCACTTTCTGGCACAGTAGAAATTAATAACTGGCGGAACCCTTCTTTAGAGTTTTCGATTATTTTACCATCTCGGTAAGCCGCGCCATCCCATATGCGCGAAGAGTCTGGGGTGCCTACTTCATCAATATAAATAAGCTGTTGGTTACCGTCTAAATCCTCTACATAACCAAACTCAAATTTTGTATCTACAAATATTTGATCAAGCTTTGCCAGCTCTTCACTAATTAGCTTAAAGCCCTCAACCAATAGCTTTTCGTATTTAGTCACATCCTCTGCCGATTTAAAATTAAATACGTCTAAATTATCAGTGATATTAGCGCGCGTAATATTCACATCATCAACAGGTGGAATATCAGCCACGCCTTCGATAATACCTTTTGTAGAAGGGGTTATTAGTACGTTTTCAAGCTTTTGGTTTGCTCTTAAGCCCTCAGGTAAATCTATGCCACAAAAGTTGCGCTCCCCTTTACTGTAATCACGCCACATGCTGCCGGTTATATATTGGCGCGCAATCGCTTCTACTTTTACGGTACTTGCTTTGCGTACAATCCATACATAAGGATGTGGAATATCAACAATGTGGTTACCCGCAAGGCCAGCTTTATCAAATAACTTAAACCAATGAGATGCAACAGAATTAAGCGCAATACCTTTACCCGGCACGCCGTTTAAGCCATTTTCGCCTTGCCAAATACAATCAAAAGCAGAAATACGGTCTGAAATAACCATAATTGCCAGCTCAGTTCCTTGCGGAACTTTATAGTTTTTTTCTTTAATGAGGCGTGCGCTGTCTTCATCTGTTAGCCAATAAACCGAACGAACTTTACCGCTGTGTACGGCACCTTTAGTGCGAATGGGTAAGTCATCGTTTACGTCTAAAACTTTATAGCTAGTCATGCTATCTCCGGGGTTAGGGATGCTCATAGAGCAAAGTATGGTATGGGGTTATAAGCGCTATATAATAAATCAGCCTACCCTAAAGCTCAATCAGCACTGAAAACTAAATAACCTGAACTCTGGTTAAGAGACTTACTAGGGCGTGTTGTATTATGGCGATATTTAAATTTATTTCCTCTAGCCAGAGATTTTCAATGAAAGTAAGGCGAATTTACGCGTCAATAGCTGGCCTATTGCAAGTAAATTCAACGCAGTTAGCGCTGAAAATAGCTGCCAGAAATAGGTTTATTACCCAGAGCTCAGTTTAAATAACCACGCAATATTTATATGGCTGTAATAATGCGGTAAACTTAGCGTGCTAACTAGAGGAGTAACGCTTGGACTACCTAACTGCGACCGCAAATAAAAAATACCTAATGTATATTTCGCAAAATTATTCATACGCTATTTTAAGGCCGCTTCAGGCGCAAATTTTAGCTCATGGTGGAGAAGTTCGGTGGTTTTTAGCGGGTAATGAAGTAAACCCCGACTTTTTAGATGATGATGAGCAGCAACTTCACTCTATAAAAGATGTACATACTTGGAAACCCGACGCAACTTTCGCCCCAGCTAACCTAATACCTACATTCATCCCTGGGATAAAAGTAGCTGTATTTCATGGTTTTGATGCTCATAAAAGAGATACAAATGGTGAAAAAGGGCATTTTGCAATCAGAGGATGCTTTGACCTGTATTGTACGCAAGGTCCAAATACCACCAGGCGGTTTGCAAAATCAGCCATAAAGCATGGCCACTTCAAAGTAGCTGAAACTGGCTGGCCAACTCTAGATCCCTTATTTACAGCACAAGCTGACAACCCATATGCAAGCAATGATGCACGCCCGACATTACTTATTTGTTCCACCTTTTCACACAGGCTCACACTTGCACCTAGGCTTTATGAGCAAATTAAGCACTTTAGTAAGCAAGGGAAATGGCGAATATTGGTGCAATTTCATCCTAAAATGCCACAGGAGTGGGTAGATAAATACAAAGCCTTAAGTAATGAAAACTTAACTTTTGTAGAAACCGACAATGTACTGCCTTTACTTAAAGCTGCAGATGTTATGCTGTGCGACACCTCTTCTGTCTTGCAAATGTTCTTATTACAAAATAAACCGGTAGTAACGTATAGAACGAGGCAGCCTTTCCCGCATTTATTAGATGTTACGCAAGCTTCAGAAGTAGAAAAAAATATTGATTACGCCCTTACATACCCACAGGAGCTAATGGCAGCAATTAGCAACTACTCTAAAGAGCTTCATCCTTATACCGATGGGCAATCTAGCCTGCGTGTACTTAATGCGACAAATGAATTTTTGCATAGCGATAATAATTTGAAACCTAAACCTCTAAACCTTATTAGGCAATTTAAAATGAGAAAAATGTTAAATTATTGGGGTTGGTAACACCACACTGTATGATTGAGCTTGATAATGTAACCTTTAAATGGCATAAAAATGATGCCAAGCCTACGCTAAATATCCCAACCCTTAGAATTGATAAAGGCGAGCATATTTTTTTACATGGTCCCAGCGGCGCCGGTAAATCAACCCTGCTTGCGCTACTGGCAGGTATAAACACACCAAGTAGTGGCAACATACGTATTTTAAATCGTGATTTAAATACACTTATCAATACGCAAAGAGATGTATTTAGAGCAGAGAATATTGGCTATATTTTTCAAAACTTTAATTTATTACCGTATTTAACACCCATTGAGAATGTCACGCTTGGCTGTGAATTTTCAAAAAGCAGAAAACAAAAAGCCTTACAGCAAACAACAGAGCCCAAGCCAAGCTTACAAAAAGAAGCGATACGCTTATTAACAGCATTAGGCTTAAGTGAGTCTTATCATAGTAAAGATGTTGCCTCGCTCAGCATTGGTCAGCAACAGCGGGTTGCCGCCGCTCGCGCATTTATTGGCAGCCCAGAGCTTATAATTGCTGATGAGCCTACTTCGGCACTCGATACCGCAAATAGAGAAAGCTTTATAAAGCTGTTATTCGAACAGGCTAAGCGCGCCAACAGTACGTTAGTTTTTGTAAGCCATGACGAAACATTAAAACCGCTATTTAATCGTGCAATTAGCCTAGTTAGCTTACAGGAGCAGTTATGATCCTGACTAAGTTAGCTTATAAAAGTTTGCTAAATCGCAGAGCAAGTGTACTGCTCACATTGTTTACCATTGCTATTAGCGTGATGCTTTTACTAAGTATTGAGCGAATTCGCGTGGATGCAAAAACCAGTTTTAGTAATACCATATCTGGGACAGACCTAATTGTAGGCGCCCGCACCGGCGATATTCAATTGCTGCTTTCCTCTGTATTTAGAATAGGTTACGCCAATAATGGGGTGAGCTGGCAAAGTTATCAGTACATCGCAGCTCAACGTGGTGTTAAATGGAGCATTCCTATTAGTTTAGGCGACAGCCACAAAGGCCAAGCTGTACTAGGTACAAGCCGTGATTACTTTACCCACTATCGCTTTGGTAAAAAACAAACGTTAAGTTTTCAACAAGGCCACGAGTTTGAGCATTTAAACCAGGTGGTACTTGGCAGCGATGTAGCGAGCCGTTTAGGGTATACACTAGGTGATAACATAGTGATCTCACACGGGATGGGTAATACGAGCTTTCATCATCATAAAGACAACCCGTTTACTGTTATCGGTATTTTAAACGCCACTGGCACGCCAGTAGATAAAACCTTACACATACCTCTAGCAGCTATTGATTTAATACATGGTGGTTCACACTCTGCGAATAATGACGACGATGAGCACGATGAGCACGATGAGCACGATGAGCACGATGAGCTGAGCACGATGAGCACGATGAGCATAACAACCTAATCGGTGAGCCAAGTCAAATTACTGCGTTTTTAATGGGATTCGACTCGCCTTTATACACATTGCAAATTAGGCGTAATATCAACCAATACAAAAAAGAGCCACTTCTGGCCATTATGCCCACTGTGACCCTAAAAGAGCTGTGGCAAATGCTCGCCATTGTCGAAAAAGTACTCTTACTGTTTTCAGGCGTTGTTATATTAGTCAGTTTATTGGGTATGTTGACCACACTACTGGCCAATTTAAATCAACGCCGAAGAGAACTTGCTATATTGCGCTCAGTCGGCGCACGGCCATGGCAGCTATTTACACTAATAAGCATGGAATCGTTATTTACAACATTATTAGGCTGCCTAGTTGCCTGTGGTTTGTATTATGGCGTTATGCTTATCAGTAGCAGCTATTTGCAAAGCCACGCAGGCATAAGCGTTAATATTGCCATGCTCTCTTACTATGAACTCACTTTAATAGGCGTTATTATGGCCGCTGGGTTTATAATTGGCTTAATACCAGCTACCCGCGCTTACTTTTATTCGCTTAGCGATGGTATGAGTATAAAAACTTAACTTTAGGAATTTCATGATACTTTTTAAATCCGCGCTTTATTACTGCACGCTAGTAAGCTGCCTACTTATTAGCTTTGTCAGTAGTGCAAACCCGCCGAAAGAAATTTTTTGGGAAGACTTAATCCCGCAAGGGCATGTACAAATAGATACCCAAGCACAGGCTAACCACGAAGGCAGTGAACAAAACTGGGTGCAACCAGAGCTAGATGCTCCTGTGGTTGAAGCATTAAATGGCCAATCAGTGAGCTTACCGGGGTTTGTTGTCCCACTTGAGGGCGACAGTGAAGTTATTACTGAGTTTTTGCTTGTGCCATACTTTGGCGCGTGTATTCACGTACCGCCCCCGCCGCCAAATCAAATCGTTCATGTAACAGTAAAAGGCGGCGTCCCCATAGAGAGCCTGTATGATGCGATTGTAGTTACCGGCGTTATCAGTACCGAAACCTGGTCTGGTGAAATAGCCCAAGTGGGCTATAAAATGAAAGCCGTCGGTGTGGCACCGTTTGAGCTATAACACGGCTATTTTTGGCAGTGCTTACAAAACACCGTACTGCGCTGCCCTAGTCTAATTTCTTCAAGTGGCGTTTTACACGTTACGCACGCCTCTCCTTTTCGCCCGTACACTAACAACTGCTGTGCAAAATAACCTGGTTTGCCATCACTTTGGGCAAAGTCTTTAAGGGTTGTACCGCCTTGTGTTATTGCCGCTGCTAGAGTGTCTTTAATAATAGGGATCAGGGTTTGATAACGCTTTAGCGATACTTTGCCTGCTTCGCGTTTTGGGTGTATCCCCGCCTTAAATAACGACTCATTGGCATAAATATTACCTACGCCCACTACCACCGCGTTATCCATAATAAATTGCTTCACGGGGACTTTTTTATTTCGCGATTGCTCGTATACACGCTTTGCAAAAAAATCATCCGTTAGCGGCTCAGGGCCAAGTTTTGAAAGTAACTTATGAACATCCCCCGGTGCTTGCCATAAACAGCAACCAAACCGGCGAGGGTCGTTTAATCGCAGCGCCTTGTCATTACTAAGAACAAACTCAACATGATCATGCTTTTTAAGCGGCTCGCGTTTATCCACAACGCGCAAATTACCCGACATTCCCAAATGTAAAATAGCACTCCCTAATTCGCAGTGCAGCAATAAATACTTTGCACGGCGCTCAATTCGCTCTACCCTCAACCCTTCTAACTGATAAACATCATCGGGCACAGGCCATCGCATGCTGGCATTATAAATATTTACCTTCGTCACTACCTGGTTTTCTACATGCGGGGTGATCCCCAGTCTACTTACTTCTACCTCTGGTAATTCAGGCATTAATGCAACTCACTTTTTGAAAAATCAACACTTGGAAATAACTGCTTTGCAGTCGCTAAATCAAGCCCCATCACGCGCTGGCTATTTTTTTCCAACAAATAATACTTACCGTTACCTTTATACAGTAAATAAACCCAAGGTAAGCGCTCGCCAGCCAACTCAAAGGTGGCCACGTACAATGGTGAGTTTGGATTAAATACAACAGACTCATTTACCTGCATCAATGCAGCCGTTTGCCAATGGTTAATTAGCTCAGCTAATTGCTGCTGTGATGCATCCCACCTCACGGGCGTATTTTCTTTTAATGCGGTTGTACGCCAACTTGTACCAATACGTTCAATTTTCTGATCAACAAAGCTCAGTGTTAACACAAAACTTTGTAATGGCAGTACCGGTTGTAATGTAGGCTCGTCTTCGCCCCCTAAAAACTGTTTATGCCAGCCATTTAAAAAGAAGATCATAATCAACATCGAAAAAATAATAACGTTGTTCCAACCTTTGCGGCCCAGTCGCATATTTATACACCCAGTAAATTCAAGATTTTAAAGTGTAACTAAAACTTAATTGCACTGTCTATATGTTAAAGGCCACAGACTTTGGTAGAATATCGGCAAATTTAAAGGAGTTCCGTCAATGTCTATGTATGTAGTGGGCCATAAAATCCCAGATTCAGATTCTATTTGTGGTGCAATTGCACTTGCTTATTTAAAAAACCAAATCGATGAGCCAGCAATTCCAACACGCCTTGGTGAAGTGTCACCAGAAACTCAATTTATCCTAGATAAATTTGGCTTCGAAGCACCTGAGCTTAAATTAAGCTACGCTGGCGAAGATGTATATATTGTTGACCACACAGAAAAAACACAAGCACCAGATGATATAGACCAAGCACGTGTTGTTGGCGTAGTCGATCACCATAAACTAGGCGATTTAACGTCATCTACACCGCTTGAGTGTTGGATCCGTCCGGTAGGCTGTTCAAACACCATTATTAAAATGATGTATGACTTCTACAACGTAGAAATCCCCAAAGATATTGCTGGCATCATGCTATGTGCAATTTTAAGCGATACCGTTATTTTTAAATCGCCGACCTGTACAACGGCTGATATTAAATGTGTAGAAGCACTAGCAGAAATTGCCGGCATTGAAGACTTTAAAGAACTAGGCATGGACATGTTCCGTGTTAAGTCAGCTGTTGAAGACACCCCTGTGCGTGACTTAGTAATGCGTGACTTCAAAGACTTCAACATGAACGGTAACCTAGTGGGCATTGGCCAGCTAGAGGTTATTGACCTTGCAGTGTTTGACGAAATTAAAGCAGACTTAGAAGCCGATATTGCTAAGCTAAAAATTGAAGGCAACCGCCACTCAGTATTTTTACTGCTTACCGACATCATGAAAGAAGGCTCACAAATGCTGATCGCTTCAGATGATGCAAACCTTGTAGAGCAAGCTTACGGTGAAAAGCCGAGCGAAGATAAAGTATGGCTAGATGGCGTATTAAGCCGTAAAAAGCAAGTAGTGCCACCACTACAAGACGTGTTTGCCAAGCTGTAAGCTGTAAGCTGTAAGCAAAAATAAATATTAAGCACCGCGTTTATCATAAACGCGGTGCTTTTTTTTATTGGTAGGCGTGAAGCTTGCTCACGTAAAAAGAAAAAGCGTACAGATTTTATATCAACGCGCCAGTAAGCATGGCGCCTATAGGCCATGCATCACGCCCTATCTACATCAAACGCGATGACTTCTTTTATTGTATCTTTAGCGGTGGCTAGCATAACTAACCTGTCTATACCCATAGCAACGCCTGCGCATTGCGGTAAGCCGTGCTCAAGTGCGGCGATTAAGCGGGTATCCATAGGCACGTGGTTTAACCCATTGGCAGCGCGATAGGCGTTATCTTCATCAAAGCGTTTTGCCTGCTCTGTCGCATTGGTTAACTCATTAAAGCCGTTCGCTAATTCCATATTTTTATAATAAAGCTCAAATCGCCCTGCTACGCGGTTATCATGCTCACAAATCTGTGCCAGTGCCGCTTGCGATGCCGGAAAGTGATACACAAAACACGGCTTAGTTTGCCCAATAGTTGGCTCTACTTTCATACAAAATAACAGCTGCAGTAAGGTATCTTTATTGGTTTCGTTTTCGGCTATATCGGCAAAGCCGTGATCGCAGGCAAGTGTTTGCAATTGCCTAAGCGTAGCTGCTAATGGGTCAAGCGCTAACACTTGCTCAAATGCTTGTTGGTAAGTAAGACGCTCTGCAGGCTCTACATTTAAAATGAGCTGCATTAGCTCATCCATTTCATCCATTAATGCAAACTCATCAAACCCAGGGCGATACCACTCAAGCATGGTAAATTCGGGGTTATGATGGCGCCCCGCTTCTTCGTTTCTAAATGCCTTACAAAGCTGAAATATGGGCCCTGAGCCTGCTGCTAGCAAACGCTTCATTGCAAATTCAGGCGATGTTTGTAAATAAAGCGGCAAGCCACCCGCGTGGCCTGGGCCTACAAACTGTGTATTAAAACTTGCTAAATGCACATCGGTTACACTGGCACTGCTTAAGCTCGGTGTTTCTACTTCCATTACATTACGCGTATAAAAAAACTCACGAATGGTTCGCAGTATGGCTGCACGCTGCTTAAGGGTGTTTATGCTTGCACTAGGTGCCCAAGGTGTTGCTGACATATTTTCTCCAAAAAAAATCCCAGCTTAAGCCGGGATTTTATAAACCGTACTCAAGCTTACTTAACACGGCCTACGTATTCACCGCTACGGGTGTCTACTTTAATTACTTCACCAATTTGTACGAATAATGGAACACGTACTACTGCACCGGTGCTAAGCGTTGCAGGTTTACCGCCTGTGCCCGCTGTATCGCCTTTAAGACCAGGATCAGTTTCAGTGATCTCAAGCTCAACAAAGTTAGGTGGAGTAACCGCGATTGGGCTACCGTTCCATAATGTAATAGTACATACATCGTTTTCAACTAACCATTTAACGGCATCGCCAAGTGCTTTTTCGTCAGCGGCAATTTGTTCAAATGTTTCGTTGTTCATGAAATGCCAAAACTCACCGTCTGTGTATAGGTACGCTAAGTCGGTATCCATTACATCGGCGCCTTCAACTGATTCACCCGATTTAAAGGTTTTTTCAAGCACCTTACCAGAGATAAGTTTGCGGATACGAACACGGTTAAACGCTTGGCCTTTACCAGGTTTTACCATTTCATTTTCTAAAATACTGCAAGGTTCGCCGTCCATCATAATTTTTAGGCCGCCCTTGAACTCGTTGGTGCTATAATTCGCCATCGTTTCCTCTATTTAATTTTTTTCGAGTAATCTACGTGCCAATGATACAAAGAAATGAAGCAAATTTGCATAAAAACTGGCAAAAAGAATTAGCAAATGTAGTTACCTGCCCAAAAACCTTGCTTGAAATGGTCGGTTTATCGAGCCAAGCCCATGAAAACGACCTAAAAGCCCGCAGTTTATTTCCGGTACGCGTGCCAGTCCCTTTTATAAAAAAAATACGCAAGGGCGATGCAAACGACCCCTTATTGCTACAAGTTATGCCACGCCATCAAGAGTTTTTAACCAAAACAGGTTTTAATAAAGACCCTTTACTAGAGCAAGACAACGAGCAGCCAGGGCTTTTACATAAATATAAATCCCGTGTTTTAATTATGTTTAAAACTGGATGTGCAGTAAATTGCCGTTACTGCTTTAGACGCCACTTCCCGTATCAAGAAAACCAGCTTAATAAAAAAAGCCTGCTTGATGCGCTGAGCTATATAAAATCAGATGCCAACATAAACGAAGTGATTTTAAGTGGTGGCGACCCACTTATGGCCAAAGACGATGCCATTAGCTGGTTTTTAGATGAGCTTGAGCAATTACCTCAAATTAAACGCATGCGAATACACAGCCGTTTGCCTGTTGTTATACCTGCGCGTATTACCGATGAGCTGTGCGCGAGGCTAAAGCAATCACCGCTAAAAATTATATTTATTAACCATATAAATCATGCCAACGAAATAGACGACGAGTTTAAAGCCGCCATGCAAAAGCTAAAGCAAGCAGGCGTAACGTTATTAAACCAGGCAGTTATTTTAAAAGAGGTGAACGACACCGTTGAGGCACAAATAAATTTAAGTGAGGCGTTATTTGATGCAGACGTACTGCCATACTATTTATATTTGCTAGATAAGGTTGAAGGCGCAAGCCACTTTGATATTAACGAAGAGCAAGCAATAGAAATAATGGCAGAACTATTAAAAGCCCTGCCTGGATTTTTAGTGCCTAAATTAGTAAGAGAAATAGGCGGTCAAAAAAGCAAAACACCTATCGACCTTAAGTTAGTTTAAACGTATATATTCACATTGTTACCCAGTGTTGCAGTGACCGACTGAACCGGTGATTGCGCACTTGTTGGCTGGGCAGCACCTTCAATTAGTGCAAGTGCTGCTGCGCCATCTGCTAATTGCTGCTTTTTAGACAAAGCAGCGGTATATACTTCACCACCTTGGCCAGAGCTAGACATAGCGGGTAGATTTCCACCTGATATATTCATCGTTATAAGCCTTAATCAACCTGACATTTAAATGTAATCCAAGTACTATATCGGCAATGCAGTACAAAGCTTTAGGAAAACCATGGATTCTATAATTGAACAACTCAACGCTAACTTAAAAATTGTTTATCGCCAAGCACTTGATGCCGACAAAAAACTAGATGAGCTACAGCAACAAGGCCACGGTAAATTTAAAGCCTTGTTCCCAGCTGATGCCGGATTTAGTTTTGAAGCTAAACGCTTTAAGCCATACGTACTTGATGTAGCAGCCGATGTAGAAAGCTTAAGCACAGATGGTTTTGATGAAGAAAAGCTTAAAACAACGGTTATTAAGCTACAACAGTTACTTACCCTGCTCGCTACGTTTAAGTAGCTAAAAATTAAAGTTTAATTTAGTAAACATCAAATACAAAAAATGCCGATAATGTTTATCGGCATTTTTTATTTATTTTGTAACTGTATTTAACTTATATTAGATAAAACTTTTGAATGAAACCAGTTAGTTACTAAGCGTTTTTCATAATAAAATGATCTAGAGGTTGAGCGCTTAATTTTATCTAAATAGCCTCTATCTTTTAATAAAACTTCTGTGGCGTGGTTCACAACTTCACCCTGCGGATTAGTTACCGTGTAAGACAGCTTAATTTGTGGGTAATGAAATGGTTGAATTACTCTTATTTTTTTAGCGCCAGAAAACTCAATAGCACCTGCTAAATCAAGATCTGCAACCTCTACATTTAATTTATATCCACTGGGTAATTTTTCAGCTAACTTCGCAAAATGCTTTTCAAAGTTAATAGTAATTTGCTTTTCAAAAGAAGTTGGTGATTGATTTGCTGCACGCACATCGCGGTAATTGTCAAAATCTTGCCATTTAACTGCAGACTCACCAGCTTGTGCAATACCAATAGAACTTAAACCCATTACTAACGTTAGTAATTTTAAACTTTTCATAATCTTCTCCATGTGAACTATCAAAAGTCAACGCAAGTACAACACATTCAATTTAAAACAATAAACCAGAACACTTACACTGATGACATTAGTTTAAATTAGCAGCAAAAATTTTTAATGTAAAGTTGGGTACACCCCTATATTGATAAAAACACAATCAAAAAGTAATTTAATCACTTAATTGCCAGCTTGAAATGCAAAAGCTAATAACTCTCTTTGTACGCATAATCAAAATGATAAAAAGCCTACTTATATTTGAGCTCTGCTTGATAAAACTAATTTTAATAAGGAGGACTATAAATCGCTATTTTTAGTCTGCAATAGTTGCTTACTTTAGCCGCTACCTTTAAGTCATCTTGATTTTGTAACTTGCCATTGTTAGTGGCAAGTTTAATTTAATCAATGCTTGCTAAAATTTGCTCGCCAAACCATTCGGTTATTAAGCGTTTTTCATAAAAAAACGGCTCGTCGCGACCCATTTTAATTTTATCCATAAAGCCCATGTCTTTAAGCTCTACATCGTCCTCTTCACTCACTACGCTCCCCTTATTATCGCTTAGCGAGTAATTGAGCTTAATGCGCGGAAAATAAATAGGTTTTACTACGCGTATTTCATCCATACCGCCATAGCGTACGTCCCCTGCTAAATCGATATCGGTTATTTCTAAATTTAGCTTGTAGCCTTTTGGCAATTGCTCGGCAAGTTTAGAAAAATGTTTTTCGAACTGAGTAGCAATTTGTTTGTGGTACGACGCTTTACCCTGGCTAGAAGCGCGCACATCGCGGTAGTCTTTAAAATCTTGCCACTTAACTACAGATTCTCCAGCGTGTGCAAATGCAGGTAATGTAATACACATTGCCATAGCGATTGTTTTAACTGAATTCATAGCATTCTCCAAAGGGGCAGTACTAATTATTTAGACTTAGCCCAGTAATAGACCATACAAGTTTAACACTAGTTTATTAACCATTACTTAATTAACCTATTTTAATACGCTTTTAAAATAAAGCATGTAAATAGTAAGAATATATGATGAAATTAAGATAATTGAAAAAGGTATCCACGGAGCATTCATGGCAATTTTAGTAACAGGCGGCGCAGGCTACATAGGCTCACACACCGTTTTAGAACTTTTACAGCAAGGCAGCGAAGTTATTGTTGTTGATAACTTAAGTAACGCATCAAAAGAGTCGCTTGCACGCGTAAAGCAAATCACAGGCAAAGAGGCCACGTTTTACCAAGGCGACATTCTTGATAAAGTTTTTTTAGATGCCATTTTTACAAGGCACACCATAGAGAGCGTTATTCATTTTGCTGGCTTAAAGTCGGTTGGTGAGTCGGTCGCTAAACCTGTTGAGTACTATCAAACAAACGTACAAGGTACGCTAACACTTGTAGATGCCATGCGTGATGCAGGCGTATTTAAATTAGTATTTAGTTCATCAGCCACAGTTTACGGCGACCCTGCAAGCTTACCGATTAAAGAAGACTTCCCGGTAGGTGGCACAACTAATCCGTACGGCACATCAAAACTGATGGTTGAGATGATGCTGCAAGATATTGCTAAATCAGATGAGCGTTTTGCATTTGCTATTTTACGCTACTTTAACCCAGTGGGCGCACATGAGTCAGGCTTAATTGGCGAAGATCCAAATGGTATTCCTAATAACTTATTACCATTTATTGCCCAAGTTGCAGTAGGTAAATTAAAGCAGCTTGCTGTATTTGGTGATGACTACGACACCGTTGATGGCACTGGTGTGCGCGACTATATTCACGTTGTAGATTTAGCGATGGGGCACTTAAAAGCGCTTGATAAAATTGCCGACAATACCGGCGCACTTGTATATAATCTTGGCACAGGCAATGGTTACTCTGTACTGCAAATGGTTAACGCCTTTATAAAAGCCAGCGGCCAAGACGTTCCTTATCAAGTATCGCCTCGTCGCCCTGGCGATATTGCTGCATGTTACGCCGCGCCAGAAAAAGCACTTAATGAGCTGGGCTGGGAAGCGGTGCGTGGAATAGATGCCATGATGGAAGACACATGGCGTTGGCAATCAAATAACCCTAATGGTTATAAAAGCTAATAAAAAATATTTTATAAGTTTTGCCTGTTTCACAAGCAGGTAAATCACCTATAAAAAATTTTGCTACCGCGCTAATTTTTTAATGGAGACGTAGAGCTTGCTCACGTAGAAGCGAAGCTTCTCATAGCTTTATCAAAGGGGTTTAACACAACGTAAAAGCGCTGCTTTTAAACGCCAGCAAGCTGCGCGTCTACAACTAATTATTACTTCTTCACTGCTGCGTGTTTTCTGTGGTGATAAAACCACGTAAGCTGTTTGTGTAAAAAACAAATTTACCACCGAGGGCACAGAGGCGCTGCGCGCTGCACTGAGAAAAAGTTCTTCTCCTTCACTTCTCTGAGTTCTCAGTGGTGACGTAATCACCTTTAAAACGCCAGCAAGTCGCGCGTCTACAACTAATTATTACTTCTTCACTGCTGCGTGTTTNATTCTCCTTCTCTTCTCTGTGTTCTCTGTGGTGGTGATAATCTGTTAATCACTTTGTGTTTAGCCCAAACCATTTTTACCACCGAGCACACCGAGGCGCTTCGCGC
>NZ_LKBC01000021.1:28112-28210 GCF_001400005.1 Pseudoalteromonas sp. P1-30
AGTTACTAACGCCAGCAAGCTACGCGTCTACAAGTAACTATTACTTCTCCTTCTCTTCTCTGTGTTCTCTGTGGTGGTGATAATCTGTTAATCACTTT
>NZ_LKBC01000021.1:28256-33711 GCF_001400005.1 Pseudoalteromonas sp. P1-30
TTTAGCCCAAACCATTTTTACCACCGAGCACACCGAGGCGCTTCGCGCTACACTGAGAAGTTACTAACGCCAGCAAGCTACGCGTCTACAAGTAACTATTACTTCTCGNTTCTCTGTGTTCTCTGTGGTGGTGATAATCTGTTAATCACTTTATGTTTAGCCCAAACCATTTTTACCACCGAGCACACCGAGGCGCTTCGCGCTACACCGAGAAGTTACTAACGCCAGCAAGCTACGCGTCTACAAGTAACTATTACTTCTTCACTGCTGCGTGTTCTCTGAGTGATAACCACTTAAGCTGTTTGTGTAAAAAACAAATTTACCACCGAGGGTACAGAGGCGCTGCGCGCTGCACTGAGAAAAGCTGTTATCAATTTTTCATTTCGATAATGCTCATTAAACCCTAGAGTCTACTTTATCGGGGTCAGATAACGGACCAAATAGCTAATAACTTCCTACTTTCCTTTACGATTTTATCTGCACTAAATCAAAATCAGCCATGCCTGGGACAATCGCTTGCAGGCGCGATTCGGTCACATCGAGTGCGTTTAAACATTCGCAATATTCAGAGGCTTTAAGCTCAAGTTGCTGGGCTTTTTTTTGCAGTGATTTATCGATTTCTTTAGAGATAATATCCATACGTTGCCCCATATCGTTAATGCGGTCTTCAATATTACCTTCGCGTGATTTAAACGCATCACCAAGCGACATTAAAATAGCTCCTAACGAGCCATGTACGGCAGAGTGTATTTGCTGGCTAATTTCTTTAGTGAAAAAATCATCTATTTGCGAGAGCGACTGTGGCGCGATAAAAAAGAAATCATCACCGCGCTTAAACTTGTCCATCAGCGCGCGCTCTACGTACTGGAGCTGGGTTTTTAATACCTCAGGCTCTTTGTCAGACATTCCCTCAACCACATGTTCAATCGCGCTTAAACCTAAATTAACGCCATCGGTCGCCAAATTTACAAGCTCTGGCACCGTATGGCGAATACCATTGCTAAATTGCTCAAGCACTTTACTTTCTTCAGTACTTAAATCGACCCAATAACCCCGTATAAAAAGCTGGTTATTATTATTAATTTGTACACGGGTTTGGCCTTTATCAAGAATACGTATAACATCGTCGGTAATGATTAAACCATGACTCAACTCAACATCACATTGAGTTTGAGCGAGTACACTCGAACTTGAAAGAGCAAAACACAACGCCAATATCGCACGAGATAACAACGCCATATACACCTCTACAAGCCAAAAAAGGAAGGAAAGTAGGTTAACAAAAAACCAACTTTATGCAAGAAAAATAGCTATTTCGAAGAGCTTATAATATACCAAGCGCCGGCAAGTAAATTTAACCACAGCCCCATTTTTCAGCGTTAGACGTAGAGCTTGCTAACGCTAAAAAACCTTATATAGTGCTGACTTAATGAATACCACTACTGTCGGGAAGCTACAAGTGTAGACAGAGCTGCTAAATAAGCAGTCTTCTAAATATTGCTAATATAGAAGACTGAACATTTGACTTTTAATCACTACCAAATAAATCGCGCGTATACACTTTATCAGCTATATCATTTAACTCTTCCACCATACGGTTTGATACAACCACATCAGCTATTTGCTTAAACTCGTTTAGGTCTGTAATTACCCGTGAGTGATAAAATTCCGCTTCTTCAAGTACCGGCTCATACACAACTACTTCAATACCTTTGGCTTTTATACGCTTCATTATCCCTTGGATAGAAGAAGCCCTAAAGTTGTCTGAACCCGACTTCATAACTAAACGGTAAATACCCACCACACGCGGATTGCGCTTTAATATTGACCCTGCAATAAAATCCTTACGGGTGGTGTTTGCATCAACAATCGCACCTATAATATTATTTGGCACATCTTGATAATTCGCGCGTAATTGCTTGGTGTCTTTTGGTAAACAGTAACCACCGTAACCAAACGACGGGTTGTTATAATGATTGCCTATACGTGGATCTAACCCTACACCTTGGATAATTTGCTTTGAGTTCAAGCCGTGTGCTTCTGCGTAGCTATCAAGTTCATTAAAGTAAGCAACTCGCATAGCAAGGTAGGTGTTAGAAAATAACTTAATCGCTTCCGCTTCCGTTGAGTCAGTGAATAGCACTTCAACGTCTTGTTTAATTGCACCTTGCTTCAGTAAATTAGCAAAAATAGTGGCGCGCTCACTTTGCTCACCCACAACAATGCGTGACGGATGCAAATTGTCGTACAGCGCTTTACCTTCACGTAAAAACTCAGGTGAGAATAGTAAGTTGTCAGCCTTAAGCTGCTTTTTAATATCAGCCGTAAAGCCAACCGGAATAGTCGACTTAATCACCATAACCGCATTAGGATTATGTGCCACAGCATCTTTAATAACCGCTTCAACCGAGCGCGTATTAAAGTAGTTTGTTTCTACATCATAATCCGTTGGAGTGGCGATGATAACAAAATCTGCGTTTTCATAGGCCACTTTTTTATCGGTGGTTGCTGTGAAGCTTAAATCATCACGCAGTAAAAATTCACTAATTTCAGTATCAACAATTGGTGATGTCTTATCGTTTAAAAGTGCAATTTTTTGCTCATCAATATCTAATGCAACCACCTCATTATGTTGTGCTAACAGCATTGCATTCGAAAGGCCTACATAGCCCGTCCCTACCACTGCAATTTTCATGGTATTCCCTTAAAGTTATAATCTATTAATAATATAAATTTTATCAAATATCTATGCTATCAGCTATCTGACTTTTTTCTGTAAATTCGGTGCTAACTATACAACTAAGTTTAATAGCGTAAGCTTTTTTATCACCACCCATAAAACGCCCCCACCCTGATGAAGCTATCATCAAACACTGTTTTACCAGTATAAAGCTCTAAGCCCCAATAACCCTCTTGTAACTGTTGTGTGTAACGCGTTTCTAGTTCAAAACCTATTGAATAGGGAGCATCAGCAGAACCGATTTTATTATTAGAGTCCATTTCACTCTCAATCCGCCTGAAGGTGGTATCAATACTTTGAGTGGTACTTAGCTGCCAATACCAATTTACTGATTGGCTTTCAGCGCTGGGGTAGTGCTGAAAATATCGCTGTTCAGCGCCCCAATGCCCTACACTCTGTTTATCTATGGTATTCCCTTGCGAATACAGTTTTGACCAGTACCACTCTGTTTGCCAGCGGCTATTTTCTATTCTCAAACTATTGTTTTCACTAAAGTAAGGAAGGTATAAACCAAAGTTATAGCTATTATTACGTGTTCCCCCCAGCGTATCTTCAAAGCCAATATCACCATAAAAACTAAAAGGCACATTAAACCAAGTCGCTTTATAATCAAAGCTAATAGAGGCAAGTTGATCGCCTACTTCATAGTTAGGTCCAAATTCATCAAGCTCTTCACCATTAACATTATCGTTATTGCCTGGTAAAAAAAATGCTTCAGCAAAATCACTAATACCAACAGAGCGATCTCCGCCCCCAAACTGTAATAAACGGTTAGCACTTAAGGTTAAATCCTCAAAAGGGGAAAAACTCAAATGAACACCAGCCATATGCGGCTTGCCTGGTACTGTTTTGCCTATTTCTTTACCCGAATTAATTGCTGGATCGGTTTTCATTTTCATATAAAACAAATCATAACGTATATTAAAGTCGGTAATAGGCTTTACATTGCTAATACCAATAGAAGGGAGGCTTTTGGCATTTGTACTCAGTATCATTGCACTATCGTACATAGGTGAATACCAACGCTCCCTATAACCAATATCAACTTGTGCGTAACTATTACCAAAATATACAAAGCTTTGGGTGGGCAATAAATCATCTTCATTGGCAATACCCGCGATACTCACACCAAAGTGGTTACCAAAATTAGCAAACGCTCCGGCTTCTAGCTTTAAATAAGTATCTACTTTTTGGCCACGTTGATTAGGAATTGATTTCGATTCATTACCGTACGCAACTGTTGCTTTAGCATAGGTTACCGCATCCGTTTGTTTGTATAGGGCAAGTTCATTAAAGAGCTTTTGATAAAGACTAGGGTAGCTATGTTCTATCGATTTTAAAGCTTTCAATACTTCACTTGTTTTATAAGGCTTAGCCATCATATGCGTGTTATCACCCACTACAAGAAGCTTTTCAACTAATTGTTCTAGTTGAGGGTTTTGCTTTAATGGTAAATAAGCCGAAACACCGTTAGCTGATACCTGAGAACTAAAGATTATTCCGATTACGAGCGGTAATTTTTTTAGCATTCTTTTTCCATTTAATTTATGTTCTAGGTTATGTTTACATGATAAAAAAACGTTAATGAGTAAACAACTAAGATCTGTATAAATCTAAAATTACATTTCCCTATTCAGTACTTTATTTAATTATAATACCAGATAAGAGACCAAGGGCTTTGCCTTATACAAATGCGATAAATAATATTGATTAGTCACCTCTCTTATCTTCTCTGTGGTTAATTAAATATTTTTACACCACCGAGCTCACCGAGGCGCTTCGCGCTACACAGAGGAAAACACATACTATTCATTAGTTACCCCTCCTGCGCTTCCCTTTGCCTTCTCTGTGGTTAATTAAATATTTTTCTACCACTGAGTACACCGAGGCGCTGCGCGCTACACAGAGGAAAACACATACTATTCATTAGTTACTTCTCCTGAAGTTCTCTTTGTCTTCCCTGTGGTTAATTAAATATTTTTACACCACCAAGCTCACCGAGGTGCTGCGCGCTACACAGAGGAAAGGACATACTATCCATAAGTTACTTCTCCTGAAGCTCTCTTTGTCTTCTCTGTGGTTAATGAACACTAGCTCCTACTTCCGAGGCTGTTGAAGCTAAACACTAACTCGCTTTAACCCTTCTAGCAGCTTTATTTGATTAAAATTTATCAGTAAGCCAGTCTGAATACCTGTTAATTTTAAATAAGTAATTAACTGCGCTGTATGAATAGGCAATAATTTTTCCACTGCCTTTAACTCTATAATTAACCGTTCAGGGATTAGAATATCGAGCCTATATCCTGCATCAATTTTTATATCTTTATAAACAATAGGTAATTTAACTTGGCTTTTTACTGGCAAGCCTGCCTTTTTTAATTCGTAATGTAAGCAGCACTCGTAACTAGACTCAAGTAAACCCGGACCAAGATTTTTATGTACTTCAATAGCACAACCAATAACTTTTTGGGTTATTAAATCTTCCATAACATTCCTAATCACAATATTTAAACACAAAATATAGGCTATTTTTAAACTTATAATTAGTAATTCATAGTTTGACTTATCACGCAATGCTCTGAACCGCTACAAAGAAGAAATATACTATTGACTAGTCACTTCTCCTTGTCTTCTCTGTGGTGATAATAACCTCTTAATCACTTTGTTTTTAGCCCAAACCATTTTTACCACCGAGCACACCGAGGCGCTTCGCGC
>NZ_LKBC01000021.1:33759-37289 GCF_001400005.1 Pseudoalteromonas sp. P1-30
TTCTCTTCTCTGTGTTCTCTGTGGTGGTGATAATCTGTTAATCACTTTTTGTTTAACCCAATCCATTTTTACCACCGAGCACACCGAGGCGCTTCGCGCTACACAGAGAAAAAACCTTCTCATTTACTTCTCTGTGTCCTCTGTGGTTAATTAAACATTTTTATACCACCGAGGACACCGAGGCGCTGCGCACTACATAGAGGAAAAACATAATATTTATTAATTACTTTTGTTTCACTCCTCCGTGACTTCTGTGGTTGATTAATTTCTCTCTATTAAAGCCTTAAAATAAATATCAGCTATAAACAAAAAAACCGTGTTTGGCTCAAACACGGTTTTAGTAAATTAATCAAATTAAAAATTTGAAATTATAGGTTTACAACATTACCTGATTGCGCAGTCGGCTCATCGTTAACCAACGACGCTAAGTATTGCCCAAAATCCTCACCCAACTTAGCATCACGCATACCGTATTCAACAATCGCTTTTAAGTAACCTAGCTTATCGCCACAGTCGTGTGAACGACCACTCATATGAAATGCTTCAACTGTTTCTTGTGCCATTAACGTATCAATAGAGTCGGTTAATTGAATTTCTCCACCAGCGCCTACTGGTGTTTTTGCAAGTAGCGGCCAAATATTTTTGCTTAATACATAACGGCCAACAACTGCAAGGTTCGATGGCGCTTTATCGGCATCTGGTTTTTCAACCATGGTTTTAATAGCGGCACTGTTGCCAGGTGTTAGCTGTACGCCGTTTATATCAGCAATACCATATTTGCTTACATCTTCTTGTGCTACTGGCTCTAGCATAATTTGGCTTGCTTTAGTTTTATTAAAACGTTTAATCATAGCTGCTAAGTTTTCAGTTTTTTGATCAGCCGTATAACCGTCAAGTATTACATCAGGCAGTAATACTATAAAGTCGTCATCACCCACAATTGGCTTAGCACATAAAATAGCGTGCCCTAGGCCTTTCGCTTCACCTTGACGTACACTCATTATAGTTACATCGGCAGGGCAAATTGAACGAATCTCTTCAAGTAGGGTTCGTTTGACTCGCTTTTCAAGCGTAGCTTCAAGCTCATAGCTCGTGTCAAAGTGGTTCTCAATTGCATTTTTTGAGCTATGTGTAACTAAAACAATTTCTTTTATACCAGCAGCCACGCACTCGCTCACTATGTATTGAATAAGAGGTTTGTCAACAATAGGTAACATTTCTTTAGGGATGGCTTTAGTCATTGGTAGCATACGAGTACCAAGGCCAGCAACAGGGATTACAGCTTTCATGGTTAGTCCTTTATTTAAAAAAATAGTTTATACGTTGATCTTAACTTAGCAATTTAAAAGTAGATACAACCTGAATATATTTAATAACGTGCTTTTTTATACAGTATATAAGTTTAGGGTTTTGTAAAACAAAAATAATGTGTGCTTCGGCCAGCAAGTGCCCGCCAACAAACTTCGCTACAGCGCCAAAATCAATTCTCGCAGCAGATACAAGAGCTAACGTTTACAATGGTTAAAAGCAAAGCGCCTCTTCGCTTATAATGTAATAACCACCTTAAAAGCGCTGCTTTTAAACGCCAGCAAGCTGTGTATCTACAATTAAATTTTACATCGTTCGGCTCTTGGCCTAACTATGCGTAATACTCTACGAGCTCTTTAATAAAACGTTCAACTTGCGCTTTAGGTAATTCATTAATGCCAGCAGCAGCAGCACGACCCCCACCAGTATCAAATTTACTGCAAATATCAACAGCGCCTTGCTTGTTAGTTAGGGGGGCTCTAACGCTGACTAAGTAACTGCCTTTATTATTAAACGTAAATACTGCATGGGCTTTATTTGGTGACTGATTAGCAAGATCATTACCTAAAACGCCGCTTACTCGACGAGCCCAAGCAGCATCTTCTAATAAAATAACTTTTGCGGTATCACAATTATGGAGAATCTGCGCATTGGCAGCTTTTTCCATATCAGCTTTATAAGCTTGCTCAAGAGTATAATAAACCGAGCTTTTATCATTTATTGCATCAAAGGGCGATTTATACTGCATAAGCAGCTCAAATAAATCAGCAGGGGCAAAATGTAAATCAGCCACTTCACTTCCGTAGCCGTTATAGTTTATGTAAGTACCAAATGCTTTTAGCTGTGACTTTTGAAGTTCAGTTAATTCAAGCTTATCGGCCTCGCTATCAGCCTTAGCAAATAAGTTATCACCGTATGCTGCTGTAATAGCCCATAAATGAAATTGCTTATCTAGTAAATCACTAACAATCAAACTAGTACACATATTCGCATCTAAATCGATGTGAGCATACAAATTAGCATGATTAGGTATATTACCGGCTTTATGATGATCTACATACATAACACGCGCCCCAGCACATAAAGCATCGTGAAGCGCAGGCATATTTTTTTCCATTGAAATATCCAACACTCTAATACAATCACCCGCTTTTGGAGTGATTTTTTGCATTAGCTGAATATCGCGTTTTACCCCTGTTACCTTTACTGTCTCGGTAGGGTTAGCTAATTGAAGCTGTAATAAAGCGATAATACCATCGGCATCACCGTTAAAAATATCATATTTCATATACATCTCTAGGTAAAAAGATAACTAAGAAATAAGCCCACTAAAACTTAGAACCTGATTACTTAATAATTTTGTTTGCTTTTAAGTACTGAATAATTTGCTCTACGCTTTGTTCGATACTTTGCTCTGCTGTTTTCACATGCAACTCAGGGGCTTCGGGTACATCAAATGCAGAGCTAATACCTGTAAAATTAGGTATTTCGCCCGCACGCGCTTTTTTGTATAACCCCTTCGGATCGCGGCTTTCGCAAACAGAGAGTGGGGTATCAATAAACACTTCTACAAACTCACCTTCATTTACTATGCTTCGCGCCTGTACACGATCGGCTTTAAACGGCGAAATAAATGCTGTAGATACAATAAGTCCTGCATCAACAAATAATTTAGCAACCTCACTTATACGGCGAATATTTTCAATGCGGTCTTCATCACTAAAAGTTAGCCCTTTGTTCAGCCCCATGCGTACGTTATCGCCATCAAGCAAATAGGTATGACAGCCTAGCTCAAACAATTTGGCTTCTACGGCGTTAGCAATGGTTGATTTACCCGAACCACTTAAACCAGTATACCAAAGTAATACAGGTTTATGACCTTTGTGTTGCTGTTTTTGCTCTCGCGACACGGTTTGCGAATGCCATACTATATTTTCGTCATGATTCATTAATTTACCTTTATACTAAACTTTATATATTTTCATCTGGTTACTAGTTTGGCTTATGATTGCGAAGTATTTAACAGCTAGTAAGCTATTTTTATATGCTGGCAAAATTAAATTTCTGGATAGAGATACATAAAGTTTATTAATTACTTATCCAGCACTTCTCCATCATTTCTCTGTGGTAATAGTAATGTTTTAATTACATTAGGATCATTAACCCCAAATACCTCTACCACCGAGGGCACCGAGTCGCTTCGCGCTACACTGAGAAAAAGC
>NZ_LKBC01000022.1:0-25855 GCF_001400005.1 Pseudoalteromonas sp. P1-30
AGTGGGGTCGCATTATAGGGAGATCCGAAAACAGATCAACCCTTTTTTTTAGATCTTTTTACTGTTCGAACAAAAATAGAGCAAAACAGCGTAAAACTAGCTAAATCACTGGCTAAGATGATGCTTTTTTATACTGATTTTTATTATTTAATATAAATTTCATTGCTATGTTCGTTTAAGACGTTAAGATAGCAAGTTCACAATGTTAAATTAATGTTTATTTCCTGTTTATTGGTAGATCTAAAATGAAATTACCCGATCAAAAATCTTTTATCTTCTCTGTTATTCTTGCTGTAGTTGGTTTTGTTATTGTTGAGTTTGCTTTAGGAAGCTTAGCTTTAAGCCCAGCATTGCTATTTGGTGCTGGTTTATTAATTGGTGGGATTGCTATTGCTGCAATATCATCGGAAGGTGGTGAAGAAGCTGAAGTTAAAACAAAAACACTTTATGTTGGTAATCTTCCTTATCGTGCAAATGAAGGTGTTGTTCGCGCTTTGTTTGAAGAACAAGGTAAAGTTTTCAACGTGCGCCTATTAAAGGATAAAAATACTGGCAAACGTCGTGGCTTTGGTTTTGTTGAAATGGCACAGGCAGATGCAGACAATGCAATTGCTAAGTTAAACGATAGTGAGTTCCAACAGCGTACTTTAAAAGTACGTGAGGCAAAACAAAAACAAGAAGATGATTCTAGCTCTTTACGCACTGAGACGGATCAATCAGTGTAACGTGCTTTATAGCTAGCTTATTACTCAAAACATCAGCCGTTGCATAATATTGCAGCGGCTTTTTTTTGTCTGTAAATTTATTTCCAAAGTTATGCTGCTCTAGTAGGTAGTTTACTCTGCTAGCAATGGCCACGCCTGAATCGAGTAATTGCACTGCGTTATTAAAGTACGCTTGTATAGCATCGCTAAGAATTGGGAAATGTGTGCAACCTAGTACAAGTACATCTATATCTGAGTTAATGCGCAAACGCGTAAGCTCTTTATGCAGTTTGAGTGTATCTAGCTGCTGAGTGAAAAATAACTGCTCTGCCAATGCCACCAGCTCAACACTGCTATATAAACTCACTGTTACGTTGCTGGCATGCTCTTTTATTAATGTATGAGTATAGGGGCTTGCAACTGTGGCGGGGGTTGCCAATAAGCCGATGTGCTTTGTGCGAGTTACTTCAGCAGCAGGCTTTATTGCTGGCACTACGCCTACAATAGGTATTGATGTAATTTTGCGTACTTCACTCAAGGCTGATGTAGAGGCTGTATTGCAGGCTATAACAATAAGGTCGACATTAAGCGCGTTTTGCTCAATAAAATAAATGAGTGAGCATAAACGCCCTATAATAGTTTGCTGGGTTTGCGCGCCATAAGGGAGTAACGAATTATCCATAAAGTAGCTGTACTGTGCATCTGGAATACGCTTTTGAATATGCTCAAGCACGGTGGTGCCACCTATACCTGAATCAAATACCATTATGTGGGCTGACAAACTTTGGTTCCTACTGTTTATTAAGAACGGCAGTTTGCCATGAGATATTTATAAAAGAAAGTAGTTTAGCTTTGCTCAGACTTTAGCGCGTCGAGTGCATCGCCCGCTGAATTTAATTGGTTTAGGTTTTCAAACATTGCCTGTGTGTAATCAACTAGCTGATCGACCGCTGCTTGATCTTGGTTTAGCCACTCTATAATACCGGCAAGCTGATCTTGTAGGCCTAGTTGCGATGCTTTATCAAATGCATTTTTTAGATCGTCATTAAAAGGTGCGATCGCATCGACTACCTCTTTTGTTGGGTTTGGCTGATATTGCTCATAACTTTTAACGGTAGCGACTGTTTTTGTTTGTCGAAGGTCCATTGAAAATGCAACAAGTTGCTCACTGCCTAAGCTCAGTTCTTGTGCTTTTTCAAATGCTTCATCCAAATCACCGCTAAAGAATGTTTTACTTACACCTTGTAGCTCTTCCATCATGGCGTTAATGGCATCTTGCTCTTGCTCGTTTAAATCACCATTAACCGACATTGAAAAAGACAGCTCTCGAGATTGCGACGATGAGCTGGCAAACGATTCGCTGTTATTGCTTTGTTGATACCCGCTCGCTGTTTGAGACTCATATGCATCAGCAAAGCTAATACTGACCTCATCACCTTCGGCCGTTGTAAACTTATACTCGGCATTGCTGCTCATACTTACATATTGTGCTTGGCTTACGCTAACACTGGCCGCTTGTGGGTTAAATAGGGTTTGCTCAAACTCATCAAGCCCCTCAAAAATGCCTTCTTTTGACTTGTCGATGCCCTCTTGCATTTCTTCGTTAAATACACCGGTGCCTTTTAGCTCATCAACCGCTTCGTCTATACCGGTTTGAACACCTGTGCGCGCATCATCTAACATATTTTTTAATTTATCGTCATCGGCACCATTGGCTTTGGCTTTATTAACTGCGCCAGATACAAAGTCGAGTACATTTTTTACTATTTCATCAAAATCGAATAAAGGTTTATCGGCTTGTTTTTGCTCAACAGGTAAACCTAGTTGCTCTGCCATTTTGTCGCCAAGCACTTTTGCAGCAAGTTCTCTGCCTCGCTGTAATGAACTTTCTTGCGGAGATTGGATAGTTGGCTGCTGTAGCGCCTCTTTATTACTGAATTTGTTTACGTTGTTGTTTGGCGTATAGCCATAATTACCGATTTTCATGATCCACCTCCGTTACGTACTTAGCTTATTATCGGCTAATAGTGACAAAACTAAAGTGCATGTTTAAAAAAACAGCAACTTTATTATCAGCAAAACTAGACAAATACTGCTCGCTCCCTACAATAGCGCCGATAAATAGATCTCATAGATAAGGTAGTAGCATTAATGGCAGTGATTAAAATAGATACCACACAGTACGATACGCAGCTAAATGAAAAAGAGCAGCGTATTACGTCGCAATTTAAGCGATTTGGTGTGCAAGCGTTAGAGGTGTTTAGCTCAGAGCCAATTAACTACCGCCAACGTGCTGAATTTAGAGTATGGCACGATGGGGATGATCTATTTCATATTATGTTTGATCAGGCCACGAAAGAAAAAATTCGCGTCGACACCTTTGACCCTGCCGCGCCATTAGTTGGTGAAGTTATGCAGGTGATGATTGATAATTTAAAGTCGTGTGAAGTATTACGCCGTAAGCTGTTTCAAATCGATTATTTATCGTCATTAAGTGGCGAGATTTTAGTAAGCTTGCTTTATCACAAACCACTCGATGATCAGTGGCTAACTGAAATAAAAGCCCTGAAAGAAAAACTGAGCAGTAAATACAATATTGACTTTATTGGTCGTGCGCGCAAACAAAAAGAAGTACTAGGCAATGATTTTGTTACTGAGCGTTTAACCGTAAACGGCCAGGAGCTTATTTATCAACAAGTAGAAAATAGCTTTACGCAGCCTAATGCTAAAGTGAATATAAAAATGCTGGAGTGGGCACAAGACTTATGTAAACCACTGAGTAATGACCTGCTGGAGCTTTACTGTGGGAATGGTAATTTCTCTATTGCATTGGCGGGTTCGTTTAATCGCGTATTGGCTACTGAAATATCTAAGTCTTCTGTACATTCAGCGCAATACAACATTGCTAAAAATAAGGTAGATAACTTAGATATAATTCGTATGTCGAGTGAAGAGTTTACCCAGGCAATGAATGGCGAACGTACCTTTTCGCGTTTAGAGGGGATAGATTTAAAAAGTTACGATTGCCAAACTATTTTAGTCGACCCTCCACGCGCAGGTATGGATACCCTTACCTGTGACTTAGTAGCCAACTACGAGAACATTATTTATATATCGTGCAACCCAGAAACGCTTGAGCGCGATTTAGATCATTTAACCCGTACTCATAATGTTAAGCGCTTTGCGATATTTGATCAGTTCCCTTATACGCATCACATAGAATCGGGTGTTTTCTTACAAAGAAAATAGTGAGTTAAATTTAAATCACTTCCATAAAAAAAGCTCCTTACGGAGCTTTTTTTGTTTTAGCAAACCTTACTTGTTCGCTAAATAGTTAATTAATTTACTAATATCTTCTGGCGCGGTAATACCAGACTCACGGCCTAGATTTAATTTGTATTTACCATTTACGATAAAGGTTGGTACGCCACGTAGCGCGCCTTTTTCTTTAAAATAATTTTGGTCGCGCTTCATTTTAGAGCTTAATGTACGTACCGAGAAGCTTTTGTATAGTTTATCAAACTTATCGCCATCAACACCTTGCGCTACAAACACATCTTTTACATCTGCAAGCTCGTTAAATTTAGCGCGCTTAGTGTGAATGTGATTAAAAATAGCCGCAACAATTTTATCTTTTTGGGGAAGTACTTCCGCAGTGGCTAGCGCTTGGCTCATCATTTGTTGGTTTTCTGGATCGCGAACACCGACAAAATCAACATGGCTCTTTTTAAATTTAACGTCTTTGTCTAGCTTTGGCTTAAACTCACCAATTAACGCTTCCATGTTATTACAAGCAGGGCAATAAAATGAGAAAAACTCTTTTACTTCTGGCTTTTTAGTCGCGCGCTCTGCCACTACATCGTAATGTACGCCTTCTTCATAAGTGGCGGCTACACTGCTCGCAGCCACAGGCAGTAGTAATGCAAGTAAACCTGCTTTAACTAATTTGATCATTGTTATTGTTCTCCGAGATTAAAGTGTTAGTAAAAAAGCAACTAACTCATTCAGTTCTTGCTGGTTATTAATGGTGTTAATATTTATTTTATATTTATCGTTTACAATAAAGGTAGGCACACCGGTTAGCGCACCTAGTTTTGAATATTTGTTTTGTTTATCTTGCATGGCACGCTCAGCTGAAATAATTGGCATGCTGGCAATGTCTTGATCAAACGTTGCACTATCGATACCGTTAACTTCAAGCAACTTTTTAACGTCTTTCATTTGCGTTAAAGGTGCGCGCTGTACATGAATACTTTTAAAAATTTGGTCGCTGATACTTTGTGCTTGACCGTGCTTTTTACCGATTAAGTAGGCGTAGCTTAAGTTGCTTTGCGCCTGTGGTGATACACCGCCTAAAAAGTTAACGTGATTTTTTATAAATTCAGTGCCCTCAGGTAGGCTTTTTTCAATTGCCTTTGCAACAGGCTCAAATTTAAAACAATGCGGACAGTAAAACGAGAAAAATTCGGTTACTTGCGGCTCTGCGCTTTTTTCTACATCAATAACAGTATACTGGTTATCGGCTTCAAACTGTGCAGCAAGGGCTGCAAATGGTAAACATAAAAGTAGTAGGCTCAGTTTCAATTTTTTAAGCATTGGTATCTCGTGTACTTTTTAAATAAAATTTTATGGCAATAACTTCAGCGGAGCTTCTTGCAGTGCTGCAAACTGCTCTTTAAGCGCTAAAATTTGTTGCTCCCAGTATTTGTCTTCAGCAAACCATGAAAAGTTCCGTACGAACGCAGGATCACTCCATCGTTTAGCTACCCAACCCATATAGTGAATAATACGCATTGCACGAAGCGGTTCAATTAATTTGAGTTGAGTGTGGTCAAAATCACAAAACTCTTCATACGCATTTACAAGGGTGTCTAACTGTAACAGCTGTGTTTGACGATCGCCACTGAGCATCATCCATAAATCTTGAATGGCCGGCCCCTGACGAGCGTCATCTAAATCAACAAACATAAGTGCTTCGCCTGCCCACAAAATGTTACCTGCATGGCAATCACCATGTAAGCGGATCCCTTGCACATTTTTATACTGTGCTTGCGCTTGTTCAATAACCAAGTCCAATATGGTGTAAAAAGCCGTGCTGATCCCCATAGGTACCAAATTACTTTTTTGCAGATGAACTTTAGCTGTATGCAAATATTCTTCGCAGCTAAAGGTGGGTCTGTGCTCAAATGCTTTGCTTTTAGCCACCTGATGCATACGGCCAATTAAACGACCCATTACATCAAGCTGATCCAGGTTATCAACTTCAAACTGTCGCCCGCCTACACTTGGAAATAACACAAATACATAACCTTGGTGCTCAAATAAGCTTTCTCCGTTGTGCTTAATGGGTGCAACAACGGGTACTTCGGCCTCAGCTAATTCAAATGCAAAGTCGTGCTCTTCTTGTATTTGCGCTTTGCTCCAGCGCTCTGGTCGGTAAAACTTAACAACGTAGCGCAGGCCATCTTCCGCCTTAAATTGGTAGACTCTGTTTTCGTAGCTATTAAGTGCTAATAAACCTGACTCTGCATATATACCAACGCTTTCTATCGCATCGAGAATTAAGTCGGGCGTTAAATCTTCAAAACTAAATTTACTCATGGGCTTCTTAATGTAAAAAGCGGGTTACCCCGCTTTTGTTAGTGTGTTTATCGCGCTTTAAAAAAGTTACTCGGTTGCGATATGCTTTCATCGGGGTCATTAACCGGTGAAAGTACAAAGTTAAACTCCGTCATTGGCGCTTTTAAATCATACGGGTCCATCACAAGTGACAGTGGCACATTATGCGATTGCCCTGCTTGCACTGTAAATGTTTGCTTGCCAATGTACTTAAAGTTTTCAAGGCCTTGAACATCAATATTAAAGGTTTGCTCGTACTGCGCCTTGTTGATTACTTTTAATGTATAGGTGTTTTCTACCAAGCCATTAAAGTCAACACGATACAGTTGGTTACGGTCTCGTATTATGTCAAAGTCCATAGGCTTTCTAAATGCAATGTTAGCTACCAGCGCACTGGTAAGCACCACCAGTATGACCGTGTAACCTATGATTTTAGCTCGCAGTGGGTTGGTTTTATTTTCAGGTGTTTCGAGATTACGCTCTGTAGTATAAGAAATAAGACCCCGCGGATAATCCATTTTATCCATTACACCATCGCAGGCATCAATACATGCGCCACAGTTTATACACTCGGCTTGCAAACCATTACGAATATCTATCCCTGTAGGGCACACCTGCACACACAAGTTACAGTCTATGCAATCGCCCATTTCTAAATCTTCGTGGGCAATTTTACGCGAGCGTGGGCCTCGGCTTTCGCCGCGTTTTTCATCGTACGTTACGGTGTAAGTGTCTTTATCAAACATAGCTGATTGAAAACGTGAATAGGGGCAAATGTGTAAACACATAATTTCACGCATCCACCCTGCATTAGCGTAAGTACAAGCAGCAAAGAAAATAATACTTACCAGCGCGTAACCACCTACATTAAAGGTCACAAAGTCAGGGAGTAATTCACGGATAGGCGTAAAGTATCCGACAAACGAAATCGCCGTATATAAGGCAAATAAAACCCAACTGGTGTGCTTTGCTGTTTTTCGCCAAAACTTATCAAAGTCCATCGGGCGTTGATCTAGCTTTTTACGCTGATTCGCTGTGCCTTCAAACTTTTCTTCAAACCAAATAAATATAAAGGTCCATACAGTTTGCGGACAGGTATAGCCACACCATACTCGGCCATAAAAGGTAGTAACCAAAAAGAGTGCAAACGCGGCCAACATAAATATAAAGGCTAATATAGTGAAATCTTGCGGCCACAGCGTTAGCCCAAAAATATTGTACTTTTGGCCAACTAAATCAAATAACACAGCTTGCTGGCCATTAAAATTTATCCAAGGCAAAAGCATAAAGGCAAGCATGCCTAAAAAGCCTATACGCTGTCTAAGTAACTGATGAAGCCCTTTTACTGCGCGAACATAAATTCGGTTACGTGGGTTAAACCTGTCGTCTTGACGGCTTAAATCCGGTTGTTGGATTTTAACCTCTGCAGGTATATTCTTTACTTTAATTTGCTTGTCCATCGAAGTTCCTCAACGCCGCTTGGAAATAAAAACGTAGCAATATGTGCGTATTCTATACTGTAACTGTAGTTCGTTAATGGTAAGTGTGATTAGTTTAAATAATCAGCTGTTTGAATACTTTCAGATATTTCAGAAATATCTAACTGCTGTTGGCTATTATAACAATACTGGCTAAAATTACAGGTATAGATTGCTAATAATTTATTCATCTCAGTTACTTGCTTTTAAAATGCAGTTTATTACACTGCTTGCTAAATTTACCCCATTAAGATCAAGGTTTACGCATTCATGAAAAAGTTTATTATATTGGTCATTCTGATCCTTGCGTTTTTTACTATTGATCACCCATTAGTTAAAGAGCCCCGCGAAAAGCTATTAGGTGAAGGTGTGGGTTTTTTAAGTGATGCGAGCAAAATAAACCGTAGCCCAGCAGCCAATATGGCTAAAAACCGTATTAGCAGTGCGTTAAAGCTCTCTGAGTCTGAGCACGAATATATTGAAAAAACCTTTACCACTGATGATTCAGTGCAGTTATTTCATTTACGTTATTGCCGCGAGCGCGACCTAAATTTATATTTTTACGAAGAGCGTTTAAATACAGTGTGTAAAATTGTATCGGATGCATTAGAACAAAAGAGAGCTAAGTAGTGGATTTTTCGCAGTTAAACAAAAAAGCGAGTGACTCTTTTCATAAACAGCGCACAATACTTAAAAAGCTATCGCAAGGAAAAACCTTGCATTGTGAGCAGTGCGGCGAGGTGTTAACACTCGATTTAGCCACCAGCGAGCCGGGCAAAGGCGTTGTTAAGTGTAAAAAAGGCTGCACTGATATTATTTTAGAACTTGGCGCTTAATTATTCTAAGCGCCGTTTAATATACCTAAAGGCTACTCTTCCCACCCTTCATCTGTAATCAGCCCACTGTTTATGGCTACCACCTCAATAAGCTCGGCAAAACCTAATGCAAAGTCGCCCATTGATTCGTACTGATACTGGTATAAGGCTTCGAGTGTCATGCTATTTTGCTGCGCAATTTGCACTCTTGTTTGCTCATCAACAGCAAAAAAGCTAAGCGTACTTAGCGCACTCTCTAGTGCTTCTTTGTACTGAGGCTCTAAAGCGGGAGCTGTTAATAGAGGTTGTGCGTATTCTTGAGTAGCACGTAAAAAACCTTCACTCCACGCTTGGGTATAGTCTAGGTCAAAATTGGCGGGTAACTTGTAACCGGTTTCAAATACTTGCTCACTAATTTGATGGTATAACGCCATAAATAAAAACAGTATTTCTTCGTCTAAATCGTTAGCCGTATTAGGCACAATATGCGCTAACCACTGGTGAACTTCTAATGGGCTTGGCGAACAAATAACCCCAAATAGATAGCCTTGGCTTTGTGTTAAGGACATAGCCTGAGGTTGAGTACTTAAAAATGCACTTAATTGCTGTGCGTGTTGCTCGTTAAACTGTGGTAATTGCATTAAATCTCTTTTATTACATTAAAAATTTAGTGGGTAGCGGCCCTGTGCATCGGGGCGGCCTAAAAACTTAACCGCGTCGTGTACATCTTTTGGTAAGCTGGCATCAGGTTTAACATAGCCTGCTACTTTAAAGTCAAAGTTAGCTTTAAGTGTTGCGTCGGCTTCAAGACCTAACGTGTTATCTGGGTCGACCAAAATAGCTATATCGCCCGACTTACAACTTAACATGCCACTCAGTGGGCCTATGTTAAACCAGCCATTAAAGCCTTTAACATCTATATTTGGGCTAGCAATCTCGCCTTTTAATGACTCACAATAAGGCGCACCTGAGGTGTACTCGTTAAGCTCTAAAATGACTCGACCTTTAGCCGTAGCTGGTATAGGTAGTGCAATACGTTGCATGGCACGCTCTACGGTCGAGCGAATTATACCATCGGTAACTTTAACCACATTATTAAATAATCCGTAATTCACATCAGCATAGCCCGAAATATCGCTACGCTCACGCGGATTACCAAATTTTAAGTTAGCATTTAAATTACCCGTAAATAACTGCCAGCCAGCAATATCCCAGCGTACATTATTTAGCTGCTCGTCTTGATAGCGCACTTGCATCATTTGACCTTGCCATACACTCCCTACGGTTTGCCCTATTTCAAGCTGTTTTGGTAAGTACGGCTTAGCTAGGTCTAACGCAATGGCCGCTGGTAATTTCATTATGCAAAACACAATAAAACTAATAAAAAATACCACTGATAATATTATTATTTTTTTCATTAATTACTTCTCTAGTACTAAGCGGCTTACACGTACAAACCCTGATTTATCATCTTTGCTTAAATCAAGGTTCTCTACTCTTAAGCCATGCTGATTAACCAGTTCGTCTAACCATTCTATTAATTGATTAAACTCTACCGAATCAAGCGTTAAACGTAACGAGTTATCGTTAGGCTGCATTTTACTAATAGTAATACGATAGCGACTACGCGTTGAATTAACCACTTGGCTAATATTTTGATTGCTAATTGCCTGCGTGTTACCCGCCGCTTTTAACTTTACTATGCTTTCATCAACCCATACGAGCAGCTCTTGCTGAGTGACGTACGACTTTTTGGCTTTATCTATAGCGTTATTTAGAGGTCTAAAAATCCCCATTACTAAAACAAAAATAACAAATATACCACCAGCAACCATAATCAATTGCTGCTCTTGCTCTTTTAAAGAGCGCCAGTATTGCATTATTTGCTTTTTCATACTGCACCTCGCAGTTTAATTTCGCCTACTACAAAATCGCCATCGTTATTTAACGACCCTTGCTCAACCGTTAACCCTTGTTGCTCAAGTATACTTTTTACTTTACCAAACGTTTGAAAGTCTTTTGCGCGTGCGCGTATTCGCAGCTCATTACGGCGTTTATCGTAACGTAGGGTTTCTGGCGTAAATTCGCTTACTTGCGAAAACACGCCAACCAATTGGCTGGTCAAATCTAGAAACCCGGCTTCACTTTCGCCATTAATGGTTTTAAGCGCGCCCCTGATTTGGCTTTTAATTAAGTTAGGACGTACTTTAGTTCCGGGAAATGCTTTTTGGTATCTATCCACTACCTGGGCTTTAGCAAGCTCAACACGCGAGTTAAGTTGATTTAGTTCAACCAGCTTTATAGCAATGGTAGCAAATAAAGCAACACCGGTAATAATGGCTGCGCCCTTCCAATAACCCCACCACAGTGCACTTTTCTTTTTAAGCTGATACATGCCTTGGCGTAAATTAAATTTAACGCTGGTAAGTTGTTTAGCAAATAAGGCCAATGGTAAATCGTAGTCGCTTGCTTGCGAAATTAGGTTAATACTTTCAGGAAACTGATTAGCTGGGCTATAGTGCTTTACACTCGGTTCGCCAAGTGCACTTAAGTAATCCCTTAGCCAGCTATTTTCAACGGCACTAATATGCCAATCGCCTCTTTTAAATAACCACTGATTATTAAGCTCTATGGCGGTTAATGTATCATCGTCGGCTGTAGGCAGTAGCAGGGCATCAGGTAAAATGGTGTATACCGCCAAGTTATGCTCTGAAAATAAAGCAAGCCAAGCCTCAAACCACTCGCGGTCAGTTAAGGCAACTCTAATTGCATGCTGCTCATTAATCATAGTGGGCTCGCCAATTGCGACAAATAGCTCGTCTATATCGCACGCAATGTCTTCTTCAAGCATGTATGGCAACGCTTGCTCTAACTTACGATTCCACTTAGTCGGCAACGACACTGTTTTAAGCTGCACCTGATCGCTAGGCAGTAATACCACTACCTCGCGGGTTTGCGCTTTTTCACTTAGCTCACTTAAACGGCTCGCATCGGTTAATTCCCCACTGGCAATTATTTCTTGTTCTTGTGGTGAATAAATTAACCAATTTAATTTATCTTGCTCTGTTTGACCCGTGCGGATCAGCAGTATTTCTGTCACTGTACGCCTCCAAATTTTCGCGCCAGTATCGTTACTTCGCCATTTTTGGCATGAAGTAATGTGGTCATCGAAAAACGCAAATCGACAAATGTCGCCTGCGTTTGTAATTTAAAATATTCACTGTTAATACTAAATAGTTCTTTAACCGAATCTAAATTTGTACCGCCTTGCTGCTGTACCTCGGAAAAAAATTCATCCACGCTATCAAATCCGGTTTCAAGGCGAGCTGCTATAACAGCCTCTGCGCCCGATAACGATAATTCGTCAATCATGGCACTTAAAATAAGTGCTTGCTCGGGAAGTAACGTATTGACGTTAATCGATAATAAGGGAGACCCCGGAATAACACACACAAAAGGTAATACCTTTTCCATTACTAGCGGATTAAAACCTTTTACCAAACGCAACTCAGAAGGTGATGCAAATAAACTATTTGCGCTCATATAAGGGTAATCACGCGATAAATACTCGTCTTCTTCAGCGCCTGAACGATAGGTAATGCTGTTTTCATCAAGCCAGTCAAATACACTGTCTGCCATTGCTTCTTCGCTTTCCTCGGCAGGTAAATCTTCAATGTTTTCTAATAATGCAAATAGTGCTTTATGAGCAGGGTTGGTTTTGCTGGTAGAGTTTGGGTCTGGTGCTTCCCCTAATGCATTTAAATTTAAACACGCCTGTAAGTCAGTAATTTTACCGCTTAGAGTACCGTTATCTACAGGGTATTGGGTGTCGCCTTGCGTGGCCCAAACCTGATCTAACGAGGTTTTGTCAGGATCATCGTCTTTACTTAACTTTAGTGCCTTTATTGCCAACTCTTCACCGCCGTAGGCATACCACTTTGCTTGTTGGTGACCTTGCAGGTTAGTGCTTTTTTGAACCTGCACCATTAAATTAGCACTCATTTCTACGGCTAATATCGCGGCTAGTGCAACTATAAACAGCACAATAACTAATGCGGCACCGCGTGATTCGCGCTTATTCATTAATTACTCTCCCCGCTGTTTTTGCCCTGCCCGGGTACTAAAAAAACACGACGAATAGGCTCTGCCTCAATTTGTTGTAAAGTAACCGCAACCGCTTTAGGTAAGGCTTTTATTTGCCATTGCTCTTGCCATTCGTTGTTGGCATCTAAAAATTCAAATTTAAGCTCTTCGATACCTTTTAAAACAACTTGTACCCGCGGCTCCATATTATCAAGCTGATCTACATACACTCTGTATACACGCTCTAAATTGTCATCAAGCACTCTATACCCTACGGCTTGTAATTCAGAACGAGGCAGCAAATTAATTGGGTTTACCCAGCCATCACGTACAAACGCAATACCATCGTATTGGCTTTCTAATATATAACGCCCTGCTAGTAAGTATTGCTCTTGCGCATCACCGGCTTCGTTACGTACAGTGCGCTGAGTCATTTGGCTAAAGTCTTGATCCATTAGCCTAAATGCGGTTTGTAGGCCGTTAAGCTCCGCTATTTTTTCATCAGACGCTTCTTTTGCTTTGGTGGTTGAGTCTAAAATTTGGTGAGTAGCCATAATCACCACCGCTAAAATAGCCATAGCAACTAATACTTCGATTAATGTAAATCCGCGCTGCTTCACTTATTAGCTACCTTTATTTAAATAAGTTGAAAGCTCGTACACCGATTGCTCGTATTTTTCGTCGCTAAAAACATTTATGGTCACTTTTACAAAGCTTTTGTCTGCAGTTTTTGCTATTTCTTGCTTCCAAAACCACTCAACGCCCGCCATTACTTCGCTGCCGCGCGCGCCATTTTTAGCCTGCCAGTCTTTACCTTTACTACGCTGCACCACAAGCACATTTTCTGCCACCCACGATGCATACGTTTGCTCTTCAAGTGTTGTTAAATGATTTATATGCTCGCCGGTTGCTTGCATAGCTGCAATCCCAGCCATAGCACAAATACTTAACGCTACAAGCACTTCGAGTAAGGTAAAGCCTTTATTTAGCCTCATTATTATGGCTCTTTTCGCAAATTAACAGGGGCTGTAAATTCCCCTTCAATGTAATACACAGGCTCGCTTTGCTCTTTTAATTCAACAATAAGCTGAAAGGCGCTGACCTCGCCAGATGATAAAATAAGGACTTGCGGTATTTTTAGTTTTTCAAGCTCTAATAAGCTATCGTCATCGCCGCCGCTCATTAGCTCACGCCAATTTGCTTGCTCAAGTAAGTTCTCTTGTGACCAGGCTAAATCTTCTAAATTGAGCGTGAGTTTTAACCGTTCATCCAGCTCAATAGGCTTGTAAAGGTCTTCGCGGTCAAAGGTAATCCATTTTTCGCCATCAAATACTAGAAACTCAAGGGTGTTTTCTTCAACCATTAAGCCAAGTTCTATTTGATTTAAAATAGCAAATTCAGAGGCCATGTTAATGGTGGTATGCAGCCTAAGCGCTTGTGTATCAAGCTCATCTTCGGCGCCGCCTTCTAAGCTGTATACCACCATTTTGGTCGCAAATGCGATAATAGTAAGTACCACTAAAATTTCTATTAAGCTAAACCCAAGGTGGTGGGCGCGCATACGATTAAGGCTTACTTGCATAGTAAGCCTCGTGCAATCGTATTTAACCATACTGCTGGGTTAAGTCGCATTTATTGCTCGTCTTCGTTCCAGTTGCCAATATCATCATCGGTACCGGCTTCGCCATCAGGTCCCATTGAAAAAATATCAAACTTGCCAATTTCACCTGGGCTAATTAGCTGGTACGGATTACCCCATGGATCTTCTGGTAATTCATTTACAAAACCACCATCAGGGAAACGCTTAGGAATTGGCTCAATGCTGGTTTTATTGACCAATGCTTCTAGGCCTTGCTCTGTGCTTGGATAGCTCTTATTTTTAAGCTTGTATAAGCTCATTGCATCTTCAAGCTGTTGAATATCTAGATGTGCTTTATCGATAGCAGCTTCTTCTTGTTGGCCCATAATATTAGGCGCCACAATTGACATAATCATCCCGATAATAACCAATACCACCATTACTTCGAGTAAAGAAAAACCTGATTGTTTATTCACGTAAATACCTCATTTTCCAAAAACATAATTTAATTTGGCGTCATCTAAGTAAATACTAACTTAGCTAACCCCTTAAAGCTTAAAGTCCTACCGCTTTATTCATTGCCATTATTGGCTGTAAAATAGCCATTACTATAAACAAAACAATCACCGCCATTGAGGCAATCATTGCTGGCTCTAATAATTTTAATGATACGTTTACCATGCTTTCAAACTCACGGTCTTGGTTATTAGCCGCGCGCTCTAACATTTGTTCTAACTCACCTGATTTTTCACCGCTGGCAATCATGTGCAGCATCATCGGTGGAAACAATTTGGTTTGCTGTAAAGCCGCTCTTAGGCTTGCACCTTCACTGACTCTATCGGCAGCATCTGCCACTGATTTTTTCATTTTTTTATTCGCTAATACACCACCCGATATGCGCATGCCTTCAAGTAGTGGTACTGAGCTTGACGATAAAATACTGAGCGTACGTGCAAAACGCGCGGTATTAATACCCCGCGCTACTTTACCAAAACCAGGCATGTGCAGTACGCGGTCGTCCCACCAAAAGCGAATTTTAGGTTGTTTAAGTGCATGTTTAATGCCTACTGCCAGCGCAGTAATGACTAACAAACTTATAAACCAATAATTTTGTACAAAGTGGCTGCCTGCCATAACCCATTCGGTTGTCCAAGGCAGTACTTGCTTAGTTTTTTCGAAGGTTTTTAAAATTTTAGGCACTACGGTACCGAGTAAAACCGAAACAATACCAATAGCAAAAATAACCAAAATGGTAGGATAAACCATGGCTTGAGTAATTTGGCTGCGCATGTGTTGGCGCTGTTCGGTGTAATCGGCAAGGCGATTTAATACTTGGTCAAGGTGCCCTGATTTTTCACCTGCGGCTACCATTGCTCGGTATAAATCGTCAAATACATGTGGAAATTCACTCATGCCATCGGCCAGTGTATAACCCTCTACTACCTTTGAACGTACCGACATTAGCATACGTTTTAGGCGAGGCTTTTCACATTGCTCTGCCACCGCCATGACAGCCCCTTCAACTGGCAATGCCGATTGAATGAGCGTAGCAAGCTGGCGCGTAATAAGGGCTAAATCGGAGGTTGATACGCTGGGTTTAAAAAAACGACTTAATAACGGCGTTTTTGCGCCACTAACTTGTTTCTCCCCTTCTGCTGCAGGGACAACTTCAAGCGGCGTAAGTTTTTTTTCGCGCAGCGCTTGGCGAATTTGCTTAGCTGTATCGGCTTCTAAAATGCCTTTTTGCTCTTTCCCTCGACCATCAAGGGCACGGTATTCAAACGCCGCCATGGTTAGGCTTCCTCACGGGTAACGCGTAGAATTTCTTCAAGGGTTGTTTTGCCTGCCAGTACGCGGCTACAGCCATCTTGGCGTATGCTTGGGCTTTTTTGGCGAATGTATTTTTCAACACTTTGCTCGCCTTTACCGCTGTGGATCATTTCGCGTATTTCTTCATCAACCACCAGTAATTCATGAATACCAGTACGCCCGCGGTAACCATTAAAGTTACACTCTTCACAGCCTACTGCGCGGTAAATTGTAGGTGCGCTATCAAACGGTACACCTAGCAGCTCACACTCACGTTCATCAGCAGTGTGGCCTTCTTTACAGCTATTACATAAAGTACGTACTAAGCGCTGCGACAGCACGCCTAACAATGACGATGACAGCAAGAATGGTTCTACACCCATGTCTTCCATACGGGTAATTGCGCCCGAGGCAGTGTTGGTATGTAGCGTAGACATAACTAAGTGACCTGTAAGCGATGCTTGCACGCCAATTTGCGCGGTTTCAAGGTCACGTATTTCACCGACCATTACCACATCGGGATCTTGACGTAATATTGCACGAAGCCCGCGGGCAAAGGTCATATCTACTTTGGTGTTTACTTGTGTTTGGCCAATCCCCGGAATTTCGTACTCTATTGGGTCTTCTACCGTTAAAATATTACGATCGCGAGAGTTTATTTGGCTCATACCGGCGTACAAGGTGGTACTTTTACCAGAGCCCGTTGGGCCAGTAACCAAAATAATACCGTGTGGTTTACTAATTAAATCAGCAAACAACTCTCGGTTTTGCGGCGTCATGCCTAAATCTTCAAGGTTTAAGCGAGCATTGTTTTTATCAAGTAAACGCAGTACTACACGCTCACCAAAGCTTGATGGCATGGTAGATACACGCACATCTACTGCACGCCCTGCAATACGAAGGCTAATACGACCATCTTGCGGAATACGTTTTTCTGCTATATCTAGTTTCGCCATTACCTTAATACGCGAGACGAGTAACGAAGCAAGCTTACGATTAGGTTTAAGCACTTCTTTTAATACGCCATCAACCCTAAAGCGAATCACAAGCTCTTGCTCAAAGGTTTCGATATGTATATCGGATGCACCTTCTTTAATTGCTTCGCTTAACATGGCGTTGATTAGTTTGATGATAGGCGCATCATCATCGCCGGCTAATAAATCTTCGGTTTGAGGGAGCTCATCGGCAAGGGAGAATAAATCGACCTCATTACCAATATCTTCCATCATTTGTTGTGTTTCAGAGCTGTCGCGCTGATACGCAGCCTCTAATAGTAACTCAAATTTATCGTCAGCTAACTGCTCTAGGGTAAAGCCTTCACCTGCAATGCGACGCACTTCTAGCAATACTTCAACATCTAGCTCGCCGCGGTAATACACAACTCGCTGTTCATTATTTTTACTAAGCAGTACACCCGCTCTGCGCGCATACGAAAAAGGTAAACGCTTTGGAGGCAACTCAACTAAATCGTTACTTGTAAGTAACTCCTCAGAGAGTGTTTCATCACTACGATGAACCACGTCTTCGTTTATTTGTTCTATTGCGCTAGTCATCTTCACGCTCTGCACGTTCTTTAGAGCTCAATGCCTTTAAGTGCTCTTCATAAGTTGGTGGCAGAATAAGCTCATCATCCCAAGATGGAAGTAAAGGAACATCTGAATTTGGCATAAGCTCTATGCCATCTTCTTTCTCTTTCATTTGCTCGCCACGGATAAAGTTATACTTATTAAAGCTTAACTTATTCATATTAACGCCATCGCGAATAATAGTTGGGCGAATAAATACAATAAGATTACGCTTACGTTTGGTCGTATTAGTTGACTTAAATAAGTGACCTAAAATTGGAATATCACCTAAAATTGGTACCTTAGATACACTCTCTTGTACGTCTTCATCAATTAAGCCGCCTAACACAACCATACCGCCATCATCAGCCATAACGGTTGTGGTAATGGCGCGCTTATTAACAGAAATATCAACAGCGGTTGCACCACTTACACTCGATACTTCTTGTTCAATTAATAATTGTACTGCTGAGCCATCGTTAATTTGTGGGGTTACTTTTAGTTTTACACCCACTTCTTGGCGTTCAATGGTTTGAAATGGATTATCGTTATTACTGCCTGTTTGCGAACCAGTAATAATGGGTACTTCTTGACCCACTATCATCGACGCTTCTTCGTTATCCATGGTGGTAATGGAAGGTGTAGCCAGTATGTTTGAGTTAGTGTCAGTTGAAACGGCCTGAATAATTGCACCCCAGTCGTTTTTAACTAAACCAAACGCTAAGCCATTAACACCGCTTAATAATGAAGCAAGCGCGGTGTAATCACCTTCTGACGTTTCATCGTAACTGGTAACTAAGCCACTTTCTGAGCCTATTACTGTTTGAGTAGTGGTTGTGTCTTGCGCTTGAATACCTGCAACCGCTAATGAGCCTACAGGCACAGTTGAGCCATTATTAAACTGCAACATACCGCCATCTTCTGAAATCCATTGCGTACCTAAGTTAACGCCATCCGATTCCATTACTTCAACAATAATCGCTTCTACAAGTACTTGCGCACGGCGAATATCGAGCCTATCAATCACGGTCTCTAATGAGCGCATGGTATCGGGCTGTGCCGTAATAACTAATGAGTTTGAGTCAGGGTGGGCTTCAATACTGGCATCGTTTTTATTGTTTGTGCGAGTTTTACTTGTGCCTTGGCCATCTTCTGCAAGCGTTTTACTTACGCCTTGCAGTACTTTTACTAAATCCTCTGCTTTGGCGTAGTTTAAGTAAAATACTTTGGTATTACCTTGGCTTTCAAGTTCGCCATCCAGGCGCTTAATTAGTTCTATAGCACGGGTACGGGCTTGCCCTTCACCGCTTACTATTACGCTATTAGTACGGCCATCGGCAACTACCTTAGGGATCAAAAATTCAGGAACGCTGCCTTTACCGCTGTCTTTGTAAATATTTTCAACAACCGATACTACATCATCTGCTGTTGCATATTTAAGCTTAACAATATCTACACGCTTATCACCGGCTTGATCTACCGAGCGAATAATTTCTACTAAGCGATTAACCGACGCTGCATGACCAGTAAGCATCATGACATTGGCAGCATTAAAGTTTGCTACATGGCCACCGTCTTTTTGGTCGCTAAATTGACGTACTAATGGGCCAAGCTCTTGAACACTTACATTTTTAACGCGTACCACACGGGTGATCATCATATCGCCCGATGCAGCGCTGTTTTCTGTAATTAGCGGCACATTTGATTTTTTAGCGTCAGAGCTTTTTTCAATCTTGATAATACCGTTGTCCATTTCTACTGCTGAGTAGCCATACACTTCGAGTACATTTAAGAAAAATTGGTAGTACAGCGCTTCATCCATTAACTCATAACTGCGTACGTTTACTTTACCGCGCACATTTGGGTCAATGATCACTGTTTTATTAAGGTTTTTACCAACAATATTTATAAACTCGTTGATATCTGTGCCTTTAAAGTTTGCAGCATATTCAACAGCTGAAACCGACAACGAAATACTGGCTGCTAAAAAAAGCGCTGCGTACTTAGCTAACCCTTTTTTAATTTTTTTGAGGTGTAGCACCTGAACCATTATGTTAAAACTCCAAAGCTAAGTTATTGCAGGCTAAATTGCACATCGATTTGCTCACCGTCACGTTCTATCGTAATTGTGGCATCGCTGGTATTACGCAGCTCATTAATAGCTGCCATTGCCTGTTGTAAATCTGTTAATTGGTAGCCGTTAATAGCCACGGCTAAATCATTATTCTGTAGGCCCATTTGTTTAAACAGAGCAGGCTCTTTACCTGGGCTTAAGCGATAGCCGATTAACTCGCCATCGCTCATTGCTTGTGAAACACGAATATAATCAAATAACTTACCAGGCTCACTTAGTAGCTCTTCTCGTGTTTCTATTATTGCTTCTTTTACATCTGGGTCAGCGGTTGCGTTAATTTGCAACTCGCTTTGTTCTATTTTTTGCGGCCCCATGTCTTGTGCTTCGCGAGCGGCAAGGACAGGCATAGACACTTTTTTACTAAAGTCGAGACCATCTAGCATTAGCGTTTCAAATCGCCCGTTTACACTTAAAATAACGCGATCGGGAAGTATTTGCGCAACCTCTGCACGGGTGCCTTGTACAACCTCTTCAACTAAGTAACTAACTTGTCGCCCCTGTGACTCAATAATAGCAATACCTGCCTTGTCGTCGTTACTTACAGCAACAATACCAGTTAGATTAATACTTAAGCGTGTTTCTGGCGCATTATTAATTACTTCGTTTTGCTGCGCAGTATTGGTTTTATTTGTTACAGTTTTTTTACCAAATAAAAATTGCTCTATAATATTTTGTACTGAGGTAGTACTAGAAGCCTTCGATGCGGCTGAATAGTGAGATGGAGTAAGTGGTGTAGAGACCGGTTGTGGCCATACCAGCCATACTAATTTTGAAAGTAAATAAGCAAGATAAACAACGACTAACAGCGTAACTACTGCGCTTAATTTAGCATGGGGTAGCCGTGTTAAAAATTGTTTAAGCTGTTGAATTTGCTGTTCCATAATAATGTTCTTATTTTAATTTACTGCATAAGCGCGTACCCATAGTACCCTTTCATTTTTCATTCAACAAGCACACTAATATTAAACTTTGTAAACAGATTAATATAACAATGTAATGTTGACTAAAAAACCAGCACGCGCCGTAATACCTTCATCCTACGATGATTTCATGATAAATTTTACGATATATAAATAGTCGATTGAAGAAGCCTAATGAGTAAAAAAAATAATACTAATGCCGACTCAGACCACAACAGTGAGCCAAAAGTTCGATTAGATAAATGGTTATGGGCTGCGCGCTTTTATAAAACCCGTGCGCTTGCACGCGAAATGGTGCAAGGCGGCAAAGTACATTATAATGGGCAACGTACTAAAGCGAGTAAAATTGTGGAGGTTGGCGCAACCATAAAACTTGCCCAAGGCGTTGATGAAAAGCTTATCAAGGTACTTAAAGTGCTTGAAAAACGCCAAAGCGCCCCCATTGCACAGACCTTGTATCAAGAAACTGATGCAAGTATTGCAAAACGCGAAGAAAACGCCATCGCACGCAAAAATAACAGCTTCTTTGCTCCACATCCGGATAAAAAGCCCGATAAAAAGCAACGACGCGAACTTTTAAAAATGAAATCAAGTTAGGTATAGCCGCTCATGCAACAAGATTTACTTCACCGTTATTTATTCGACAAACTCGATGTTCGTGGCGAACTCGTTCAAATTGAGCACGCCTACAACGAGATGATAGCTAATCACAATTACCCTGAGCCAGTTAAAGCATTATTAGGTGAATTACTCGTTGCAACGTGTTTATTAACTGCCACTTTAAAGTTTGAGGGTGAAATAGCCGTTCAGCTACAAGGCGATGGCCCTGTTAAATACGCTGTTATTAACGGCGACGATAAACAAAATATGCGTGGTATTGCGCGCATGCAAAGCGAAGTTAGCGGCACAACGGTAAAAGAGCTTGTAGGTAAAGGTTATATGGTTATTACCATTACTCCAACCAAAGGCGAACGTTATCAAGGCATAGTGCCTCTTGAGCACGATACATTAAGTAAATGTATTGAAAGCTACTTTGAGCAATCAGAACAGCTAAAAACACGCCTTTGGTTTGCAACCGACACAACAGAAGGGAAAGCCAAAGCCTGTGGGTTGTTTTTACAAGTACTGCCTGTTGATAAGCAAAAATCAATTAATGACTTTACTCACTTAGAAGCCTTAAGCGATACAATTAAACGCGAAGAGCTATTAGAGCTTGATGCCAGTACCGTATTAACGCGCTTATATCACGAAGATAACCCGCGCGTATTTGACCCGCAAGCTATTACATTTAAATGTGGCTGTAGTAGAGAGAAAACCATTACTGCTTTAGTTAATGTAGGCCAACAAGCATTACTTGATGATGTTGCTGAAAATGGCGCTGTTAACATTAGCTGCCATTATTGCCTAAAAGAATATGTTTTTGACGAGCAAGATATTAAAAACATTTTTAATTAGCCCCCACCTCATAATCAAATATAAAGCCGCAAAATATGCGGTTTTATATTATAAAATGATGATACCGGTGTCATGAATTTTGTTAATTTACTGACACCGGTATCATTGAAATTATTCATGTTTTTTAGCAAATATATGTGTTTTTAGGGCCTTTACAGGCTCGAATATCTCAAATCCTTCTGTTACTATAATTTCAGCTTAAGGGAACTAAGAACCCAGAGCTATCCCGTTCAAACTCTCACACATAGTTAGGTATAAACATGACTACAAGCGCAACACGTTTTGTCGATTTAACCGCAGCTGAACTTGTCGAGCATGCGATTCGTCGTGGCGAAGGGACACTAGCCGCAAATGGAGCCTTTGTTGCAATTACAGGCAAGCGCACTGGTCGCTCACCTAAAGATCGCTTCATTGTAAAAGAAGCAACAACGCAAGATGATATCCAATGGGGCAATGTAAACCGCCCATTCGATGCTGACAAATTTGACGCTTTATGGGCTCGCGTAGAAGCACATGTGCAAAGTAATGACCACTTCACCTCTCACCTAGAAGTTGGCGCAGACCCTGAGCACTATCTACCTGTAGTTGTTACTACAGAAACAGCGTGGCACCATATTTTTGCTAAAAACATGTTTATTGAGACTAAAAACTATAATGCATCTGATTTACCCCAATGGCAGGTAATGAATGTACCTTCGTTTGTTTGTGACCCACAGCGTGATGGCACCAACAGCGACGGAACTGTTATTATTAACTTTGCTCAACGCAAAGTGTTACTTGCTGGTATGCGTTATGCCGGTGAAATGAAAAAATCGATGTTCTCCGTTCAAAACTTTCTTCTTCCAGCAAAAGGTGTATTACCAATGCACTGCTCTGCTAATGTAGGAGAAGCTGGTGATACAGCACTATTCTTTGGTTTATCGGGTACTGGTAAAACAACTTTATCGGCCGACCCAACACGCTTTTTAATTGGTGACGACGAACACGGTTGGGCACCAGGAAGCGTATTTAATATCGAAGGTGGCTGTTACGCAAAATGTATCGACCTCTCACAAAAAAATGAGCCAGTAATTTGGAATGCTATTCGCTTTGGTACAATTTTAGAAAACGTTGTACTTGATGAAACACGCACACCTGACTTTAACGATACAAGCTTAACGCAAAATAGCCGTGCTGCTTACCCGCTAGAGCACGTAGAAAAGCGCAAAGTTGAAAACCGTGCTGGCGAGCCAAAAGCTGTTGTATTTTTAACCTGCGATGTGAGCGGTGTTTTACCGCCGGTTTCTGTACTTAGCGAAGAAGCCGCTGCTTTTCACTTTTTAAGTGGTTACACGGCTAAAGTAGGCTCTACAGAGATTGGCTCAACTAGCGATATAGAATCTACATTCTCAACGTGTTTTGGCGCCCCTTTCTTCCCTCGCCCTGCAGGTGTTTACGCTGAGCTGCTTATGAAGCGTGTACGCGAATTTGGCGCAAAGGTTTACCTTGTTAATACAGGGTGGACAGGCGGCCCATACGGTACTGGTGAACGTTTTGATATTCCAACTACCCGCGCTGTAATAGATGCAATCGTATCTGGTAAGTTAGCCAATGTAGAAACTCAGCATATCGATGTATTAAACCTAGACGTACCAGTGGAAGTCCCTGGTGTGGATAGCAAGCTACTTAACCCAATTAATACATGGGAAGATAAAGCAAAATATAATGAATATGCAGCAAAACTTGCCGCCGACTTCACTGAAAACTTCGCTAAATACGATGTATCAGATGATATTAAAAATGCAGGCCCAAAAGCATAATTAATTACCAAGCCTGATGTAAACGCCAGCCTATAAAGCTGGCGTTTTTGTTAGCTAAGCTAATTATTTTATTGCTGCGACATTTTGTCGCAGTTCTTTTCTATTAAACAAAGATACAATGCGCCTTCCCTATACTGCATATTTTTAATGGTCACTCTTTTATGCGTTTTAATGGTTCATGGCGAAAAATAGCAAGACGTGTACATTTATACCTAGGATTATCTATTGGAGGTGTACTCGCACTCATTGCTCTAACAGGTTCTATACTCGTTTATTACCCCGAACTAGATGAAAATATAAGTAATTTAAGTACAGAAACAGCGAGGCCTATAAATTGGGATACCGCATATCAAACACTAAAAACTCACTCCCCAGATAAACAAGGCTCGTGGCGTTTAGAAAGCACTAAAAATAAACATTATATTCCCGCAAGATATTACAACCCAAACGAAACAGTGGATCACGCTTTCGCACCACTTATGGTTTGGCTAAGCCCTGATGGCAGGCTTATATTACGTGAGGATGTATGGGGTAACTACTTTGTTACCTGGATTTATAACGTACACTTCTCGTTACTTGCAGGTAGCGCTGGTACAATCGTTATAGGTTATATAGGAATAGGTAGCCTTATACTCCTCATATCAGGCCTATGCGCTTGGTGGCCAAAAAAAGGGCTATGGACTAAGGCTATAAAGTTTAAAGCGCGCAGCTCTTTACTGGGCGTGTTATATGACTGGCACAAGTTGCTTGGTTTAATTTTTGCTCTGCCTTTAATCTTATTAACAGCAACCGGCATAATGCTAGCAATACCCAAGCAAACCGATCCTTTAATAACAGCCCTGCTTGGAAATATAGATAAACCTAACAGCGCAATAATAAAACCCCAGCGCAGTATTTCTTTATCAGCAGCACTTAGTACAGCACAAGAGGCCATGCCAAATACACGGCTAGCATGGGTAGAAACCCCGTCAAATCACAATGCGGTATATCGGTTTAGGTTCAAAACCAAAAGCGATCCCTCTTATCGCTTTCCTCACAGTTATGTGCAAGTAAATGCAAGCACAGGAGAGCTCATAAGTGTTTTTAATATAGATAAGATGAGCATTGCCAGTAAATTTAAAAACTGGTTGCATCCACTTCACAATGGCAGCATTGGCGATCAGCCATTACGAATTCTATGGGTTTTATCAGGGGTAGCCAGCGCTTTGTTATTTGCCCTGGGCCTTTTTAGGTGGCTCATTAAAACGAAACGATTTAAGTACACTATAAGCTAATGACAAAGCTTATTTAATATATCAAACGAGCTTTTCATAACCTAAACCTGATTGTATAACTACGACCTAACTTACGACCTGCTTACGACCTGCTTACGACCTGCTTACGACCTGCTTGCAGCGTAAATCAAAGCAAAGGCTATATAGATAGTCAAACCGCTTTATACCAAACTTAAGGTGCTACGCTTGATAATAAGCTAAGCCCTATGAACTGTTTAAAATTAATTCATTACTTTAAGTTATATTGCGTGCCTTAATCGCGGGCTTCGTGAGCCTCAATCCACGCTACGGAGGAGTGTCGGAACTATATAACGGCAGGTATTTCACTTTTCTAGAGACGTAGAAAAAGCACTTCATTTCTCAAGCAGCGTTCTGGTATTGGGAGTAGGTGTGCTACGCTGTCAAATGTCGTGCGGACTAAGGTACGCATATATAAAAACACTATATTTACCATACAAAGATGTGCGGCGAGCCTTATCCGCGGGTTTCGTGATACTCAACCCACGCTACGGTGGTGGTGGAGACTGTGCGAATAATATCTGCAATGTATTTTTCACTTTTCTGCAGACATAAAAAAGCCCGGCTCTTTCGAGTCGGGCTTTCTTGTATTTGGAGCCTGGC
>NZ_LKBC01000023.1:0-25154 GCF_001400005.1 Pseudoalteromonas sp. P1-30
AACAGATCAACCCTTTTTTGAAGAAAACTTGAAATAAATGACTGTTCGCTGAGTATTTGAGCTAAATGCGCTAAAAACACAACATAATTAGCACTTTATTAACATTTTAGGTGTATTAATTGGTTTATATAGAGGGTTTACTGAAATAACTTTATATACAAACTAGCACCCCACACGATCGTAAGGATCATTAATGAGAGTGTTACCGCTGCAGATCCCATATCTTTCGCACGCCCCGATAATACATGGCGCTCTGTACTTACGCGATCAGTGAGCGCTTCTATTGCTGAATTAAGTAATTCCACAATCAATATGATCAGTAATGTACTTACTAACAATGCCCAATGTAATACCGATGAAGCTAGCCAAAAAGAAATGGGTAGCAAAATAATGCTAAGTAGCAACTCTTGCCTAAAAGCCGCTTCTTCTATAAAGGCCGCTTTAAAACCAAGGTACGAACAATACGTTGCTTTAAATATACGCTTTATACCAAGGCCGTTAGGTTTAAATACATCTTTCATTATTAGCTCTATTTACTGTGGTCAAAATAAAGCCCCGCAATTGCGAGGCTTTTTTTAGTTAGGCAATACCGTATTGATCTCGGTATGCTTTAACTGATGCTAAATGCTCGTCCATTGTACCTTGGCTCTCAAGGTAACTAATAAGATCAGCTAATTTTACAATAGAGATCACTTTGGTATTAAAGTCGCGCTCAACCTCTTGAATAGCTGAAAGCTCAGCTTTGCCTTTTTCTTGGCGATCAAGTGCTATTAGTACACCACTTAGGTCTGCGCCGTTATCGGCAATGATTTCCATTGATTCACGAATCGCAGTGCCTGCGGTGATCACATCATCCACCAGCATAATTTTGCCCGTTAATGCAGAACCTACTAATGTACCACCCTCACCATGTGCTTTTTTCTCTTTACGGTTAAAGCAATAAGGTACATCTTTATCATGGTGATCTGCCAGCGCTACTGCGGTAGTGGTTGCAATAGGAATACCTTTATAAGCTGGGCCAAATAAAACGTCATATTCTATTGCAGCGTCTTCGAGGGCTGATGCATAAAAACGACCCAAACGTGCTAAATCACGTCCTGTGTTAAAAAGGCCAGCATTAAAAAAGTATGGGCTTGTACGACCTGATTTAAGGGTAAACTCGCCAAATTTTAAAACCTGCTTTTCTAAAGCAAATTCAATAAACTCTTTTTGATAATCTTTCATTGAGGTACTCGCTTATGCTAACGCTTGTTTTTGAACGTCAATAATTTCACGGATTGAATGTTTAGCCAGTGTAAGTAGCTCATCTAATTCGTCGAACGAGAATGGTTCGCCCTCTGCGGTACCTTGTACTTCAATAATTTTACCTGTTTCAGTTAAAATTACGTTCATATCGGTTTCGGCTTCAGAATCTTCAAGGTACTCTAAATCACTAATTGGTTGGCCTTTATAAATACCTACCGAAATAGCAGCAATCATGTGCTTAAGTGGGTTTGAGTTGATCATTCCTTTAGCGCGCATGTGAGTAAGTGCATCAACTAAAGCAACGCATGCACCACTGATAGATGCAGTACGTGTTCCGCCATCAGCTTGAATCACATCACAGTCAATTGTAATGGTGTTTTCGCCAAGCGCTTTTAAATCTACTGCAGCTCTTAATGCGCGAGCAATTAAACGTTGAATTTCCATAGTACGACCGCCTTGTTTACCACGTGCTGCTTCACGTGCGTTACGTGTATGCGTTGAGCGCGGTAGCATACCGTATTCAGCGTTGATCCAACCTTTACCTTGGCCTTTCATAAAACGTGGTACACCTGCTTCAACCGTAGCAGTACAAAGTACTTTGGTATTACCAAACTCAACAAGTACTGAGCCTTCAGCGTGTAATGTGTAATTACGTGTAAATGATACCGGTCTAATTTGGTTAGGTGTTCTTTCGCTTGGACGCATTGACGATCCCCTTAATTCTGAATTTGCGACATTATAAGTGCATGTGCAGGTAGATGCCATGCTGATTGTAAAATATTCAGCGTAATAAATTTTCTCTAGAGGTTAAGCAGTGTTACGGTATAATCATCGCAATATTGTATTAATAAATTTTAGGAACTTATCCATGATCCACAGTATGACTGCTTATGCGCGTCGCGAAATTAAAGGCGATTGGGGCACTGGCACCTGGGAAATTCGTTCAGTAAACCAGCGCTACCTTGAAACGTTTATTCGCGCACCAGAGCAATTTCGTGGCATGGAGCCGGTAATTCGTGAGCGTTTACGTAAAAATTTGCAACGCGGTAAAGTTGAAGTGTTTTTAAAGTTTGTTGCAAATCCAGCACACGTGGGTGAGCTATCAATTAATGAGTCACTTGCTGAGCAACTAATAAATAGTGCTAAATGGGTGCAGCAACAAAGCAGTGGCGACATTAATCCTGTTGATATACTGCGCTGGCCTGGCGTAATGGAAGCACAGGAGCTCGATTTAGATACTGTCAATAAAGCACTTATAGCGGGCTTTGACCAAGTAGTTGAAGATTTTAAATCAGCCCGTGGCGATGAAGGCGCAAATTTAGAAGAAATGATTGCCACTCGCCTTGATGCCATACTTGAGCAAGTTACTGTAGTAGAAAGTCACTTACCAGAAATAGCAAAGTGGCAGCGTGAAAAGCTTAATCAAAAGCTTGAAGACTTAAAAACCGACATTGACGAATCTCGCCTTGAACAAGAGCTTATTTACCTTGCGCAAAAGCAAGATGTTGCCGAAGAACTCGACCGCTTAAAATCGCACGTAAAAGAAACTAAAAAAATTCTTAATAAAGGTGGCGCGTGTGGCCGCCGTTTAGATTTTATGATGCAAGAGTTTAACCGCGAAGCAAACACCCTAGCCTCTAAGTCTATTAATAGCGATATTACTAATGCAGCTGTAGAGCTAAAAGTGCTTATTGAGCAGATGAGAGAGCAAATTCAGAATATTGAATAACTATTAGTCCATATAAAAAAGCACCACAATACATGTTGGTAAAGTGGTGCTTAATACTTCATCGGAGGGTTAGTTTTTGTGAAGCCTTGTGATTGCTACCGCGTAATCTGCTCGTGTAATTAACTTATCACCATTAAACGATGCTGATACCGTGGGCTCTAAATCATAAGCATTTTGGCTAATATTGTAATAAGCATTCATTACCCCTAAGTCTAAAGCAAGTTGCACATAACCTTTTAGCTCACTTGGGATTGCCTCTTGGTCTGCTAAAGCTATTCGTTGCTCACCATAAACTACAGTTATATCACCTTCAAAGCTAAAAGCTTGATTCTCCAATGCCAAAGATTGCATTAATGAATACGCGAGCTCATTTCGGCTAACTGGCTCAAGAGGGCTAAATAAGCTTGCATCGGATTGCATAACTGCTGCTTGATCTTGCTCTGTATTTCTAAGTGCAGCCCCTTTTTGAGTCACACTATTAATAGCCGCAGTAAAGTCGTTTGATACATCATTGAACTGACTATTTTTAGCTAAGTTCGACTGTCTAATTCCTCCTCCTAACATAAGAAAGTCAGCTAACTCTTGGCGTAAAAGATAGTCATTCGGATGAAAACCTGTTCTTTTAGCATCAACTAGCTGCTCACTAACGGCATATTCAATAAATGACTTTGCAGGATGATCGCTAATATCTCTGAGGCCTTTATACCCATCGGTCTTAACTATTTTAATATTTGCAGTGATTTCACTAGGTAGCCCGTAACCATTTGTAAGGCCAGCGGGGTCTACATCAACACCAGACACTCCCCCAATACCATGCGCTTTTAAGGTCCAATTACCAAATTCAGCCGGAGCAGTAACTGCGATATTTTGTCCTAAAACGGGTAATGCAATACTTGAACTATACGTTTTACCTGAAGGACTAACGAGTGATAAGCCAACCGTATTATCGTCAACATTAGCGTTAACCATTACCATGGAAGCATTCACATTTACGGGAATTAAAATACCGTCGTTTTCACCCACTGGGCTAAAGGGTACTGATTCACTATAGTCTGCTTGTATTGATGTTAACGCGTAAGCATTAAATTCACGTTGTAGTTTAGTCGTTTCACCAAATGCAAGCTGTGTGTTTACAACCGACTGTACTGCTGCGTAAGCATTTACATAACCTGCGCCAACTTCCCACGCTTCTTTGCCAGGCATATTAGTTGCTGTTTTTTGCAAGATACTTTTAACTTCTCGCCAAGTTAAATTTGGATTAGCTTCAAGCATTAATGCAACAACACCTGAAATGTGCGGGGCAGACATCGAGGTACCACTCATAGATGTATAATACGGTACGTGACTGGCTTCCATCACTTCGCTATCATCTGTAATGCTCAGTGCACTTAAACTAGATAAAGAAGCACGTGTAGAAATAACATCAACGCCTGGTGCAGTAATTGTAGGGCGATCTTCCCAAGTAAACGTTTCGCCATCTACACTTACAACGCCTGACTTACCTTTAACGCCGCGAGAACTAAAATCGGCTAACTGCCCATCTTTATCTCCTGCAGCAACCGTTATAACCCAAGGTGCTTTTTTAAAATTACCAGTAATCGTCGATTCACCGCTACCTGAGTTCCCTGCAGAGAACACCACTATTACACCGTTATCTGAAAGCTGCTTTGTTGCCACATTGGTTGGGTGATCTGGGTTGAAGTCGGTGCCTGTATCACTAGTACTACCAAATGAATTAGAGATCACACGAATATTGTAATCGTATTGGTGAGTTAAAGCGTAATCAAAGCCCCCTATCGTATCAAGTATAAATAAACCAGCTCCTGAGCCATAACCAATAATTTTAGCTCCGGGCGCAACCCCTTGATACTTACCACTAGACATGGCGCCATTACCACCAATAATGCCAGCTACGTGCGAACCATGGCCACCAGCAATATCTGTATTTGCCGTGTTTTCTTGATAGGTAATAGGTAGTATTTCAGAAAGAGAGTGCAAATTGGTTTGCGCCAATACGTTTTGTATAACATGGTTTGGATATTTAATATCTGAGTGAGTGCCGTCTACACCTGAGTCGTTAACTACTACCCCAATACCACGGCCCGAAAAAGGCATGCCTTGGTTACGTAGTGATGAATCTTCACGAAGCCTATCTACACCTGTAATTTGTGTTGAGCCGTCATTTTCTAACGTAAGCGGTGAGTTATACCAAACTGAGCGGACCTTATCAGAGGCATAAATTGCATCAATTTGAGCCTTGGTCGCTTTTATTCCCATAATTGGTAGATTATTAAAGGTGATCCCTCCGAGCACACCCGCCGATTCAATAACATTGACTAGGTCACTTGTTAGCTTTCCTTTACCTTCAAACGTTACGATTACTTCAAAAGCATCTTGATCTGTTGCACTTGTAAGTAGTTGTTGCAGCTGCGGCCCTAATGACTTTGCTGATACGTGCAAGGGCGCTAAGCACATACCCGCACTCATAAGTCCGATCAGTAATTTTTTAGTTTTTAGTGTTGTTTTAAACATGAGCTTACACCTTAATTGTTTTGACCCATTGAGAATGGCAAACAACTAACGTTTAAAACATACGGGAAAACCCCTAGGGTGTATTAGTTAAAACACCCGTTTTATAGCAATAGGTTATTTTTAGCTGCATAGCGTACAAGCTCTGCAGCATTAGCAACACTGAGCTTATCGAGCACCTTTCCTCGATGGTTTTCAGCCGTTTTAACGCTAATATCGAGTGAGCGCGCTATGTCTTTTGTTGTTTTACCTTCAATTATTAAATGAAAAACTTCTCTCTCTCTGCTGGTAAGGTTTTTATATGGGTCTTGCCATTGCTCAGCTGGCTTGCACGATAAAGAGGCTAAAACATTAGCTGCGTACTGGCTAAAATACGTTTTACCTTGTGAGAGTGCATTAACGGCATCTAATAACTCATCGCTGGCGCTATCTTTTAATAGGTAGCCTGATGCACCAGCACGAACCATATGAATTACATACTCTTGTTCTTCGTGCATGGTCAAAACCAATACTTTAGATTCAGGGAGTTGTTCGTGCAGCCTTTTCACTGCCTCCATGCCATTTAGTTCAGGCATGCTTATATCAATAACAATAACGCATGGCTTTAATGCTAGTGCCTTAGTAACAGCCTGCATACCATCAGCGGCTTCTGCCACTACACAAATATTCTCATCTTTACTAAGTAAGCTTACTAGCCCCTGGCGTAAAATTGTATGATCGTCTGCCACCAGAACGCTGATCATAAAACCTCCTTGCCTGTTACTAAAACTTTTATTTCGCTGCCTTCACCTGGGGCTGAATTTATAGTTAATTGCCCGCCATAAGCTGCAACCCTATCGTGCATAGCACCTAACCCAAAGCCCTCTTTGTAATTTTGCGGGCTCACCTTAATTCCTACACCATCGTCTTTTATTTTTATCATTAATAAGCTTTCAGTAGCGATTAAATTAATTGTGATTAAAGAAGCATCTGCATGTTTTATCGCGTTGGTAAGCGCCTCTTGAACAACCCTAAAGGCTAAAGTTTGAATCTCATCTTTGAGCGGCGCATCAATTTTATGATGGAGCTTTACTAAAACCTCACAAGGCTCACCCATAACTCTTACCAACCACTCAAGAGCGGGCACTAATCCTAAGTCATCTAAAATACGAGGGCGCATTAACCGAGAAATCACACGTGTGTCTGACAATGCTTGACGAGCCAGCTCTATACTTTGCGTTAACTCATTAGTTTGTGAGTCATTTTGCACTTGTTGTAATTGGTTTATAAGTGCTGTTAATAACTGCCCTACGCCATCGTGAAGCTCTTGCGCTATTTGCTTACGTTCGTTTTCTTGAACACGCCATACCCGCTTTGCCAAGCCACGCATTTGCTCATTATTTGTATTGAGCTGCTGGGTAATTAACTGCTGTTTTTGGTTTAATTGCTCAACAAAATAAGCAATATCCGTATCACTATCATTAGTCATTCGCGCTAAGTTCTCCAAAGCCGTCATTTAATTCAAAATAACTTAAGGTTGATAAAAATGTGTGTTCAGCGTTTTTAGGTAAATTATTGAGCAGATCTGCCACTTTTTTATCTACTTTAGCTGTATACGCCGAAGAGTCGGCCTCATTTGCTAATGCAAGTTGTGCATGCAGTCTGTCAAATTGAAAACTACGCCAATAGCCTCCCATGTTTCTTTGTAATAGCTCAGCCTCTCTAAGTGTTGCTTGAAGTGCTTGCCATTGCTTATTTAAAAACTGCTGTATGGCCAATAGCTCTAAATAGTCAATGTATTGGTACTTTTGTAATTCGTAATCCGCAGCTTTTAGCTTGGCTAAATAAGCACTGATGTCCTTTTTACCGGTACGTAGGTGTTCTCGGGCTGCATAAATAAGCTCACGTATATACACTGATTGATGAGCAAAATCAGGTGCAACTAGCGCTTGGCTTTGTAAGTTGTTTAAGTGAAGTTGATCATTAATATAGCGAGATAAAAAGGCGTGTTTATTGTGGTACTCAACATTACCGTTATTCGCGACAGCCAGTTCCACTTTTTCTAAATAGCTAATAGCGTGTTCTTTTAAGCCAAGTTGCATTGACCAATCCGCAAGCCATAAACCAAACTCGGCAATTGCTCTTACGTCATTAAGCGCTTCAGCTTGCTGATAGACACTTTCAAGCTCACTAAAACTCTGTTTAAAACCACCTTGTAAAAAGCCAAGCTTAGCTAAGTAGCTTTTAGCAACTATGGTTTCTTCTACACTATTTAACGCACTAGCATCTTTAAGCGTGTTATTAAAAAGGTGAAAAGCATTACGCCAATTTCCTTTTGATAATTCAATTTGCGCTAAGTTTTGTTGCACATGAATAATGCCTATTGGAAATTGAATACGTTGAAATAGCTGCTCAGCCTGCTGCCAATAAACTAAAGCATGTTCATGATTGAGTAACATGTAATACATAAAGCCAATATTATTCATGCTCTCAGCCTGTAGCATTTGGTTACTAAGGTTTATTCTGATTGTTAGCGCATCTTGATAATGCTTTAACGCTTTTTGATAAAGTGCCTGTTCTTCAGCAAGTACACCTAGTTCATTATAAGAATTAGAAAGCCCTTGCTGATCGCCTAACTGGGTATATATATCTAAGCTTTTTTCTAAATAGTCTTCAGCTTGTTTATACTGCGCCTCAGCAAGGTACAAAGAAGCTAAGTTTGTCATGGTTGTAGCTACACCTGCCGAGTCTCCCATGTTTTGACGTACTGTTAATGCTTGTAAGTAATAATCAAACGCCAGTTCGGTATTTCCTTGTTGACCGTAAACAACACCAAATGCATTTAATGCTTCCCCCTCTTTAAGTGGGTTCTTTAACTTTTTAGCTGTAACCAGTGCTTTTACAAAGTAATCATCCACTGCTTTATTTAAATCACCTTGTAAAAAAGCAGCGCGACCAAGCATAAACCAAGCATTAGGGTGGTATGGATCGAGCTTTACAACATCTAACAACAATTGCTCAGCCTTACTATGCTGCTCTATAAAAAAGTAAAACTCTGCTAAGGCAATTTTTAATTCAATATTGTAAGGGAATGCTTTTATGAGCTCTAAATAATCATTTTTAGCCAGCTCTACTTTACCTGCTAAATCATTAAGCCGCGCACTAGCAAATTTAGCGCTGTAAGTTAGAGGTTTCGCGTGCTGTAGCACTTTTGAATACGCCTGTTCTGCCTCTATTATCAAATTATTTTCTAACAAAAGCTCACCTAATACCAACCAACCTTGCGCTAAGCTAGGGTTTTGAGCCAATAACGATTGCAACTTAGTTTTTGCCACTTCTACATTACCCAATTCAATCTGCTTTTTTATATTAAACAATGCTTTTGATGGAGGGCTGCTAAGTAACAGTGATTTACCGGCTTGCTCTTTTAGGTTAAGGGCTTGTTTTAAATTTTTTACGGCCTGACTTACAACGCTATTCCATTTTTTATCATCAAGCGGGGCGTTTAATAATAGAGATTCATTTGTATTGAAGCCATCGACCTTTATTAGTTTAATTTGAACATCTTGACTATTACCACCTGTGCGAATAACTGTAGGACTAATTAAAGCATCCACCTTAAGTAAGTCAGATAGTAGCTCTACTTTGGCTTTATCTAATGGCGGATTTAAACCTAATTGCTTTAGCAAATTTGTAACACGCGAAGTATCGATAACTCTTAAATTGCTCACATGCGACAATCTGTAATGTATAAAGTCAGTAAACGCATCATTTTCCGTTTCGCTATTCATGACTGTGGGTAAAATAGCAATAGACGAATAGTTTGCTTTATCTGTGTTTGCCGTATTTTCAACTGTTGCTAGCACCCAAATAAACCCAACAAATACAAAAGCGGCTGCAAATAGCATTACGGGGCGAGTATTACGCTTAGCATTTTTATTAATAAGTGACTCAAATAAGCGTGAGGCGAGGCTTACACTTTCAGGCCGAGACTGAGTATTTGCAGCAAGCATACTGAGCACAAAAGCTTTTAATGACTTTAATCTTGCCTGATAAGGGTTAAATTTAATATTTCCTGAAAGCTTACTATCAATGATTTTTTCAAGACTATTACCCTTAAAAGGCATTGAATGGCAGCAAAGCTGATAAATAATTACCCCGAGGGAGTACAAGTCAGTGCTTTTATTAACTTTACCTTGCAGTAGATACTCAGGTGCCGCGTAGTAAGGCGTGCCAATAATACTTTGGCTGTTATCGTTATTTTTTAGAGCCGCTAAGCCAAAGTCGGCAATGTAAACCTTGCCTTCAGTATCAATTAAAATATTATCGGGCTTTAAATCTTTATGAACTATACCAACTTCATCTGCGCACGCTAACCCTGCAAAAAGCTGTTTAACTATATCAATTATTTCTTGAGAGGTGAGTTTTTTTTCTGCGATTTTATCTTCTAATGTAAGCCCCTCAATCCAATCCATTGTTATAAAGTGAAGTTGTTGATCAAAGTAATATTCATGCACACGGATTATGTTTGGGTGACTTAGTTGCCTGACTAAAAGTAGCTCGTTTTTAAATGAACTAATTGCCTGCTCACTGTTGTGAAGTGCGCTATTAAGCACCTTAATAGCAACGTAAGTTTGAAGTTGTGTATCAAGTGCTTTATATACACAACCATATTGCCCGCGCCCTTGGGCTGAGACAATTTCAAAACGCTCAACTAACAAACTTCCTGATTGTAAATCGCTTTGCGGCGATATAAGTTGTGTTTCGTTTAATGAACTTTGATTACGATCGTCGGAGTTGATATCGCGTTACTCTTTTAATGACATAATTTAAATAAATTATAGTCATTACCGTCAAAAGAAGAGGAATTTATAAGTTGCGACTGTAATAACTCTATAGACTGTTGAAGTAAAATAGCTTGTACTGTGGTCTCTATTTGCAAACTTATGCTGGTTAATATTTCAAGATCTAACTCTGTAAGCACCTTTCCAGACATTTTGCTGTCGGTGTAAATAACCCCAATAATTGAACCTTCATAAGTCAGGGGGATACACGCTAAAGCAGATATTTTTTTAAGCTCAATACTTTGTCGACTACTTAAAAGTTGATGGTGCGTTATATCCATGGCAATAATAGGCTCACCTTTTGAGTAACATTGCGATATTGCACCAATGCTCCCTTCAAAATTATTAAGCTTAAAATCTTTGCTCGATAACCCCTGCGTTATACACACACTTAGGCTTTGTAAGGTGTTGCCTAAAAACACCCCCCCTCGTTGCGTACCGGTAAGCATAATCAGGTTTTGTAATTGTGATAATAAGTTTTGCTTTAAATTAACTGTAATATTTTTTATGCCTGGCTTACTCGCAGATAACCGCCAATTATTGTGGCTCTGAATAGCTTGAATTTGCTGTGTAGATTTAGACTCAAATAAGCAATCTAATTTACCAATAGATATTATGGCATCATCTTCTAAGGTTGAGGTAGAAATAGCCAGCCCATTAACTCGAGTGCCGTTTCGACTTGATTCATCATTAAGCTGCCACACACGATTTAAGTTAACTACGGTCGCATGTTGGCGCGAAACGGTAGGATGCTCAAGTATTAGCTCACATTCTTTAGAGCGACCAATACGATAGTCGCTCTCCTCATATAAAAAACTTTCAACCGCTGGCTGGTTGGTATAACAAACCGTAATTCGCGCAGGCATAGTTTTACTCTTTAAATAGTCTTTTTGTTGACATTAATTAGCTAAACGTAGACTAAAGCGTAAGGTGTTCGCATAAGCCATGAGCTCCCCCGCCACATTGCTTATATCTCTGCTAGAGCGCCATACATTAGGTACTTTATCGCCACTGTTATCGCTTATTCTTCGATTAAAGGTATTAAGTTTGTTGCTTGCAGCACTGTAATTTTGCAGCAACATAAGCTGATTTACATCTGCTAAATCTTGTAATAAAGCTGAATAAACAGCGGGGTCAATATCTGCTGAAAAGTTGTTTAAAGCAGTTTGCAAATCATTATATTTAGAGTCTATCACCGTTACTTGAGGACGTAAGTCAGCAACAATTATAAATTGAGAGAAACGGCCGGTAGAGCCACGCGCTCTGTAGCTGCCAGCTCCCATCGTCATAGTAATATCTTTAAACTCACCGTTTAATGGCGCTTTAAAAAAGCGCAGCGGCGTGCCCGCGGTATACTCTAAGTTATGAGTATGTATATCAACGGTTGCCAAACCAGAAAAAGAAAAGCCACTCGTTAACTGCGGCTCTATTGTTATCATCATAGGAAAAGCAGCTGACGGTGCTATATCGGTAATGCTCGGTAATCGCTGTAACAACGCTTGAGAGGTAATATCAACTACTTCAGCACTGATACCTAAATTTTGTGCTGTTAACCCTACCGCATTTTCAAACTCTAAGGTTATATCCGCAGAAACTCCACCTGGTAGCTCAATAATAGCCTCAGCAGAATTGCCATGAATATTGACTGATACAATATCAGTAGCTTCTACTTGCGAGCTCATAAACAGTAAACACCCTGTATATGAAGCAATTAATAGTTTTTTTATGTTTAGCATAGTGATCCTCAGAAAACACAACTAATGAACCAACTACAAAATGGTTACTATTTTTTCACCTGTAATTAAAAACTAGCATGATACATGCATTTATTGCAACAAATAAAAGCCAGACAAATATATGACTGGCTTTTAAGTTACTAGTAATTATTTACGTAAGTAATTGTTGAATAAACGAGAAATTATTACCGCATAGTCGCCACGCTTAACCTTGCTTTGAGGTTTAAAGTAAGCAACAACAGTTGGTGATAAATCATAAGGTCCTTGCTCAACTTGATAGGTAACGTTAATCAGTGACATATCAATAGCAGCTTGAACATAGCCTCTAAACTCAGGTGCGACTTGGTCTGTATCTAATACTGGAATACGCTCTGAGTTATATTCAATTGTGATATCACCTGTAAAGGCACGCACTTGCTCTTCTAAACCAAGTCCTTGAACCAGTGAATAGGCCAGCTCTTCTTTTGTTACATTACCTTGAGGTGAAAATGTCCCTTCGCTTGTGAGCATAACTGGTGCTTGGATTTGAGTGCGATCTTTTAACGCAGAACCAACCTCAGTCACAGCTTCAATGAAAGGTGTGTATTGGCCGTTTACATCTGAAAGGGGCATTTTTTCATTGTTTAAAATATCTCTATGCTGCCTAACAGACATACCCATAACAAGATACTTAGCAAGTTCTTTGCGTTTAAGGTTTGCATCTGGGCGATATAAAAGATTGTTTCTGCTATCAACTAAGCGCTCACTGACAGCAAACTCAATTGCATTTTGCGCTGGATGCCCCTCAATATCGTCTAGCCCTTCGTAGCCACCCGATTTTAAAATTGAAATTTCACCACTAATAAATTCAGGTACGCCTGGGCCGTTAGTTAATCCAGTAGGGTCTGCTTGTACGCCGGATAACGATGTCATTCCATATACAAATAATTTCCATTCGCCTTCTTGCGCAGGTGCAGAAACCCGCATAGTTGTATCAAGTACTGGCAGTGTTAAGTTACCCATATACACAGTGCCATCTGGCGCTTCTAACTTTAACTTAGTGGTTGTAGCAAAAACCTCAGAAGAAACATTTATCCAACTATCCTCTGCATTTACGTTAAACCTGTGCACTTCAGGCTCCCCAACCGGTGAGTATAAGACTTCAAAAGGCTGCGGATCAGCGTCTGCCAATGTAATGGCGTTAGCATTAAAGTCACTTAAGTTGTTAACTGTTACGCTATTTTGGTTATCGTAACCTAATGCACCTGCAACAGCTGCATATGCATTTATATGCCCTGCACCAACCTCCCATGCTTCATAGCCTGGCATATTGGTTGCCGTTTCTTGGATGATTTTTTTCACTTCTAAAGGTGTGAGTTCTGGGTTTGCTTCTAGCATAAGTGCAATCACACCAGCCACATGCGGCGTAGCCATTGATGTGCCCGAAATCATAGTGTAATAAGGAAGATGCTCAGCAGGCATGGCATCAATATCATCTGCTCCGCCATTAGATACAACATTCGTTTTTGCTCTTGTAGAGATAATATCAACACCAGGGGCGACAATACTTACTTCATTTTTATAAGTCCATTCACTGCCGTCTGGCATAGTAAAGTCGCCTACTTCACCATTTTTGCCTCTCGATGAAAAATCAATCAACTCAGCTTGCTTAGTACTCGCGCCAACCGACATCCCCCACGGGATTTGAGCATACGGATTATGTGTATCTTCGCCCGAACCTGAGTTTCCAGCTGCAAATACTGAAATCATACCCAACTTGTAAGCCTTATAAGAAGCCAGTGAGATTGGTCCTAATGGGTCAAACTTACCACTTGAGCCCCATGAATTACTCATTACTCGAATTGGCGAATTGAAATCCCAAATATGACTAATCGCATAGTCATAACCACCCAACGCATCTAAAATCGACAAACCAGCTCCAGAGCCATAGCCAATTAAGTCAGCGCCTGGAGCCGCACCTTTATATTCACCATCAGAATGAGAGCCCCAACCCGCTACAGTGCCAGCACAATGAGTGCCGTGGCCTACATTTAGGTCTGTATTTGGTTGGCCCTCTATCCAAACACCATCTATTCCAGTAAGCGAAATTGCTTGTGCATGTGTAACCCCCTGTACGTTTTCAATAACCTTAGAGCCATACTCTAAGTCATCTAATGTGGCATCAATACCCGAGTCATTCACTATTACGGTCACACCCTTGCCCGTAAATTTGATTCCATTGTGGGCTTCAAAATCATCTGATTGAAGCTTATCTACACCCGTTAATTCGCGTGCTTCTTTATTAAAATAAGTAAGTGATCTATTTGCATAAACAGAACGAACACCTGGCACGTTTACTAACTGAGATATTTGTGAAGGTGTAGCCAACAAGCCTATAATTGGCAAAGACTTAAATTGCACACCTTCAACCAAGCCTAAGCTTAATAAGTTTTGTAATTGAGTATTACTTAGTGCGCCTAGTTGATCATAACTGACCACTACCATGGTAGTGTCTGCTGCAGTCATTGTTTGTAGTTTTTGTTCTAGTTGATTACCTATAACAGCTGCGGCTGCAGCGTTCAGGCTAAATCCTGCAAGAGAAAGACCAGCCAGTATATTCTTAATTGATGACTTCATAATTTACCCACCTACTTAAAAGAATGTTTGCTTAACATTGTTTGGTTAATATTTTGTTTACAAGTACATTTAATAAGCAAAGCGCTTTCTTGCATATCAGGATCACTCCCTATAAGTCATAGGGGAAAACCCCTACATACAAGCAGGGGGGGCTGTTAATAAGAGATGGTTGAGTAAAAAGTGTTAAATAAAGTACAATAACGTAATTAAAGGCTTGGATTATTGATTTAATCCAAGCCTGTTTATTTTAAGTAGAGAAAAACATGGCTCAAACTCGCGGAAATTTATTTATTTTATCGGCGCCTTCTGGTGCGGGTAAATCTAGCTTAATCAAGGCGTTACTAAAAAAACACGCAGATATGAAAGTATCGGTCTCGCATACCACTCGAAGCCCTCGTCCTGGTGAAGAAAATGCGGTGCATTATCACTTTGTAAGCGCCGATGAATTTAAAGCATTAATTGCCAAAGATGATTTTTTTGAATGGGCGCAAGTATTCGATAATTACTACGGTACTTCAAAGCAGGCTATTGAGTCGCAGCTGAATGCCGGTATTGATGTATTTTTAGATATTGACTGGCAAGGTGCGCAGCAAGTGCGCGAAATTATGCCAAGCGTGCAAACAATTTTTATTTTGCCTCCTTCAAAAGCAGAGCTAGAGCAGCGCTTAAATAACCGAGGCCAAGATTCTGCCGAGGTCATCGCTGGGCGTATGGCTAAAGCGCAATCAGAAACATCGCACTACAATGAATATGATTATGTTGTAGTTAACGATGATTTTGAAACCGCCCTTAGCAATATTGAAACTATCGTATTAGCGCAGCGCTTAACCTTAAAAGCCCAAGCTAGTCGTCATCACGATTTAATTACAAACTTACTTAAATAAGCCATTTATGCCCTTTACAGGGAAAACTGGTAAAAATTAACCGCTGGCTATTGGCGAAACAAGCTGCTTGCAGTAAACTACGCCTTTGCTTTTAAATTATTTTGGAGTGCTGAGATGGCTCGCGTAACAGTTGAAGATGCAGTAGATGCAATTGGTAATCGTTTTGACTTAATTTTAGTTGCGGCTCGTCGTGCCCGCCAAATTGCTGTTGGTGGTAAAGACCCACTAGTAGACGCTGAAAATGACAAACCAACCGTTATCGCTCTACGTGAAATCGAAAAAGGTTTAGTTGATAGTTCATCAATGGACGTTATTGACCGTGAAGAACAACAACACCAAGAAGCAGCTGAATTAGCTGCGGTTGCTGCTATTGTTGGCGGTAATCAATAATCAACCACCCGGTTTGATTTAGTCAACGGCTCAGTATTTCTACTCTAGCCGTTGGCAATCCCCTCTTTTCATCGTATATTCTATTACTTACCGTTACTTATTGCTTCACGAGAACATTGGAGTGTGAATGTATCTTTTTGAAGGTCTTAAAAAGAAAATATCTGAATACTTGCCTGCTGCTGAAGTAGAGCTAGTGCAAAAAGCCTACGTGGTAGCCCGAGAGGCTCACGAGGGGCAAACTCGCTCAAGCGGCGAGCCGTACATTACTCACCCTGTTGAAGTAACCCAAATTCTTGCTGGCATGCACCTTGACCATGAAACACTTATGGCCGCGCTAATGCATGACGTTATTGAAGATACCGATTTTAGCCAACAGGACTTAGCCGAAATATTTGGCGATACGGTTGCCGAACTTGTTGAAGGAGTAAGTAAGCTCGATAAGCTCAGCTTTAAAGACAAAAAAGAATTCCAAGCTGAAAACTACCGAAAAATGATCATGGCTATGACCCAAGACATTCGGGTTATTTTAATTAAACTGGCCGATCGTACTCATAATATGCGTACATTAGGCGCTCTGCGCCCTGATAAGCGACGTCGTATTGCCCGTGAAACACTTGAAATTTACGCACCTATTGCAAACCGTTTAGGTATTCACGATATTAAAAATGAGCTAGAAGATTTAGGTTTTCAGGCTTTATACCCTATGCGTCATCGCGCACTTAAATCTGAAGTGGCAAAAGCGCGAGGTAATCGTAAAGAAGTTATTTCTAACATCCAAACCGAAATAGAAGCACGTCTTGAAGAGTCTGGTATTAAGGCTACGGTTTCTGGGCGCGAAAAACACCTTTATAGCATTTATAAAAAAATGCTAAATAAAGAGCTGCTTTTTAATGAGGTAATGGATATTTACGCCTTTAGAATAAACGTAGATGCAATGGATACCTGTTATCGCGTGTTAGGTGTTGCACATAACCTGTATAAACCTATCGAAACGCGTTTTAAAGATTATATAGCCGTACCTAAAACAAATGGTTATCAGTCTTTGCATACGTCATTAGTAGGCCCACACGGCATTCCGGTAGAAATACAAGTGCGTACGCATGACATGGATCACATGGCCGATAAAGGGGTTGCTGCGCACTGGATGTATAAAAAAGCCGGTGATGGCGCGGGTAACACAGCTCAACAGCGTGCGCGTCAATGGATGCAAAGTTTGCTAGAGCTTCAACAAAGTGCCGGCTCATCATTCGAATTTGTCGAGAACGTTAAAACCGAGCTGTTCCCAGAAGAAATATACGTATTTACCCCCGATGGCCGCATAGTAGAGTTGCCAATGGGCGCTACCGCGGTTGATTTTGCTTACGCGGTGCATACTGATGTAGGTAACACTTGTGTAGGTGCAAGGGTAAACCGTAAACCTTACCCGCTAAGCAAAGCCTTAGATACTGGGCAAAGTGTTGAAATTATTACCAGCTCGGGTGCACACCCTAATGCAACGTGGTTAAACTTTATAGTTACAGGTAAAGCCCGTTTAGGGATAAGAAACTACCTTAAGAGCCAACACCAAGAAGAAGCATTGTTATTAGGCCGACGCTTACTCGATTCTGCCTTAGGTGAAAATAAGCTCGACAGCATTGCCGATGAAAACATAGCCCGCGTACTCGAAGAGCACGAACTATCTACAGTATTAGAATTACTGGTAGAAATAGGCGCAGGTAACTTAATGAGCGTGTTAATCGCTAAACGCTTATTGCAAGAAGAAAGCGACGACTTGTCAGATATTAGCAAACAAGCCAAAGCAACCATTATTGGTACCGAAGGCATGTTGGTTAATTATTCTAAGTGTTGCCGACCTGTACCAGGGGATGCCATCACTGCACATATTAGCCAAGGTAAAGGGCTTACCGTTCACCGCCAAGAATGTAAAAATATTCGCGGCTGGGAAAACGAACGCTCAAAATACCTGGTTGTAAAATGGGATGACAATCCAGAAAAAGAATATATAGCTGCGCTACGGGTGGAAATAATTAATCACCAAGGGGCTTTAGCTAAACTCACAAATGTTGTTGCTACAACCCAAGCCAACATTGTTGAGATCACTACCGACGAAAAAGAAAGTAATTTATATGTGATAGACTTGGGCGTTACCGTTAAAAACCGCGTCCATGTTGCTAATATTATGCGCCGCATTCGCGTGATGCCTGATGTGCAAAGAGTCTATCGTAAAAAGTAAAATAGGAAACTCATGAATAAAGCATTTATTTCTACCGAAAAAGCACCTGCTGCCATCGGCACTTATAGCCAAGCGGTTAAAGTAGGTACTGCCGTTTATTTATCTGGACAAATTCCACTTGTCCCAGAAACAATGGAAATGGTTTCAGAAGACTTTAGCGAGCAGACACATCAAGTATTTAAAAATATTACAGCGGTGTGCGAAGAAGCAGGTGGTAAAATCCAAGATCTTGTTAAAATTAATATCTACCTAACAGACTTATCAAACTTTGCTACTGTTAATGAAGTAATGAGCCAATATTTCAAGCAGCCTTATCCTGCCCGTGCAGCACTAGGTGTACGTGCTCTACCAAAAGGCGCACAAGTTGAAATTGACGGCATTATGGAACTTCCTTCAACTAATTAATAAATACAGAGCTATAAACCCCCTTTATAGCTCTATTTTTTACTGATAGCCTTTGTTTATCGCCCTTTCTTGACTCACATGTAAATATCTAGCACTCTGTAATCATGCAATAAAATCAATCTTAACTTAAGTAGTAGAAAAGGATTAACTAGTGTTTAAGCTTGCCAATAATGGGAACGTATTACTTGATGTAAGTAAGCACGCTCCACCTAGCGCCGCTTTTATAATTGATGCACTCGAGAAGTCGACGTTTTGCGAATGCAAAATTGACCACGAGGCTATTGATAATTTTTTTAAAGCGCAAAATAATGAGCCAACCTTGGTTGTAGCAAGTAAGCACGATGCATCGCTTGTGGTAACGTTAAGTGAAGATAAAATGCAAGCCATAGGTGAGCTAACCTTAGCTTATGGTGGTAAAGTACTTTCGTTAGAAGAGGGCAAAAAACAACTCATAAAAGCAGGGGTTGTTCGTGGTTACAAACAAGCTTTTTTAGAGCAGCTTTTAGATAAACAATTTAACTTACCCCCAGGTACAGTGGCAAAAGGGATTCTAGCCAAAGGCCGCCTACCAGCAGAAGGCACAGCAACAAAATTTGTGGCTATGGTAGAAACCCTCAAAGATCGCCTAAAAGCACCAAAAATGAAGGAAGATGGCAGTGTTGATATGCGCGACTTTGGTAAACTGGCAAGCGTAGAGCCCGGCACTGTACTGATCCGCCAACAACCTGCAACTCCCGGTAAAGAAGGATTCACTGTAGTAGGTGACATACTACCGGCTAAACCCGGTGAGAATAAAAAGTTAGTGGCAGGCGAAGGCGCCGAAATATCAAAAACAAATCCGCTCGAGCTTGTTTCTACAACAGCGGGGGTCCCCGTAGAAATACCTAACGGTATGCGAGTTGATGATATTTTTACCATCTCTGATGTAGATGTTAAAAGCGGCCATATTGATTTTGAAGGCAGTGTTATTGTGACTAAAAACATTGACCCAGGAATGCGAGTCACCGCAAAAGGCGACATTACTGTTTTTGGCACGGTTGAATCTGGCGAATTATCAGCCGGCGGAAACATCACTGTAAAGCAAGGCATTATTGGCCATCAAAAGCTCGAAGATAAAACTTTGTCGTGCTCTATTAAAAGTGAAGGTGATGTTCATGTATCTCACGCACAATACTGTTATATGCAGGGCAAAAACATCTTTATAGACCGCCAAGCCAGCCATTGTGCTATTAAAGCAAAACACTTATTACAAGTTGGCCAAACAGAGTTACCCAAAGGGAAAATTTTTGGTGGAGAGATTCTTGATGCAACCGTGTTAATTGCTGGCGAAATAGGCAATGAATCAGGTGCAAAAATGGCTATCAATTTAGCCGCATCCGGCGCTGAAATAACGGCCGACACAGATAACTGCTTTAAAGACTTAGCAAAAACCGATGAGCAGCTTGATACCCTTCAAGCAGCACTTGAAAAAGCAGATAAAGTAAAAGATATAGAAAAAAAGAATCTGCTCATTAAAAAAATTGGCGCAACGCAACAGCATTATTGCCAACAAGCAGAGCAACTAGAGAAAAAGTTATCTAGCCTAGATCATGAACTTCACGACCTACTAAGCGATGCAAATCTCGTCGTTAATACATCATTACACTCAGGGGTAGAGATCCATATTTTTGATAAAGTATTAAAAACTACCCGCAACTACCCACCTTGCAATATAAACCTACAAAACAATAAAGTAGAAATAAACTTTAAAACACATTAGGGCGCATTTAGCGCCCTTTATAATTTACAGTAAGCCACTTACTGTATCGTGCGTTTGCTTTGGCCATACACCTACTTGCACTTGTCCAATATGCTGCTTTTGCAGTAATAACATTGCTAAGCGCGATTGCCCTATTCCGCCACCAATTGTTTGTGGGAAAGCCTCTTCTAGTAATGCTTTATGCCAATCGAATGCTAGGCGTTCTTCAACGCCTGTTATGCTCAATTGCGCTTTTAATACATCAGGGCTTACACGAATACCCATAGATGATATTTCAAAGGCATCTTCTAACACAGGGTTCCACACTAAAATATCGCCATTTAATCCTGTGTATCCGTCAATCGTTTGGGTAGACCAATCGTCGTAATCTGGAGCGCGTACATCATGGATTTTGCCATCACCTAATGCCCCCCCAATACCAATTAAAAACACCGCACCGTACTCTTGTGCAATGGCTTTTTCGCGTTGCTTTGCGCTAAATTCAGGGTACATTTTGCGTAATTGCTCACTGTGTATAAACGTGATTTCACTAGGTAAGAATGGGGCTATACCAAAGCTTTCACTTACAAACTGCTCTGTTTGCTTAATACCAGTATAAATAGCTTTAACAGTGTCTTGTAATGTAGAGAGCGTTCGTTCAGTACGTTGGCAAATTACCTTTTCCCAATCCCATTGATCAACATAAACAGAATGTATTGGGCTTAATGAGTCTTCATCTGGGCGCAACGCTTTCATTTGTGTATAAATACCTTCACCTACAGAAAAGCCGTAAGTCGCTAGCGTTTTACGTTTCCATTTAGCAAGCGAATGAACAACTTCATAGCTGCTATCGGTAATTGCTTTTACGTTAACAGCAACTGCATTCTCGTGGCCGCTCAGGTTATCTTGTGTGCCATCACCTACTTTGGCCAAAATAGGAGCCTGAACTTCAACTAACCCTAGTTGCTGCTCTAATTGCTGTGAAAAAAACTGCTTAACTTTACTTATTTGCTGCTGTTGCTGCACATAGTGTGAACTCATAATAATTGGCCTCATTCCCAGTTATTGTTACTTGCTTATTAATGAAAAAACGCCCTGCAGGCGCTTTTAATGAGGTTACTGTAACGATTTAAACTTTTAATTCAATAACCCATAATAAAAATAGCTTTAATATGTAAAATCGATTAATTTACACGGTATAAAAATGTAGATTCACTAATTTAAGTAAGCAAAAATAATGGAAAATTATCAAATCGATAATCTCGATAAACAGATACTTCACGCTTTAATGGCCAACGCCCGCACAGCCTACGCAGAATTAGCTAAACGGTTTACTGTAAGTGCCGGCACAATTCACGTACGCGTAGAAAAAATGAAACAAGCGGGCATCATTACCGGCACCCAATTAAGCATTAGTACAAAGCAACTTGGTTACGATGTATGTTGCTTTATTGGTATTAACTTAAACAACGCTCGCGACTACCCAGAAACACTGATTAAACTAGAAGCATTAGAAGAAGTAGTTGAAGCTTATTACACCACGGGTAACTACAGCATTTTTATAAAGGTAATGGCCAAGTCTATCGACCATCTGCAAGACGTGCTCATTAATAAAATACAAGCTATAGAGGCTATTCAATCAACCGAGACCCTAATCTCTTTGCAAAATCCAATTAGCCGCACAGTAATGCCTTAATAGATAAAATTACGTATAATTATCAAAAAAGAGGATCACCATGCAGCAAAATCGCTACCAACGAATAAAAGACGTGCTCTCACGTCGCCAAACAGACCTAACAGTCTGCCTAGAAGACGTACATAAACATCATAATCTCTCAGCTATTGTAAGAAGTGCTGATGCAGTAGGTTGCCATCATGTGCATGCTGTATGGCCAGAAAACCAAAAATGGCTGACCAATAATACCTCTGGCGGCAGTAAAAACTGGCTAGAAACACACCTGCATAAAAATATTGATGATGCTGCTGCGATGATGCGCAAGCACAACCCAGATGTACAAATATTAGCAACACACTTGAGCGAAGATGCTGTAGATTTTAGAGAAATCGATTACACAAAACCCACAGCTATAATCGTTGGCCAAGAAAAAACTGGGATTTCTGAGCGCGCGCTAAAACACGCCGATCAAAACATTATTATTCCTATGCAAGGCATGGTGCAGTCACTTAATGTATCAGTAGCTGCTGCGCTTATTTTATTTGAAGCACAACAACAACGAGAAAAAGCAGGGCTATATAAGCGCGATATGCTAAGTGAAGAGATTAAACACCCTATGTATTTTGAAGGGTATCACCCAGTTATTGCTAAACAATGTAGATTAAAAAACCTACCTTACCCACCTCTCGATGAAGAAGGTGAAATAGTCGCTAACGAGCAGTTTTGGCAAGCTTTAAAACATGCTTGATGCTTAGCAAACCTGTGAGTACACTTAACTCATTCACAAATAAACAGATTTGAGCCTACATTGTCTAAACCTAGCTTAAGCCAATACCCTATAACAGAACTTAAAGGGGTAGGCCCAAAAATGGCCGAACGCCTACAAAAGCTAGGTATAGCTACCGTGCAAGATATGCTCTTTCATTTGCCTTTACGCTATGAAGATCGTACCCGTATTTATGCTATTAACGATGTTACTTTACACAGCCACTGCACTGTTGAGGCAACAATAGAAACAAGCCAAGTGACCTTTGGTAAACGGCGTATGTTAGTGGTGCAAATAAACGATGGTACAGGTAGGCTTACTTTACGGTTTTTTAATTTTACAGCAGCGCAAAAAAACGCATTTAGCAGTGGCAAAATAATCCGTTGCTTTGGTGAGGTAAGACGCGGGCGCGTTGGCTTTGAAATGAGCCACCCAGAATACAGCATTAGCGATACCCCAAACGAGCAACCAACCGCTGCAACACTAACCCCCGTGTATTCTACCACCGAAGGCTTAAAACAATTATCAATTAGAGCGTTAAGTGAACAAGCCATCAATTTATTACATAAGTATTCTGTTGAGGAGCTTATCCCTGAAAAATGGCAACCCTCACATATGCAATTAAGTGACGCTTTATTGCTACTTCATCGCCCTGCGAATGATGTTGACATTATTTCGCTTGAACAAGGCATGCATCCGGCACAACAACGCTTAGTATTTGAAGAGCTACTTGCCCAAAACTTAAGCTTATTAAAAGTACGCGAGCAAGGGCAGCAAGTAAGTGCAGTTTCTCTAAGTCCTACAAATACATTAGAGAGCCAATTTTTAGCGCAACTCCCTTTTGCACCGACTAATGCACAAAATAGAGTTGTAGCCGAAATAAAAGGGGATTTACAGCATGCCTACCCCATGATGCGATTAGTACAAGGTGATGTAGGCTCAGGTAAAACACTGGTTGCAGCATTAAGTGCATTAACAGCAATAGCACAAGGTTTTCAAGTTGCCCTAATGGCACCTACAGAAATCCTTTCTGAACAACACGGAATAAATTTCAAGCAATGGTTTGAAAGTCTTGGGATTAACGTTGCCTGGCTAGGCGGTAAAACTAAAGGAAAAGAGCGTACTAATACACTTGAAAAAATCGCCTCAGGAGAGGCGCAAATGATAGTGGGCACTCACGCCCTATTTCAAGACGAGGTAAAATTTAATAACTTAGTATTAATTATCATCGATGAGCAACATCGCTTTGGTGTTCATCAACGCCTCTCACTGCGTGAGAAAGGCAAGTTTGGTAATTGTTATCCTCATCAGTTAGTCATGACCGCAACCCCCATTCCGCGTACATTGGCTATGACGGCCTATGCCGACTTAGAAACCTCAGTGATAGATGAGTTACCCCCTGGGCGCACACCTATAACCACTGTTGCCATTCCTGATACACGCCGAGACGATATAATAAACCGTGTTAAGCTTGCCTGTAATGAACAAGGCAGACAGGTTTATTGGGTATGTACCCTCATTGACGAATCAGAAGCCCTACAATGCCAAGCAGCTGAAGACAGCGCATTACAATTAAAAGAGGCGTTGCCAGAGCTTAATGTAGGGCTCGTTCATGGCCGTATGAAAGCCGCTGAAAAACAAGCGATCATGAGCGACTTTAAAGCAGGCAATATTCACGTACTTGTTGCAACAACAGTAATAGAAGTAGGTGTAGACGTACCTAATGCCAGTTTAATTATCATAGAAAATCCTGAGCGCTTAGGATTAGCACAATTACATCAATTACGCGGGCGCGTAGGACGAGGAGCCACCGCTTCGCATTGCGTACTGTTATATCACGCCCCTCTTTCTTACACAGCTCAAAAACGTTTAGGTGTATTAAGAGACAGTAACGATGGCTTTGTCATCGCAGAGCGAGATTTAGAAATACGTGGGCCAGGTGAAGTGCTCGGCACTAAACAAACTGGCTTAGCAGAATTTAAAATAGCGGATCTTACTCGAGATAAACACACGCTAAATCAAGTCAGGCCCATTGCACAACAAATGCTAAAGCAAAACCCCGACCTTATAGACCCTTTAATTCATCGCTGGCTAGGTAATAAATCTAACTACGCACAAGCATAATTACGCTAAAGTACTCATAAAGCTCACTGCTGAAACGCTATATTTACCATACAAAGATGTGTGGTGAGCCTTACCCGCGGGTTTCGTGATACTCAACCCACGCTACGGAGGTGGTGATATTACGTAAAGACATGTATTTCACTTTTCAACGGACGTAAAAAAGCCCGGCTCTTTGGAGTCGGGCTTTCTTGTATTTGGAGCCTGGCAATGTCGTAGTGCCCACAGCGGTAGAGAGTCACATAGCAAATACTACACTATCAT
>NZ_LKBC01000024.1:0-23325 GCF_001400005.1 Pseudoalteromonas sp. P1-30
ATGAATCAATGAATTAAAACCCCGTGTCTACTTTATCGGGGTCAGATCAAGCAGCTGAGAACTGAAAGCTTCAAACTTACAGTTTTTTTTAAACGCAAACAAAAAGCCCCGGCTAATGCCAGGGCTTTTTTACAAAACTTACTTAATTTAAAAATTAAGCTTGTTTTGGACTAGAAACAACGTCTACTAAAGTCCAAGATTTATTCTTAGAAATTGGTGCGCATTCACGGATAGTAACTACGTCACCCGCTTTTGCTGTGTTGTTTTCGTCATGTACGTGTAGCTTAGTAGTACGTTTGATGAATTTCCCATAGATTGGGTGCTTCACGTAACGTGCGATAGCAACAGTGAAAGATTTTTCCATCTTGTCGCTTACTACACGGCCTTGAAGAGTACGAATTTTATCGCTCATTATTGACCTGCCTTCTGGTTAATAATTGTTTTTACACGCGCGATATCGCGACGTACTGTTCTTAGCGTGTGTGTCTGAGCTAACTGACCAGTGCTTGCTTGCATGCGCAGGTTAAACTGCTCACGAAGAAGTCCTAGAAGTTCAGCATTTAGCTCTTCTACGCTTTTGTCTTTTAGTTCGCTTGCTTTCATCACATTACCGTCCGAGTTACGAAAGTTGTTTTGAATGGCAGTTTACGAGCTGCAAGGTCAAACGCTTCACGAGCAAGCTCTTCAGAAACACCTTCCATTTCGTAAAGTACTTTACCAGGCTGAATTTCAGCAACCCAATATTCAACAGAACCTTTACCTTTACCCATACGAACTTCAAGAGGCTTTTCTGTGATCGGCTTGTCAGGGAAGACACGGATCCAGATTTTACCTTGACGTTTCACGTGACGCGTCATAGCACGACGAGCTGCTTCGATTTGACGAGCAGTCATGCGGCCACGACCAGTAGCTTTCAAACCGAAAGTACCGAAGCTTACTTTGTTACCGTTTTGCGCTAAACCGCGGTTGCGGCCTTTGTGCATTTTACGGAATTTTGTACGTTTTGGCTGTAACATTACTCGCTACCTCTACTTAGCACTTTTCTTGGCTTTCTTTGGTGCGCGTTTAGCTGGCTTCTCTTGCTCTTGTACTAGTGGTAAACCACCAATAACTTCGCCTTTGAAGATCCAAACTTTAACACCAATGATACCATAAGTGGTTAAGGCTTCAGAAGTTGCGTAGTCGATATCAGCACGAAGAGTATGTAGAGGTACACGACCTTCACGATACCATTCTGAACGTGCGATTTCTGCGCCGCCAAGACGACCGCTAACTTCAACTTTGATCCCTTTAGAACCGATGCGCATTGCATTTTGTACCGAACGCTTCATAGCGCGACGGAACATAACACGACGCTCTAGCTGAGAGGCAATGCCGTCTGCTACTAGTTGTGCATCTAACTCTGGTTTACGTACTTCAGAAATATTAATCTGAGCAGGTACACCTGCGATCTTAGTTACCGCTTGACGTAGCTTTTCAACGTCTTCGCCTTTTTTACCGATAACAACACCCGGACGAGCCGTGTGAATTGTTACGCGGATCGATTTTGCTGGACGCTCAATAACGATTTTAGACACAGAAGCCGCTTTTAATTCCTTTGTAAGGAAAGTACGTACTTTGTGATCGCCAAAAAGCTGATCAGAGAAATCTTTAGAACTCGCGTACCAGGTAGAAACCCAAGGTTTAGATATACCTAGGCGAATACCAGTAGGATGAACTTTTTGTCCCATTACTTATACTCCTAGCTATCTGAAACCACAACAGTGATGTGGCTTGTACGCTTAAGGATGCGGTCTGCGCGTCCTTTAGCACGTGGCATAATACGTTTCATTGTAGGACCATCGTCCACAAAAATCGTAGTTACACGAAGCTCATCAATGTCAGCACCTTCGTTATGCTCTGCGTTAGCAATAGCAGACTCAAGTACTTTTTTAACTAATACAGCCGCTTTTTTCGGGCTGTACGCCAGGATTTCTAGAGCGCGATCGACAGGTAGTCCGCGGATCTGATCTGCAACTAGACGAGCTTTTTGCGCCGAACCAGAGGCGAATTTATGTTTAGCTAATGCTTGCATTTATCATTCCCCTCTTAGCGTTTCTTCGCTTTCTTATCCGCGGCATGGCCACGGTAAGTGCGAGTTGGTGCAAATTCACCTAGTTTGTGACCGATCATTTCGTCAGAAACGAAAACTGGTACATGCTGGCGACCATTATGGACAGCAATGGTCAATCCGATCATGTTAGGTATGATCATTGAACGACGGCTCCAAGTTTTAATTGGCTTCTTTTCACCGCTTTCCAAAGCTTTCTCTACCTTCTTCAGCAAGTGTAGGTCTATAAAAGGACCCTTCTTGAGAGAGCGTGGCATGGCTATTCCTCAATATTACTTAGTACGACGACGTACTATAAATTTATCCGTACGCTTGTTCTTACGCGTCTTAGCACCTTTAGTAGGCTTACCCCATGGAGACACAGGATGACGACCACCAGATGTACGACCTTCACCACCACCGTGTGGGTGATCTACCGGGTTCATGGCAACACCACGAACTGTCGGACGAATACCACGCCAGCGATTTGCACCTGCTTTACCAAGTGAACGAAGCATATGCTCAGCATTGCCTACTTCACCTAGCGTTGCACGACAATCAGATTGTACTTTACGTACTTCGCCAGAACGAAGACGTAATGTTACGTATTGACCATCACGCGCAAGGATTTGAACGTATGCACCAGCAGAACGTGCGATTTGAGCACCTTTACCTGGTTTTAATTCTACGTTGTGAACAGTCGAACCTACAGGCATGTTACGCATAGGTAATGCATTACCAGGCTTGATTGGTGCATCAACACCAGACTGGATTGCATCGCCAGCTTTTAAGCCTTTAGGTGCGATAATGTAACGACGCTCACCGTCTGCATATAATACAAGAGCGATGTTTGCGCTACGGTTTGGATCATATTCCAAACGCTCAACAGTGGCTGGAATGCCATCTTTAGTACGTTTAAAATCGATTAAACGGTAATGATGCTTATGACCACCACCGATATGACGAACCGTAATACGACCATTGTTATTACGACCACCTGATTTAGAGTTTTTCTCTAATAGTGGTGCGTAAGGTTTACCCTTATGTAAATCTGGGTTAACCACTTTAACTAGGTGACGACGACCCGCAGAAGTTGGTTTACACTTTTGAAGTGCCATAATTCTAACTCCCCTTATTACTCGGCGCCGCCGACAAAGTCTAGCTCGCTACCTTCTTTAAGAGTAACGTAAGCTTTCTTCCAGTCGCTACGACGACCGAAACGCATGCCAGTACGTTTTGTTTTACCCTTAACGTTAAGTGTGCGAACACCCGTTACTTCTACTTCAAAAAGCTTCTCAACTGCTGCTTTAATTTCAGCTTTAGTTGCGTCATTTGTTACTTTAAAAACAATAGTATTGTTTTCTTCAGCAGCAATTGTGCTTTTTTCAGAGATATGTGGAGCAAGGATCACTTTTAAAAGACGTTCTTCACGGATCATGCTAGCGCCTCCTCAAGTTGCTTAACAGCAGCAGCTGTAATAAGTACCTTGTCGAAAGCAATTAAGCTTACAGGATCGATACCAGCTACATCACGCGTGTCAACCTTGTACAGGTTACGTGCCGATAAGAAAAGATTTTCATCTACTTCTTCAGTCACGATAAGAACATCTTTAAGCTCAAGTTCTTTAAGCTTAGAAACTAGTTCTTTAGTCTTTGGTGCTTCAAGACCAAAGCTTTCAACAACGATTAAACGCTCTTGACGAACTAATTCAGATAAGATGCTTTTGATCGCACCGCGGTACATTTTACGGTTTACTTTTTGGCTGTGGTCTTGTGGTTTAGCTGCGAAGCTAACGCCACCTGAACGCCAAATTGGACTACGGATTGTACCAGCACGTGCACGGCCAGTACCTTTTTGAGCCCATGGTTTTTTACCACCACCGCTTACTTCAGAACGTGTCTTCTGAGCACGAGTACCTTGACGAGCACCTGCTGCGTATGCAACAACTACTTGGTGTACTAATGCTTCGTTAAACTCACGTCCAAAAGTAGCTTCAGAAACTTCAAGAGCGCCAGAAGCGTCTTTAATTGCTAATTCCATCACTAAATCTCCAGGACTTATGCTTTAACAGCTGGTTTAACGATAACGTCACCGCCGATAGCGCCAGGTACTGCACCTTTAACTAAAAGCAAGTTACGCTCAGCGTCAACGCGAACTAGTTCTAAGTTTTGAGTCGTTACACGCTCAGCACCCATATGACCGGCCATTTTCTTACCTTTAAACACCTTACCAGGTGATTGGTTTTGACCGATTGAACCAGGAGCACGGTGAGATAGAGAGTTACCGTGAGTAGCGTCTTGCATGCTGAAATTCCAGCGCTTAACACCACCTTGGAAACCTTTACCTTTAGAAGTACCGGTTACGTCAACTTTGTTGATTTCGTTGAATAATTCAACAGTAAGCTCAGCGCCTACTTCAAAATCGCCTTCACCACCATTTAGGCGGAATTCCCACAGACCGCGACCCGCTTCAACACCAGCTTTAGCGAAATGACCCGCTGCTGCTTTGTTTACACGGCTTGCTTTTTTAGTGCCTGCGGTTACTTGAAGCGCGTTATAACCGTCTGTTGCGTCAGATTTGATCTGAGCAATGCGGTTAGGAGTCGCTTCGATAACTGTCACAGGGATAGATACACCATCTTCAGTGAAGATACGTGTCATACCCACTTTACGACCGACTAGACCTAATGCCATTTTCCTATAACCTCTCTAATCTTTCGATTAACCCAGGCTGATTTGAACATCAACACCAGCAGCAAGATCTAAACGCATTAATGCGTCAACAGTCTTGTCAGTTGGTTCTACGATGTCGATCAGACGTTTATGGGTGCGGATCTCGTACTGATCACGCGCATCTTTGTTTACGTGCGGTGAAGTTAGTACAGTAAAACGTTCAAAGCGTGTAGGTAGTGGGATTGGACCACGTACTTGTGCGCCTGTGCGTTTCGCAGTTTCCACGATTTCCGCCGTTGATTGGTCAATCAAACGGTGGTCAAAAGCTTTTAGGCGAATACGAATGCGTTGATTTGACATTCTTAAACCTCAATATAAAGAGCATTTAAAGAGCATAAAAAAACGACCGAAACAATCTTAATAATTAAGATGCCGGTTGTTGATTTATATCTACGATGAGTTCCAAATCGGAACTCCTGTTTATTAGCTTGAAATCCAAGCTTAATTTATCCCTTCAAGTTCCAGAGGAATCTTGAAAGCCTGCGTATTATAGTGATATTGGTGATAAATGCAACAACTAATTGCAAATTAATTATGGGTGTAAGGCTGCCCAAATAACCGCCACGGGTTATTTATAGCTATAATTGAACTGCTCAGCGCCAAATTAGTCTTATGTTTATAATTTAACCGATTACGCAAATTACAGGATTTTATAGATATTATGGTATCCTATGCGCTAATTTTGCTTTTAATACTCTCAATATGGTGAGTCGATGCGTTTATTAAATTATTGTTTGAATTTTCTTACTAGCTGCGTAAGCCGTGTTTTGGTAAAAAGTAAGGTCCTTCCCCAAAGCCCAATAGAACAATATGACCTTAATCCTGAACACCCTACTTTTTATATAGTACGTTTAAATTCGCGTTTCGATTTAGCCGCGCTTACTAATGTATGTAAAAAGCATGGTTTGCCTAACCCATGCGAATATCAAACGTTAGGAAACCAAGAGTTGGCCCGCTTTATTGGTATTAAAAATCCGCCGCCTTTATTTGGCGATACCGCGAAACCGACCGCCGCTTTATCACAGGGTAAGCAAATAGTTGAGCATTTATTAAATAGCGGGCAAAAGAATGTACAAGTGGTGCCGGTAACTATTTTATGGGGGCGCGACCCAGGTAAAGAAAAGCCAGGTATTCGTACCTTAATTACCCACTCTCTTACGCCTAGTTGGTTTAGAAAATTCTTTGTTGTGCTGTTTTCTGGGCGCGATAACTTTATTCGCTTTAGCCAGCCACTCGATTTATCACTTATCGTGAACGAAAAAGCCGACGTAAATGAGCTACCACAAAAACTATTACGAGTTGCTCGGGTGCACTTTAAACGTCAAAAACTGGCCGCTACGGGCCCTAAAATGCCCTCGCGCGAGCAATTATTTAACTCACTTTTGGCTTCGCCGACAATAAAAAAAGCGATTCAAGATGAAGCAAAGTCAAAAGGAATAAGCCAAACAGAAGCCCGCCAAAACGCGTTAAAACTACTAGATGAAATTGCCGCTAATTACTCTGAGGCAATGATACGTGTAGGCGACAGAATTTTAACCTGGCTGTGGACTAAGCTTTATAACGGTATAGATATAAAATACACCGAGCAGATTCATGAGCTAACAAATAAAGGTCACGAGATAATCTATATGCCGTGTCATCGCAGCCACATGGATTACTTGTTACTTACCTATGCTATATACCATCAAGGTTTGGTGCCGCCGCATATTGCCGCGGGCATTAATCTTAACTTTTTCCCTGCCGGTGGTATTTTTCGCCGCTCAGGGGCGTTTTTTATCCGCCGCTCGTTTGCCGGTAATAAACTTTACTCAGCCGTATTTAAAGAGTATTTAAGCCAGCTATTTATTAAAGGTTACTCAGTTAAGTTTTACACTGAAGGCGGGCGCAGCCGCACAGGCCGATTACTACCGCCAAAAACCGGTATGCTCGCCATGACATTGCAAGCAATGCTACGTGGCATAGACCGTCCAGTTTCTATTGTGCCAGTATACATTGGCTATGAACATGTAATGGAAATCAATACCTACTTAAAAGAGCTTGCCGGTAAAGATAAAAAAGGCGAGTCCATTTTTGGTATTTTTAAAGCCATTAAAAACCTTAAAAATTACGGCCGTGGTTACTTAAACTTTGGCGACCCTATTTCTATAAACCAATACTTAAATGACAACCAACCTGATTGGCGCGATGCAATACACCCTACCGATGTGCAAAAGCCGCAATGGCTAGGCCCTCAAGTAGCCGCATTGGCCGACCAAGTAATGGTAAAAATTAATAATGCCGCAGCACTTAACGCTGTGAATTTACTGGCTATGATTTTGCTAGTTAACGACAAGCACGCGTTAAGTAAGCCTAAGCTATTAGCGCAACTAGATTTTTACCTACGCCTACAACGCGATGCAAGCTATAGCGATAAAGTCACCGCCCCCGATGAAACACCAGAGCAGCTATTAGCGCACGCCATTAAGCTTAATAAGTTTGATGTTATTAGCGATGAATTTGGCGAAATTATTGCAATTAACGATAAAGAAAAAACCCTGTTTAACTATTATCGTAATAATATTTTGCACTTATTTGCTGTGCCAAGCCTTATTGCTTTGCACTTATTTAAGCAACACAGTAGTACGGTTGAGCAATGCCAAAAGCTTGTTTCGGCTTTTTACCCTCTGTTTGCAAAAGAATGGTATTTACAGCCGCTAGATGAAAACTACATAAGCCGTATTTTGGCTAACTTTAGCGATCAAAACTTAATTGAGCTTGATGGCGATACCATTCATGTTACTAACACGAATGATTCATTAGCCAAACTTGAAATGCTAGGAAGGTCGCTTAGCTTTACGTTGCAACGTTATGCCATTGTTGTGGGCTTTATTCAAACCAGTAACGGAATTGAAAAAGCCGAACTAGAGCGTGAAAGCCAAGTACTGGCGAACCGTTTAGGCACCTTACACGGCATTAAAACCCCGGAGTTTTTTGATAAAAAAGTACTGGTAAGCTTTATTGATAATTTACGCGGTGAGCTGCTAATTACTGAAGGTCAAAATGGTATTCACGGTAGTACACAACTGTGTGAAATATACATGTACTTAAAAACCTTATTACCTGCACGTATATGGCAATCGGTTAGCGACATAGTGCAAGATCAATGTAATTAGCCGTGCTGCTATAATTTAAGCTTTAATTAAACACCATTAAAAAAGCCTCAACATTTAACATGTTGAGGCTTTTTTGTACGTTTAGTTATTGAACAACAATGCTACATAAAGACGCTTACCTCTTGGCAAAACCTTTAGCGAAAGCACTGCTAATTTGCGCTTAACAGCCAGTCTATTGCCAGCAAGTCTAATCAAATTAACGCTGGCGCATCACCCCTTCTTGAATCGTTGATGCGACTAAATTACCTTGGCGGTCAAAAAACTGGCCTCTTACCAAGCCTCGCCCAGAACTAGCACTTGGGCTGTCTATGGTATATAAAATCCAATCGTCCATTCTAAATGGGCGGTGGAACCACATAGCATGGTCAATCGTTGCCACTTGCATATTTGGCTGCATAAACGATACGCCATGAGGCTGTAATGCCGTAGGTAAAAACTCAAAGTCAGAGGCATACGCTAATAAGTAATTATGAATGCGTTGATCGTCGGGCATATCGCCATTGGCTTTAATCCAAATGTGCTTTACGGGCTCAATAACCTCTGGCTTAAACGGGTTATGAAAAGTAACCGGGCGCATTTCAATGGGCATTTCGCGTATAAACTTATTACGGATCACCTCGGGTATGTGGTGGGCGTTTTCTTGATAAAACTCAAGCGACGAGCGAAGCTCCTCTGGTGGCGGTACATTAGGCATGGTTGCTTGATGCGATAAGCCTTCTTCTTCACCCTGAAACGACGCAGTCATATAAAAAATAGGTTTACCGTATTGAATAGCGCTTACTCGGCGGGTGCTAAAGCTTTTACCATCGCGGATGGTTTCTACGTCGTAAACAATCGGTTTAGCGGCGTCGCCGGGGCGTAAAAAGTAAGAGTGTAATGAATGAACAACACGTCCTTTTGGTAGCGTTTCTTTTGCAGCAGACAACGCCTGCCCCATTACTTGACCACCAAATACCGCTCTAAACCCTAAATCTTGGCTTTGCCCACGATATAAACCTTGTTCAATTTCTTCAAGTGACAATAACGATAATAAATCATCTAATACTTGGCTCATTTGTTGTTCTCTCAATCCCCAGATAAGCTAATGATACTATACAATGCAGCTATGTAAATCTAACTAAATGAGTAACGCTATGAATTATTGGCTATTTAAAACTGAGCCCGATGCTTTTTCGATTGATGACTTAAAAACAGCGCCGCAACAAACCACCCTGTGGGAAGGCGTGCGTAATTATCAGGCACGTAACTTTATGCGTGACGATATAAAATTGGGTGACTTAGTATTTATTTACCACTCTAGCTGCAAACAAGTGGGCGTTGTGGGCATAGCCACTGTTACTAAAGAAGCCTACCCCGACCCAACTCAGTTTGATTTAAATAGTGACTATTACGATGCGAAAGCCACTAGTGATAAACCGCGCTGGTTTGTAGTTGAAGTAACCTATAAAAGCCATTTAAACAAACGCGTAAGCTTAAAAGACATTAAAGCTAACGAGGCAATTACCGAATTAGCCCTTAAAAAAGCAGGCCGTCTTTCGGTAATGCCAGTCACACAAAACGACTGGGAGCAAATAATAGCCATGAGCAATTAAGCTCAGTAAGCAAATATCAAGCTGTAATAGTAGCTAATCATTAACGGGCTAGAGCTTGGCTATGTTTGACCTCATTTGGCCGTGTTTGATACGATCCCCCGCGAGTTATAATTGGGGGATTAATGAAACTACTGTATTGGTTAGATGAATGGTTAACGCTTTGCCGTGATGAACAACAAACTAAGCTGCCTATGTGTGGCGGCGACCTACTCGGCGATGTGTATGTAAAATACGAATTTGTTGATTTAAATAAGCCCCTGCTTTTTACTTTTTCCCCCGCGGGCACCAACGTCCAAGAACACGACCTAACCGATGACTTTGCCCCTTGGGGCTATCACTTAGCGCAAAAACAAAATGTAAATGTTATTTCGTTCCAACATTTAGGCAAAAGCAATTGGTTTAGAAGCCGTAATTTAATCTTCTTTTTGGAGCAGTTATCAAGCTTACTTACACCGTTTAAGTGCCGCTTAGGCTATGGCCTTAGTCGCGGTGGTTTTGCTGTTGGCGCATTTGCAAAATTACTTAAATTAGATCAGGTTTTATTTTTTCATCCTGTTAGCACCAAAAACACCGAAACAGTTCCGTGGGACACCCGCTCCAGCACAGAGCTTGCGCAGCAATTTGATTGGCAAAGTGAGTATAACGACCTCGATTTAGGCCATGCTAAGGGGTATATAATTTATGACCCCACCAATAAAATAGACCGCCTACATGCTAAGCGGTACCCGCAACTGACTCATTTAAGAGTGTTTGGCATGGGCCACGGTACCCACGCAAGCTACCTCACTAAGTTTGGCTTTTACAAACAAGTGGCTGTTGATTTTATACGCCACCAGCAGATTGATATAGCGCAGTTTCGTTTGCAAACCAAAACCTTGCGCTTAAAAGAAGAGTATTATCAAAGCCTAAATAAGGCAAATGCGACTTCGCCTCACCGCTTGGCATTATTAAGTACAGCACATCAGATTTTAGCAGATGAAAAAGAAGTACATGTGCAAGAACATCAGGCTAAAATAGATATTCAGCCGTTAATAGATGTCGCACTTAAACATCAAGATGAACACCCAAATGATGCTATTCAGTTATTAGAAGTTGCCCAACAAATAGTGCCAGATGACCCGCTGGTTGAGCACAAACTTAAGCAGCTAGAATAGACCTATGACGGTTTATTCTTCTTTCTTTTTTTGTGACCATGCTTGGGCACAATCGTAAAATACATAAAAAGCCCCAGCCACGAAAAAATAATTACGCCTAATAACCAGCCGTTTTTTTCGTGGCCTTGGGTGCGCTTACTATTAACCACTATCACCACGGGTAATATATAAGCGCTTAAAATAATTATTAAAAATACTACTTCATTCATTATTTAACCTAAGCCTTGGTTATTTGGCCAAGCTTTGCCAATCTACTTCATTTGTTAGCACACGTTCAAGGGCAATGTAGTGCAGGATATCGCCCGCATTTACCTTGTAATCAAGTGGCGGATTTAAATCCATATTTTGTGCACTTAAGTTATGCGCCACCCCTAACAAAATAGCATTATAGTCATGCTTAAAATGATGAAATAAAGTACCAAACTCCATCTCTTCGCATTCACTTGGAATAGCTAGGCTAAACTGCGTGTCGCCGTGCAATGTAGATAACAGCTCTTCTTGTACTCGACTCGAGCCTGGGTCTTGCATTGAGCGTACTAAAATCTCAGCCGACTTAGCGCTACTACACTCTACATTTTGACAATGCTCAAGCAACATATCGACCTTGGTTTCATCTAAAAAGTGCGCGCTAATATGGCACTCATCTTTAACTAAACGGCTAATACGCAGTGCCGTTGTAAATGTTTGGTCGTCATCTTGCCCATCAATAATAACTTTGTCGGCACGGCTAATAGCTACGCGCTCAAGTTCTTCTAAATCGGTAAAACTTGTTAGGCGGGCAAAGTCGACATTTTCATTAGTTAAAAATGGGTGATCCATTTGCTCGGTCACCGCCAACAAAATACGGCGGTCGGTACGTTTGGTATCGGCAAGGATATAATCAATCATTTTTTTTGTTCGGGTATCGTGCCAACCAAAAATAATAATGTGGTTGTTACTGTGAGCAAAGTTTTTATCACCAGTCATAGCGCGCCTAATTAAGTAAGTCACTGTTTGCCCTGTTTTTCCTAACAGAACGCCAAATAAAGCTAATCCAAACGGAATTTGTATTAAAGCCACTACCCAACGCCCCAACTCGCTGGTTGGGCTAAAATCGCCGTAACCCACTGTTGAGGTAGTTACTGTGTAGTAGTAAAAAAAGGTCGTAAACGAGGTAAGCGCTTGCTCATTTGCAATAAATAGCAGCCCCCAAGTCACTAACATATGAGCAAGTATTGCAAGCACCACGGCTTGCCAGCTCAGCTGATCGATATGAGCACGAACAAGTAGCGCTAGCCTCTTAAATATTACCGGCATGATACAAAATCTTTGTTAGTAAATTATCTATAAACAGTACGTTACTGTAAGCCATGCTTTTAAGCAACGTTTAAGCCTTTAAGTAAGGCCTGTTACCCTTTTAGGATTAAATTTTGTTCAACCTATAAGATGCTCAGGCCTTAAAATATAAGACTAAATGCGGGTTTGCTAATGTGCTAAGAGCATGATTAATTATAATAAGACTAAAAAACACACAGACACATTATGCTTAATAAAATTGCCACACCGTTTACCAAATTAGTAGAGCGCTACTTACCCGACCCTTTTATATTTGTCATATTGCTGAGCTTAATTACTTTACTCTCTGCTAGTATTTTTACCCCCGCAACACATATTGAAGTTATTAACGCATGGGGGAGTGGTTTTTGGAACCTGCTTAGCTTTGCCATGCAAATGCTGTTAGTGCTGATTACAGGTTACATGCTAGCAAGCACGCCCATTATCAATTCGTTATTAAACAAACTGGCGGCGCTTGCTAATTCAGCGCCAAAAGCGATTATTTTAGTCACGCTTATTTCGCTATTAGCCAGCTGGCTTAATTGGGGGTTTGGCTTAGTTATTGGGGCTTTATTTGCCAAAGCAATTGCAAGGCAAACACAGGTCGATTACCGCCTATTAGTTGCCAGTGCTTATTCTGGCTTTGTGGTGTGGCATGGCGGCTTAGCAGGCTCAATTCCGCTTACGATTGCTACCGAAGGGCACTTTTCACAAAATAGCATTGGCATAATTAGTACCGAGCAAACCCTATTTGCTGGTTTTAACATAGCAATATTAATTGGCTTATTTATTATTATGCCGTTGGTTAACCGCTACATGCTACCCAGTGATAAAAACAGCGTATATATAGACCCAGCACTTATTAAAGAGCCCCCGCCCGCACATGAAAAAATTACTCGCCCTGCTCAGCATTTAGAACACACAAAGCTGCTTGGCATTTCGATTGGTTTACTTGGCCTTTGCTATTTAGGGTATTACTTTATAGTTGCAGGCGGTAGCCTAAACCTAAACAGCATTATTGCTGTGTTTTTGTTTTTAGCCATTACCTTGCACCAAACACCCCATAACTTGCTTAATAGCTTGCAACAAGCAATTCCTAGCGGCGCAGGTATTGTCATTCAATTTCCGTTTTACGCGGGCATAATGGCAGTCATGGTCGACAGCGGTTTAGCACAACAAATATCGCGTGGTTTTATAGCTGTTGCTGATGCCGATAGCTTGCCATTTTTTAGCTTTATAAGTGCAGGACTCGTTAATATGTTTGTACCTTCTGGCGGCGGCCAATGGGCAGTACAAGCACCTATTGTTATACCCGCAGCGCAAGAGCTGGGCGCCGATATATCACGTGTTGCTATGGCGGTTGCGTGGGGCGATGCGTGGACCAATTTAATTCAACCCTTTTGGGCTTTACCGGTATTAGCCATTGCAGGGTTAAAAGCAAAAGACATTATGGGGTTTTGTGTTGTGCAGTTATTTGTAACGGGGGTATTTATATCGCTAGTGCTGAGCTTTTACTAACCCTTAATAACGCGCAGTATTTAGGTATACTGCGCGTATAGCGATTAGCTTGATAAAATCGTCATCGGCAGGCTCAATATTGGGTTTTCTGAATCTGCAAAGTGCATCATTACTGCCACATGGCCTGCAACTACAATGGCGTACATAGCGGCTGAAAAACCTTGGCCGTATTTATCAAGCGGCAATAAATGCGAGTAATGTCGGCCGCGCCATTCAAATACGATTTCCAGTGCGCCAACAAACAAAAAGAACACCAGCAACATTAAGCCAAATGTGTAGCTCAGCCATAAGCCAAATAACACACCGAGTAAGCACACACTTAAACCGACCCAAGAGCGCATTGAAAAGCTGATACTTTTTAAAACATGCCCACCATCAAGCGGTAAAATGGGTAGTAGATTAAATAAGTTAAGTAGTGCGCTTAATACTGCAACACCGGCAAATATGTCCATTTCGGTGGCGTAATATAAAACCACACCCAGCACTGAGGTAAATAAACCAAACGCTGGCCCCATGAGTGATATAACTACATCTTGCCAGCGCGTTGTTATTTTATCGTCACTAACAGCCAATCCGCCTACAAAAGGAATAAGGTAAATACCCTTGGTTTTTATGCCAAAGTATTTCATGGCTCTAACGTGTCCGTACTCATGTACCACTAAACAGGCAATTAGCATTAGTGCAAATTCAATACTAAATAACCAGGCATAGCCGGCAACCGATGCACTCGCTAAAGCCACCTTAATTACTTTTGCACTTTTAAATAATTTAAAGCCCAGTGCCGCTAGCCCTAAAAAGCCTTTTTTGGGCTGGCTATTTACCGGCGCAGGTAAAGCTAATTCAGTAGCAAACACACCATCAACAAATAACGATAAAGACTGCTCATGAACATGTGAGCTATCAATCCCTATTTGCTTATTATCTAAAGTAAATTCGGCGTAATGCTCTTTGGGTGTTGTAAAGCTTATGGCCTGTTGATTATGAAATATTTGTACTATTTTATGCCCAGATACCATTAGCGTTAATGGTTGCTCTGCAAGCATGAGATCGATTTTTATCATGACTAAAACCAGTTAAAACAATGGCGCTAGTATACCGATGAATTTAAAAAACACGAATTGCCTTAAACTATAAGCGCAAAAGCACTTAGAAGATAAAAAATAATATAAAACTAAGCTGACAAAAGGCTGATCAGGCGCTATTTTTACAGTACTAATATATTAAGCAGTTACAAGGATAGAGCATGTCGATTTCGGTACCCAATATTTTAGTTGTGGATGACTCAAAGGCGATTTTAATTGTTATGGAGGCCATTTTAAATGAGCTAGGAGTCTCGAATAAAGTTACAAAATGCCTGAGTGCTCAGCAAGCGCTAACTCACGTAACCGACGATATAAACTTTTACGACATTGTATTTACAGACTTAAACATGCCTGAAATGGATGGTATGGAGTTTATAAGAAAACTAGGCGAGCTTAATTTTACAGGCGCAGTAGTTATAATTTCGGAAATGGATCATAAGGTTATTAACCTAGCCGCCAATTTAGCGCGCCATAGCAATATTCATTTAGTCGCAAATTTAGCTAAACCCGTGCAACTTAGCCAAGTAAAAACCGTTTTACAAAAAGCAAAGCACTTAGCAGTACATAACGACCTTTCTCATGCCTCTATTTCAGAAAAAGCATTGCATGAGGCAATCAATTTAAACGAGATAATCCCTTACTATCAGCCAAAAATAAATTCTCAAACCAGCGAAATAGAAAGTATTGAGGTGCTAGCGCGTATCGTTAAAACGCACACTGGCGAAATTATCTCGCCCAATCGGTTTATTTCGTTATCGGAGCAATCGGGGTTAATTAATCAAATTACCTTTAGCTTATTTGAGCAAGCCACCAGCGATTTAAAAGCTATACGGACAAACATTGCTGCGCATCTAAAACTGGCTTTTAACCTATCTCCCACACAATTAGATGATTTAAGCTGTCCCAACAAGCTGATGCTTATATTGCAGCTCAATGAGCTATCACCTAGTGATATAATTTTAGAGATTACCGAGCAACATGCGCTGTCTAGCCTTTCTCAACTAGAAACCTTAAACAGATTAAGAATGCATGGCTTTGGCATATCATTGGATGACTTTGGTGTTGGCTTTACCAACATGAACCAGATTAAGCGCCTGCCTTTTACTGAAATAAAAATTGACCGTACACTTATTAGTAATATTGAAACAGATCAGTTTTCGCAAGTGGTGGTCAGCTCACTGGTTGATATTGCCAGCCAAGAGCAATTAGCCCTTGTGGCCGAAGGCGTAGAGCGCGCCGAAGAATCACTCTACTTAAAAAACTACCGCACTAATTTAGCCATGCAAGGATTTTTGTTTACCTGCCCTAAAGCCAAAGACGATTTTATAGAGTGGGCACTAAACTGGGTAAATACGACGGGGGGCACAATTAAACGCTAACCTTCAACCCCGTCGTAATTATTTATTATCTCGGGGCGTGTCGTCATCTTCACTAACTATGTGCTCGCTGCTTGCTAAACGCTGGCGCCAGCGCTGCTTGGCGACCATGCGCATATTGGTCGATTGGTCGCGCTCATCAACAATTTCAAGCCCCATAAGGGCTTCTATCATATCCTCTAGGGTTACAATGCCTTGAACATCACCGTATTCATCAACAATTAAACATATGTGAGTACGCTGTTTAAGTAAGGTTTGTAGTAGCGATGACACATTATGCCCTTCGGGTACCGTATGAATAGGCTTAACTAATTTGCTAATTTTATAATCGGTACCTAAGCGGTGATAAGCCAACATAATGTCGTTTTTATGCACAAAGCCAATTATGTCATCGGCGTCTTTATCAAATACTAACACGCGCGAAAATGAAGACGAGCCGTGCTCGCTCATGTACTGATCGACCGTTAACCCTTTATGCACTTTATACAGCACAGTACGCGGCGTCATTAAGTCGGTTAATTTAGCATGCCTAAAATGTAAAAGGTTGCGGATTATTTCTGACTCATCGGCATGGATTGCCCCTGTTTCGGTGCCTATATCTGCCATAGCTTCTATTTCTTGGCGAATATAAAAAGCCTCATCGTGCTTGGCCCCCATTAAATTAGTAAGCTTTTGAGCAAGCCACACAAATGGTTTTAGCGATATCACTAAAAAGCGTAAAGAATAGGTCACGCTAGGGGTTAAGGCACGCCAATAATTGGCCCCTAAGGTTTTTGGAATAATCTCTGAAAGTACCAATACTAAGAGTGTCATTATGGCAGAGGCAATTCCTACTGCCGCATCTGAAAAAACCACAGCGGCTTGCGCCCCCACGCCTGCAGCACCCGCAGTATGAGCAACCGTGTTGAGCGTTAGTATTGCAGCAAGCGGTTGATCTACATTATTTTTTAGTTTTTCGAGCTGCTTTGCAAGTTCAGGCTGTTTTTTGCGTAATAGCGCCACATAGCTGGGCGAAATACTTAACAGTACAGCTTCCATTACAGAGCATAAAAAAGAAATAACAATGGCAGCAACCATGTACACAATCAGTAAAGTCACTTTTTCTCCGATGAGTTGAACATATGGGCATGGTAACAATACATGCTATATTTGGCCAAATAACTATCAATAATAGGCACAAATATGAGAATTAGCTCACCTTGGACCACAAAAAATAAATTACTAAAACAAGCAGCTACCTTTTTTGCTCTTGGCAACTTGAGCTTGACAGCAATAGCAGCCCCGCTTGATAAATCAAATATCGAGTTTATTGGCCCTTTAGGCGAAAACATGCAAGTTAAGCCATTTCAAACACCACACGGCCAAGTCATTATTAATAACTTATTAGAGCAGTTGCAACGTAATACGCAAAGTGTGTCTGTATTTGGTAAAAAGCATAGCTGGCAGCCGTTTAATAAAGTAAACGCACTTACTTTAGGTGGCCTACAAGCGCTTAAGTTCAATATTGAAACAACCCGCTATAGCCAAGGCACATTAACTATAAAAGGGATAGAGAACGCTCAGTTGTTTATTGATGCCAAGCTTCAAAAAGGCGATAACCACATATACTCTTTATCGTTAACTAATGGCTCTCATAGTGTGATTGTAGTGGCGCAACAAGTGGCTAACTGGAACAACGTTTCTCTCGATTTTGAACCCAAAGCCGACACTGACAACATTACAATTAACACCTCTACAACTAAGCGACTTTCAGCCGAGCAACTTTTTGATGCACCCACCATTAGTGGACTTTCTTTAGCGCCCGATGCTAAGCAATACGTTACCAGCACGCACAGCTATTCAAATAAAACAGCTAACCAAGCAAACGTGGTAACTGAGCTTAAAAATAGCCAAAATCAAACCTTGTATCGTTTTGAAGGCCAGCAACCAAGCAATATGGTATGGAGCCCCAATAATCAATTTTTAGTTTATATGCTAGGGAGTGAGCTAAAACAGCTAAACCGTAAAGACCTCAGCATTAAAACATTGGCCAGAGAGCTTGAAGGCGCGAGTAACTTTAATTTTTATGATAACAACAGCCTTATTTTTAGCTGGTCTAAAACCCCCGAAGACAACAACAGCTTAACTAAGCACTACAAAGGCCTTCAAGATAGATGGTCATACGCACGCAACGTAAATCAGCTCTATATGTTAGACACCCACAGCGGCTTAACCAAAGCGCTTAGCCAAGGCCCTATTTCGCATAGCTTTGAAGATGCAAACACTAATCATGGCAAAGTATTAATGAGCCGCCAAGTTATGGTTATGCAATCCACCACCCACCCAGAAACTGAACTGGTGGAACTTGACTTACAATCGAATAAAATAACGTCTTTTGGTAAATTTAAAACCTTTAACCATGCAAAGTACGCCAACAAAGATGTGTACGTTGTTGCTGGCCCAGATTTTAAAAATGGCGCAGGCCGTGCCCTTCCAAAAGGGATGTTAGCTAATAATTACGACGGCCAATTGTACTTACTTAGCGATAACGGTAAAAACGTAAAAGCGCTTAGTAAGCAGTTTGACCCCGCTATAGGAGAATTAAATGTGCTTGATAACGGCGATGCACTTATAAAAGTAACAGAGCAAGATACCCAACCTTTGTATTTATATGACTTAAGCAAACAGCGCTTTAAAAAACTGAATACAGGTTTAGATATCGTTGAGCAATTTAGCTACTCGCACGAGAGAAACCCGCAAGTGCTACTAAGTGGTACCACAGCATCCACCCCTCAGCAGCTTAAACGCTTAAATGTAAGTAAAAATAAAACAGACCTAATCTGGGACTCTAAGCCGCTTGCCTACGCTAATACACAAATACCGACTCTGGAAGAGTTTAACTTTACAAATAAAGACGGCGTAGAAATTACAGGGCGTGTGTACTTACCTACTAACCTAGATAAAACTAAAAAACACCCTGCACTTGTCTATTACTACGGTGGCACCTCACCGGTTACCCGTGGTTTTACAGGGCGCTACCCATTTAACTTGTGGGCAGCAAATGGCTATGTTGTTTATGTATTGCAGCCAACAGGGGCAACTGGCTTTGGGCAAACATTTTCTGCTCAGCACGTTAACGCCTGGGGCGATTATACCGCTAGCGATATAATGCAAGGTACGCAGGCCTTTTTAAAAAAATACGATTTTGTTGATAGCAAAAAAGTGGGTAATTTAGGCGCCTCATACGGAGGCTTCATGACCATGCTACTTGCCACCAAAACAGACATGTTTAGTGCATCTATTGCGCATGCGGGTATATCAAACTTAACCTCGTATTGGGGCGAAGGTTGGTGGGGGTATTTATACTCAGGCGAAGCATCAAAAAATAGCTTTCCGTGGAATAACGCTTCACTTTATAGCGATCACAGCCCTGTATTTCATGCCGATAAAGTAACGACCCCTTTACTACTGTTACACGGCGATAGCGATACCAATGTACCTGTTGGCGAAAGCTTAACCATGTATACCGCCTTAAAGCTTTTAAATAAAGACGTAGAACTTATTGAATATAAAGGCGCCGACCATCAAATTTTTGCTCGTGATAAACGCTTTGATTGGTGGAACACCATGCTTGCTTATTTTGATAAACAACTAAAAGGCGAACCACAGTGGTGGGACGCAATGTATTCAGATAAGTAACACAGCGCTCAGCACATTTTTAGCTAAATGTGCTGAGCTTACTCACATAAACAGCAACCTTAGGTAAGCAGCCTTTTATATCTGAAACATAAAGTTACCGAAAAGTTACACCGCCCCCTTCTCAGCATTTAACGATTGGTGCTACCATACAGAGCTATAAATATACAAAAATAAGTCCTATGGCAATTAACGTTTTATTGGTTGAAGACGACGAGCTACTCGTTAAGCGCATCCAAAATCACTTTACAGACACCGAATTTTCGATAGAAATAGACCCCACAGGTGCCGATGCCCTAAACATAGTCAGGCAACGCGTAAACCTGCGCAGTGCTATTTCTCTTGCCATTATTGATATTGTATTACCCAAGCGTGATGGGTTGCAGCTTGCCAAAGAGCTCAACACTTTGACCGATATTGGCGTGATTGTTTTATCTAGCCGCGACTCTCAAGCCGATCGTATTGCAGGGCTTGCACAAGGTGCTGATGACTATATTTGTAAGCCTGTTGATTTATTAGAACTTGAGCTGCGCATGCGCGCACTTTATAAACGTATTGCAATTAATCAAGACGATGATGAAAGCGAAGAGTTTATAGAATACGCCGACTTTAAGCTCCACCCCGATAACCGCACATTAATTACCTCATCAGGTATTGAATCGCGCTTAACCGAAGCCGAGCACAAAGTGCTAATTTGTTTAATTAGCAACGCAGGTAAAGCAACCTCGCGAGAAAAAATATCAGAAGAAATAGGCCAACCAGATTGGAGCCCGAATGACCGCACTGTGGATGTTTTAATTGGCCGTTTGCGTAAAAAACTATACGATGAAAAAGACCAAAAACGCATTGTAACCGTGCGCGGTAAAGGTTACATGCTCTCAATTTAGCGCATTAAAATTTTAAACGCAGAAAAACGCAGCAAGCACCGAGCTTAGCACCTTAAAATAATTAAACATTATTGCGGTTCGGTATTATTTCCAGCAGCGTTTAGTTTATTTAGTTAACTGCGCTAGTAACCGCTCAAAAGCGCGATAGTTTAGCGCCTCTTTTAGCTCATCTAAACTAATATGCTCTGCACCTTTTAAATCACTAATAGTACGCGCCACTTTAATGACCCTATGGTACGAGCGTGGCGATAACGACAGCTTTTCGCTAGCGCGCGCTAAAAACTGCAACTCAGCAGGGGCTAAAGTGCAATGTATATTCATTTCTTTATTATTTAATCGTGCATTCACCTTACCTTGGCGCTTTAGCTGTGCACTGTAGGCCGCTTCTACTCGGGCTCTTACTTGGGCGCTGGTTTCTTCAGGCTCGGTACTTTGTAGTTCAACACTGGTTAGTCGCGGCAGCTCTATTTGTAAATCTATACGGTCTATAAACGGGCCTGATACGCGCGATAAATAGCGCATCACTTGGTCAGGTGTTGCTCGCTTATCATTATGACACCCGGTAGGGCTTGGGTTTAGTGCGGCTATAAGCTGAAACTGCGCCGGAAACTCCATTTGCCTTGCTGCCCGCGAAATAACCACCGAGCCGGTTTCCATGGGTTCACGCAGCGAATCAAGTACCTTACGTTCAAATTCCGGAAGCTCGTCCAAAAATAACACGCCGTTATGCGCAAGTGAAATTTCACCCGGTTTAGGGTTTGAAGAGCCACCAACTAAAGCGACTGCCGAGCATGTGTGGTGTGGGTTTCGAAAAGGCCGTTGGCGCCAATTATTTAGATCAATTGATTGGCCAATAATAGAATAAAGTGCAGCCGTTGATATTGCCTCATCGTCAGACATGGTTGGCATTATCGTCGCCATACGCTGCGCTAGCATAGATTTACCCGTACCAGGTGGACCTAAAAAAAGTAGGTTATGGCCTCCAGCGGCGGCTATTTCTAGCACTCGCTTAGCACCGGGTTGGCCTTTAACATCACTTAAATCAAGTAAAAAGTCGGGAGACTGGGCGCAATCTGGGTATTCAATATTTAAAGGTAGTGGCTGCTGATTTAATAAATCCCCCCATACTTCTTGTAACGAGTTAACCGCTTTACGCTTAACGCCGTTCACCAAACTTGCGAGGCTATCGTTGGTAAAAGGTAAAAAGCAGCAACGGTTTTGCTCTTTTGCAGCAAGTACAGAAGGCAAAATGGCATTAACTCCCCGCACTTCACCATTAAGGGCAAGTTCACCGTAAAATTCATATTTATGTATATCTGGACACACTACCTGCCCCGAGGCCACTAAAATACCTACGGCAATGGCTAAGTCAAAACGCCCGCCATCTTTAGGTAAATCGGCAGGGGCTAAATTTACGGTAATACGTTGATCAGGAAAACCAAATTGAGAGTTTTCTAGGGCGCTACGCACCCTGTCTTTTGATTCTTTAACTGAGGCCTCTGGCAGCCCAACAATATTAAATGCCGGTAAACCATTACCTAGGTGTACTTCTACAATAACCTCGGGGGCGTTTATACCCACTTGGGCACGAGAATAAATGCGAGCTAGCGACATTCCTTATCCTAATTAATGGTTTAATTAATTAGTTTAGTCAGAATATTTAAAAACGTGTACTGTGATTTGCCATTTAATAGCCGCAATACGAAGCAATAAGGTGGTTAGCATTGCCATTACCATGGCAAGTTCGGTCGCGAACGAAAAATGAATTCCCAGCGTGTAAACTACACCGCCAGCAATACAGGTAATAGCGTATAACTCGCCTTTTAGCAGCATAGGAATTTCGCGAGCAAGCACATCACGGAGCATGCCCCCAAAGCAACCGGTAATTACACCCATAATAATCGCGGTCATATTTGGCATGCCGGCTAGTAAGGCTTTTTGGGTGCCCATTACCGCAAAAAATGCTAAACCAAATGCATCGGCAATTTGTAATGTGTAGTGCGGAATCGACTTTTGCTTGTTAATAAGCCGCGTGGTAATAAATACCGCGGCTAAAATAGCATAAAAAAAACTTTGATCGTGTAACCAAAATACCGGAACATCTAATATGAGGTCGCGAACCGTACCGCCCCCAATCGCTGTTACCGCTGCTAATACTACAACCCCAAAACCATCCATTTTCTTTTCGTGTGCGACCAAAGTACCTGTAACAGCAAACACAGCAATGCCGATTAAATCAAACCAGTGATAAAGTTCAGTCATGTGTAACAACCCAAAATTATTTGTGCCGTTTTAACATAAACTATACAAAGTTTTAAGTAATAACGCATTTTTAGAGAAGTTTATAATATTTATAGATATTACTTGGGGTATAAATCTAAGAGTGCTTTATAGGGAAAGAAATATAAATCTTAGGCATAAAAAAACACGCCTTAAGCGTGTTGTTTCATTTTATGTATTTCAGTGGTTGCGGGAGCCAGAGCTTATGAAAGTGCTGGCTAATGGAGAACTGAGACCGACGAGCTATCCGTTTCACTGAATTTCAGGCATAAAAAAACACGCTTTTTGCGTGTCGATTTAATATAACTTATTATTTCAGTGGTTGCGGGAGCCAGAGCTTATGAAAGCTGAACCGACGACCTTTGCTGGCTTATACAGAGCTGAGACCGACGAGCTATTCATTTCACTTAATTTTAGGCATAAAAAAACACGCTTTAAGCGTGTCGTTTCATTTTATGTATTTCAGTGGTTGCG
>NZ_LKBC01000025.1:0-10925 GCF_001400005.1 Pseudoalteromonas sp. P1-30
CGAAGAGTATCAAATCTCTAAAAACTCACTGGTATCTCATAATTTAACGCGTGCTAAAGAAGATTTATCGTTATAAATTTATTACTTAGCACTTAAAAAGCCCCTGCAAGTTTATAACTCGCGGGGGCTTTTTAGTTTTTATTTTTTAAATTAACCAATGTGAGTTGTTAATTTTTTTAAGCGGGTTTAACGTGTATCCTCACTTAAATACCTATTTTAATAGGGGGTTTTAAACTTAAAATATGGTAATTACATCATTGCGTGTAAGGTTAACCGAGTATCACAGGTTCAATTGTTTTTAAAAGCGGGATATTTTACTAATGACGATGCGTATATAAAATGCTCTAAGGGTATTAAATTTCTTTATATTTGCGCCTATTTTCATTAAAGTACTTAAAATATAGCAAATTCAGTTAATATTAATCTTTGTAAATAAGTTTATGTTTAATGGCATTTAGCTGTTTTGTGAATTTTTCTAATTAAAACTAAAAATAAATAAGTAACTGCACTTTTAATGGAACTGCGTGATTTTAGCGCAGATAAAAGGATTTAAAATGAAACTTACCTTCAATCGCATTGTTGCATCTTTTTTTGCAGTAACTGTTAGCCTCTCTGTAACCGCTGAAGATATAGAGCTATACGTAAACCATAACGTAGAAACCGATGAAAAGCCTCGAGTTTTAATTGTATTTGATACATCTGGGAGTATGGGAAGTAAGCTTCCTTACAACGGGCCAAGAAAAATTGATGCTGCTAAAGATGCAATGACCCAACTGGTTAATGATAATAGCGCTATTGATTTCGGATTAATGCGATTTAATTATTATTCTGGTGGTTATGTAATGGCCGGCCTAGGTTCATCACACGATACTATCACCAATAAAATATATGCTTTACCTGCTAGCGGGAGTACACCTGTTACTGAAACCCTTTGGGAAGCTTATCTTTATTTAACAGGACAAAAGGTCAAATTTGGTTATAACTCAACAGACTATAATTATGATTACAAGCGTGACTTAAGTGTTGAAACAGTCTCACAATACTCCCAAAAGAACTCTTATTACTACTCCCCATTCTCAAGTACTGATGAACGTTGTGATAATTCGATTAGCCTTATTTTAATGACTGATGGAGACCCTGTTAGTGATAGTGAGGTTAATGGGCTAGTAAAAGAAGCTTATAAAAAGAGATTTGGTACAAACCCCAGCAAAACAAGTAATAGTTATTTAGCAGCATTAGCGCAAATAATTCATGGTACACAAGACGTTGAAATAGATCTTTACGAAGACACACCGGAAGTAGCAGACACAGGCCGCGTATTTACTATTGGTTTTGGTAGTGGCATGAGTAGCAAAGGTAAAACGCTTCTTGAAAAAACTGCTGAACTAGGTGGTGGCGAGTACCTTCACGCAGATACCTCAGCAGAGCTCTCTGAAGCATTAAATAATACTATTTCTAGAATACGCGAAGTAAACGATAGCTTTTCATCGCCTACGGTTGCCAGTAATAACGTTGACCAAACCCGCAGCCGAGAAGCAATCTATTTTGCTATGTTCTATCCTGAGACCGGGGCTCGTTGGGGCGGCAATTTAAAAAAATTAGTTATGTCGGGCTCTAACATAGTTGACTCCACAGGCCGTGAGGCAATAGGTGATGACGGCTTAATTAAAGAAGACGCTCGCACGTTTTGGCTACCTTCAAATAAACCGGCCGATGGTAATTTAGTCGCGCAAGGCGGCGTAAACTACTTACTTTCAAGCTTAGACTCACAAAGCCGCAAACTGTATATAGATTCGGACGGTAGTATTGTTGATTTTACCTTTGATAGAGTTAAAGAAATTTTAAATATAGTGTCAGACGCCATAGGTGGCATCATACCGGGTACTGATATTGCTATCTCGCGCAATGATATTAATTGGGCAAGAGGCATGGATGTAGATAACGAAGATAGCGATAGCTCATCAGTAGATCAGCGTGCCAATATTTTTGGTGATCCTTTGCATTCTAAGCCGGTATCTATTGATTATGGTGATGGCAACATACGTATTTTAGTGGGCACTAATGCTGGCTTTTTACACATGTTTAACGATAAAGGTAACAGCATTGAAGAGGAGTGGGCGTTTATGCCTGCTGAGCTGTTAAAAAACATACCTGCGCTTCGTACAAATCAAGCCAATACTAAAGTGTATGGTATGGATGGGCCTATTAGTGTGTTTTTTAACAATAAAAGTTTAAACAGTGACGGCTTAAATGACGGAGTGATAGATGCCACTAAAGGTGATGAAGTATGGGCATTTGCTGGTATGCGCCGTGGGGGTAAAAACTATTATGCACTTGATATTAGCTCACCAGATAAACCAAAACAGCTTTGGAGTAAGCCTATTGTAGGCGGCTCAGATGGGTTTGAATACCTAGCTCAAACCTGGTCAAAACCACAAATAGCCTATATTAAAGCGTTTGGAGATGAGCCTTTACTGGTATTTGGTGGCGGATACGATACAAACAAAGACAATGCGATTCGTAGCGAGGATAAATCAGGCACGGGCATTTACATTGTTAAGGCTAAAACCGGTGAAAGAGTATGGGCGTTAACGCCCGAGGATAACAATTTCCAAGGTAAGCACAGTATAGCTGCTGATATAGCAACGCTTGACTCAGATTATGATGGTTACATTGACCGTTTATATGCCACCGATACGGGGGGTAATATTTGGCGTGTGGATATGCCTGGCTCTGACAAAAATAGTTTTTCTCATTACAAATTAGCAGAGCTTGGCAGTTCATTAGCAACGCAAGACCGACGCTTTTTTTACAAGCCACTAGTGGCACGTACTATGTTTAGTAAAGTGAGCAAAACGAGCTATGGCGGTGAAGAAATAACCACACGATTAGATACGCCTTACGATGCAATCGTGATAGGCAGTGGTAATCGCTCAAATCCGCTTGCAACCAATGAGCAAGATCACCTTTACATGATTCGAGATGAACAAACCGTAACTAAAACCTTCGATTCACAAAATACGCCAGAGCCCATAGTGCCAAGTGAATTAATGCTTATGAATGACGACCCATTTGGCAATGCACTAGATAATGTAGATGAGTTTGTAGAACTTGAAGCTGATTTAGCAGGCTTTAAAGGGTGGCGATATGAGCTAAGTAATGGTGAAAAATCATTGGCTGCAGCCACCGTAGTAGGAGGCGTAGCTTATTATACATCGTTTACACCTGCACTAGAGTCTGATAAAAATCAGTGTTCTTTAACTGGAGGCGGTGGTGCAATGTACGCTTTTCATTTGCACTATGGCACAAAAGTGTACGACCAACTTAAATTTACTACCAGCTACGATGTACCCGACACCGCTCAGTTGTATTTTGGTGAAGGCGACTCATGTATAGATGCTAATAATAATGGATTATGTGATGTGCCAACACCTGATGATGGTGCCCCAGATGACGGTACCCCAGGTGGTGGTTACGAGTACGAAGAAACAATACCTGTGAGCCAAGTAAGCCAGTTTTATTTAATCGGCCCGAGCCTTACTGGTGAAGGCGCAGTAAACCCAATCAAACCGCCTGAAATTAACGGACCAGGGCTAACTGTTGTTGATGGTAAAGTTAAACTTGTAAATGACAGTGATACATTAGGCTTTGGCTTTAAAACGCAGCAAACCTACATATATAAGCGTGAAGAAAACGATTCTTCATCTGATTAGGGTTAGCCTTAGCTCAAGAGTCGCAGCGTTTTATTATTTACCGCGCATGCCTTTAAAAGGCATGCGCTAACTTTTCTAGCTAATACTATAGAACCCAAAGCAAACCTTGCTACGTTAAAGTGTTCTGCTAAAGAAAGCTCAACAATGTAATTTTTGCCTAAAACTCAACACGCCTCCAACTTAAAATAGATTACCTAACCAAGCGAATTTGTATTAATAAAAACCAAAATTTATTCGCAATTATTGTGTTTAAGTATTATAAAAAGAGGGCTTATTGTCCCCATATTGAAAATAGACATACGGGTAATAATTGGTTTATGAATTGTTCGTAAATAAACCAATTAATGTGTAAATAAATATTAAATAAGTCACTAAATAGTAAAGCAATATTTGCATAACATGGTTAAAAAAAAGAATTATAAAACTTACCATTTTAAATGGTTGCTAGTGCTTAATTTTGCCGCTATTTTAAGGTTAAGTTGTATTAGATGGAATTAGTATGAGTTTCAAATTGATCTCTTTTTGCTATTGTATTCCCGTACTCTTTTTAAATGGTTGCGATGAGGAAGTGAGTTTATTTAGTAGCAGTAAAACGCCGTCAGTGGCTAAAAACGAAAACGCTAATTTACCGGCTACTGCTATTAAGCAAAAGCACCTTGTTGTAGAAGGCCTAATAGAGGGAATTGTACCAAGTCACTGTAAACGTGGTGAAACAGCGTATATAAATGCAAAAATGCAAAAGGTTATACGCAACCCAACTGCAAAAGTGACTTATACACTAAAGCCCACTGATAATATTTTGTCTGTGTGTGTGGCCAATGATAACTCAGCTATTACTTATCGTTATGGCACTGAGCAAAAAATTGGCCTTGAGTATACGGCCACTGCGGCGCAGCCATTTGGTAGCTACTATCGTCAAATAGGGAAAGTAGGCGAAAGTATTTTGTTTTTTAACAAAGGCAATTACTATTACTACATTATTAATGCTGGTGGTATGGGCAGTGGTGTTTCAGTGAACGTATATAAAAATAAAACGCTTATTGCGGAGTTTTTCTCTGGTAATGAGGCGTATAACGACTTTGTTATTGCCAGTAATTTAGACTTGCCGAAGTCGTTGGCAATAGAGCTTCAACCACATATAAACACAATGCAATGAATGGATTAAGTAAAGCACATTGTAACATTATTGAACAAGGGCAGTGGTTTTCTAAGCGTGATGCACACTTAAAACAGTTTTTACTAAGCCACGCAAAAACTTTAAGCCTTAGCGCGCACCAATCTCTTTTTTTACGAGGTGATAAACACGACGGTATTTATGCTGTATTAAGTGGTGTGGTGCGTATTAGTGGGGTAAGTAATAATGGTAAAGAAGCTGTTTTAAGCTTTGTTGACGCCTCGCTGTGGTTTGGCGAAGTCACTTTATTTGACCGCGGAATGCGCACGCACGATGTTTATGCGCAAACCGATGTAACACTGTGTTTTATTGGGCAACGTGCACTAGAGCAACTGTTAAAACAATACCCGCATTATTGGCAAGACTTTGGGTTACTCCTTGCCCAAAAATTGCGAGTTATGTTTACTAGCATGGAAGATCACGCACTATTAAGTGCCGAGCAGCGCGTTGCAAAACGCTTGCTTATATTGTGTGCGCATTTAGCGCATAGTAATGGCCATACGTTTACTTTGTCTCAGCAGCAATTGGCTGATATGACTTACCTTACACGCCAAACCGCCAATCAAATTCTACAAAAATTAGCAAAGCAGCAACTCATTGAGGTCGGCTATAACAAAGTGACCATTTTAAACCAATCTGCTTTAGAGCTACTTTGTAATCAGTAAATGTCGGCTCCCCGACAGAGTGATATTTTAAAAGCCTGATATAGTGTAAAAAAACACAATAAAAGGCACACACATGAAAACTCTACAGCAACAGCTTGGCACATACGGTTTGTACCATCGCTCTAAACGCAATGTTTTAACTCATTTTTTTGGCATTCCGCTTATTGTATTTGCGGTGCTGTGCTTGTTAGCGCGTATTCAAATACCCATTGGCAGCCTGCTTATTGATGGCGCGCAGCTTTTTGTTTTTGCAAGCGTGGTGTATTACTTAATGCTGAGCGTATCGCTAGGCTTAATAATGGGTGTACTGTTTACCTTATTGCTTTTAGCAGCCCAGCCAATCGCTGCTATGGCTTTTTGGCCTTGGTTAAGTATTGGTGTGGGCGTGTTTGTATTTGGCTGGGTACTGCAGTTTATTGGCCATTACTATGAGGGTAAAAAGCCTGCGTTTGTAGATGATTTAATTGGCTTAATTATTGGCCCATTGTATGTAACCGTTGAGCTTTTATTTTTAATGGGGTTTTATAAAACATTAGAAGGCGAAGTTAACGCCATAGCAGGCCCCGCCAAGGCATAATGCTAAGCGGCTTAAATATTTAGTTATTCGAGTGTGCTAAATAAAGCGTTATAAACGTTTATAACTTAACACGATTGCTATTAGCAGCGGATAAAATAATAAAGGCAAATAACCCATGCAATACAACAATAAAACCGTATGGATCACCGGCGCATCATCAGGTATTGGCAAGGAGCTCGCAATACAGTTTGCAGCACTGGGTGCCAAGGTTATTTTATCAGCCAGAAGCGTTGATAAACTTAACGAACTAAAACAAAGCTTACATGGCGATGGGCACATTATTGTGCCCCTTGATTTGTCAGCGCCTGAAGCTGTATTGGCTCAGGTTACTGATTTAATGAGTACATTACCTGCTATCGATATTTTAATTAATAACGGTGGGGTATCGCAGCGCAGCCTATTTTTAGAAAACGAATTTAATGTTTACCGCCAGTTGATGGAAGTTAACTACTTTGGTCTCATTGCACTTACCAAAGCGGTAGCGCCTAGTATGGTAGCAAGGCAAAGCGGTTCAATCGTCTCTATTAGTAGCGTTGCGGGTAAAGTAGGCTCTAAATTTAGAACGGGCTATTCAGGCTCTAAATATGCGGTAGTGGGCTTTATGGATTGCCTGCGTGCTGAGCTTTCAAAGCATAACATTCATTGCTTAACTATTTGCCCCGGCTCTATTAAAACCGCCATTGCACATAATTCGTTAAACGAGCAAGGCATAGCGCAAAACAAGCCAGAGCACTCAATAGAAAATGGCATGGATGTAAGCCTAGCTGCTAAAAAAATGATCCTCGCAATTTATAATAAAAAAGACGAAGTGATTGTTGGCAAAGGCTTAAGCGGCTGGGCACCGACCATTAAACGGTTTTTTCCTAGCTTATTTAATCGATTAACCGCTAAAACAAACTATCGGTAGCATCGGGCGATTTAGAGATATAAAATGCTGTAAATTCAATCAATTTAGACAAGGATTCTAAATGAAGTATTTATGGCTTGGCCTGTTTTTTATTGTATTAATTTGGTCCGGAATTAACCCAAAAGATCAGTTTACTTGGCTGCTTGAAGTTATCCCCGCAATCATTGGTTTAGTGCTTCTGGCAAGCAGCTATAAGCATTTTAAACTCACCCCCATTTTATATGGCTTTATATTAGCGCATTGTATTGTGCTAATGGTTGGCGGGCATTACACCTACGCCGAAGTCCCTTGGTTTGATAATTTATTTGGCAGTGAGCGTAACAACTACGATAAAGTAGGGCACTTTTTTCAAGGGTTTGTGCCTGCATTATTAGCGCGTGAAATATTACTACGTAAAAACGTAGTCAATGGTAAAGGCTGGCTAAATGTGTTTGTTGTATCGATATGTTTAGCGTTTAGTGCTTTTTACGAACTAATAGAGTGGTGGGTTGCAGTGTTAAGCGGTGAAAACGCAGAAGCATTTTTAGGTACGCAAGGGTACGTATGGGATACTCAATCTGATATGGGAATTGCATTACTTGGGGCTATTTGCTCGATATTGCTGCTTTCAAAAGTACACGATAAACAGTTAAAAAATGTTAAAGATTATTGATTCAAATTTTATGATTAAAAGACAATAAATTATGACTGTAAATACCCACAATTTCACGATAAGCACAGATAAAAGCAAGCTTAAGTTTAACGTTATTTATAACTTTATTGCTAATAGTTATTGGGCTAAAGGAATACCTAAAAGCGTGATGCAAAAGCGATTGATAACTCAATGTGTTTTGGTGTTTACAGCGCTGATAACGAGCAAGTTGGTTTTGCCCGCGTAGTAACCGACAACGCCACTTTTGCCTATTTGGCTGATGTATTTGTTACCCCAGATTTGCGAGGTAATGGTCTGAGCAAGTTACTTATTAAAACGATAGTAGAGCACCCTGAGCTGCAAGGGCTCAGGCGCTTTTTATTAGCCACTTCTGATGCCCATGGCCTTTATGCGCAATACGGGTTTAAACCGATAAATAATCCAGCATTGCTAATGCAAATAAATCCTGCAAATGTGTATGAGGGAAATACTAAAGAGGTATAGTAAATTGGGGAAGGGCAATGTCTATGTAAGCAACTTGTATGAATAATACAAAAAACTAATAAGCCATTGACATTAAAACTGATTTTAATTTATTAGGTTGAGATGTGATGCTTTTTAAAGGTGTATGATTTCCTAGTGCAGACATATTTGTATTCATCCATTTAAGAGCGTTGGATTTTGATTGATAATAAATAACAACTGCTAATTTCTGATTTGCACAGCACTGACTTAATAATTTATTCTCAAATTCACACTCATTAAATTTCGGCTCGCATAACCTCATTCATACACATAATGCCTCATTCAGAGGCAAATAATTGTTGGCTAAAATAGCGACGCAGAAGCAAAAGCCAACTGTAATTTGACCTGCTGAAATGACTTGTTATAAGCCATTTACACCGATGTACAAATCTGTTTTTTAATATCATTGATACCGTTACTTAATAATTTATTTAAAAACTCTTGATCAGGGTAAGTTACAGGGAAAGTTGAATATTTACCCTTAGTAGAGGATTGATAGTTCTTGGTTGAGCCAGCAAAGTCGAAAGAGGCGTTAATTACTAGAACAACTTCATTTTCCATTGTAGATGAGCTAGTTAAATAGTAATTAAACTTTATATCTGATTGTGCTTTTTCTTTACCTGTTTCAGGGTAAATATCAATCAATTGGTTCTTTAGGTCTGGAGCAGAGTCCTGAGTTAGAATGTAATTGAAATCTGCACGCTTCACATTACTCATTGAAATGAACGAGCCTCCAGAAGCTACATTAGCATTAACAATATCTTCAAATTTAAATACATTCTCACCTTTTTTTGGAGAGTTTATTTCAAGGCTTGATACTGGGATTTGGCATGATGCGCTATTGGTTTGAAGTGAACTGTATTCAATATCTTTAGTTATTTGGCAACCTGCCAATAATACAGAAAAGGGTAATATAAACTTAAAATTCAAAACCGTACTCCTTTTGGGATATAACGCCAGCTTTAAGGGGACTAAAATAGTGGGTTAAAATGTGTAGCGAAGCGAAACCTAACCCACTGTTTTAGTTGCGTTTAAAGCTCTTGTTATATGTGCATAAGGCTTAGCATCGATCTCTAGAGCTTCTTTAGAGTGACCAACTACACGTTCCACTGCAGTTTCAGCAATCATTTTATTAAATTGATTGAGCATTATTTTTTCAAATTTTGAAGCTATTATTATGTCTTTTGTTAGTGGAAACGCAAACATTTCAAAGGAGAATAATTTATCTAGATCATTATATAGAACGGGATTATCAGAAGTTAAAACTAATCCCGTTGCTTCATCTGCAACATAAAAATTAAAATCTATTAAATGCTCATCTAGCATTTTGAAAGTTAGCATTGGTAATAATGAATTCTGGATTAATTTTAAAGCAGATTCTTTATGCCTTCTTTTATAAAGGTACTTAATATAACCTCTTTCATAACCCAATACAGATTTCGTAGAATCACTTGAGGCATCGTATAATTTTATCAAGTCTTCAGATATTTCCCTTGCAAGATCTCCTCTATGGGGAACTCTCCAAAATTGCAGAGCAATAATAGTTTTTATGAGTTGGTTAAACTCAACATTCTCTTTGATTTTCACATATAAACTTGGATCATTTCTTAAATCATCCATTAGCTGAAGCGCATCCGATAACTCACTCTCTATTTCACCATAGAAATCTTCAATCATCTGAGAGCGTTCATTTTTCAATTTTATAGTGTAAAGGTGATGATTATACATAATTTGTGCGGGGTGTTTTTCAGAGATGCTTCCCCATGGTTTTCTCAAAACATGTACTTGCTCATTACTTTCTTGGGAAAAACCTTTTAGATAAAACTGTGGAACAAAATGATGATCTTTCTTTATTTGAATAGACAATTGAATACTCCATTGACACATAACAGCTTTATCAGAGGACACTTTCCTCTTTTTATGAGCAATGTATGTCCTCTTAATTATTTTTAATATTAATAACAAATCCTGTAACACATTGCGAGTATTAAACTTTAAGGCGGGGTGTTCTTTTTATGGCAGGTGGAAAGGAGGAAGTTGTCCTCATTTTCTGACTTAGGAGGTAAAACGCCTGCGCAGTAAGCAAATACAGCAGTTAAAGATTTAAAATGACATCCAAACCCCTTTTTTAAATCATTTAACCGCCAATAAAAACTGCATCGAAAATATAAGTAACCGCTTTAAGTACATTTGTTTATGCAAGCCTATTATAAAAGGTGGTTTTTGGTTGGTGGAGGCTATAAAACGAGGTGATGAATTATTAACTAAACGCGTCTTTCTACTTTTAAAACAGTACAGACACGATATTTATACCAATCGACTTAAATATTTAGCCTTTCTCGCGTGCTAAATAAAGCGTTAACTGCGTTATAAATTTCTCATGTAGAAAAACTACATGTCGAAATTTATGCCTTGTTATCACTCTATTTATCCGTCGCTATAAATGTCTAATTACTTAACACGATTGGTATTATCTGGCTTTTTTGCTTCAAGCGCTTCTATTTCACTCCAGATTTTTTCGGCTTCTGCGCTTAACATGGCGTAGCTTTTAATGTCGCCTTTACGCTGTGCTTGCATGCCTTGCTCAAGCTTTGCATCGTACTCTTTACGTAATTTTTTTGTCGGGTCTGATTTAAATAGTGAAAACATGTGGCTCCTTAGTTTTATAAAAGTATTAGGGCGTGTTGATCTTTGCGGATTGAAATTTGTTCAATCTAGGGGCGATTAAATCGC
>NZ_LKBC01000026.1:0-10858 GCF_001400005.1 Pseudoalteromonas sp. P1-30
GGGAGCCGGATTTGAACCGACGCCCTTCGGGTTATGAGCCCGACGAGCTACCAGGCTGCTCCATCCCGCGCCTGTAATTTCTTTGAAATAGTTTCGTGTTAATAACGAGCCTGTTTCGAAGAGAGCGCTATAATATAGGAATAAACTTATATTGCAAGGCTTTAACTAGTTAATTGTGTTCAACTGAACAAAAAGCAATCAACAAGCACTATAAATAGCTATCTCTGATGTGGGCTTATCATTTTTTGAAACTCCCAATCTGGGTGTCCCATTACAATAAAGTCAGGATTTTCAGTGCTCTCACGCTGGTTATAAGTAAGCGGATTAAATTCTGCATCGGTTATACACCCGCCCGCCTCTTCTACAATAACTTGTGACGCGCCGGTATCCCACTCGCCTGTAGGGCCAATTCGTAAAAAGCAGTCGGCTTTGCCCTCGGCAACTATACATGCTTTTAGCGAGCACGAGCCTACTGCAATAGTGGCAAACTGCGTATTTAAATACTGACTGACCGCTTCAATTTTTTGTCTACGGCTTACTGCCAGCGTTAGGTTATCGGGTGTTGCTACCGACATTTTTGTGTCGCTACCATTTTCTCGTTTAAATGCACCCTGATTAGCAGTAGCAAAGTAAGTGATCCCTTTTGCCGGCCAATGAATCACACCTAAAACGGGGTGGTTATTTTCAATAAGTGCAATATTAACGGCAAAGTCACCACTTTCTAAAATAAACTCGCCGGTGCCGTCCATCGGATCTAATAACCAATAGCGTTGCCAGTTCTTTCTTTGGGCAAGTGCCGGAATAGGCGTTTCTTCTGACATGATAGGAATGTCGGGCGCAAGCGCTTTTAAACCAGCAACAAGCACATCGTTAGACGCTAAGTCTGCTTTTGTAACAGGCGTAGAGTCTGACTTTTCTTGCTGGCCAATATCGTCTTTTTTATAAATAGCCATAATGGCATCGCCTGCACTTTGTGCAAGTTCAATACAAGGCTCTAGTAATTTATTCATTTGCAGCTCCAGACGCTAAATACTTATTTAATAATAGCAAAGCGGCAACACTGCGAGCTTCGGTAAAATCGTCTTGCTCTAATAATGACTGCCAATCTGTTAATGGCCACTTAACAACCACTAAAGGTTCGGGCTCATCACCTTCTAACGTTTGCGGATATAGTTGCTTAGCAAATAAAATATGCATGGTCGCGTTAAAGTAACTTGGCGCCATTGATACTACTTTTAGCGGCTCAAAAAATTCAGCACCAAAACCCACTTCTTCTTTAAGCTCTCTGTTTGCAGCTTGCTGTGGTGTTTCGCCTGGGTCTATCAAGCCTTTAGGAAAGCCTAATTGGTAGTCATTTGTGCCCGCGCAATACTCACGTACCAGTAGCATTTCGTTATCTGCAGTTATTGGTACAATCATTACAGCCCCGCGGCCACCGCCACGTATGCGCTCATACTGGCGCTCTTCGTCATTAGAAAACTTAAGCTCTAACGATTCAACAGTAAATAAACGGCTTTTAGCAACTACATTGTTACTAATAATTTGAGGCGGAGTTGGGTGCTTTTTCTGTGTCATTGGCGTTATTTTGCTATCATGGCAGTTGTGCTTAATCATAAACTTTTCACAAGGAAAAGCCCATGCTAAATTGGTCAAAAATCGATACCGTTTTACTCGATATGGACGGAACATTACTCGATTTACATTTCGATAGTCACTTTTGGCTTAACGTTGTACCAGAGCAACTTGCGCTCACTCGCAATATTACCCTTGATGAAGCAAAAGCCGATATGCACAAACGCTATCAGGCGGTAAGTGGTCAAATACAGTGGTATTGCTTAGATTATTGGCAAGAGCAACTCAATTTACCGATAATGGAATTAAAACGCCAAACCCAGCACTTAATAAAAGTACGCGAAGATGTGCCCCACTTTTTAACTGAGCTAAAAAAAGCAGGTAAAGAGCTAATTCTTTTAACTAACGCCCACCCTGAAAACGTCATGCTTAAATTTGAACATACCGCGATAGATAATTATTTAGATGGCGTGGTGTCTACTCATCAATACGGAGTGAGTAAAGAGCAGCAAAGTTTATGGCATCAAGTACAAAAAGACTTAGGGTTTAATAAGCAGCGCACTTTGTTTGTTGATGATAGTGTGCCAGTTTTAAATGCTGCCCGAGAATACGGCATTGAACATTTACTTGCGGTGGCCAACCCAGATAGCCAGCAACCACATAATGTAATAGCCGATTACTTAAACGTAACCGACTACAGAAACATAATCTAGCAGCTAGATTATTGTTGCGGGTAACGCGCCACTAGGCCTTGATATACTAACTTTGCAAAGTCGGCATGTTCGGTATCAAGGCTTTTAACGACTTCGACTAAATGCTCGTTATCTTCTTGGCCATTCCATACTTTGATGTAGCTGCCATCTTTGTAGCCATGATCTTGGCGGAAAAAGTTTAACGTGTTTTTACCTACGTAACCGCGGTATAAATCGTCAATATCCATCCCTATTTGCGCCATACACCCTGCAAACGCGGCCGCGTTAAAGGTTTTATTTGCAACTGCTGAAGCTGCTAATATTTCAAGAGTTTGTTTAAAGTCATCTGCGGCCTGTGGTGCGCTAAGTTCTTGTTCTAGCTGCTTAGCTAACTCTTCGTAAGAGGTTGTTCCGTCAATTCTTAACGACAAACCAAAATGAAATATATCAACCAATTCTAGAATTACTTGCTCGGTGTCTGGGGTTTGTTTTTTCCACCACTTCCAACCGTAATGATCTAGCATTTCTGCACACTCAACCCAAATGGCCCTGTACCACTCAAAGCCTTGGCTAAACCATTGATCATGAACTTTAGTGTTCATGGCATTTTGCATTTCTAGCATTACTACTAGCTTATTTAAGTTGGCTGACATATCGTTTCCACTTGAGCTTTTAAATTACGCTTATGATACAGGCAAATAATAAAAAGTGCATTTTTGATCTATTATAAACAGCACATAAAAACAGGGCAGGAAATAATGATGAGTAAAGTGTTACTGCACACCTTGGCGACTATTGTAATGGCTGCTTTTTTAGTAACGAATGCGCAAGCAAGTACAGAAGGAATTGCTGCAGCCCCCGAGCAAGTATCACCATTATTACCGGGCTTAAGCGTGCCTAATATAACGCTCAAAGATCAACATGGTAATAATATAGAGTTACAAAAGCGCTTTGCTGAAAAAACAACGGTACTTATTATTTACCGCGGTGGTTGGTGTCCTTATTGCTCAAAGCAACTGGCTAATATACAAAAAATTGAGCAGCAACTCGCTAATTTAAATGCGCAAATTATTGCAGTATCGCCAGATAGCCCAGAAAAACTAGCCCAAAGTAAAATAAGCTCGCCAAATTATTTACTGCTTTCAGATGATAGCTTAACCCTAACAAAGGCCTTAGGTTTAGCTTATTTTTTAGATGATAAAACAGCCGCAATCTATCGCAATAAGCGCGGTGTTAACTTTGTTGATGCCCAAGGCAAGGTAAACGTCGCTTTACCTGTACCGGCTGTATTTGTAATTGATAAAAGCGGCGTTGTGTATTTTCAGTACGCAAATCCTAATTACAAAGTACGTTTAACAGAGGAGCTATTATTAGCTGGCGTTAAATCAATAGAAAATCAATAATCTGTAGATATATACCAATCGACTTAAATATTTAATCATTCTAGGGTGCTAAATAGAGCGCTATAAATGCCTAATAACTTTAAACAATTGATATTACAAAAAAGGCCAACTAGGTTGGCCTTTTAAACGTTTAACGCGAGCCACTAAACTCAGCCCACGACTCAATTAAATCTATAAAATCTTCAAAGCCACAACCACTCACTAGGCCATTTTCTTCAAGCATTAAGTCATCATCTTGATAGGCGACTAAATCTTCGCTGTCTTGGTGTAGGGCATGGGCTTCAAATAAGGCTTCGTCTTTAGAGAGTATTAAGTCTATCTCTTGGCCTTTTAACGTTATTGGCTCGTAACTTGTTTTTACCGAGCTAATAAGTGCTTGTACCATCGCGACTTTTTCTTTGCCAATTTCTTCGTTTAACCAGCGGCCAATTAGGGCATGCTCGCTGCTTATTTTAATGCGCAGCCCACTAATAGGGTCACGTATAAATTGATATTCCATAATTTTTACTTTTAAAACGCTAATGCACTAATTATACCCATAAATAGCCTTAAACACCGACCCTAAAACGCAAAATAGCGCCAATGGGCGCTATTTAAATAGGCGACATAAAAGCTAACTTCGCGATCTAAAACGTGCAGCATCTATAATCGACCATAAATAAATAATAGGCACGAGTACAAAGCCTACTAATACATAAATAAGTGCGTAACTAATTATAATAGCTAGCGCAAAAAAGATAGCGGCTAAAATTCGCCCTTGTACCAATTGCCCTAAACCAGGAAAAAATATATTACACAACGCTGCAATAACATTACCGCCAGAACCTTGATCAGCCATACTCACCTCTGTAGTTAATTAATTTTAAGTTTTAGTTATTTACTTACTATCACACTTTATGCCAATTTATTAAAGCTTAAAAATCAAATAGTTAAATTACTACTAAATAACTGCTTTAGTATTTTTTACTAAATATAGGTCAATTTGATTATTTTTATTATTAATTATCGTTACTTAAGAGTACAAAAAAGCGACTAAGGGATTAGTTTTACAAGTATTTTTAGAATAGCTGTTCATAAAAACAGTATTTTATTTAGCCTAACAAAAACACCTGTTATACTGCCCTCATTATTGATTGAAAAGGCGTAACGATGGACGTTTCTGAATTACTCGATGGCTTAAATGACAAACAGCGCGATGCCGTTGCAGCCCCACTACAAAACATGCTGGTATTAGCAGGTGCTGGTTCGGGTAAAACACGTGTTTTAGTTCATCGTATCGCGTGGTTAATGCAGGTTGAGCAAGCATCGCCTTATAGTATTTTTGCGGTTACCTTTACTAATAAGGCCGCTAAAGAAATGCGCACCCGTGTTGAAGAAACCCTAAAAGCCCCTGTCGGTGGAATGTGGATTGGTACATTCCATGGTTTATCACACCGTATTTTGCGCGCTCATCACCGTGAAGCAAACCTGCCAGAAGCCTTTCAAATTTTAGACTCTGACGATCAACTTAGAATGATCAAGCGCTTATTAAAATCAATGAATATTGATGACAAAAAGTGGCCCGCCAAACAATTTGGCTGGTACATCAGCGCTAAAAAAGATGAAGCTCTGCGCCCTAAAGATATTCAAGCCTACGATATAAACGAGCAAATGATGCTGCGTGTATATGCCGCCTATCAAGAGGCGTGTGACCGTGCAGGTTTAGTCGATTTTGCAGAAATACTGCTACGTAGCTACGAAGTACTTAAAAATAACCCTACGCTACTTCGCCATTACCAGCAGCGCTTTGCCCACATGCTGGTAGACGAGTTCCAAGATACCAATACCATTCAATACGCATGGCTAAAGCTACTTGCTGGTGATACACAAAGCATTATGATTGTAGGCGACGATGACCAGAGTATTTACGGTTGGCGTGGCGCTAAAATAGAAAACATTAAACGCTTTCTAACTGATTTTGACGCCGAAACTATTCGTCTTGAGCAAAACTACCGCTCAACCGCGACCATTCTAAAAGCATCTAATGCGCTAATTAAAAATAACTCAGAGCGCATGGGTAAAAGCCTTTGGACCGATGGTAACGAAGGCGAGCCTATATCAATTTATGCCGCCTTTAACGAGCTAGACGAAGCCCGCTTTGTAAGCAGCAAGCTACGCAGCTGGTTAAATGCTGGTAATGCGTTGCAAGACGCCGCTATTTTATACCGTAGTAACGCGCAATCTCGTGTACTCGAGGAAGCCATGCTACAAGAAGGCTTAAAATACCGTATTTACGGTGGTATGCGATTCTTCGAGCGCCAAGAAATTAAAGATGCGCTATCGTACTTACGATTGGTAGGAAACCGCCAAGACGACGCCGCATTTGAGCGTGTAATTAACACCCCTGCGCGCGGTATTGGCGATAAAACACTTAGCCATATACGCGACTGTGCGCGTGCTGAGTCTCTCCCTCTTTGGTACGCAGCTAAAGCAATTGTTGAACAACAACATTTATCGGGTCGTGCGGCAAGCGCTGTTACAAAATTTGTAGAGTTGGTAGAGCACATAGAAGATAAAATTAGCGACCTTACACTGCAAGAGCAAGCCAAATACGCTATTCAAACCTCTGGCCTTATGGCCATGTATCAAGCTGAAAAAGGCGAAAAAGGCCGAGCTCGCGTAGAAAACTTAGAAGAGCTTATCAGTGCCTGCGATCAGTATGAACTCCCCGAAGAAGAAGAGTTTAGCTCACCACTACAAGGCTTTTTAGCTTATACATCGCTTGAGTCTGGTGAAGGCCAAGCCGATGAACACGAAGACGCTGTGCAAATGATGACTCTTCACTCTGCTAAGGGCTTAGAGTTTCCACTTGTGTTTATGGTGGGCGTTGAAGAAGGCATGTTCCCATCGCAGCAAAGTAATGAAGAATCAGGGCGCTTGGAAGAAGAACGCCGCCTTTGTTACGTGGGCATGACCCGTGCCATGGACAAACTTTACATAAGCCATGCCGAAAGCCGTCGTTTATACGGCCAAGAAAAGTACCATAGCCCGTCGCGGTTTTTACGCGAAATACCCGAAGATTGCGTAGAAGAAATTCGTATTAAAACACAGGTATCACGACCGCCTGCTGCAGGACGTTTTAGCGCATCAGTAAGTCATGCTGTATTTGAAGAAAGTGGTTTTAACTTAGGCCAACGTGTACTGCACGCTAAATTTGGTATTGGCACTGTGCTTAATTACGAAGGCAGCGGCGCGCAATCGCGTGTGCAAGTAAACTTTGACGACCTTGGCAGCAAATGGTTAGTAACCGCATATGCACGACTTCAAGCTGTATAAGCGCAGTGTTGAGCAATTAACGCAGCAATTAACTGGCGCAAAGCATCGCCAGTTAGTGCTGATTACAGGCCAGCCTACTTGGTGCTATGAGCTATTAAGCGCGTTAACCCGTTCGGATGATGTAAAGCTACTTTCAAACAGCCTTGCCAATGCAAGTTGGCCTGAGCATACTCATCAACTACTTGGGCAAGAGTTTCCTCATGCCGTTTATGATGGCTTTAGTGGCATTTACCCCGATAAACTCGCTGCATTAGCCGGCACCGTAAAAGCCGGCGGGCTTTTATTTTTATTACTGCCTGATTTACAACGTTTAGCCTCATGGCAAGACCCTGCGCTGCAAAGCGTGCAGTCTTATGGGTGTAGTAATCAGCAAAGCTATTTTAATTTACGTTTTTCTCGCCTTTTACAAACGCTACCTGCCATACACTTTGATGAACACACTACCTTTAAACAGCCGCCGCTCAAAAGCTATGTAACAAATAAAATTGAGTATCAGGCGCAGCAACAATGCGTTGAGCAAATAATTAAGGTGGCCACAGGGCGTGCGAACAGACCTTTAATTATTAATGCCGACAGAGGGCGAGGAAAATCAGCAGCGCTAGGTCTTGCAGCCGCAGCATTACATGATAAAAAAATCATTGTATGCGCAACACAATTTAGAGCCACCCATAGCTGTTTTAAGCATTTAGCTAAAACCTTACAGGTGGAATACAAGGCTCAGCAAAAACATTTAGCTAATTTACAATACATGGCGCCCGATGCACTGCTTAATCAGTTGCCGCAATGTGATTTATTACTGGTCGATGAAGCCGCCGCAATACCTGTCCCACTACTGTTAACCATGTTAAAGCACTACCCGCGTATAGTCTTTGCAAGCACCTTGGTAGGCTACGAGGGTAATGGCCGAGGCTATACCATTCGCTTTACGCAACATATTAAAGCAAATTACAAAGCGGCAAAAATTGTAAACTTAGAAGAGCCTTTACGTTTTGCCAAGGGCGACCCTCTTGAGCAACATGTACGCACACTCTTTGCTTTAGATGCACAATATAACGAATACCCACCCGCTTTAAATCGCATTGAGCACGTTGAAGTCACTCAACAGCAACTCGTTGACAATGAGCCTTTACTGCAGCAAATAGTTGCGTTGCTAGCACTTGCCCATTACCAGAGCAGTGTTAACGATTCACGCCAATTACTTGATGCCCCAGCGCAAAGGCTGTTTATTAGTAGATGCGACATGCATGTTGTGGGTGTGTGTTTAATAGCAGTTGAAGGCGGTATGGATGCAGAGCTAGCTAAGCAAGTAATCAGTGGTGAGCGCCGCCCACAAGGGCATTTAATGGCGCAATCGCTCGCGCAATTAAGCGCACAGCCAAGCTATTTAACAAAACAAAGCGCACGCGTTATTCGTATAGCTGTTGCACCTAACCTGCACCAACAAGGCGTAGGTAAAGCATTGCTAGCGCATTGCCAACATCAGCTAACCCCCACCTGTAGTTATATAGGTGCAAGTTTTGGGGCTACAGCAGGGCTTTTACGTTTTTGGCAATCTCAGGAATTTTGTGCTGTAAAGCTAGGTTATCAGCGAGATAAAAGCACGGGTGAGCACTCAGCCCTCGTTATTAAAGCATTAGACACTTCCACGCAGGGCTTACATACCTTAGCTCAGCAATTTAAAAGTGATTTGTTTTATGGTTTATTAACGCACTTTAGCCAACTCGACAGTGAGTTAGTCAGTGAGCTAATAAGTAAATTTATCGATGAATCTAGCGTGCCCAGCCCACCTATAAACACTGCAATTAGTACAATAAATCGCTTTAATACCGCGCCAAAACTATGGTATTTATTTAACCACTCCCCATCCAGCCTAATGGCAACTAAAAGTGAAGATCGCCACTTGCTGATACAAATGGTATTACAAAACCACAGTAATGAGCAGCTAATCAAGCAACATTGCTTAAGTGGAAAAAAAGCCTTAGAGCAACAATTTAAACTCGCAGTTAAGTCACTAATTAAAAAACCACACAACCTTTAAGCTATTTATCTATTTTGTTCTATCCTTAAAGCATTACAAGGCAATTAAAGATAAAGGTATGGAATTCATAAACTTTCAAGTGGGCTGTAAAACCATTTCACTTAAAATTCTCGATATTTTACTCACCGAGCGGTTTGATAATAACCTCACTACATTGCCAAATAACAATAAGAGCTTTATTGGTGTAAAAGACTACATGGAAACACCCACGCCGGTGTTCGACCTAGGTGTTATTTTAAATGGCAGCTCTACAGAGCAAAGTAATAAAAAAGCACTTAATGAGCTAAGAACCTGGCAAGCCTCGCTTAATGATTGGTTTAGCCAATTTGAAAAAAGCATCGCGCAACAGAGCCACGTAATAACAAACGATAAAACTCAGCTGCACAACATCGCCGTATTTTATAAAGAGTTTAAAACTGACAACAGTGACCTAAAATCTATCATAGAAAAACTTGATGAGCCTTTTCAAGCGCTAGTAACAGCTACAGATCGTGCAGTTAGTACTCATAACGAGCAAGACTATAAACAAGCCAGTAAATATTTAGCGAGTATAAAGCGCAACAGCTTTATGCAATTACAACGTCTGTTTGATGCGGCAAAAGAGCAAATAACACTCGATTATAAACCTATTATTGTTTTTACTACTAAAGATGGGCTCAACCCGCATATCGGATTACTAGTAGATAAAGTAGAGGACAATATAGATTATAAAAAAGAAGACATTAAGCCACTCGATAAATTAACCGAAGTAGGCTTTGATATAGACCCGCAAACCAAAGGCATGATGCGAGGGCTAATAAAGTTAGCCGAAAAACACAGTGTTTTAATAGACCCTAGCGCAATATTTAGACCTGATCATTTAGCACAACAGGAAGACGAAGAAACACAAGCGTATGGTTTATTCTAAAAATAAAAAAGCCGAGAAGGCTCTCGGCTAATTAACTTATAGCAACACGTTATACAGTCGCTATAATATCTTCAACTGGTAAACGCGCTTTAGGTTTGCCAAAGTTCCAATCTTCTTCTTCAACTGGGTAGCCCATTGCAAGTGCCACTTCACAAATATGACCATCAAGCTCTTCGCTAAACTTCTCACCGATTAACTCTGGGTCAACACCTTCCATAGGCGTAGATGCAATATTTAAACGCGCCAGTGTATGCATAATGTTACCCAGTGCTAGGTAAACTTGTGCTTTAGTCCAGCTGCCATTGTAGCCATTTTCATCCGTATTCATTTCAGCAAAAGCGTAGGCACCCATAAAGCTTTCACGCAGTTGCGCTGGTAAGTGACCAGAGCTCACTTCAACATCCACACGTTTAACAAACTTCTCTTTAGTAAACTTAGGATCGTAAGCTAATAACAGCGTATGCGACGCTTCTTTAGCGTGTAATTGATTAAACTGGTGCTTGTTAGCAAATGTATCGTGCAAACGCTGCTTAGCTTCATCACTTTCTACCAATACAAACTTCCAAGGTTGAGAGTTGATTGAAGAAGCAGACAAGCGAATAGCTTCTTTAATTACGTCAAGATCCGCCGATGAAATACGTTTGCTCGTATCGTATTTTTTAGCCGTGTAACGGTTATGTAAGTCTTTAATAATTTGATGAGACATGCTCTTCTCCCCTTTGGTAAGGTATGTAAATACAAGATGGGGCAAGTTTATAGGGTTTGCTATCGATTGATAATTAGCAAAATACTTAAAAGACTTTCTAAAAAAATTTGATAATAGATCAAGCCCATACCTTTTGGGATAACAGTGTTATTGGTGCGGGATCTGTAGTAACTAAAAATGTAGAGGCGGATACTGTTGTTGCTGGTAATCCAGCTCGTGAGATAA
>NZ_LKBC01000027.1:0-1747 GCF_001400005.1 Pseudoalteromonas sp. P1-30
AAACTCACTGGTATCTCATAATTTAACGCGTGCTAAAGAAGATTTATCTTTATAAAAACGTTTTATAACGCGATAAAAAAGCCGATGAAGGGATAACCCTGCATCGGCTTTTTTTGTATGCAATTAAAAGGGTTATATCGTGTTTTTATCGAATAGACCAAAATTGTTATAAAGCGATTTTTGTTTAGGTAACTGGCTTGTTTGAGTTGTTGAGCAACTATTATTAGTTAACAAGTATAGAGCCTCGCTTAGAAGAGGATCTTTGCTATCGCCCCAATCAGAATTAATGGTATCTTCGGCGTAACAATCTGCAGGTAAACCATCAAAGTAATCACCATAGCCAGCTGAGTTAGTCATTTTAAAGTTTATGGCAAACACAACGTGGTCACAAAGTTGATTAATATCCATGCCAACAGGCTTTCCTCCTGTGCTTGTGCCAACTACTTGAACATCAATGTAAGGTTCTAGCGCATTTATTACCACTTCGCTGGCAGACAATGTTTGTTCAGTGGTAAGTATTACTACACGAGGTAAATTTAGGCGTGGTTGATTATTATTTAACTCGAAATCTACGCTGTTAGTTTCACGGTTTTTATTATATTCGTAATTAAACATAGGCTTGCCAAGCACGTTCTCAGCAGCAATTTGGCTTGCTAGTTGTTTAGCTACATTAAGGTAACCGCCGCCATTATAGCGTAAATCAAGTACTAGCTCTGAAACGCCCTCTTGCTCGAATAACGAAAATGTGTCATCTAAGTCTGGGGCACTGCGTTCAATAAAGCTATTAAAGGCCAGGTAGCCAACCTTACCTGTATTAGATTCTAATATGCGGGCGTCTAGAATAGTGTTTGTGCTAACCGTTGCGCGTGCCATAGTGCCGGTTTGTTCTTCACCGTTTAAATCTATCCACGTTACGTCTACTGTATAGCCTTCTTCTTCAGGCCCCAATAAGGCATCGTAGTCAAACGTATTGTTGGTTATTGCTTCTTCAATATTTACGCCATTCATCATGGTGATTAATGAGCCTCTGGTTAACCCCATAGCTGCTGCATTACCATCGTCAAATACATACTTTACAAGAAGACCGTTAGATTCTATTTTGTTTGCTAAACCATAACCAAAATAACTCGCGTTAAGGTATCGGTCTTCATATTCTTGCGCAGTGACTACATAACTGTATTTATCTAATTCTACTTGCGATTTAACTTCGGTCATTAAATCGCTTAATGAGTCAAATGTAGATGGGTTTGTTGAGGTATTTAGCTGTTCACTCCAAAGGTAATCTGTTTGAAGGTAGTCCCAAAGGGCTTCGTTTTGTGCTGTTTGACTAGCACATACTGCAGGGTCGGAACTTATAATATCGCCTTCGTTCTCTGAGGAGCCCCCACATGCACATAATAATAAAAATGAGCTAGATAAAACTATATTTTTTGTTTTTTTAATCATGACAATCCTTGTAAATATTGGGTTAATTAACAAAGTTACAACACTAATGCTTTTTTGGCAATAGGTAACCATTGTGTAAATTGTTGAGTTTATTTAAGTTTATTTATAGCTTTCAGTCGGCCAATCTTCTGCTGTAAAAGAAGGGTAGGCTAAGTCTATAAGTTAGTATTTCTCATTTATTAGGTTTGTTTTTATCGTTTGTCGCTGCGCTCAGAATTATCTAAAGTTGAGTTGTCGGCAACAAGCACGACTAACCAAACAGGAAGATAATCATGAAACGTACACTTTTAAAAACCATCGC
>NZ_LKBC01000028.1:0-1739 GCF_001400005.1 Pseudoalteromonas sp. P1-30
AAAACCCCGTGTCTACTTTATCGGGGTCAGATCAGATAGCTGATAGCTTTAACACTTATCTATCAAAGCTTAAAAAAACCTGCTTGCTTAATTATCCATCTAAGCGTAAAATGCGCGCTCATTTCGGCTTTTACACTATTAATTCCTTGCCTTAAACCGACCGGCCGAAACGGTAGAAGGCTCTATTAACCGTAAGGAATATCCATGCGTCATTACGAAATCGTATTCATGGTTCACCCTGATCAGAGTGAGCAAGTATCTGGTATGATCGAACGTTATACTGGTTCTATCACTGAAGCTGGTGGTACTATCCACCGTCTTGAAGACTGGGGCCGTCGTCAACTGGCTTACCCAATCAACAAGCTTCACAAAGCTCATTATGTTCTTATGAACGTTGAAGCACCTACTGAAGTAATCAGCGAGCTAGAAACTACTTTCCGCTACAACGATGCAGTGCTTCGTAACTTAGTTATGCGTACTAAAAATGCAGTAACTGAAGCGTCTCCTCTTGCAAGAGAAGAGAAGAAAGAAGCACCAGCTGCTTAATTGTTTTGAGTCCTAGCATGGCACGTAGTCAGCAGTTAGTGTAATGGTTAGCCCATATATGAATCAGCTGGTTATATCGGGGGTTGTTTGTAAAACACCCAAGTTTAGCCAAAGCCCTGCAGGCATACCGCATTGTATTTTTGTTGTAGAACATAAATCGATGCAAACCGAAGCAGATCTTAACCGTAATAGTTACGTTAGGCTTCAGGTTGTTGCCAGTGGTAAGCAAATGCAACAACAGACTCAACATTTGCACGTTGGGCAGGCATTGCAAGTGAGTGGTTTTTTAAATCGCCACGAAGGTCGTAACGGCCTTAGCCAATTGGTTTTGCATGCTCAGCATATAGAAAGAATTATTTGAGGAATTAATCTCATGGCACGTTATTTCAGACGTCGTAAGTTCTGCCGCTTTAAAGCGGAAGGCGTACAACAAATCGATTACAAAGATCTAGCTACTCTTAGAAACTATGTTACAGAAAGTGGCAAAATCGTACCTAGCCGTATTACAGGTACTAGCGCTAAATACCAGCGCCAGCTAGCAACTGCTATTAAGCGTGCTCGCTACTTAGCCCTTCTTCCATACACTGACTTACATAAGTAAGCAGCGGATTAACAGTTTTTAAAAGGTGTAGAAACATGCAAGTTATTCTACTAGATAAGATCGCTAACCTAGGTGGCCTAGGTGACCAGGTTGTTGTTAAATCTGGCTTCGCACGTAACTTCCTTTTCCCGCAAGGTAAGGCAGTTCCTGCAACTAAAGCAAACATTGAAACGTTTGATGCTCGTCGCGCAGACTTAGAAGCGAAAATCGCTGAACAGTTAACTGCAGCACAAGCACGCGCTGACAAACTAGAAGCATTAGCAGAAGTTACTTTAGTATCTAAAGCTGGTGACGAAGGTAAGCTATTCGGTTCAATCGGTACTCGTGACATCGCTGACGCTATCTCAGCTGTTGGTGTTGAAGTTGCTAAATCAGAAGTTCGTTTACCTCACGGTACTATCCGTGAAACTGGCGAATTCGACGTTGCAATCGCAGTACACTCAGACGTAACAGCTACTATTAAAGTAATCGTTATTGCTGAAGCTTAATTTTTAATTAAGCCCAAAAAGCCGTGCTTTTAGCGCGGCTTTTTTGTATCTAAAATTGTCTTGTCCTGAAATGTGTTTACACATTTAGGACTTATTTTATGAAA
>NZ_LKBC01000029.1:0-1542 GCF_001400005.1 Pseudoalteromonas sp. P1-30
CAAAGATCAACACGCCCTAGGGCGTGTTGATCTTTGTAATGTTAATTTGCAGCAAGCACCGTATGTATTTGGTACACTTACGCCACGAAGTCATTAAGCCACCCTTTTTATGTTATATATTGGATGCCCTCAGTGGTCGAGCAGCGCCTGGAAAGGCAACTTATTTACCCGCCAATGTAAAAATGCCGATATGCTAAGCCAATATGCCCAGCATTTTAACTCAGTTGAAGGCAATACCAGCTTTTACGCAGACCCAGCGCCAAGCACTGTTTTACGCTGGGCTCAAAGCGTACCCGAGGACTTTAAATTTACGTTTAAGTTTCATCGTCGCTTTAGCCACGAACTTGCGCTTAGTAATGTTCAAACAGAACTTAATGACTGGCTTACGTTATTTACCCCAATACTTGAAAAAACAGGGCAAATAATGCTGCAATTACCCAAAGCGTTTGGTCCAAACGATTTACCTAAATTAACGCAATTTATTAGCTTGCTCCCCAAAGAGCTAAAGTACGGTGTAGAAGTACGCCATAGTGATTTTTTTAAAAAAGGTGAGGCCGAAATTGCCCTTAATCAGCTATTAATGGCAAATAATATAAACCGTATTTCTATGGATACCCGTGCGCTTTTTACAGTAAAGCCCACTACCGAGGCTTTAATAGATGCACAACAAAAAAAGCCCCACTTACCGGTACATGCAATAGCTACTGGCTCGCAGCCGATGGCGCGCTTTGTAATAGCCGATTTACAAAACGACTATAAACCCTTTTATAAACCGTGGCTCAATAAAGTAAAACAATGGCTTGATGAGGGAAAAACCCCGTATGTGTTTTTTCATACTGCCGATAACCGAGAATCTCCACTCCTTGCTAGGCAGTTTTGTGAAGACCTAGGGTATAATCACCCGGTATTAAATCCATTCAGCGGCGAAAAAGAAGCCCACCAGCCAACGCTTTTTTAAATAGAGAATAAAATGAGTGAATACGCACGTTACTTTACCGGCTACCCAGCTAACATTGTTGAACAAGTATTAAGCCTTATAAATAACAATAAGGTATGTGACTACTTACTTAAAAAATACCCACATGCGCACACCATCACCACCGACAAACTACTTTACAGCTACGCCACTGATTTAAAAAAACAGTATTTAAAAAACGCCCCACCGTTTGGACGCGCTGCATTTAAAAAACAAGGTGATATGGTTACCAATGCACTCGGTACCCACACCTACCGCATGCAAGGTAAAACCCGTAAGCACGATTTAGCCATAAACAGCGATTTACTGCGCGCACCTGAGCCACTGTTAAAAGCGCTAGTCGTACACGAACTCGCCCACTTTAAAGAAAAAGATCACAACAAAAGCTTTTATAAACTGTGCTGCCACATAGAGCCCCAATACCATCAGTTAGAGTTAGATTTACGGATTTTTTGTGTGGTGGTAGCGATGGGAGAGAATCCTTATTCATGAACGGTCAGCGGTCAGCGGTCAGCGGTCTGATCTGACCCCGATAAAGTAGACACGGGGTTTTAATTCATTGATTC
>NZ_LKBC01000030.1:0-579 GCF_001400005.1 Pseudoalteromonas sp. P1-30
CCGCGCCAAGCATTAGCATTAATACCTTGGTTGATACCAACGACACCACGCCAACCATTAATGGGACAAGCGATGCAGCCGATGGCACCACCATTAGCCTAACGTTTGTAGACAGTGCGGGCGCTGAAACCACCACAACCACCACAGTAACCGGTGGCGTGTGGAGCGTTGCTGCACCGAGTGAATTAGCTGAAGGTGAATACACGGTAACCGCCGAGGTAGACGATGGCCTGGGTAATATCGGCAGCGCGAGCGAAACCGGTGAGATTGATTTAACCCCACCGAGCCTTGTTACTACAGATAACGGCGTTAGCAACGACACAACACCGACGATCTCCGGCACAAGTGATGCGCCACAAGGCAGTGAAGTGACAATTGTTGTGACAGACAATGCCGGTGTAGCGCAAACCATTACCGCTACAGTGGGCGCAAGTGGTACATGGTCAGTGCCGGTTACAACAGCCCTTGCTGAAGGCAACTTTACCGTAAGTGCAAGCGTAAGCGATGCAGCGGGTAACACAGCGACCGCCACAGGTGCAGGGGAGGTTGATACCATTGCGCCAACGCTTGATTTAACCA
>NZ_LKBC01000031.1:0-569 GCF_001400005.1 Pseudoalteromonas sp. P1-30
AACAGTTACGGGCACCAGTGATGCACCAAACAGCACGGTTACGATAACCTTTACCGATGCAGCCAATGCCGTACAAACTATTGATGTACAAACTGATGCGAATGGTAATTGGAGTGCCACCCCAGCGACTGATTTAGCTGAAGGTAACTACAGTGTCAGCGCGAGCATCACGGATGCAGCGGGCAACACGGGCACAGGGACAGACAGCGGCGAAGTGGATGTGACTCCACCGGCTCTTGCCTTTACGCCAACCTTCGAGCTTGGTTTATTGGTTACCCTCAGTGGTACGTCTGACCTACCAGCAGGCAGTGAAATCACCATCACCGAGCAACTCATTGGCGGGGGAGTGGGTGTAACTTACACCACCACAACCGATGCCAACGGTAATTGGTCTTTGGTGGGGCTTGATGTATCACTACTGGATGTAGGCTCTGTGATTGCCACAGCCACAGATGCAGCAGGGAACACACGCACAATCAGCTCAGATGACTTTGATAACACACCACCTACACTCACAGTTGAGGTGGATGCACAAAGCAATAGCAACACGCCTATAATCAGCGGTACAA
>NZ_LKBC01000032.1:0-350 GCF_001400005.1 Pseudoalteromonas sp. P1-30
CTCTGTGGTGAAATTAATGAGTAGCAGCGGCTTTATGCCGCGAAAAAAATTCTATATAAAACGCGAGGTAAACTCGCTGCTACGTAGTTAGCTCATGCTTTCGTTTAAAAGTGATTATGTTACCACCGAGAAGTGAAGGAGGAGAGCAGGAGAAAAACTGGAGAAATAAATCACCAATACCTGTGTTTTCTCTGTGTAGCGCGAAGCGCCTCTGTGCCCTCTGTGGTGAAATTAATGAGTAGCAGCGGCTTTATGCCGCGAAAAAATTCAATATAAAACGCGAGGTAAACTCGCTGCTACACGATAAACCCTATTCTGTAGACACGTCTTAAAAGTGATTATCTCACCAC
>NZ_LKBC01000033.1:0-274 GCF_001400005.1 Pseudoalteromonas sp. P1-30
CCGTCAGATTTACAGTCTGATCCCTTTGGCCGCTCGGGAACCCCTCCACGATAATTCTTTACTAATTCACTTTCGGTAAAAGGAAAGTGGTGCCGACTAACCGAGTCGAACGGTTGACCTACTGATTACAAGTCAGTTGCTCTACCAGCTGAGCTAAGTCGGCACACTAAACTGTGTGCTAAGGCACGTTCAATTTTAAAGATTGAGAACTTAAAGTAAATGGTGCCTCGACCCGGAATCGAACCAGGGACACGAGGATTTTCAATCCTCTGCT
>NZ_LKBC01000034.1:0-270 GCF_001400005.1 Pseudoalteromonas sp. P1-30
TCAATAATACCGGTTTCTGTGGCGCTGCCGATATTACCCAGACCATCGTCTACTTCTGCGGTCACTGTGTATTCGCCTTCCGCTAATTCACTCGGCGCATCAACGCTCCATACGCCACCGGTGACGGTCGTATCAACAGTCGTAATATTCCCCGCACTGTCTTCAAACGTTAAGCTAATGGTAGTGCCATCGGCTGCATCACTAGTCCCATTAATGGTTGGTGTGGTGTCGTTGGTATCAACCAAGGTATTAATGCTAATGCTTGGCGCG
>NZ_LKBC01000035.1:0-264 GCF_001400005.1 Pseudoalteromonas sp. P1-30
TCCTGCGTGCAAGGCAGGCGCTCTCCCAGCTGAGCTATAGCCCCACATATGCTGGTATTATTGTTTGTTATCCGACTTCGTTTCAATCTTAGTGATAAGATTAAGAAGAAGTGGTGGGTCTGGGTGGATTTGAACCACCGACCTCACCCTTATCAGGGGTGCGCTCTAACCAACTGAGCTACAGACCCAAACAATAAGTGTTGTTCTCTTTACAATTAACAATCATCTGTGTGGACACTACGAACAAATAAGTTCTAAATCGTA